>NZ_JBLVPN010000008.1:0-198468 GCF_048286615.1 Flavobacterium pasteuri | reverse complement strand
AATAATCAAAGAAGTTCATACCCATACCTTGCGGCACTCTTATGCCACGCATTTGCTCGAAGATGGTATGGATATTATGACCCTCAAAGACCTTTTGGGACACCAGAATGTTGAGACTACAATGGAATACCTGCATATTGCCCAACTGGAGAGTCAGCGCATTTTTAGTCCACTCGATACGCTTTTTGCAAAATGCAGTCGGAAGTAGCCGATGCACTGCGAAAAGTAGGCTCTAAAATTGAAAGTTATGGACTCAATACGTGGCAATTGCGCACACTTCACGCCATTAAAAAATGCCGAACAGCGGAGTTGGGTGGTCATATCGATGCATGTGATGACTGTGGAAACATTACCATAAGCTACAACTCTTGCCGCAACAGGCATTGTCCCAAGTGTCAGGGCAACAAACGCGAAGATTGGATACAGGCTAGGGAAACAGAACTCTTGCCAGTGCCGTACTTCCACGTGGTTTTTACCTTGCCCGATAGTATCAATTCATTAGCGATACATCAGCCAAAATTGGTTTACGATACGCTTTTTGAAGCGACATGGGAAACACTAAAAATCTTTGGCAAAGCCAAAGAAATGCAAATGGGAATGATTGCGGTTTTGCACACTTGGGGACAGCAATTGAGCTTGCATCCGCACCTGCATTGTATTGTTCCCGGTGGTGGAATCAATAGAGATGGACAGTGGAAAAATACAAGAACCGATGGCAAATTCTTGTTCCCAGTCAAGGCTTTGTCAAAAGTTTTTAGGGCTAAATATTGCGCCAAACTCAAAACGAAATCACCTATCCAATACGAACAAATCAGGCAGGATTTATGGAAAAAACCGTGGGTTGTTTTTGCTAAGAAACCTTTTGGAAATACAAAGTCGGTGGTGGAATATCTAGGACGTTACACCCATAAAATCGCCATTAGTAACCAGAGAATTAAAAGTATTGACGGGCAAAATGTGACTTTTGATTACAAAGATTACCGAATAGCAGGTGCAAAAAAGAAGATGACACTGACTCATCAAGAATTTATTCGGCGTTTTGCGTTGCATATTTTGCCCAAACGTTTTGTGAAAATACGACATTATGGTTTTTTGAGCAGCACTTGGAAGCGACAAAAGCTTAAGCTTTTACAAGAGAAACTCAAAGTAAAAGTGTTAGAAAAAGCAGAAAAGAAGCCTTTTTTGCCTAAATGTCCGTGTTGCAATACAGGTAATTTACATCGGATAGCGGTTTTTGACCAGCGTGGTCCACCTGCTTGGTATCTTGGCGGTGGCCAAAACACTATTCCCTATAAAAGCTAATTTTGTGGGTAAGGGCATGTGTGCCTAATCCCGAAACTTCGGCAAAGGAAAACACGTAAAAACCATCTTGATTTTACCGCACAAAAAAAGAGGCTCACTTGCCTCTTGAAATTCTCTATCTAAACTTTACGATAACTCCATAGTTCCTGCCAATGAACGGTTCCGTTCAACACAGGTTTCATTGTTCGGCTTGCAGCCGCAACGAAACCTTATCTGTTGGCAGATGTTTTTATTAGAAAGGTAAATCATCTCTCATTGTTTCATATTTTTTCTCGATTGCATCAAATCTTTCCCACAAATTATTTAAAATAATTTTCTTTTTATCTTCTGATACAGATTTAAGTAAGTTCGTAAATTGATTTAACCATTCTACTTTAAATACCTTTTTTGAAAAAAAACTATATTTACCAAGCATAAAAATGGATATAAGTTTATTAGTATTCTGTATTTCATTTTCTAAAATAGAATTTTTATGTAACTCCTCTAACTTTCTTATTATAATGTCTATTTGGTTTCGGTATTCATTTTTTTCAGAAACTGAACTGATTAATGCTGTAAGATTATTTGCGAAATTTTGATAAATCATTTTTTGAAGATCAATAAATTCTAATTCATTAGAAGTTTCACTAATAATATCTCGATAAACTTCAAAAAATGTAGAAATTCTATTCTCATAATTTGGTAAAATCATTTTTGAAATAGTTTTAGAAAATTTGAATTGGATATTTTCAATTTCTTTGATTATTTCTTCAAACATTTTACCAATGAAATATATTTCTGTTTTAATGTCATAAATTTCCTTTTTGAATTCATCCGGTTTTGAATATCTCCAATTTAACGTAATACTTTTATTTTTTGTTTTAAAGTCAATAAATTTTCCGAAACCAAAGTCTATAATTTTTAAAATACCATCATTTGATATAAGTATGTTTTCTGGTCTTATATCTCTGTGCAAAATATTATTTTCTTCTAAATATCTAAAACCATCTATAATTTGAATAAAAATATCATCAATTTTATTTGGATTTAGTAAAAGATATTCAACTATTGTTTTACCTTTAATATATTCCATCAAAATATAACCAGTTTTTTGTTCAGGATATAAGTAATAATTAAAAACTCTAACAATATTTTTGTGATATATTGAGTGAAGAATTTTTATTTCTCCTTTGAAATAATCATAGTAATTATCAATATCGTCCTCATTGTATGGCGAGTATTTTTTACAAACAAAATCTTCATCGATAATTTCATCTCTAATTAATATGGTTCTGCCAGTTCCACCTTGTCCAATTTCTTCGACATATTTATAATCTTTCGTTCTTATAAATTCAATTGGACTATTTTTTTGCATAATTTATATGTACTGTTTTTTTTTAAAATATCTGCCAACTAGTATATAGGCGAAACAAACTTTCGTTTATACACCCAATTATGGGTAGATTGGCGAAGGTTTGTTTCGCTTTATTGATTTCAAATATATTAAAAAATTCTTACAAATCATCAAAAGGGCTTTTTATTTGTTGGATACTTTTGGTACTTACATGGGTGTATATTTCAGTTGTTTTACTGCTACTATGCCCCAATAACTCTTGAATATATCTTAAATCGGTACCACTTTCTAATAAATGCGTCGCATAGCTGTGTCGCAACCAATGTAAAGTAGCGGGTTTTGTAATTCCTGCTTTTTGCAAGGCTTGTTTTAAAACTAATTGTAAACTTCTAGAATCGTATGACGTGCCTGCTGTTTGACCTTCAAATAAATAAGTAGTGGGTTTGCATACTTTATAATATTGTCGTAACATATCAAGTATTTTAGTGCTTAGAGGTACAATTCTATCTTTTTTTCCTTTTGCGTTTTTAAGTAATACAATATTCCTTTTTGAGTCAATATGAACGGGCTGAAGTGCTAATAACTCACCACAACGCAATCCACAACTGTAAATTAAACACAACATCATTTTATGTTTTATATTACTGTGTGCGTTCAAGATTAATTTTACTTCCTCTTTGCTCAATACGTTAGGTAATAGTTTTGCTCTCCTAGGTCGATGAATTGTATCGATGTCAATTTTGGTTCCTCTTATTGTCATAAAAAAAAGCTTTATTGCATTAACTATTTGGTTCTGATAGGAAGCCGAAAGGTTGTTTTTTAATATGTACTCGTTATTGTAGATAATTACATCCTCGTTATTGATTTCAGTAGCGGGTTTTTCTCTGTAGAAAACTAAGAATGATTTTAAAGCTTCGCTATAGGTACCAATGGTGCTTTCACTATAGCGTTTAGAGCGAAGCCATTGCTTGAATTTCTCTATTTGGGCTATCCCCTCGGGTGAAGGAATCAAATTTGTAAGTGGTTTTATCTTGAAACGTTCTCTGTTTTCGATTGTATCAGGGAGGTGCCAAACCGTTTTTTGCTGGCTCCATCGTGCTCCTTCTATTTGTTTTATGCGGGCAATCAGGTCTTGATTTTTTTCAAAATAAACAGCGATTCTGTTTTCGTTATTGTGTTTTATCAGTTTTGCTGCCCAAGTCATATTGCGTTGATTTTGTGATTGAAAGATACTGATTTTTTACAAATATTGTTTTGTTAGGCGAAAGGTTCTCATGGTAATTAGGCTTTTTTGCGTGAGGGATAAAAGTGGAAATCCTTTTAGGAAGCGGAGCGGAATAAAAGATTAAAGCGGATAGCCCGACCCGATTTTTTTAGCGGGTCACGCCCAAATTGTAAATTTTAGAATCAGTAGCAGTATTTGTGTAGCATTAATTTTTAAATATAAAAGGTAGTGGACTTTGCGAAAAACTTTGCGAACTTTACGGTCAAATAAATGAATATGAAAATAAATCCAAAAAACGGAATTGACAAGCTCATTTTCGGAATGAAACAAAATGATGTTACCGCTATTTACGGGAAACCTGACAGGAATTACAAGGACGAGGATGATAATGTGATTTTTGCATACAATAAACTAAAAATGCGTTTGACTTTCTATGTGGAGGAAGAATTCAAATTGGGGTATATCGTGGCTTCTAGTCTTGAAATGGAGCTGTTTGGTAATAAAATAATCAATAGAAAAATTAGTGAGGTCAAGAAGGATTTGGCCGCCAAAGGAATCATTAAATTTACTCAGGAAGAATTTGATACTTTTGAAAACTATTTCAATGAGGAAAACTGGATTATTTTTCAAACGGAATTTGATGAAGTAGTGAAATTTGAGATTGGTGCAATTATCAATCAAAAAGATGAATTTGACTGGAAATTCGGAAAGAAATAAAGCTCCTAAAATGGAACGCAGATGACGAGGATAAAACGGAGAATAACTGATTATTTATTACAGTTACTCCTCTTGTGCGAATAAATTATAAAAATAAACCCGACAGATTTTCAAGTCTGTCGGGGTTTTTTATTTGTGATTTTTTAAAATCTATTGTTTTGGAGTTGTTTGTTTTTCCATCATTTCTAATTCGAATACAAGTGTTGTATTAGGTGGAATAACACCACCGGCGCCTCTTTCTCCATACGCCAGATTTGACGGGATGAAAACGACTGCTTTGTCTCCAAAGGACATGTTTTCTAAACCTTCAATAAATCCTGGAATCATACCGTCTTTTTTTCCGGCTTCAAAAGGGAATGCTTGGTATCCGTTTTGTGCGGCACGGTTTGCATCAAATTTTCCGTAGTTTTTACAAACGTCCTCATAACTGCTGTCAAAAAGGGTTCCATCTTCAAAATAACCAGCATAGTGGAAATAAAATGTAGTTCCGTTTGCAGGTTTTACGCCAGTTCCTTTTTGGATTATTTTGTATGCTAATCCTGTTGGAGTAGTGGTTGCTGTTGCTTTTGTAGTGGCTAAATAGGCTTTTTTTGCGGCTACTACTGGACCGTATTTTTCAGTATATGCTTTTTTGGCTTCGGTTTCAATTGCTGCTTGTTTTGCTTTGTTTTCAGCGTTGATTGCATCCTGTTTCTTTTGGTCTTCGGATTTATTGTTGAAATAATCTGCGAACACTTTTGGGGCATCAAATTTTTTGGCTAAAACGCCTTTCCTTATGATGGTAATTTTTGTAATCACATCATTTGCAGCAATGGAATTCACTACATTCATTCCCTCAGTCACATGACCAAAAACAGTATGTTTACCGTCTAACCAAGGTGTTCCTTTATGGGTAATGAAAAACTGGCTTCCATTGGTCGTTGGTCCGGAATTAGCCATAGAAAGGATGCCGGGTTTGTTGTGTTTTAAATCCGTAATTTCATCCTTGAACGCATAACCCGGTCCACCAGAACCGTTTCCAGAGGGATCTCCTCCTTGAATCATGAAGTCTTTGATCACACGGTGAAATTTTAAACCATCAAAGAAAGGTTTTCCTTTTAGTTTTTCATTGGTTACAAAAGTGTTTTTACCTTCAGCAAGCGCAATAAAGTTAGCTACGGTTACCGGAGTTTTTTTGTATTCCAATTCAAGCACAATGTCTCCTTTGTTTGTGGAAATTGTTGCAAAAATTCCTTCGATAACTGCCGGTGCTTTTATTATGGGTTTCACGGCTACTTTTACGATTGGTTTTACAGCAGCTTTAACTGTTGTCACAGGTTTTTTTACCGGTACAGTTTTCTTTGTAGTTTGAGAATGCAGGTTTAACATTCCCACAAATAATAAAAACAGAATTTTAAATTTCATTTTTTAAATATTTAAGGTCTAACTTTTTTAATCGGTTATTGTTGAGGCATTGTTTCCAATAATTCAATTTCGAAAATGATATTGGCACCCGGAGGAATTACGCCACCAGCTCCCGCTTCACCATATCCTAATCGAGATGGAATAAAAAGTATCGCTTTATCACCAAAAGATAATTGCTCCAGTCCTTCAATGAAACCAGGAATCATGCCATCTTTTCTTCCGCTTTGGAAAGGGATAGGTTGGTACCCGTTTTGTGCGGCTCTGTTTTCATCGTATTTTCCAAAAGTTTTAGAAACACTTTCAATACTAGTGTCAAATAATTCTCCGTCTTCCAGAAAACCGGCATAATGTATAAAAACATTAGCACCATTAGCAGGTTTTTTGCCGCCGCCTTTTTTAGTGATTACGTATTGTAATCCTGTAGGTGTTTTTGTTGCTTTAGCTTTTAAAGTAGCAAAATAAGCAATTTTTTGCTCACGAACTTCTTTGTATTTAGCGTCGTAGATTTTTTTGTTTTCAGCATCAATCGCTGCTTTTTTCTTTTGATTTTCAGATTCTACTGAAAAATAATCATTGAATGTTTTTACGGCATTAAACTTTTTGGCCGCTTCACCGTTTCTAATGATGGTAACTTTAGTAATGTAATCATTTTGTACAATCTTGTTCACAACATCCATTCCTTTGTCTACCACATGACCAAAAATTGTGTGTTTTCCCTCCAGCCAAGGTGTTGCAAGATGTGTGATGAAAAACTGACTGCTGTTAGTTGTAGGTCCGTTATTGGCCATTGCCAAAACACCGCCTTTGTCAAATCTTAAATCTGAAAATTCATCTTTAAATTTATAACCGGTATCTCCTGATCCTGTTCCTAATGGATCTCCGGTTTGAATCATAAATTCCGGAATTACTCTGTGAAATTTTAATCCATCAAAAAATGGTTTGCCTTTAAGGTTTTCATTGGTAACAAATTCGTTTTTTCCTTCGGCTAAAGCGACATAGTTAGCAACAGTTATAGGTGCTTTTTCGAAATCTAATTGTACAATTATTTCACCTTTATTAGTTTCTATTTTTGCATATAAACCATCAGGAAGATTGTTGTGCTCTTCTTTACAAGAGTAAAATGAAGCAATAACTAGCAGTGCGAATAGAATCTTTTTTTTCATACGAATTTATTTTTATTGGGTTATAGTGTCTTTGGGTTTTAGTACGGTTTTAGTTTCTGGTTGGATAGGAGCAGGAATTACTTTCAGTGAGGCTTCGCCTTCTTTTTTATATACTGCTTCCGACTTGAAATCTCGTAAAGTTACTGTGCAAATCAAAGGTTGATTTGCACCAATTTTTTTTTCATCACCACGATAACCATATCCCATATTTGATGGGAAAAGGAAACTCACTTGTTCGTTTTTGCGCATTAATTTGATACCGTCACGCAAACCCATCATGATGTTTTGTTTGTCTACATAATAGATTTGAGGTCTTAATTCTAATTCAGAATAGATAACAACACCTTTTAAATCCTTTATTTCGTAATCAAAAAAAGCGACATCACCTTTTTTAGGAGTAAGGGAATCAATGTCATTCTTGGTCACATAAGTATACCAATATCCTTTTTTGGAAGCGATGTATTTTACGTTAGGATCACTTTTGATTAAAGCTTCAATTTGAGTTTCTTCATTGGCAACCAGTTTTTTATTGCGTGCGATTGATTTCTTCATAAAGCTTCCCGAAGTCTGTGAAATAGGCTTTCTGGCATCTTGATGCTGTTTACAGCTTGAAGCAATTATGGATAAAAAGAATCCAAATACGATTAACGTACTAAATTTTGACATCTATTATATTTTTAGCGTTGTTACTAGACCTTCAAATTTTCGTATCGTCTGTTCCATCGATACTTCTGATTTTCCCCCGGCAGCATTACGATGTCCTCCACCATTGAAATGGTCTCTGGCAAATTGATTGACATCAAAATCGCCTTGTGAGCGGAAAGAAATCTTGATGATTTTTTCTTCTTTATTTTCGATAAATATAGCAGTAAAAACGATTCCTTTTATACTTAATCCGTAGTTTACAATTCCTTCAGTATCGCCTTTTACATAATCAAAAGCATTTAACTCGTCTTGAGTAAGCGCAGTGTATGCGGTTTGATGTTCTGCTAATACCTTCATGTTTTGAAGTGCTCTTCCTAATAATTGTAATCTTCCATAAGAGCTGTTATCAAATAACAAGGTTGGAATCTCCGTATTTTCGACACCTAAATCAATTAATTCAGCGATAATTCTATGGGTTGTTCCTGTTGTTTTTGGAAAACGAAAAGAACCTGAATCAGTAAGAATTCCGGTGTAAATACAAGTCCCTATAGTTTTATCAATGTCTTCTTTTTTTCCAAGAAATAAAATGAAGTTGTAAATCATTTCACAAGTAGATCCAAACGAGGTGTCAGAATAGGTAAATGTGGCATAATCATCTGGTTTTTGATGATGATCGATCATGATAAATGGCGCTTTCAACTTGGCTAAAACATTCTCCATTTCGCCTACGCGGTGCAAAGCATTAAAATCTAAAGTAAAAATAAGCTCCGCTTCTTCCAGTATTTTAGTACAGTTTTCTTTGTCCTTTTCGTAAACTTTTACGGTTTCTGAGCCAGGCATCCAAGCCAGAAAATCAGGAAATTCATTTGGAGAAACCACCACAGGATGGTGATTGTTTTTTAATAAAAAATGATATAATCCTAAGGTAGAGCCCATGGCATCTCCATCAGGACCTCGGTGTGGGATTATGGCAATCTTTTTTGGAGTTGATAATAACAACTGTATCGCTTGAATGTCTTGTATTTTCATAGATTGCGAAATTACATTTTTTTAATGTAATGTTGAAATCATTAACAGGAATTTCACGGATTATTAAAGGCAGTATATTTCTATTTCTATTTTCTTCAAAATGGTTTTTGGGATGAAAAGAAATTTATTGGGAATCAATGTCTTAATTTTTTTTAATTTGGAATTAAATCTCGGAATCTATTTCTTAGTAATGCTTTTTATTTTAATAATGATTGTATTGATTTCATTATTAAGTTCTGTCATGTTAGCATCATACTTATCGGTGTTCTCGTTTAATTTTTTATAGGCAAGTTCATAGAATTCCATCCTTAATTCACAATATTCAATTAAAGTTTCATTTTGTAAGTGTATGGCTTCTGGAAGATATAATTTGTCAAGTTGCTTTAATAGCAGGATGTTTTCGTTCCAATAATAAATGCCTCGGTCTTTAATTTCAGACAATTTATTTTCTTTACTGTCCCCATAAAAAGTAGTGTACGATTCTAAAGCCATTTTCTCCATATCTACAAAATCTTGCATTCCTCCTTGATATTCCATGATTTGATAGATATATACTTTTGAATTTTTACTAAGTGTAAATAAACCTACAGTTAGAATGAGTGTTGTTGATGCGACTATTGAAATTCCAATTTTTCTGTTTTTAACCAATAATGCTAAGATAGAACCAAATCCTATTCCTGAAAGTAATCCTCCAATATGTGCCGCGCCATCGATGCCTTCTTTAAAACTGTTTGCAATATTTAAGACAATCAAAGTTCCTATTGTTAGCAACAGTGAGCTATTTGCTTTTTTGTCAATAGTTTTAAACAGGATAGATACTAATAAAATCCCATACATTCCAAAAATAGCTCCAGATGCACCAGCACTTACAATATCGGTATTGTAATATAAACTTGCTAAGCTTGCTATGAGTCCACAAAAAAGATAAGTAAGCAGGAAATCTCTTTTTTTTAAGTAGGATTCTAATAATAAACCAACATACGCCAGCGCGTAACAATTCATTAGCAAATGAAAAATCCCAATGTGTACAAAACAAGCTGAAATCAATCGCCACCAGTCGTTTTGGGTTGTTAGAGGGCCAAAGTTCCCGCCCCAATCAATAATATCCTGTGTTTTTGGTACAAAGATATTGACTCCCGAAAAACTCATTAAAAGAAAAATCAGAATATTTATATTGATGAGAATTGGGGTAATAAAATAATCTTTGGTAGGTATGAATATGGAGAAAAAAGAATAAAATTGAGTAATACTTCTATTTTTTTCTATCTCTGAATCCTGTTTTGTTGTCTCAGATTTTATAAAATCTTTCAGTGAACTTTCGTCTAATGCTAAAATGGATTCCTCTTTTTTTATTTCGTAAAATAAATCCAAAAAGGTATCAATATTCTTCTGATTTCTTCCGCGGTCATAAAGTTGATTTCCATTGCTAAAGCTTTCTATAAAAGGATCGTGATCCTCTAAAGTAATGACAATGGTTTCATTCCAAGTGTTTAAATCATTTTTTGATTGGGCTTTTAACCCGTTTTCATTTATTAGAGTTAAGTCCCACTTCAGTTTTTTAAAGACTTCAATAGCTATGTAAATAAGCTGCAACTTAGATAAGTTATTTAGAGGAATGTATTGTGAAGATGTAGAGGGAAGTCCAAAAGCCATTGCTGTAAAATTAAATTAATATGGAATTAAGAACAATACTACAAAAAAATAATTTTATAATTTTAAAAAAAAGTGTTTGTGCTTTACAAAAGTTCCATGTTTTTTCTTCTTATTTTTTGATACAGATGGTATTTTGCTCCTTTTACTATTTGAGCATTATAAATTCCTACGGACCCGGAAGAAAAATATGCTATAACGCAAGCAATGCCAATAAAAACACCACTTTCTATCCCAAAAAGTTCTATTCCCATAACCGTACAAGCGATAGGAGTGTGAGTTGCTCCCGAAAAAACAGCCACAAATCCCATTCCTGCTAAAAGTGCGATGGGTAAAGGAACTACAACCGATAAAGCGCTTCCCAATGTGGCACCTACGAAAAATAACGGAGTTACTTCTCCACCTTTGAATCCTGCTCCGAGCGTGAATCCGGTGAATAGTATTTTTAGAAGAAAATCATAGGAAGCATTTGGATTAGAAAACGAATCAACAATTATAGGAACTCCTAAACCGATGTATTTTGTGGTTCCAACAAAGTAAATTGCTAAAGCAAGTATTATTCCTCCTATAAAAGGACGAAGCGGAGGATAGGATATGGTTTTCGAAAATAAAGCGCCCCAAAAATGGGTGCTTCGGGAGAATAACATGGCGGCTAAACCAAAAATAATACTGACTGGAATTATCCAAAATAAGACAGTAAAACTTATTTCAGGGATAATAGGAATGCTATAATGAGTATGTTTAACATGCCAAAATTCAACGGTGAAATAAGCGATGTACGCCGTTAAAAACGACAGAAAAATACTTTTGTAATTGATTTTGCTAAAATAAAGAACCTCCAAAGCAAATAAGGCTCCAGCCAAAGGTGTACCAAAAACAGAGGCAAGACCTGCGCTTATTCCCAGAATGATTAGTGTCTTTCTGTCGGTAGTATCAAGTTTATCTCTCGACTGCGCTCGAGATGATAGTCTTGTGAATTGATCGGCGATGGCACCACCCATTTGTACTGCGGTTCCTTCACGACCCGCTGAGCCTCCAAAAAGATGCGTGATTAAGGTGCTAAAAAGTACTAAGGGAGCCATTTTTAACGGAATTATTTTTTGAGGATTCTCGTACTCTTCTAGCAATAAATTATTGCCTTTAGCTACAGATTCACCCCAATAATAATAGAGCAATCCTATTATCAGTCCGCCTAGTGGCAAAAGCCAAATCATCCAGTTATTGTGTTCCCTATATTGTGTGACCCAATCTAGTGCCACTAAAAAAAAGGCAGATGCCGATCCAGAAAAAATGCCTGTCATTACACAAATGAAAATCCATTTGAGTGTAACAAGCATTATTTTTTTAGCGTTTTCTAAATTCATTACCTTAATTAGAGAAGTATTTTTTACAAAAGTATTATAATCCTTCTTGAATTAATGGTTTTTCAGAGGCTATGGCGGTAAATTCGATTTCAACTAAATATTCAGGTGCTACGAGTTGATTAATTCCGTAGAAACCTGTGGTTGGTTTTATGTCTTTAAAAAACGTGGCGTGAGCAGTCGCAATGGCTTCAAATGTAGTAATATCAGTAGTAAAGATGCGGGTACGAATGACGTCTTTCATACTTGCATTCAGGTCTTCCAGAACTTTTTCTACGCGCTCTAAAATGTTTAGTGTTTGGGCATGGGCATCGTCAGCTTTTACTTTTTCACCATCAACAATGGCAACCGTTCCAGATACTTCAATGATGTTCCCAATGCGTACTGCACGGCAATATCCCATTTTATCTTCCCAAGGTGAACCTGTTAATATGTTTTCTCTTTTCATTTTAATTGTATTTAGGTGTTATTTTACATTATTTAAATGCAATTTTTGGTGTGGCATAATATTTGCAATTTATAAAAATTACTGAAATTAAATACAGTAATTTTTAAATAAAAACTTCAATTTTTGTTGAGAATTGTTAGAATTTTAGATGTTCTAGAAGGCAATAAATTTAAAAATTGAATGTTATAAATGAAAGTTAAATTATACTATTATTAGTCATCACATATGATTCGTTTTTTAATTTTAAAATTTTACAAGCACTGATAAACTAATTTAAAAAAAGTTATGAAAAGGATTTTATTTTTAATGATTGCAATAAGCATCTCCTTAAGTGGATATGCTCAGAATGAATTTAGTTCAAAATTTAAACCCGTTCCACTTAAAAATAATGCTCCTAAAATTAAAAAAGAAACACCTCCAAAAGCAGATCAGCCAAAAAAAACAAGTCAAAAAGTTATAAAGAAACAAGACGTTTCTCTAGATGTACCAAAAATTAATTTTATAAATCCAGATAAAATTATTAAAAAACCAGAAAATTCAGCTGTTGTTACTTATAAACGAAACCAAAATTTGGGAACTTTTAAAACGGGTTCTCTTACAGCAAAAGTAAGATATCGCGATGCTGCTTATGTTGATGGCGATAAGATTAGAGTATATTTAAACGATAAAGTAGTAGATTATGAGGTGGTTTTGGATGGGGATTTTAAAGGTTTTGAGATAAAATTAGAAAAAGGGATTAATAAGATTGATTTTGAGGCATTGAATGAAGGATTTGCGCCTCCTAATACAGCAGAATTTCAAGTGTTTGATGATAAGGGAGGTATTATTTCTGCCAGTCAATGGAATCTTGGGACAGATTTCAAAGGGACCTTAATATTGATGAAAGATTAGGAATGTTCTTTTTTAAATTCAATAAATAAATAAAATTAATTTATATTATTTTTGTCGTTTAAATATTATTTTTAGTTTTAAATTTTCAATAAATATTGACTTATCAATATTCTCTTACTATGAAACAGATTCTTTTTTTTATAATAATTAGTATTGGTATTTCTTCAAAAAGCTATAGTCAGATTGAATTTAGTAAAAAATTTAAAGCAATTCCACTTAAAAATAATGCCCCTAAAATAAAAAAAACAGTTCCACCTGAAACTGATATACCGCCAATTTATACTCCAAATGTTTTTAAAAGTCCTGAAATTAAAACCCCAAGTTCAGTATTGAAAATTGGAGAAGAAAATACTATAAACATGACTCCAAAAAATGATTTTATTAATCCAGGAGATGTCTATATGGATAAAATGGAAAAGGATTTAGATAAAACATTAGTCAAGCAGGGTTTGAAGGAAGATTCTAGATTTTTAGTTAAAATTGATGTCAATTTTGGAGAAATTAGAACTAAATCAAAATATTTTGTAATTAAATTTCGTGATTTTGGACAGATTGATGGAGATTTAGCCAGAGCGTCACTTAATGGTGTTGTTACCGAACAAAAATTAGTAATGAAAGAAAATTATCAGGAATTTAAAATATTTTTTAAAGAAGGAATAAACACGTTTGAAATTGAAGCTCTTAACAAAGGTTTGTTAGGAGGAAATACAGCTGAATTCCAGATTTATGATGCAGAAGGAAAATTTATTAAATCTGATTTTTGGGAAAATTGGGATGCAGGAGTAAAAGGAAAGTTTATAATTGTTAAAGAATAAAAAGCATTTTAGTATCGCTGATTTCTTAAAATGGATCAGCGGTAACTTTGAATTTCATATTAGATTTCACCGTTATATCTTGTGTCAAACTTTCTTTAATAACTGCTTTTGTTCTTATTTTGTATGAAGATGCTTTGATGTATTTGTCTAATTTTTGTGAAGTACATGTTAGATTTATGGTATTTGAAGTCGAATTAATTTCATCTAAATAAGCCAATTCTATTTCATCATTTGCATCAGTTGATATGTATAAATGAATTGATTTTAAAAAACTGAATGACTTATTGCTAGGATCTGTGATGGTCAATTTTAACTCCGTTAATTTTACATCTTTTACTAATTCAGCTTTGGTGTTGTTGTTTTCAAAAGTGGAGCTTGAGTTTGTGGTAACATCTGGAGTAACCACATTAAAAGCAGTGCCAAGAGGAAATCCACTTTCAATTTTAAAAGTTGTTTGATTGTCTATCGAAAAAGTCAATAAATCATCAATCACATTACACGAAGTAATTAAAAGCATTACTGTTACTATTGATAAATAAATTTTTGTTCTCATTTAGATGTTGTTTTATTTTAAATTAATTTTTTAGAATCCTTAAGTTCACTTACGTAAATTATAGCGTAAGGGTTTTTTTTAGGCTATTTGATTTGATTTTAGAACAATAATTGAGGTGAGACAAATAAAAAGAATATTTTTCAAAAATCAATTTTTCAATTCAAAATATAAAAAGTATTTTTGCGCATGCAACACAACGTACTTATTTTAGATTTCGGATCGCAATATACACAGCTTATTGCGCGTAGAGTTCGCGAATTAAATATATTCTGCGAAATTTTCCCATACAATCATTTTCCGAGTGATTTATCATCTTATAAAGCAGTAATTCTTGGAGGTAGCCCTTTTTCTGTTAGAGGAGAAGATGCGCCACATCCTGATTTATCTCAAATTAGAGGAAAACTACCTTTATTAGCCGTTTGTTACGGAGCGCAATACTTATCTCATTTTAGTGGAGGTGAAGTAGCTGCTTCGAACACGAGAGAATATGGTAGAGCTAATTTGTCTTTCATAAAAGAGAATGAAGTTTTCTTTGAAGGTGTTTCAGAGAACAGCCAAGTTTGGATGAGCCATAGTGATAGTATTAAGGTATTACCAACCAATGGAGTAAAGCTTGCAAGTACACATGATGTGGAATTTGCAGCGTATAGAATTGAAGGTGAAACAACTTATGCAATTCAATACCACCCTGAAGTTTTCCATTCTACGGATGGATCAAAAATGCTGGAAAACTTTTTAGTAAAAATAGCAGAAGTTCCTCAAAATTTCACACCAAATGCTTTTGTTGGAGAAATGGTGGCAGAATTAAAAGAAAAATTACAAGACGATAAAGTAGTTCTCGGTCTTTCTGGTGGAGTAGATTCTACAGTAGCGGCAGTTTTATTGCATCAAGCTATTGGGAAAAATCTATACTGTATTTTTGTAAATAATGGTTTACTTCGTAAAAACGAATTCCAAAATGTATTAGATCAATATAAAGGAATGGGTTTAAACGTAAAAGGTGTAGATGCCGGAGATCGTTTTTTATCTGAATTAGCAGGTGTAAGCGACCCGGAAACAAAACGTAAAATTATTGGACGTGTATTTATCGAAGTTTTTGATGATGAATCACACCTTATAGAAGATGTAAAATGGTTAGCACAAGGAACAATCTATCCTGATGTTATTGAATCAGTTTCGGTAAAAGGACCTTCGGCGACTATTAAATCACATCATAATGTAGGAGGTTTGCCTGATTACATGAAATTAAAAATTGTAGAACCACTTCGTATGCTTTTCAAAGATGAAGTGCGTAGAGTAGGAGCTTCATTAGGAATTGATCCAGAATTATTAGGAAGACACCCTTTCCCGGGACCAGGATTGTCTATTAGAATTTTAGGAGATATCACGCCGGAGAAAGTTAGAATTTTACAAGAAGTAGATTCTGTTTTTATCGAAGGATTGAAATCTTGGGGATTATACGATAAAGTTTGGCAGGCAGGTGCAATTTTGCTTCCGGTTAATAGTGTAGGTGTAATGGGCGATGAGCGTACTTATGAGAAAGTGATTGCGCTTCGTGCAGTAGAATCTACAGATGGTATGACCGCTGACTGGGTGCATTTACCGTATGATTTCTTGATGAAAGTATCTAATGATATCATTAATAAAGTAAAAGGAGTCAATAGAGTGGTGTATGATATTAGTTCAAAACCGCCAGCAACTATTGAGTGGGAATAATAATTTAGATTTTAATGTAATCATTTGAACATCATTGTTTTTAATGTTCTCTATAAAACGGTATCAGATTTTTGGAATAAAATTTGATACCGTTCCGTTATTAATGATTGAATAATTTTATAAATAAAAATGATGAAATATTTTTTTGCGATTTGTATAACGGTTTTGTTTTTTAATTACAGCGTTTTTTCACAAGAAAAAACGACTACGCACAAAGTAGGGAAAGGAGAGACAATCAGTCAGATTGCAATAAAATACAACGTTACTCCGTATGATATTTACCAATTAAATCCAGATGCGCTAAGTGGTTTAAAACCCAATAGTGTTTTGCTGATTCCAAAAAGCAACGGAAAACAAAAAGTAGCGGTTCAAACTAAGGCAAATGCGAAAGCGATTACCCATGAAGTAGCTCCAAAAGAAACCTTGTATGGAATCGAAAAAAAATATGGTGTTTCTGACGAAGCGCTAAAACAAGCAAATCCTTTTTTGGAAAAAGATGGATTGCAAATTGGTCAAATTCTTACTATTCCTTCCGACATTGGACAAAAAAATACTTCTTCAGTACTAACAAAAGCAGTATATCACGATGTTCTTCCAAAAGAAACCAAATATTCTATTGCTAAAAAATACGGTATTACCATTGAAGAATTAGAGAAAAAAAATCCTGAAATAGTTACGAATTTGCCTATTGGTTATAAATTAATTATCAAAGGAACTCCCGAAACTTCGAGACAAAAAGAGGATAAAACTGCCACAGTGGTTGAAGCTAAAAAAGAAATTGTAAAAGCCAGTCCCGAAAAAGTTTCTACTGCAGTCAATTATTTGAATTACACGGTAAAACCAAAAGAAACCTTGTATAGTTTATCAAAAATGGTAGGGATGTGTCAGGAAGAATTAATTACTCTTAATCCTGCTTTATCTCAAGGTGTTGTAGAAGGAATGATTTTAAAAGTTCCGGCAACGATTAGTATCCCACAGGAAACTAAAAAAGAATACGCTGTAATCTCAAAGAAAAGTAACGGTAGGAAAAAATTAGTATTGCTTTTGCCTTTCAATATTTCAAAAATTGAGGGCGATACGGTCAATTCGACTTCCATGCGCTTGAAAAAAGACAAGTTCTTGAACATGACTTTAGATTTTTATGCAGGAGCTTTGGTAGCGATTGATTCGGCTAAACAACTTGGACTTGCTATAGATGTGAGTGTGTTTGATTCTCAGGAAACTAAAAACACTTCTAATATTGTTGCAATTATTAAAGAAAATAATCTTGAAAATTCCGATGCTATCATTGGGCCATTTTATCAAAATAATGTAGAGAAAACAGCCGAATTATTAAGTGCAAATGAAGTACCGGTTATTTCACCTTTGTCAAAGGATACAGGTAATTCGTTTAGTAATATGCTTCAAACGATTCCTACTGTCACAGCGGTTAAAAATGCTATGTTCGATTTCATGAGAGCTAAGAATGGGAATATTATTGCGGTAGTTGATAAGAAAAAAGAATCGGTTATACAGTTTATTAAAGAGAATCATAAAGATGTAAAATTTTCAGTGCTTACTGCAAATGGTGGTGTATCTGCTGAAAATTTGAAAAGTTTATTTGTAAAAGATAAAATAAACTATGTAGTGATGGAAACCGGAAATACCGGAATGATTAAATCAACAATGGCAACTATGTTAGGTGCTATGGCTGCTTATAGGGTACAATTGGTTATTTTGGAGCCAAATGAAACTTTAGATACAGACGAAATTAGTTTTGTGAATTTAACAAAATTGAAATTAATGTATCCTTCTGTTACTCGTGAAAACGAATCTCCTGAAGCTTTAGTTTTCGAAAAAGAATTTAAAAAGAAAAACAAAATTTATCCTAGTGCATTTGCAACTCGAGGTTTTGATATTACTTTTGATACTATGATGCGATTGTCACAAGACAAGAAATATCAAGAAACGATTGAAACTACAGCTACAGAGCAAGTAGATAATAAGTTCGAATTTTACAAAAAAGAAGACGGTGGTTATATTAATAAAGGGGTGTATATCTTATATTATGACACTGATTTAACTATAAAAGAAGCAAACTAATGACATCAAAAGTAACCTACTTAGGGGATTTAAGAACCTCTTCCATTCATTTACAATCAAGAAATGAAATTATTTCAGATGCTCCACTAGACAATAATGGGAAAGGCGAGGCTTTTTCTCCAACGGATACCGTAGCCAATTCTTTGGCAAGTTGTATGATGACGGTAATGGGAATAAAAGCACGTGATTTAGAAGTTGATTTGAAAGGCTCCACTGCTGAAGTTACTAAAATCATGAATGCCGAACCAAGACGTATCGGTGTAATCGAAATTACTTTTGAAATGTATGGAGAAGCGGATCAAAAGAATAAAACTATTCTGGAAAGAGTTGCTATGACTTGTCCTGTTTTTCTTAGTTTAAATAGTGAAATCGAAAAACGTATTATTTTTAACTGGAAATAAAATAGAGTAGAGAAGAAAGAGGCAAGGAGTAAGACTATTAAATAAAGCTTACTTCTTGTCTCTTTTTCTTTTTTTTCTTCAAAAAAATGGATCAAAACCAAAAACAACTCATCAAACTTGCTCATACTAAAATGCCTTTTGGTAAATACGAAGGAAAGTATCTTATTGACTTGCCTGAATATTATGTGGTTTGGTATAGCAATAAAGGATTTCCGAAAGGGGAGCTAGGGCAGCAGCTTCAATTGATATATGAGCTAAAATTGAACGGATTAGAGGAATTGATACGAAATATTAAAAAAAGATACCCTAAACCACTTTAATTTATGAATTCAATAATGTTCTGAATTTTAAATTGGAACGTTTAATAATTCTTAAATTTCAAAATTATCTCATTTTCAAATTAGCTTTTTCTCAATTTATAATTGTATTTTTGCCAAGTTTTTTACTCAACTACAACACAAACAACAACAGAATGAATCAAACGAAATATATTTTTGTCACTGGCGGTGTGACTTCTTCTCTAGGGAAAGGAATCATAGCAGCATCATTGGCAAAATTGTTACAAGCCAGAGGGTACCGTACAACTATCCAAAAGTTTGACCCTTATATTAATGTAGATCCAGGAACATTAAATCCTTATGAACATGGGGAATGTTATGTTACTGATGATGGAGCAGAAACAGATTTAGATTTAGGACATTACGAGCGTTTCTTGAATGTTCCTACTTCTCAGGCGAATAATGTTACTACTGGAAGAATTTATCTTTCGGTTATTGAAAAAGAAAGAAGAGGAGAATTTCTTGGTAAAACGGTACAAGTAGTGCCTCATATTACCAATGAAATTAAAGATAGAAT
This sequence comes from Flavobacterium pasteuri, assembly GCF_048286615.1. Lineage (NCBI taxonomy): Bacteria > Pseudomonadati > Bacteroidota > Flavobacteriia > Flavobacteriales > Flavobacteriaceae > Flavobacterium > Flavobacterium pasteuri. The sequence continues at coordinate 178,878 of NZ_JBLVPN010000008.1, read as the reverse complement.
GCAATTGCTTGGTAAATCAGGTGATTATGATATTGTTATTACAGAGATTGGTGGTACAGTAGGAGATATTGAATCGTTACCTTACATAGAATCTGTTCGTCAATTAGTTTGGGAATTAGGAGAGCACAACGGAATTGTGATTCATCTTACTTTGGTACCTTATTTGGCTGCCGCAGGAGAATTGAAAACAAAACCGACACAACATTCCGTTAAAACGTTGATGGAAAGTGGTATTAAAGCGGATATTTTAGTTTGTAGAACAGAGCATGAAATTTCTGAAGAACTAAGAAATAAATTAGCATTATTCTGCAATGTAAAAAGAGAAGCTGTTATTCAATCTATTGATGCTTCGACGATTTATGAAGTGCCAAATTTAATGTTGGAAGAAGGACTTGATGTAGTTGCATTAAAGAAATTAGATTTACCTAAAAAAGCGGCTCCAGATTTGAAAAACTGGAATACTTTTTTACGCAGATTGAAACATCCAAAGCATACTGTAAACATCGGTTTGATTGGTAAATATGTAGAAATGCAAGATTGTTACAAATCTATTCTGGAAGCATTCATTCATTCAGGTGCAGCAAATGAAACCAAAGTTAATGTGATTTCTATTCATTCAGAACACATTGACGCCACAAACATAAACGAGAAATTAGCCGGTTTAGACGGAATTCTTGTTGCTCCTGGTTTTGGAGAAAGAGGAATTGAGGGAAAAATCGAAGCAGTTCGTTATGCCCGTGAAAATAAAGTGCCGTTTTTCGGAATTTGTTTGGGTATGCAAATGGCAATTATAGAATTTTCAAGAAATATTGTAGGCTATGCTGATGCAAATTCTACTGAAATGAATGAGCATACTTCCCATCCGGTTGTAAACCTTATGGAAGAGCAAAAAACGATTACTGATAAAGGAGGAACAATGCGTCTTGGAGCATGGAAATGTGATATAAAACAAGATTCATTGGCATACAAAATTTACGGGAAAGAGACTATTTCGGAACGTCACCGTCACCGTTATGAGTACAATAGTAATTATGTAGCGCAATTGCAAAATGCAGGATTAATAGCTTCAGGTGTGAATCCAGATACAGGATTGGTTGAGATTATAGAAATAGAAAATCATCCATTTTTCATTGGAGTACAATACCACCCGGAATATAAAAGTACAGTAGCGAATCCGCATCCTATTTTTGTGAATTTCGTAGCAGCAGCGGTTCAGGCAAAGAAAAAATAGTTGTTGTTTTTTGAAACAATTCTTCAAAGTTCATACTAATAGATTAAACTTTTTTTAAATATAATAATGGAACAAAAAAAATTCGACCTCAATTCGATTATCGGTTTTGCATTAATTTTTGGTATTTTGGTATTCATCATGTACCAAAATCAACCTGACCCAAAAGTGGTTGCAGCTGAAAAAGCACAAAAAGAGTTGTTGATTAGAGAAGCTAAAGCCAAAGAATTAGAGGCGAAAACTGTTGCAAAAGCTACTATTGCCGTTGCAGCAACCGGAGATTCTACACAATTGGCCCAATTGCAAAAAACATTAGGGAATTTTGCTTATTCTGCTACACTTCCTTCAGCTACAGCTGGTTTTACAACTATTGAAAACGAATTGGTTAAATTAAAAATTGCCAATAAAGGGGGATATATTGTTGAAGCCACTTTGAAAAAGTTTGAAAAATTCAAGAAAGGTTCCGGACAATTAGTTGAATTGATAAAAGACAATAATGCTAATTTAAATGTACAATTGCTTACCAGTGATAACCGTACTTTAAATTCTAAAGATTTGTATTTTGAACCTACTTTGACAAAAGTTGGAGCAGATCAAGTTTTGTCCATGAAGTTGAAAGCGGGAGCTAATGAATTTTTGGAATACAAATACATATTAAAACCAAACGATTATATGATTGGTTTTGATATCCATTCTCAAGGATTAAACAAAGTTTTAAATACAGCTAAACCGTTGGATTTAGAATGGAGCTTGAAAACCTTTAGAAATGAGAAAAGTGTATCTTATGAAAACCGTTATACTGAAATTTATTTTGAGCATAAAGAAGGAAAAGTTGATTACGCTGGTTTAGGTCAATCTGAAGAATCAGATCTTGAAAAAGCAACTTTTGTAGCTTTCAAACAGCACTTTTTCTCAACGATACTATTATCAAAAACTCCTTTCGAAACTGCTAAAGTTAAGTCGGATAATTTGGTTAAAGATGATAAAATCGATACTGTTTTTACGAAGCAATTTAAAGCAAATATCCCATTAGCTTTTGCAAATGGAGAATTAGATCATAAAATGAGTTGGTATTTTGGACCAACAGATTACAAGACTTTAAGTCATTATGATAAAAATTTAGAAAAAATTATCTCTTTAGGTTGGGGTATTTTCGGATGGATCAATAAATTTATTTTTATTCCATTATTCGGATTTTTAAGTACTTATATAGCTTACGGAATTGCTATTATTATTTTTACAATAATTATAAAATTAGCAATGTCGCCCATTACGTTCAAATCATTCTTGTCACAAGCCAAGATGAAAGTATTGCGACCTGAGATTACTGAATTGGGAGAAAAATTCAAAAAAGACCCAATGAAGAAACAACAGGAAACAATGAAATTATACAACAAAGCAGGTGTAAATCCTATGGCGGGATGTATCCCAGCCTTGATTCAGCTTCCTTTTATGTACGCTTCATTTCAGTTTTTCCCATCGGCTTTTGAGTTAAGACAAAAAAGCTTCCTTTGGGCAGATGATTTATCTTCTTTTGATGAAATAATTAGATTGCCTTTCTATATTCCTTTTTACGGAAATCACATCAGTTTGTTTCCAGTGCTTGCCTCGATAGCAATTTTCTTCTATATGAAAATGACATCTGGTGACCAGCAAATGGCGGCTCCGCAACAAGAAGGAATGCCAGATATGGCAAAAATGATGAAAATCATGATTTATGTATCGCCAATCATGATGTTGTTTTTCTTTAATAGTTATGGTGCGGGATTGAGTTTGTATAACTTTATTTCTAATCTAATTACCATTGGGATTATGATTGTCATCAAAAGATACTTTATCGACAGTGACAAGATTCATGCTCAAATTCAAGAAAATAAATTGAAAGAGCCGAAAAAACAAGGTAAGTTCCAGAAAAAACTACAAGAAGTGATGGAACAAGCTGAAGCTCAAAAAGCACAACAAAAGAAAAAGTAATAAATAAAAAATCTCGATATATTTCGAGATTTTTTTATTTACATATAATTTAAGCAATCCAAATTCGTTATTATAAAAAAGTAATTATGAAGGCATTTTATAAAAAAGGAATATTTATTTTAATGTTTTTGAATGTGTTTTGTCTTTATGCGCAAACAGATTTCAATAAGCTAGATGAAAAAGGTAAAAAACACGGAGTTTGGAAAGGGTTTTATGAGGAGTCAAAAAGACCCAGATATGAAGGGACTTTTGATCACGGAAAAGAAATTGGGATTTTTAATTTTTACGATGATACCAAAGCTAAATCCATAATTGCTACAAGAGAATTTAATGCAAAAGATAATTCAGCGTATACCATTTTTTATGACCAGAATAAGAATAAAGTAAGTGAAGGTAAAGTGGTCAATAAGTTATTTGAAGGACAATGGAAGTACTACCACCATGCTTCAAAAAACAGTATGACATTAGAGAATTACGTTAATGGAAAGTTGGAAGGTTTGCGTACCGTTTTTTATATCAGTGGTAAAATTGCAGAAGAAATCAGTTATAAAAACAATTTGAAGAATGGTTTTTATAAAAAATATACTGAAAAAGGAGTTTTATTAGAAGAGTCAATGTTTGAAAATAATATCTACAGTGGCTTAGCAATTTTCAGCGATACAAATGGGAATGTGGTCTCTAAAGGGCAGTTTGTAAATGGTAAAAAATCAGGAATTTGGCAGTTTTTTGAAAAAGGGAAATTGGTAAAAGAAACGAATATGAGTTTTCCTGAAAATGCGACAAAATCCAAAAATAATTAACTTTATACTTAACAAATACTGTTGTAAATCTTTTGTAACTTTGCATCCTTGTAAAATTATAATTTTTTGAAGATGAAGCGTGTTGTTGTAGGACTTTCTGGAGGTGTAGATTCAAGTGTTGCTGCTTATTTATTGCAACAACAAGGGTATGAAGTCATAGGTCTTTTTATGAAAAATTGGCATGATGATTCGGTTACTATTTCTAATGAATGTCCGTGGCTTGAAGACAGTAACGATGCTTTATTAGTTGCTGAAAAGTTAGGAATTCCTTTCCAAACGGTTGATTTAAGTAAAGAATACCAAGAGAAAATCGTGGACTATATGTTCAACGAATATGAAAAAGGGCGTACTCCAAATCCTGATGTACTTTGTAACCGCGAAATAAAATTTGATGTATTCATGAAAATTGCTTTAAGTCTTGGTGCTGATTATGTGGCTACCGGACATTATTGCCAAAAAAGTGAAATCGAAGTAAATGGAAAAACGGTTTATCAACTTAAAGCCGGTGCCGATACGAATAAAGATCAATCGTATTTTTTGTGTCAATTATCACAAGAGCAATTGGCAAAATCATTATTTCCTATCGGAGAATTGACAAAACCGGAAGTTCGTGAGATAGCGGCTCAAATGGATTTGATTACTGCTGACAAGAAAGATTCCCAAGGATTATGTTTTATTGGAAAAGTGCGTTTGCCAGAGTTTTTACAACAAAAATTGCAACCAAAAGACGGAGTTATTGTTCAAATTGACAAAAACGATCCTGTTTACAGTTTTGAACAAGAAGCCGAATTAACTTTAGAAAATAGTTTGCTATCCGATGCTAGAAAAATCCCGTACACTCCAGATATGGGGAAAGTAGTAGGAAAACATCAAGGTGCTCACTATTTCACTATTGGACAACGGAAAGGACTGAATGTAGGAGGAACAACAGATCCATTGTTTATTATCGCAACTAATGTGGAAACCAATACTATTTACACTGGATTGACCAGTCAACATCCTGGATTGTTCAAGAAAGCCTTATTTATAGAAAAAAATGAAGTGCATTGGATTCGTGAAGATTTGGCTTTGGCCAATGGAGAAACTATGCATGTAATGGCTAGAATTCGATACAGACAACCTTTGCAAAGCGCCACCTTGCATCAATTTGAAAACGGAATGTATATAGCTTTTGACGAACCGCAATCTGCAATAACAGAAGGGCAATTTGCAGCCTGGTATTTAGGAGAAGAATTAGTTGGTTCGGGAGTTATTTCTTAGTTTAGTACTTTATTTATAAAAAAAGTCTAAGAACAAATGCTTTTCTCGAAGTAAATAGTTCGTAAAAAATAATAATGATTCAATCCTAGCGATAGTTGAAGTTTTTAGGATTAAAAAAATAAAGTCACTATGAAAAAAACCTACATTTTTCTTTTTTTACTGATTACTTCAGTTGCTTTTTCACAACAAGACGCTTGGGTATATTTTAATGCAAAGCCCAATTCCCAATTTTATTTAGATACACCTTTGGAAATGCTTAGTCAAAGAGCATTAGATAGAAGAACTACTCAGAATATTGCTTTAGACTTTAAAGATGTTCCAGTTGAGGAATCCTTTATTAATCAAGTAAAATTAGCTACTGGGATTACTGTCATGGCAAAATCCAAATGGATGAATGCAGTCCATGTTCGAGGATCACAAGCAAATATAAATTCATTAGCACTGCTTTCTTTTGTCAGTAAAGTTGATTTTGCGGATAAATCACTGAATCAAACTTCAAAAATAGCGAAGATTTCAAAAATAAAAAAGGTAAATAAAATTAAGAAAACCAAAATTGAATATGCTTATGGCACTTCATCGAATCAAATCCAGATGCTTAACGGTCAAAAGCTGCACCAACAGAATTTTACCGGTTCCGGTAAAATAATAGCGGTTTTGGATGGTGGATTTCCTGGAGTCAATACAGCTGAGCCTTTTCAAAGATTAAGAGCTAACAACCAGATTTTAGGAGGCTATAATTTTGTATTAAGAAATCCGGATTTTTATACTGGAGTTTCACATGGAACTTTGGTGCTTTCTTCGATGGGTGGTTATAAAGAAAATTCGTTAGTGGGAACGGCACCAGATGCATCTTATTATTTATTTATTACCGAAGATGATACCTCAGAAAATCCTGTAGAAGAATCACTTTGGGTTGAAGCGGCAGAAAGAGCAGATAGTTTAGGAGTTGATATTATTAATACTTCTTTGGGGTATTTTGATTACGATAATGATGCGTATAGTCATACATATAGTGAAATAAATGGTACAAATGCATTTATTTCCCGTGGTGCAGAAATTGCATTTAGCAGAGGTATGATTGTAGTAACATCTGCGGGTAATTCAGGCGGTACAGCAGAGCCACATATTGCAACTCCTGCTGATGCTGTTTCAGTAATTGCTGTAGGTGCAGTAAATTCTTCAGAGGTATTGACTTCTTTCAGTTCAGTAGGTCCTTCTTTTGACGGAAGGATAAAACCAGATGTGATGGCACAAGGACAAGCAGCTATAGTCTCTGATGTAGCCGGAAATATCGTGACTGCTAATGGAACTTCTTTTTCAAGTCCTATAATGGCTGGAATGATAGCTTGTTTATGGCAGGCGTTTCCTCAAAAAACAAATAAGGAAATTAGAGAATTAGTATTGAAATCCTCGGATAAATTTTCGAATCCAAATAATCAATATGGATTTGGGATTCCTGATTTTGCATTGGCAGTAAGCAACCAGTTGAATTTAGAATCTTTTTCTAAAGATGATTTTTTACTCTATCCCAATCCTGCCAGTGACACTGTTTCGGTTTCTTTACCTTCAACATTTGATATGGGAACAGTATATATTTATTCCATTTTGGGTCAAAAAGTCTTAGAACAAAAAATCACACCGCAAGCATCTATTATTTCATTGAAATCTCTGCATGAAGGAGTGTATCTTTATAAAATGGAATCAGATGGTTTTTCTAAAACTGGAAAAATAATTAAGAAATTATAGCATTAATACTACATGAATAAAATCACAGAACTTTTTAAGATTAAATATCCAATTATTCAAGGAGGAATGATTTGGAATAGTGGTTATAAATTAGCAAGTGCAGTGAGTAATGCCGGAGGTTTAGGATTGATTGGAGCAGGATCCATGTATCCTGAAGTTTTGCGTGAACACATTCAAAAATGTAAAAAGGCCACCTCAAAACCTTTTGGAGTAAATGTTCCGATGTTGTATCCCAATATCGAAGAAATCATAAAAATTATCGTTGATGAAGGTGTAAAAATTGTTTTCACATCGGCTGGGAACCCAAAAACTTGGACTTCTTATTTGAAAGAAAATGGTATAACTGTTGTGCATGTCGTTAGCAGTTCTGTTTTTGCATTAAAAGCACAAGATGCAGGTGTAGACGCAATTGTCGCTGAAGGTTTTGAAGCTGGAGGGCACAATGGTAGAGAAGAAACGACTACGCTTACACTGATTCCTATGGTGAAAGAAAAGATCACTATTCCGTTAATTGCCGCTGGAGGTATAGCAACTGGTCGTGGTATGCTTGCAACGATGGTTTTGGGAGCTGACGGAGTTCAGGTAGGAAGTAGATTTGCAGCATCATTAGAATCATCTGCACATGAGAATTTTAAGGAAACGATTGTAAATGTTAAAGAGGGCGATACACAACTAACTTTGAAAGAACTTGCTCCTGTTCGATTGATTAAGAATAAATTTTATAAGGATATTCAGCAATTGTATGAAACATGTCCAACCAAAGAAGAACTTATTGGTTTGTTAGGAAGAGCAAGAGCGAAACGCGGTATGTTTGAAGGTGATTTAATCGAAGGGGAATTAGAGATAGGACAAATAGCAGGATTGATACACGACATAAAATCAGCAGAAGGTATTATTCAAGAAATGATAACTGATTTTGACACAGCAAGAAAAGAAATAATTAATTTCGATTTTTAATTTATTAAGGAATGATAAAGACAAAAATATATATAGTATTATTTTTTTTAGTGATGGGTTTACAGCATTCCTTTGGCCAAAATTATAAGTTTAAAACTTCGGGCTTTAGTGTTTTAGAAAAAACTGAAAAAGGGAAATGGGGTAAATGGTCTGATTTAGATTTGGTCAATATTTTAGTTACATTAGATACTGATAAAAATAGAATAGTAGTCTATTCTCAAATCATTCAATTATTTGAAATAATAGATTATCAGCCTATCGAAGAGAATGATACTGATATTGTTTATTCTTTTACCTGTAAGGACAATGAAGGATTAGACTGTACTGTTTCTATCATCACCAGAAAAAAACAGGATAATAGGAAGCAATTGTATATCAATTATGAAGATCGGATTATTGTGTATAACATTTTCAATATGTGATGAATTAGATAAAAAAAGCATTAATTTGAATAATTAAATCGTTCAAATTAATGCTTTTTTTAATAGTGAATGGCTTTCTAATTTATATTTTTATTTCTAATTTGTCAGTTCGAGCGCAGTCGAGAACCTGTATTGCATCTCGACTGCGCTCGATGAGACAAAGAAATATTGGACTATATTTTGATTAATGTCATTAAAGCTTTTCAATGTCTTTTATAAAATCATCGTACTCTAAATAAAACAGTTCAAGAGCATTCATTTTTTCATTGTAGAAGTCAAATATTTCATCCCAATAGTTACGATTACTAACACCAACTCCTAATTTTTCAACCCAAATTCGGCTGATGGTTTTGCCACTTTCCAGTGTATAGTCTTTTTCGAAAATCAAGTCTTTTATAAAATCCTCTTCGAGAATATTTCTTAGTGCTTCCAGTTTTTCAAAATAAGCAATTCTTTTTTCATCACTTCGATGTTCAATATCGATTAAAACTTGAGCTTTTTTATTGTCTACATAAAACTTAAAAGAAAAATCCTTGATTTTAGTATCGTATAATACCCATTTTCTTGGATATTTCTCTGCGAATGCAACCCAGAATTCTCGTTTTAATCTTTGTGTTTCTTCTTTGCTGTACATTTGTGATGACTTTTTGGTTTTAGAAAAACTTGCGCAATTGTATTTTCTAAACTATATTTATATGCTATTTTATATGCAAAAATAGACTTTGATTATGGATTTTCAAGAATTTTTACGGTATGTTCCTAAATTAATTGAAGCAAGGCTTCCAGCTTTTGACGCACATATAAAAATGGCGCCTTTAGAGCGATTAGAAAGCTTAAAAAACAGCAACATTGAAGATAAAAAGCCCAGAATTGCAGCTGTAATGATGCTTTTTTATCCTAAAAACGACACTACGCATTTGGTATTGATTGTCCGGAACTCCTATAAAGGGGTTCATTCGGCACAAATTGCATTTCCAGGAGGAAAATACGAATTAGAAGATGAGAATTTTGCCGAAACGGCACTTCGGGAAACGCATGAAGAGGTAGGGATTCATCCGGATAAAATAGAAATTCTTAAACCGTTTACAGAATTATATATTCCGCCAAGTAATTTTATGGTACACCCTTTTTTGGGTATCAGTAAAGAAGAACTGGTGTTTGTACCACAACCTTCGGAAGTGGCTAATATTATCGAATTGCCGTTGTCGGTTTTCTTAGACGATGCACTTGTAGTGGATACAAATTTGTCAACATCTTACGCTGATAACATCAGTATTCCTGCTTTCAAAATTGAGGAGCATGTTGTTTGGGGTGCTACAGCGATGATGTTGAGTGAGTTAAAAGAAGTTTTAAAAGAGGTTTTAGGGTAAGAAATAAAATGTTACAGTTAGAAAAGGGCCTATTAATTGGTTGTAATTTTCAAATAGTTCTGTTGAATTCAGCGACCAACTTCAAATATAAATTTCGTAAGTTTGTAATCCAAATTCACAAAAAAACACACAATTTTATGGGATTGTTGAAGAGAAATCCTTTCGGACACCTATTATTTATAAAAAAATGGCTAATCCGAATCTTCGGAGCCATGACGCATCGACGGTATAGAGGATTTAATGAGTTGCAAATTGAAGGTTCGGAAATTATTAGAAATTTACCGGATAACAACGTACTTTTTATTTCTAATCACCAAACCTATTTTGCGGATGTCGTTGCTATGTTCCATGTTTTTAATGCGAGTTTGAGCGGTCGCGATGATACTATCAAAAATGTTTGCTATTTATGGCAACCTAAAATGAATATCTATTATGTAGCTGCTAAAGAAACTATGCAAGCGGGATTATTGCCAAGAATTATGGCATATGCCGGAGCAATTTCTGTGGAGCGTACTTGGCGTGCTAAAGGAGTTGATGTTCAGGAGAAAAAAGACATTAACCCGGATGATACTGAAAACATAAAAATAGCGCTAGCCGATGGTTGGGTAATCACTTTTCCACAAGGGACAACAAAATCGTTTAAACCGGTTCGTAAAGGAACAGCGCACATTATAAAACAGCATAAACCTATTGTGGTGCCTATTGTTATAGATGGTTTTCGTCGCTCGTTTGATAAAAAGGGACTACGCATGAAGAAGAAGGGAATCCTGCAATCTTTTATTATAAAAGAACCTCTTGATATTGATTACGATAACGATACAATCGAGGAAATTGTAGAAAAAGTAGAATATGCAATTGAGCAACATCCTTCATTTTTAAAAGTTATTCCATCTGAAATTATAAAGGAGCAAGAAGAATTGAACCGATTAAGAAAATGGGAATATTAAAAATATAGTCATAAAGTCAAAAGTCTTAAAATTCAATATTATATGACGTTGAATTTTAAGACTTTTCTCTTGGTTAAAGATCTATTTTCTTTAGTTCCTTATAATTGGCATACAAACGACGTAGTAAAGTGCCATATAATACTCGATAAAATAACCAAAGTAAGCCAAATAACGCAAAACTAAAAATACTTAAAACTCCAATTGTAATGGCCATAATCTTAGCACTACTATTTATTTGCTGCTTGAAAGCATCCATTTCAGGATTGTAGGCAAAAGCAATAATAAATCCTACGATTAAACTAAACACTAACATTCCTAAATTATACCAAACATAATATTGAACTGTTTTTCTGGTCTTCAGGATATCCTGCATCAATTGTTTGGTTGTAGAAATTGTAGATATTACTTTATATCTTTTATAAAAAGAATAAATAAAAATCAAAATTACAGCATAATTGGCATAATTTAGTAGCTCAAAATAGCTAATTAATTCAGAATGTTGGATGTTTTTTAAGTACCCATCTGAGTCAAAACAAAAACTCAAACACGTCCACAATAAAACCTCTAGAATACTAATAATCAAAATCCACTTCACAATCGAAGATGATTTTTTATGTATCATTTTATAAATCTCGATTTCTGATACCTGCTCAAAAGAATTATCACTCTTCTGCCAGTCTTTTTTTAATAAATCCAACTCTTTCATACGCCTAATGGATTTAATATTTTTTTTAATTTCCCTTTTATTCTATTCATTTTCACCCTTGCATTTACTTCACTAATTCCCAATGTTTCTGATATTTCCTGATAATCTTTGTCTTCAAGATACATAAATATCAATGCTTTTTCAATGTCATTTAATTGGTAAACTGCTTTATACATTAGTTTTAATTGTTCCTCCTCCTCATAATCATATTCCACATCATTCAGGAAATGTTGTCGCCCTTCAAATTCGATAGTATTTATGGATCGTTTTGTTTTTCGGTATAAAGTAATCGCTGTGTTCAGCGCGACTCGGTAGGCCCAAGTAGAAAATTTACTGTCACCCCTGAATTTTGGAAAAGCCTTCCATAACTGAATCGTGATTTCCTGAAACAAATCCTTATGTGCATCATCGCCATTAGTATACAACCTACAAATTTTGTGGATTATATTCTGATTTTCCTGCAACTGCTTTACAAAAGAATGTTCTAAATTATCACTCATATATACGTTAGTAAGTCAATGCTGGTTTTTGTTACAAAGTAGTACATTTTTTTTAGTAGCACAACAGTATTCATTTCATAATTATGATTTGTCCCGCTGTACATTACAATCTTTATTTTTCTGAACAAATGAGAAAAATAAAGGATTTCTCCCGAAGCTTCGGGACCATCGGGGTTAACAAAGACTTTTTTTTCAGAAGAACATTTCTAAAACAAATAAAAATTTCGATACTATTTGATGAAATGCAACAATAGAAAACTTTGTATCTTTGGTTTTTAACAATTTTGAACTTTTTTACAAACATGAACATCCCAAATTCAACTTTACCCAGAATAGTAATTATAGGAGGAGGCTTCGCGGGAATTGCATTAGCCAAAAAACTAAAAAACAAAAAAGTTCAGGTCGTCCTTTTAGACAAACACAATTATCATACTTTCCAGCCTTTATTATATCAAGTAGCTACAGGCGGTCTCGAAGCCGGTTCTATAGCGTATCCAATCCGAAAAGTAATTCAGGAATACGATGACGTTTATTTCAGACTCACCAATGTCCAAGAAATAGACACTAAAAATCAAAAAATAATTACCGAAATTGGAGAATTAAGGTATGATTATCTCGTGATTGCCACGGGTTCCAAAACCAATTATTTTGGCAACAAAGAAATTGAGCGCAACAGTATGGCTATGAAAACCATACCGCAATCGCTAAATATCCGCAGTCTGATTCTTGAAAATTTTGAACAAGCTGTTTTAACCATCGATGTGGCGGAACAAAACAGTCTTATCAATTTTGTACTTGTAGGTGGCGGACCAACAGGAGTAGAGCTTGCGGGAGCTTTAGCCGAAATGAAAAAAGCCATTCTGCAAAAAGATTATCCGGATCTTGATATTGCCAAAATGGAAATTAATTTGATTCAAAGTGGCGACAGAATCCTGAATACCATGAGTGAGAAATCCTCTCAAGCTGCCGAAAAATTTCTAACCAGTTTGGGTGTAAAAATCTGGAAAAACGTCCGAGTAACTAATTATGACGGACGCACTATAACCACAAATTCCGATTTGTCATTTGATACTGCCACCGTAATCTGGACAGCAGGTGTTCAAGGCGCTCTTGTTGCCGGATTAGATGGAAAATCTTTGGTTGAAAAAGTTGAACGCATACGTGTCAATGAATTCAATCAAGTAGTGGGCTATGAAAACATTTTTGCAGTAGGAGACATTGCTTCCATGGAATCCGAAACCTATCCGCAAGGACATCCCATGATGGCGCAACCCGCGATGCAACAAGGGGAATTATTGGGTGAAAACTTAATAAAATTAATTGAAAATAAACCTATGGAAGCTTTTGAATACAATGACAAAGGTTCTATGGCAACCATAGGAAGAAATAAAGCGGTTGTCGATTTGCCTAAATACCATTTCAATGGTGTTTTTGCATGGTTTGTATGGATGTTTGTGCATTTATTTTCACTTATTGGCTTCAAAAATAAAGCTGTCGTATTTATGAATTGGGTCTACAATTACATTCGTTTTGATCGCGAAGGAAGATTAATCATTAGACCGTACAAAAAGAAAAGTTTTACAACATTTACGAGTGATGAAGTATAGAAAATGATGAGTTATGAATGATAAGTTTTAAGGTCTTGTTCATAACTCCATAACTAATCATTTATAACTCTTTATCGTTGTAATAATTCACCATCAAATTGACAAATTTACTGTATCCTTCTAAACCGTCTTTTTGCTGATTTATTTTTAGAAATCTATCGTAAAAAGCATGAAAACCTTTGTCAATTATAGTGTCATACTGTTTCCAAAAATGCTCACTTTCTTTATAGTTTTTTAAAATTCCGGGATGAATTGTTTTTAGAAGTTCTTTAAAAATTTTTTCGTCTCGAACTTGCCAATTGCCCAAACAATAACGCAAAGCCATACTGTAGCCTGAATATTGAATGTATGCATTTTCATTTTTTATGGATGCTAAAAAGCCAATAAAGTTGCATTCACTTTCGCTGGCAAAACCTATTTGGTGTGCCATTTCATGATTCGTGGTCATTGGGAAACTGTACATTGGACCCAAATAATTAACCTGCGCTTCATTGGTAAACGGATTCAAATAGCCTCCAAAACCCATGTATGTGAGAGGTAAACTGATAAGTGATTTTTTGATGCTTAAATGATTATAAGTAAAATGGGAATGTTCTTCAGCTAGTTTTTTGTATCCATTCAAATTCATCTTAAAAACCTGGTTTTGTGAGTAAGGAAATACTACTTTCAAACTATCATTTTTTGTAATTTGTTTTTGAATGGCGTTTGTTTTAGTGATTAACTTTTTGGTAAAAGCCAATAAATCAGCATCTGAATAGTCTTTTTTAATTTCCATTTTTTCAAAAAGCGGTTGGCGGTAATAATTAAACGCCCACAGTGAATGAAACAAGAAGTAGAACACAGAAACGAAACTTAATATGGATAATATATTGCTTTTCCATTTTAATTTCCATGATTTTCGTTGGTTCCAAAACCATTTTAAAATAAAACCAATAAGAATAATATACATTAAATCCCCCAAAGAAAATGGAATGCTGCCCAGTGCTAATCTTGAAAATTTTGAAAGTATCGGATAAAAACCTTTACTGTAAAATTGTTCTACTTGTAGCGGAAAATAAGGTAGAACCTGTAAAATTAGTATTTGGACAAAAAGAAAGAAGGAAAGGAAATATTTTGTTCGCACAGGATGAATTTTAATAGTGTAAATATAATTACAATATCAATTACTACTGTAAGGAATTTAAACTTTGTAACTTTGGGCTTTGTAAATGTTAAACCTCAAACAAAAATAAATGAGTCAGGAAATAAGAAATCTGGAACCAAAAGCACTTTGGAACAAGTTTGCCGATTTGAATGCTGTACCTCGTCCTTCTAAAAAAGAAGAGCGTGTGATTGCGTTCATGAAAAACTTTGGCGAAAGCCTTGGATTAGAAACTTTCGAAGATGAAATTCGCAACGTAATTATCCGAAAACCGGCTACTGCAGGAATGGAAAACCGAAAAGCAATAGTGCTTCAAGGACATTTGGATATGGTGCATCAAAAAAATTCGGATACCGTTTTTGATTTTGATATACAAGGAATCGATATGTATGTTGATGGGGATTGGGTTCGTGCTCGCGGAACCACTCTTGGTGCTGATAACGGTCTTGGAGTTGCGGCTATCATGGCAATTTTAGAAAGTACAGATATTCCGCATCCTGCTATAGAAGCTTTGTTTACCATTGACGAAGAAACAGGAATGACAGGGGCGTTGAACTTAAAAGGAGGAATTCTGCAAGGTCAAATTCTTTTGAATATGGATACGGAAGAAGATGATGAAATCGACATTGGTTGTGCTGGAGGAATTGATGTGACAGCAACTGCTGAGTATGATGAAGAGGAAACTCCAGAAGGATCTGTAGGATATACGATTACTGTAAAAGGCTTGAAAGGCGGGCATTCCGGAATGGATATTCACAAAGGCTTAGGTAATGCCAATAAAATCATGAACCGATTGTTATTTGATGGTTTTGATAATTTTGGTTTACAAATTTCCGAAATAAAAGGTGGAAGTCTGCGTAATGCGATTCCGCGTGAAAGTCAAGCAAAAGTAATTATTGCCGAAGTGTATGATGAAGCTTTTGTTTTTGACATGCAGCAAATTGTAAACGAAATCAAAACGGAGTTAAAAACAACAGAACCAACTTTAGAAGTTGTTTTTGAAAAAATGGATGCAACTCCTGCTAAAGTAATGCCTTCAATTGCTCAGTTTTACTTTGTAAGAGCAATGTATACGGCTCATAATGGTGTTTATAGGATGAGTGCTGATTTTGATAATTTGGTGGAAACATCTAATAATATCGCTAAAGTAATTGTTGGCGAAGGACAGCTTTCGGTACAATGTTTAACACGTTCTTCGGTTGAAACCTCCAAATTTGATTTGGCTAATGCTTTGCGTTCCGCTTTTGAATTAATGGGTTGTGAAGTGGAATTTTCAGGTTCATATCCAGGTTGGACACCAAATTCTGAATCAGAGATTTTAGATGTTTTAGTTCCAATTTATGAAAAACAAAACGGCGAAAAACCAAAAGTAGTGGCATGTCACGCAGGATTAGAATGTGGAATTCTGGGAACGAATTATCCAGATATGGATATGATTTCTTTTGGACCAACGATTCACGGTGCACATTCTCCTGATGAAAGAGCAAGTATTTCTTCTTCTCAGAAATTCTGGAAATTTGTATTGGAGATTTTAGCTAATATTCCAGTGAAATAATCTTGAATTTTAGTAAAAGATAAAACCCTCGTTTAGCAATAAACGAGGGTTTGTTTTTATAAAAAAGAATTAGTCTCTTTTAGGACTATTTTTCTTATCTCTTTTTTCTTCTTTCTTTTCTTTAGCCGTTTTTAAAGGTTCTTTTTTTACGGTCTTCTTAGCGTCTTGACTTTTTGCCATGATATAGGTATTTAATTTTGTTTTTAATTTTGGTGTAAGTAAATGTATATAATATTTTGATTTATTTTAAATATTATTTCAAAAAATCCCCATCTATGATTAATAATTCAACTCCATTAGCAGTTATTGAGCGATGAGAACTGGCGTCATCTGAAACCACATAAGTCATTCCTTTAGAGAGTTGGACTTGTTCTCCTGATTCTAATTCACTAATAAAATCACCTTCAAGACAATGCACAATATGTCCTTTTTGACACCAATGATCTGCTAGATAATCTTTGGAATATATTACTTTTCGAATTCTAAGTCCGCCTAATTGTATCGTTTGCCAATGCGCCATTCCTGTTATCCCGATATGTTCGGTCTTTTCTATTGAATCCCAATTGATAGTTTGGAAAGGTATGATAGACATAGAATTTATTTTTAGATTATTTAATTGCGTTGAGAACTCGAATTTAAGTGCTTTAAAAGAAAAAATCCCCAACTACTTTCGGAATCGGGGATTAAATTGTTTTTTATTTCAAAATAACTAGCTATTTGAGTAATGGAATACTGGATTTATTTTTTCTTCAGAACTTTGTATTCCTCATAACATCCGCTTATAGCATCCATGATTTGCAAATCATTAGCTGTTTTTATAAAAGATTCAGAGTAGTTACAACGTTGCAGAATTTCAGCTATTTCATTTTTGTCAACACCTAAAAGAACTGATATTGTTTCTCTGTCAAATTTAGATTCCAAAAGGTTTCTTACCGTATCATCTTTCTTCATTTCTTTCAGTTTCTTGAGCTCTTTTGGATTCTTACCAAAGAAATTATAGAGCATGTCCGCGGGATTAAATATAGAACCCAGCACTCTTCCAAAAGCATTTGGAGAATATTCCCCTGCTTCATATCCTTGTGTTAAGCCGGAAATACTATACCTGTAGTTTTCTCTAACTGGGATAATTTTAGTGTCTACTTCAAGGTATCCTGTTAGATTAAAAGGTCTAATTACGACTTCTTCAAGCGCAATGGCTTTTTCAGTAAGTTGTATTTTGGTGCTTTTGTTTTTTATCCAGTCATTGGTTACACGAACGCGAAGTGATTGAAATCCTAAACTAGTAATGTGAAGCGTATCGTTCAATTGTACATCTATTTCAAAATATCCTCCTGAATCGGTAGTTGCGCCTCTAACTTTATTGATATTAATGATATTTACGCTAGATAAGGGCTGTCTAGTAGTATTGCTGATAATGATACCATTAACTTTTTGGGAGGGTTCTTTAACTTGCGCAAAAGCAGTTGCAGAGAGTACTAAAAAAAAGAAAACTACAAAATATTTCATAAACTGGTTTAAGACTTTAAAAGTAATAAAACAGGATTAAATATTTTGTAGTTCCAGTATATAATTATAAGAAAATTAACAATGAATGTTAGTCTCTTCTTGGTCTTCTTGGTCTTGGTGAGTCACCAAAGCTTTCAGAACGTCTTGGTGCTCTGTCAGATGAACCTTCAGTTCTAGGTCTGTCAGAAGAAAAGCCACCTTCTCTTCTTGGAGCTGATGAGCTTCTTGGTCCGAATCCACCTTCTCTTGGAGCTGAATTTCTATCGCTTCTAAATCCACCACCTGAACCTTCTCTTCTTGGAGCAAAGCTTCCTTCTCTTCTTGGAGCAGAACTTCTTCCGCCGCCAAAACTTCCACCAGAACTTCTTCCGTTATGGTCACGTCTTCCGCCACCATCATTTTTAGAAATTTCAACATTGATTCTACGTCCTTCTAATTGTACGTTGTTCAATACTTCCATTACTTTATCAGTATGTTCCGGATCAGTGTTAAAGAAAGAGAAACCTTCTTTTACATCTACTTTGAAAACGTCATCACGACCTAAGTCTAATGTCTCTTTCAAGTAATCTTTCAGTGACATCCAATCAAAGTTATCTCTAGAGCCTATGTTCACAAAATATCTTGTTGCACCACCATTGTTATTTTCTCTTGGAGCACCATCTCTATCATCGCGATCACGTCTTTCAGAACCTGAAGCTTGATTAGAAATATCTCTAGTTTTCTTGTAGTAATTGATAAAACGATTAAATTCAACCGATACCATTTTCTTGATTAATTCTTCTTTCGATAAACCTTCAAGAACGCTGTTAATTGCAGGAAGATAGTTGTCAATTTCGTGATCAACTTCTGTATCTTTAATTTTAGTAGCTAAGTGTAATAATTGGATTTCGCAGATTTCAATTCCAGAAGGGATTGTTTTTTCTTCGAATTTTTGTTTGATGATTCTTTCGATTGAAGAAATCTTACGCAATTCACTTTTAGTTACGATTACGATAGAAGTACCTAGTTTTCCAGCACGACCCGTACGACCTGAACGGTGGTTGTAGGTTTCAATTTCGTCAGGTAATTGATAATTCACTACGTGAGTAATGTTATCAACATCAATTCCACGAGCAGCAACGTCAGTAGCTACAAGCATTTGAATTTGTCTTCCTCTAAAAGATTTCATAACACCATCACGTTGCGCTTGAGATAAATCTCCGTGCAATGCAGCAGCGCTGTATCCGTCTTCAACTAATTTTTCAGCAACAGCTTGTGTGTCACGTTTAGTTCTACAGAAAACTACTGAGAAAATGTCTGGATTAGCATCAGCTAAACGTTTCAAAGCTTCGTAACGATCACGTGCATTTACAAGGTAAAATTCGTGAGAAACGGTAGCAGAACCTGAGTTTTTAGCTCCAACTGTAATTTCAATTGGGTCTGTCATGAATTGTTTTCCAATACGTGCTACTTCAGCAGGCATTGTTGCAGAGAATAACCATGTGTTTTTTTCGTCTGGCGTAGTAGAGAGGATGTTTACGATATCTTCGTAGAAACCCATGTTCAACATTTCGTCAGCTTCGTCAAGAATACAATAGTTGATTTGAGATATGTTTACCAAACCTCTATTAATCATGTCTTGCATTCTTCCTGGAGTTGCCACAATAATTTGCGCGCCTCTCTTTATGTCTCTCGCTTGTTCTGTAATGCTAGCTCCACCGTAAACTGCTACCACATTAATACCTTTTTCGTATTTAGAGTAGTTTTTAATTTCGTTGGTAATCTGCAAACAAAGTTCGCGTGTTGGAGATAAAATTAATGCTTGTGTGTTTCTGTTGTTGGCATCAATTTTCTGAATAACTGGAAAACCAAAAGCTGCCGTTTTCCCTGTCCCTGTCTGAGCCAACGCAACCATATCTGTGTCTTTTTCCAATAATAGGGGAATCGCTTTCTCCTGTACTTCGGTCGGATTTTCAAATCCTAGATCTAAAATCGCCTTCAGTAACGATTCACTCAATCCTAATTGTTCAAATTTATTCATATGTATTTTTAAAATAGGGTGCAAAATTACTGTTAATAATCGATATAAACTAATGCTATTTTAAGATTTAATGTTTTATTATAATTTGATTATCAGAAAGTTATATTTTTTATTTGCGAATTATGCGTTTTGATTTAGGATTTTGGTGTGAAATTACGCCTTGGATTTTGTTTTTTTGTTATAAAAATGTTGTATTTATGGCGTTTATTTATTCAGTTTTAAAAAATTAATTAATAGCTGTGTAGCTTTTCCTCTGTGGCTGATTTTATTTTTAATAGCCAATGATAATTGGGCAAAAGTTTCTTGATATTCTTCAGGTTTGAAAATAGGGTCGTAACCAAATCCTTGATTACCTGATTTTTCTAAAGTAATTTCCCCACGGGCAATGCCTGTAAAAAGATGCTGTTTTCCATTTAAATTCAATGCAATCACTGTTTTAAACTGTGCCTTTCTATTACTTTTATCGGATAAGCATTCTAATAATTTATCCATATTATCATCAGAATTCCGTTGCTCTCCGGCATATCTTGCAGAGTAAACGCCGGGTTCTCCATTCAGGGCATCTACTTCCAGTCCGGTGTCATCAGCAAAACAATTGTAACCGTATTTTTGTGTAACGTAATTGGCTTTCAGAATCGCATTGCCTTCAATTGTTGTGGCAGTTTCAGGAATGTCCTCATAACAGCCGATGCTTTCTAAGCTCAGAATTTCAATCGTGTCAGGAAGTATACTTTGTATTTCCAGTATTTTATTTTTGTTGTTGGAAGCGAAAACAAGTTGCATTTTATTAGTTTTAATTTTACTCTTCAAAGATACATTTTTTTAGATAGTGCGTTGAGATGATGTCAAGATCAGTCCGAAGTGTCTATTGATAATACGAGAAGCTGTGTATTTGGAGGTTAATAAATGTTTTAGGATGTAATTTATTGGTAGTCAATATGTTAATTAACAGTTAAAGTATTGTTTTCTAATGATTAGACTAACATAAGTTGTATCTTTGAGTGTGGTTTTGATTAATCACTTGAATAAAAACTATCTGCAAGGAGAAGAGTATTCAAATTTTCATTTCATACTGAACAGTATGTTTGATAAATGGTAAATCAAAATTTACAATCGGAGGACTTTTTAAAAGTCCTCCTTTTTTTTGTTATAATTTTAAAGATTTAAATTTTAAAGTTTGAATTAAAAGGACATTTTTCAAGATGTGAAAAGATTACTAAATATAATTTATATGCTGTGATCTAATACGTTAATAGTTGTTTAAACGTTTGTTTTTAATGGATTGTGTTAAATAAGATTGTTTCTTTGATTAGTTACTTGAGTATGTTAATCTTGCAATAAGATATATTAATTTAACAGTCAGCTATACTACTATAATTGTATGAGTTGATAATGGTAAATCAGAACCGACAACAGTTGGAATCAAAAGGTCCTCCTTTTTGTTGCCTTAATTTTATTATCTGGTTACGCTTTACAAGTTCGTCACCACGCATGAAAATTTAATATAAGTAAAGCTTTTTTACTAGTGACAGCCAGAAGTTAATTTACAGCATGTAAAGTGTTTTTATAAAAACAAAAAACCTCCTCCGGTATATAAGTCAATACCAAAATTTCACAATCATTTTTATCTGAATAAATAGTACAAAAATAATCAGATATATTGCTAATAAGGTGATTCCTGAAACGAAAATTTATTGGTTCTTGTTAAAGTTTTTGAACTAAATTAATGAGGATATTGAAAATTAAGCTTTTTTACTAGAGAATAAAGACTTAATTTAACTACTTTAAAAATCCAACGTATTATTTTTATCGTAAATATATAATATTAAAATTATATGCACATGTATCAAAGATTATCGAATACCACCCATACTGTTTTACTATTATTTTTTGTTTTTTTGTTTTCAATCAATAGTTTTTCGCAATATATTTTTAATAAAAATTCATTTCCTAAAGAGGTGTCGCTCCATAGTTTTACTACAATTGCTGATGTGGGCCAACAAAATTTAAATATTCAAGAGGTAATTGCTAATTACGAATCCTTAAATCCCAAAAGACTTGAAACCGAAAATGATGATTTGGGTTTTACTGAAAACAACTTTTGGGCTAAAGTCGAACTTGAAAATCGATCAGATACATCGTTAGAATATTATCTAGAAACAGCAAGGCCAATAACTGATCTGGTAGAATTATATATTGTTGATGGTGCCTCCGGAAAAATTGTCAAAATGGTAAGTGGTGATAGAATGCGTTATTCTGAGCGTAGTTTTGATAATAGAAAATCAATTTTCGAGTTAAAAATTCAACCTAAATCCAATCTGAAATTGTTTTTGCATCTAAAGAGTGATGGTGAAGTAATAAAAATTCCTGTAATGCTGTATTCATCGGAAAGTTTCATAACGATGATTTCAAATGAGCAATTATTTTTTGGAATATTTTATGGTATTTTGTTAATTGCGGCAATTATCTATTTTTTCTTTTTTTATGCTTTAAACGAAAAGATATTTTTATACTATAGTTTGTATGTTTTATTTGTTGGTTTACTGCAATTTGCTTTAGATGGTTTTTTCTATAAATATGTCACCCCAAATGCAGGATGGTTTTCCAATCATGGCGTATTATTTATTGCGATAATTGCTGTTTTTCTATCGGGTAAATACAGTGAACTGTTTTTGAAAATTAAAAAGAATAGCAATAAAATTTATATTCTATTTAATGTAGCGTATGCATTATTGCTTTTGTTATTATTCTGTGTGATTTTTATTCCATCACTCTTGTTGTTTTCCTATGTTTTAGTCAATGTGCTTACGCTGGTTTTTTTGATCTTAATTGTATATTCAATACTTTATCTTTATTACAAAAAAAAGCCTGTAGACTTTTTATTTACAACCGGTATTTTATTTTTGATTTTAGGTTTTGGTATATTTATTTTATATAATTTCGGGTTATTTCCTATTAACTTTTTTACTCAAAATAGTTCGAAATTGGGAACAGGTTTAGAGGTTATTTTTCTTTCATTATCGATGTCAAATTTGATTCGGAATCTTAAAAATGAGAAAAACGAACTCAATCGTCTTGCTTTGGTTCGTTCTGAAGAAATGAATGATTTGAAATCCTATTTTTTATCGAATATTAGTCATGAATTAAGAACTCCTTTGAATGCAATTATGAATTTGATTGACTCGATATCTGTAGAAGTTCAGGATGATAAAATTAGGAGAAATTGCCAAATTATAAAGTATTCTTCACACAGTTTATTGAGTTCTGTAAATGATATTTTAGATTTTTCTAAAATTGAGAAAAAAGAATTAAAATTGGAATCCGTTAAGTTTGATCCTGCGAGAGTTCTGGAAAATCTAAAAAATAATGCAATCAATAGAGCTAATGATCAAGGGCTCGAGTTTCAATTTTTAATATCAGATGCGATTCCTGATTTTTTAATTGGCGATGTGACCAGATTGGTTCAAGTTATAAATAATGTATTAAATAATGCCATCAAATTTACATCTAAAGGTTTTGTGAAATTTGATATAGACTGTAAGGTTAAGGAAAATAATCGAGCAAGTTTGAAATTTACAGTTTCAGATTCTGGTGTAGGAATTCCTAAAGAAAAAATGAATAGTATTTTTGATTCATTTTCTCAAAATAGTATAGATAATAAGAGAAAGTTTGGAGGGCTAGGATTAGGACTTTATATTGTAAAGGCTTTAGTGGATATGCAAAATGGGACTATTGATATGGATAGTAAAGTGAATGAAGGTACAACTTGTATTATAACTTTAGATTTTGATATTGTACCTCAAGAAGAAAATTCAGAAGTCTTAACTATGCCTATAGTTTACGATTTAGAAGGTAAATCAGTTTTAGTAGTTGAAGACAATCCCATTAATCAAATGGTTGTTAAAATGATAACTAAAAAATGGTTGAATACGACTGTAGTTTATGCTAATAATGGTCAGGAATGCTTAGATGCATTTAAGACAAACCATTTTGATATTGTATTAATGGATCTTCAAATGCCGGTTATGGACGGTTACGAAGCAACTATAGCGATTAGAAATGGGGAAGCAGGAGTTGCTAATGCTGCTGTTCCTATAATTGCAGTTACCGCCGATGTAATGGAGAGTACTAAATTACGTGTGACAGAAATTGGAATGAATCATTATTTATCTAAACCAATTAAGAATGACACTTTATACACTGCGGTAAAAAACTTAGTTTAATTAAAACGCAATCGTACATAAACGTGTTTAATGCCTTTTTTATCTGAATCCCTTTCGTCGATTTCTAGAATATCTGTAAGGGATTTTAGCATTGGAGTAAGTTTAGAAAAACCATAATTTCTTGGGTCGAATTCTGGTTTCTTTTTCACTATTAAGTTTCCTACATCCCCAAGAAATGCCCAGCCGCTATCATCGCCTATATCTTCAATGGTAGATTCTATTAACTCGATAGTTTGTAAATCAATTTTATTTAGGCTTTTTGGAGTTGCTTTTTTAGTGTCCGATGCAGTTCGTTTTGGTAATTTCTTTTTGATAGCTCCATCCAAAACTTCAATATAAATAAACCGGTCGCAGGCAACTATAAATGAATTTGGTGTTTTTTGTTCTCCAATTCCAATGACTTTCATACCGGATTCACGGAGTCGAATTGCTAAACGTGTAAAATCAGAATCACTGGAAACAATACAAAAACCATCTACCTTGTCCGAATATAATAAATCCATGGCGTCAATAATCATGGCAGAATCTGATGAATTTTTCCCAACGGTGTAACTGTATTGCTGTATAGGCGTGATAGCATGTTCTAATAATACACTTTTCCATCCACCTGCATTCGGTTTAGTCCAATCGGCATAAATACGTTTAGTAGTGGGTGTTCCAAATTTAGCAATTTCTTCCATCATCCCTTTTACATTGCTATAAGGAACATTATCAGCATCAATGAGAACTGCTAGTTTTAATTCTTTTGTATCTTGCGACATAAATTTGTAATGTTGAAATATTTATTCAAATGTACAAAGTTTATTGGGAAAAACCTCTCGAAGTTTGAGGATTAGCCCAGATTGAAACGGTGTCCTTTTTCACCCTCATTGCATTAGACAAAGCAATCTTTCTTGACAACACAAAAGATAAAGTCTAAAGCAGGACATCGAAGATTCAGCGCAACTAAATAGTAACTGATATTCATGATAATAAACCCTGAAAAATAATTTCGCTTTCAATACCTTTATAAAATTTAAATAATTATTTTTGCAACTTCTTAAAATTAAAATTATTACTTGATATATTATGGTAAAAGATTTATTCGAAAGGATTCAAAACAATAAAGGGCCGTTAGGAAAATGGGCTTCGCAAGCTGAAGGTTATTTTGTTTTTCCTAAATTGGAAGGTGAGTTAGGTCCAAGAATGCAGTTTGGTGGAAAAGATATTTTGAATTGGAGTTTGAATGACTATTTAGGTCTTGCTAATCATCCAGAAGTGCGTCAGGCAGATACGGAAGCAGCAGCTCAATATGGTGCAGCTTATCCAATGGGAGCTCGTATGATGAGCGGCCACACCAAATATCACGAGCAATTAGAGAATGAATTGGCTGCTTTTGTAATGAAAGAGTCGGCATATTTATTGAATTTTGGATACCAAGGAATTATGTCAACAATTGACGCTTTGGTTACAAAAAATGATGTAATTGTATATGATGTAGATGCGCATGCTTGTATTATTGATGGTGTTCGTTTGCATATGGGAAAACGTTTTACATACCGTCATAATGATCTTGCCAGTATGGAAAAAAACTTGGAACGTGCTACAAAATTAGCTGAAGTAACTGGAGGAGGAATCCTTTTTATTACTGAAGGTGTTTTTGGGATGCGTGGACAACAAGGAAAATTGAAGGAAATTGTTGCCATGAAGGAAAAATTTAATTTCCGTTTATTGGTTGATGATGCACATGGATTTGGAACACTAGGAAAAACAGGTGCCGGAGCAGGTGAGGAGCAAGGTTGTCAAGATGGAATTGATGTTTATTTCTCTACTTTTGCAAAATCTATGGCTAATATTGGTGCGTTTGTAGCGGCTGATAAAGACATTATTGATTATTTGAAATATAATTTACGTTCTCAAATGTTTGCAAAAGCATTGCCAATGATTCAAACTATTGGATCTTTGAAACGATTAGAATTGTTGCGTAATCACCCGGAATTGAAAGATAAATTGTGGGAGAATGTAGATGCATTGCAAAACGGATTGAGAGAGCGTAATTTCAATATTGGAGATACTAATACTTGTGTAACTCCAGTATATCTTGAAGGAAGTGTACCAGAAGCAATGATTATGGTAAATGATTTAAGAGAAAACTACGGAATTTTCTTGTCGATTGTAATTTATCCGGTTATTCCAAAAGGGATTATCTTGTTAAGAATGATTCCTACAACGTCTCATACTTTATCAGATGTTGATGAAACATTAACTGCTTTTGAAGCAATTCGTGAGAAACTTGAAAATGGTACATATAAAGAAATTGCTAGCAGAACTACGGTTGATTTAGACGCTTAGTTTTTGAAATTATAGCAATTTTAAGTTTATAAAAAATCCATCAGCTTTTGTTGATGGATTTTTTTTGAAATGTATCTAGCGAGTAATGAGTATATTTATGCAACTTAAAAATTTAAAGGTTATGAAAAAAGTAATTTTATTGGGTGTTGTTTTTATAACTGGTTTTGTTTCATGTAAAAAAGAAAAGGAAACGGAAGAAACGCCAATTGCACCACAAGAAATAGTTGTAGAAGAAACTGTCTCAGAAGAGTGCTATAGTGCAAGTATTAAAAAAGATACTATTTTGATGTCTTTGAATGTAAAAGGAAATCAAATAGCTTCTGGGAAATTAAGTTATAAGTTTTTTGAAAAAGATAAAAATGAAGGAACTTTAGTGGGAGAAATAAAAGGCGATACGCTTTTTGCAGATTATACTCTTATGTCCGAGGGAGTTTCGTCAATTCGAGAAGTTGCTTTTTTGAAAAAAGGAAGTACGTATGTTGAAGGTTATGGCGATGTTGTAGATGACAATAAAGGAAAAGTCACTTTTAAAGATACTAAACAATTAAAATTTGAAGGAAATATCGTTTTGTCAAAAATAGATTGCAAAATGTAATTTTCATCATAAAAAATAGTATTTAAAACTAAAAAATCCACTCGCCGCGACGAATGGATTTTTTAGTTTTAAATACTATAATCTAAATTACTATAAATTCTTTAGAAAAGTACATCTTCGTTTGTGAACAACAGGATTGAAATGCTTCCATAAGTTATGTATCGCGACATTATCTGCCAATTCAGGTGTTCTAAAACAATTGAGAATACCTTTTTCTTTGAAAGTTTCATAACATTCTTTAAAAAGTATTGCGGTAACTGCCTTGTTTTGGTATTCAGGAAGCACGCCAATCAAATAAAAAATTACATTTTTACTGTTTTTTCGGGCTTTAAGCATACGTAGAAAACCAAAAGGGAATAATTTCCCCTTAGACTTTTGTAATGCTTCTGAAAAATCAGGCATCACTATGCTGAAGGCTACAATATTATGATCCTTATCTTCTACAAATTTTATAAATTCGGGATTTATAAAGCTAATGTATTTTTTTTTGAAGTACTCTTTTTGTGTTTCTGAAATAGCAACAAAAGAAGATAAGGAAGCATACGATTTATTAAATAAATCAAACATTTTATCTACATGTGGCATCACTTCTTTAGTAGTTTTGAAATTAAGCGGACTTAACTGATACCTTCTTTTTACCAAATCATTTGCCTTTTCAAAAAATTCCAATTTTACATTTTCGAAAGGAAATTTACTTTCTAAGAATTTTTTTTCAACACAATAACCCAATTGCTCAAAATGAGTGGCATAATACGGATGATTGTACCACGTAATCATAGTTCCAATCTGGTCAAAACCTTCGGTTAAGACGCCTACTTTATCTAAATTTGAAAAACCCATCGGGCCTTCAACGTGTTCTAAATTGTTTTTCCGACCTAATTCATACACTTTTTCCAAAAGTGCTTTAGTTACTTCAATATCATCAATCACATCAAACCAACCAAAACGAACTTTCTTTTTTTGTTGGTCGTTTACTTCACTCCAATTAATGATTGCCGCAATTCTACCTACTATTTCATTGTTTTTGTAAGCGATATAAAAATAGGCTTCGGCATTTTCAAAAGCTGGGTTTTTTGTTTTGTCAAAGGTTTCCAATTCATCAGCTATGATTGGCGGAACCCAATATTTATTTTTTTTGTATAGGGAAAAAGGGAATTTGATATAATCCGTTAATTCACTTTTTGTTGTAGCTTCTTTTATTGTAATCATTATCCTTTTTTTGTCTTTTTTGCTCTTTTTAATGCTTTTTTATCGGAATCCTTATTGTCAATGTTTATTCTTACTTCTTGATAATTGGCGTCGTAGCGCCAAGAAAAACCAATGCCTCCATAAAGTGCCGAAGGTGTGTCTTTAAGACTTGTGCTTATTGAAGCATCAATTTGCAAGTCTTTATTCAATAAATAAGCCGTGCCACCACGAACTATTGCATCAGCATACAAATCACTTTTTAGGCCTTGATTTTCTAAAAAACCAGACCATTTGTTGTTAAAGCCGCGTGTAAGTGTAATGGCATATCCATAGCTAGGAAAATCTGTACCAATGTAATCCGCAGTAATATTTGAGACTAAAACCCATCTTCCGTCACCAAAATGGTTTTGCGTAATTAACATCGCTTTTGGTGAGAATTGTGCAGGATATCTACTCACGGTTGGGTTTCTATTTGAAAGCGCATAGGGATTGTTTTCTGCAGAATAATTAACGCCCACAAATCCAGAGATAGCTGGAATTAACTGGTGCCAATTGAATGCTCGATTGGCTTTCCAACTGTATATGTTTACCTTTTTTTCGTAATTTTTGAAAGGATCGTAAATCAAATATTTGGCTCCTAAAACAGTTTGTTTGAAATCAGCAATGGCAGTTTTATTTAACAAGGAGGTGTAGATTTCATTTTGGTATTGTATATCTGCTATCAATTCTAGTTTTTCCATAAATAATCCCCATCGCAAGGTGGCATCAATCCCAAAACCATTGGCATTATAATTCAATAAGCTATGATTTTGTTTTATACCGTAAACCCCTGTTTCTATTTGGATTACTGACTTTCCAACTGCGTAAGCCGACATGGTTTCGCCCGGTCTATTTGAATTTATTTGATCTGTATGTTGGCCATAATGAATACTTGGAAGCATTGAAATAGCAGCTATAAATAAGATTTTGATTTTGGACATATTATTTTTTTGGGTTAAAAAGTAATAACGCTTTTCAAATGTACTATATTTTATTATTTATTTAAGAGAGATATTTTAATTTTGAACGGTTGATTTATTAATTTTGTAAAAAATTACACTTATATGCAAACAGCCTCTTTCATTGGTTTTATAAAAGCGCTTTTTTATATGATCGCTTTCTATTATATTTTTAAATTTTTAGCAAAACTATTTTTGCCTTTATTGCTTAAAAAAGTGGTCGAAAAAGCGGGCGAAAATATGCAGAAACAGCATCAGTATGCACAAGATAGTACTTGGAAAAAAACACAAAGTAAGGATGAAGTAATATACAATACGGCAAATGCTAAAAATCCTCGCGAAACCAAAAAAGTGGGTGATTATGTTGATTACGAAGAAATAGATTAAATTTGTAGTTATTAACACCGTTTTTACTCTAATCCAAACCATTTTACATTGAAAATAATAAATAAGTTCTATCCACACGCCTTAGCCATATTTGGTTTTGTTGTAATTTCTCTCCTATATTTTTATCCTGTATTGCAAGGAAAACAAATTTTCCAATCAGATATTGTGCAATATACAGGGATGGCTAAAGAACAAAATGATTTTAGAGCCACGGATAATGTTGAACCGTATTGGACTAATTCAGCCTTTGGTGGAATGCCAACGTATCAATTGGGAGCCAAATATCCACACGATTATATTGGTGCGATAGACGATGTCTTGCGATTTTTACCGCGCCCTGCGGATTATTTATTTTTATATTTCCTTGGATTTTATGGTTTGATGTTAGTGCTAAAAGTTGATCCGTTAAAGGCATTTTTTGGAGCTTTGGCCTTTGGTTTATCTACCTATTTGATTATTATTCTTGGAGTTGGCCATAATGCCAAAGCGCATGCGATTGCCTATATGCCACTGGTTATTGCCGGATTTATTTTGGTATTTCAAAAAAAATACATTCTGGGAGGTTTAATTACGCTTTTTGCGACAGCATTAGAAATCAATGCGAATCACTTCCAAATGACCTATTACTTATTGATTTTCCTATTGATACTTTCTGCTTATTTTTTATATCAGCAAGTAAAAGAAAAGGAATATAAATCACTTTTGCATTCCTTTGGGGTATTAGCCGCAGCAGGAATTTTAGCGATTGGTGCCAATGCTACGAATCTATTAGCCACTTCTGAATATGCTGATTTTAGTATTCGTGGTAAAAGCGAACTGACATTCAATCCAAACGGTTCAAAAAACGAAACGACTTCTTCAATGTCTAAGGACTATATCACGGAGTACAGTTATGGAGTAATGGAAAGTTTTAATCTTATT
This sequence comes from Flavobacterium pasteuri, assembly GCF_048286615.1. NCBI lineage: Bacteria > Pseudomonadati > Bacteroidota > Flavobacteriia > Flavobacteriales > Flavobacteriaceae > Flavobacterium > Flavobacterium pasteuri. Next base: position 148,496 of record NZ_JBLVPN010000008.1, on the reverse strand, counting down.
GCCCCGCGACTTTTTGGTGGCTCTAATAATGAGGCTGTTGGAAAAGACAGTAATATGTATGAATTCATGATAGGTCAGGGAGTTCCAGAAGATCAGGCAACTGATTTTGTTTCAGGAATGCCAACATATTGGGGAGATCAACCTATTGTGGCAGCTCCTGCATATATTGGAATTGTAGTGTTCTTTTTGGCAATTTTGGCTTTATTTATTGATAAAAGAAAGATTAAATATGTATTTCTATCGGGTTCAATAGTTGCGTTAGTTCTTTCTTGGGGTAAAAATTTCCCTGTTTTAACGGACTTTTTTATTGATTATGTTCCAATGTACGATAAATTCAGAGCAGTATCTTCTATCCAAGTTGTTTTAGAATTGTGTATTCCAGTTTTGGCTATTATGGGATTACAGTCTTTCTTCAAATTAGACAAAAAACTACAATGGAAAGCATTATATGAAACCACAATTTTAGGTTTAGGAATTATTTTGATTTTATTTTTAAGCAAAAGTATGTTCAGCTTTTCTGGAGGAAACGATGCTTATTTTCAAGAAAGTTACGGTCCTGAGTTTGTAAATGCGCTTAAACTGGATAGAATGAGTTTATACAGCGCTGATTTATTGCGTTCAGGCTTTTTTATAGTATTAACAGCCGGTGTTTTATGGTTGTTCATTAAAGACAGATTTGCTCAAAATACAGCCATTATAATCGTAGGTTTATTGATGGTTTCCGATTTGTTTTTTGTGGATAAAAAATATGTTTCCGGGAAAGATTTTGTAAGTGGAAGCCAAGTTCAAGTGCCTTTTCAAGAGTCGCCTTCTGATGCTGAGATTTTAAAAGATACGGCTAATTATCGCGTTTTTGAAGTGGGCGATATCATGGGGGCAAGAGCTTCTTATTTCCATAAATCTATTGGTGGATACAGCGCCGTAAGACCAAGAAGAATGCAGCAATTAATTGACTATCAAATTTCAAAAAATAATATTGAAGTCCTTAACATGCTTAATGTAAAGTATGTAATCCAAAAAGATAAAGAAGGAAAAGAATTCCCAGTATCAAATCCAGCTGTTAATGGAAATGTATGGTTTGTAAGCCAAGTAAAATTAGTGAATTCAGCTGATGAAGAGATGAAAGCGTTGGATAGTTTGGATTCTAAAAATGTCGCAATTGTAAATAGTAAAGATTTTGAAATCAAAAATACGGCTTTCGCCAAAGACAGTTCAGCGACTATAATTTTAGAAAATTACAAACCTAATTACTTGAAATATGTGTCTAATAATTCAAACGAAGGTTTAGCCGTTTTTTCCGAAATGTATTATGGAAAAGGTTGGAATGCCTATATTGATGGTAAAAGTGTAGAACATATTAGAGTTGATTATGTTTTAAGAGGATTGCAAATTCCAGCAGGGAAACACAAAATAGAATTTAAATTTGAACCACAAGTTGTAAATACTGGAAGTACCATAACGTTAATTAGTTCTATAGGAATTTTGATTCTTTTAGTAGGAGGGATTTATTTTGAAAGGAAGAAAGGTTTTAAAAATTAAATTATGAAAGAGTTATTAAGTTTAAAATCATTTCAACAAATATTGCTTTGGCTTTTTCTTTTAGGAATTATTATTGGAGTTTTATTAACGCTATATTTTATTAATCCGGATAAATTTAAATTTTATTTAATAATTCCATCGATACCCGCTTTATATTTTATAGGCAAGGGATTGTATAAAAACAGTAATTTGTTTTTTACAGATTTAAAATCAATTACCACAAAATCCTAACCTTGGAACCAAAGAAAATTTTAATAATTACGTATTACTGGCCACCAGCAGGAGGACCTGGAGTACAGCGTTGGCTTAAGTTTGTTAAGTACTTGCCGGATTTTGGTATTCAGCCTATTGTTTATATTCCAGAGAATCCGACGTATCCTATTATTGATGAGAATTTGGTTAAAGAAGTTTTTGAAAAGACAATTATTCTGAGACAGACCATTTTTGAACCGTATCAACTGGCTTCTTTTCTTTCGAAAAACAAAACTAAAAAAATCAGTTCTGGAATTATTCCAAATCAGAAAAAACAATCTTTTCTGGATAAAACTTTTCTTTGGATTCGTGGGAATCTTTTTATTCCGGATGCACGTGTTTTTTGGGTAAAACCATCGGTTGCTTATTTAGAGAAATACATTGTAGATAATAATATTGATACCATTGTTACTTCTGGACCGCCGCACAGCTTACATCTTATTGGACTAGAATTAAAACAAAAATTAGATTTGAAATGGTTTGCTGATTTCAGAGATCCGTGGACAACTATTGGCTATCATAAATCCTTGCGATTGTCCAGTTTTGCTGCCAAAAAACACAAAGCACTAGAACATCAGGTTTTGAGTACAGCCGATACAATTATAGTAACCAGTAAGACTACTAAAACGGAATTTCAAGCGATTACAAATAAACCAATTGCTGTAATTACCAATGGTTATGATACGGAAGAAGTCGAAAAGCAAACTTTAGACACTAAATTTACCTTAGCACACATTGGTTCTTTTCTTTCTGAGAGAAATCCTCATGTTTTATGGGAAAGTTTAGTAGAATTGCTACATGAGATTCCAGATTTTAAATCGCATTTAGAAATAAAACTAATTGGAGCTGTGAGTCAGGAAGTTTTAGAAACAATTACTCATTTTGGGCTAAATACCTATTGGAATAATTTGGGTTATGTATCGCATGCAGAAGCCATTGCACATCAAAGAAAATCACAGGTTTTGTTGCTTATCGAAATTGATTCGAAGGACACAAAAAGCATTATACCTGGAAAATTATTCGAATATATGGTTTCAAACCGACCTATTATTGCGATTGGTCCTAACGGATCTGATTTTGCCGAAATCATAACGGAAACCAACACAGGTGTATTTTTTGATTATTCAGAGAAAATGAAACTTAAAAGTGTAATTTTGGATTTTTATAATCAGTTTTTGGAAGGGAAATTAAAAGCAAACGGTGTTGGGTTACAACGTTATTCTAGAAAAAATATTACCAAAGAATTGGTTGAATTGTTTAACAAATCGTAAATAAAAAGTGAGATTGCTTCGTGCCTCGCAATGACAAAAAAATGGGAATAGTATTAAATCAATCTTTAAAGAATACAATAATTACTTATTTAGGTTTTGGAATTGGTGCTATAAATACCCTTTACTTGTATCCATTTTTTTTAGGAACGGTATTTTATGCTTTAACAAACTACGTACTTTCTTGGGCAAATATTATTATGCCGTTATTGGCTTTTGGGATGCAAAATACTTTGGTGAAGTTTTATACTCAATATAAAACAGAAGATGAGCGCTCTAGTTTTCTATCGTTTACAGTACTAATTCCTTTATTATTGTGTATTCCTTTAGTATTGATTGGATTATTCTTTTTTGAACCTATTTCATTGTACTTGAGTAAAGAAAATCCTGTAGTTAAGGATTATTTATGGCTTATTCCATTTATAGGATTAAGTATGGCTTATTTCGAGATTTTTTATGCTTGGGCAAGAGTTCACATGCATTCAGTATTTGGAAATTTTGTTAAAGAGGTGGGACTTAGATTATTTTCTTTGTTTGCTTTGATTGGAGTTTATTACAAATTGATTACTGTTGTAGATTTTATTTATGTTACGGCTATTATTTATTTTTTGGCTTTTATTATCACTATGTTTTATGCTTTCCAAATAAAAAAACCTGTTTTTCAGTTCTCCATTCCTCAAAACGTGAAAGATGTTTTAGTATATACTTTTTTCATTATTTTATCAGGTAGTGTTGCGGTTATGTTACTGGATATTGATAAGATTATGCTGAATCAATATATTAAAATTGAGAATATTGCCTATTATTCAGTTGCAACTTATATCGCTTCTGTTATTGCAGTTCCCAGTCGTGCGATGCATCAGATTACATATCCCATAACGGCTAAATTGATGCATGAGAATAAACATGATGAATTAAATGATTTGTACAAAAAGACTTCTATAAATCTGCAAGTTGTTGGAGGTTTTGTGATGTTGTGTATTTTTGTTAATATAAATCAATTGTATGTAATGGTTCCAAAAGAATATAGTGGAGGAATTCTTGTGGTATTTTTGATTGGGATTTCTAAATATTTTGATTTGATTTTAGGAAACAATAATGCTATTATTTTCAATTCAAAATATTATCGTATGGTTTTGTTTTTAGGATTATTGCTTGTTTTTTTGACAGTAGGATTGAACATGTTTTTTATACCAAGATATGCTATAACAGGGACAGCAGTTGCAACTTTATTATCTATTACTCTATACAGTTTGGCTAAATTACTTTTTGTAGTCAAGCGTATGCATTTGTATCCATTTACAAAACAAACAGTTTATTCTCTTGTAATCACTTTTGGAATATTTTTATTATTTTATTTTTGGGAATTTCCTTTTAGCCCAATAATTAGTATTGCCTTAAAATCTATTTTGGTAACTCTCTTATATGTTTATATTAATTATAAATTTGTTATTTCCATTGAAATTAATCAAGCGTTAGATGTAGTTTTTAAAAAATTGAGAATTAAGGTATAATTTTTTTAGTTCAGAAACAGTACTAATTCTAATTCCTAAAATCATCTTTCAAAATAAAGTTTATCATAACTAACGTTTTCTTGATTGATAAAATAGTTAAAGAAGTCTTATAGCAGATTTAATTAAAGAGGTTTGTATGTAAATCTTGTAACTTTATATAATTATTGTATAACTTTTAAAGTATCTAAAAAAAATATATTTGCGTAGAACTTTAATAGTAAAAATAACTAGCAGTTTAATTGTTTGGATTGATCAAAAATCACTAAAAGTGGGTATTGTGGAAATAATAGATTACACTTATTTTTGCCAAGTGTTATTTTAACAAACTGTTTTTAGAAAATAATAAATAGCTAAAGTAATTTATACCAATAATTATGAAAAGCAATACATATATTAACGAAGAAAGTCTACAAAAATTTACTAGTACGCTAGCTAATAAAATCCACCATGGATTTACTATTATAGAACAAAATGATAGTTTACCTTTTGCAGTTTTATCAAAAGATAGGAAAGAGGTAGATCACGGGTTTAATTTTTTACTTTGTTGTATGACTTTAGGTGTATGGTCAGTTGGTTGGATTTACTTGACTTATGTTTCTTCCAAAGAAAAAAATATAGTGATAGCCATCGATGAAGATGGAAATACATTTGAAGAAAAATGCTATTCAGAATAGCATTTTTATAATTTTTCCTTTAGGTATTTTCCAGTAACTGAATCTTTTATTTTTACAATTTGTTCCGGAGTTCCTACGGCTAATAATTTCCCCCCATTTTCTCCGCCCTCAGGTCCTAAATCAATAATCCAATCAGCACATTTGATAAGATCAAGGTTGTGCTCAATTACTAGAATCGAATGACCTTTGTCTATCAATGCATCAAAAGAAGCCAATAATTTTTTGATATCATGAAAATGCAATCCTGTCGTAGGTTCGTCAAAAACAAATAAAGCTTTGTCTTTTGTGGCTCCTTTTACCAAGAATGAAGCGAGTTTTATACGCTGCGCTTCCCCACCGGAAAGTGTAGAAGATGATTGTCCTAATTGTACATAACCCAATCCAACATCCTGTAAAGGTTGCAATTTCTGAGTGATTTTAGTTTGTTTATTAGCTATAAAAAAAGCAATTGCATCATCTATCGTCAGGGTTAGAATATCATGAATATTTTTACCTTCAAAAGCAACTTCCAGAACTTCTTTTTTAAATCGTTTTCCGTTACAGGTTTCACATGGTAATTGTACATCGGCCATGAAAACCATTTCTACGTTTATGGAACCTTCTCCTTTGCAGGTTTCACATCTTCCGCCATCAACATTAAAAGAAAAATGTTTGGCTTGGTAGCCTCTTATTTTTGATAGTTTTTCCTTGGCATACAATTCCCGAATATCGTCATATGCTTTAATATAGGTCACAGGATTAGAACGGGAACTTCTTCCTATTGGGTTTTGATCTACGTATTCAATATGCTTGATTTGCGAAAACGAACCTGATATTTCGCTGAATTGCCCTGCTTTTTCACCAACATTTTCGAGCTTTTTTTGCATCGCCGGAAAAAGGATTTTTTTAACAAGCGTACTTTTTCCGCTTCCTGAAACTCCGGTAATAACAGTTAATACATCCAGAGGAAAAGTTACATCTATATTTTGAAGATTGTGTTCTCGAGCTCCTTTTATTTCGATAAAATTCTTGAAAAGTCTGCGTTTTTTGGGAACAGTAATTTCTAAGTCTCCATTCAAATATTTAGCGGTCAGAGAAGTTGATTTTAGAATTTGATCATACGTGCCTTGAGCTACCAGATTACCTCCAAAAGTACCTGCTTCCGGACCAATGTCAATAATCATATCTGCGGCCTTCATGATATCTTCATCATGTTCTACCACAATAACCGTGTTTCCTAAATCTCTTAAAGATAACAGTACTTTTATCAGGCGTTCCGTATCTTTTGGGTGTAAACCAATGCTCGGTTCATCCAGAATGTACATAGAACCCACTAAACTACTTCCTAGCGAAGTCGCTAAATTGATGCGTTGTGATTCTCCCCCGGAAAGTGTTGCTGAATTTCTGTTTAACGTCAGATAATCTAATCCTACTTCGGTTAAAAACGATAATCGATTATTGATTTCTACTAACAATCGTTTCGCTATTTGTTTTTCATAAGCATCTAAGTCAATATTTTCGAAAAAAGCAACCAAATGTTTAATAGGCAAATCAACTAAATCTGAAACTGTTTTTGAGTTAATTTTTACATACGAAGCTTCAATTCTCAGACGTTTTCCTTTGCAGGAATGACATTTTGTTTTACCTCTGTAACGCGAAAGCATAACCCTGTTTTGGATTTTATAATTCTTTTCTTCCAGTTCTTTGAAGAAATCATTTAAACCTTGAAAATAGCTATTTCCATTCCAGATTAATTCTTTTTGGTCTTCAGATAACTGGTAAAAAGGTTTGTGAATTGGGAAATCAAATTTGTATGCGTTATTGACTAATTCGTCTCGAAACCAACTCATACTTTCACCTCTCCATGGGAAAATTGCATTTTCAAAAACGGATAAAGTCGTATTTGGCACTACTAATTCGCTATCTATCCCTATAATATTGCCATATCCTTCACATACTGGACATGCTCCATACGGATTATTGAAGCTGAATAAATGTACATTTGGTTCTAGAAATGTAATTCCGTCCAATTCAAAATTATTGGAATAGGAATACTTTTTATCAGAGTTTAATTCTTGTAAATAGCAAATTCCTTTTCCTTCAAAAAAAGCAGTTTGTACCGCATCAGCCAATCGATTGTAGAACTCTTCTTCTCCTGAAGTGTCGGGATTAACCACAATACGGTCAATGATTAGAAATATGTCTTTTTTTGCAAACGAATCCGGTAAATCATCTAAACGGACCATTTCATTATTTACTAATATTCGGGCAAAACCCTGTTGTAAAAGCACTTTTAGTTTGTCTTCTAGTTTTCGTCCTTCTTCCAGATGGATAGGGGCAAGAAGCAGCCATTTGCTCTCCAATTCAAAAGTTTTTACATCGTTAACTACATCAGTTACCGTATTTTTTTTGACTTCACGACCAGAAATAGGAGAATATGTTCTGCCTATTCTGGCAAAAAGCAATTTTACATAATCGTATATTTCAGTTGAAGTCCCTACTGTAGAACGTGCGTTTGTTGTATTTACCTTTTGTTCGATGGCAATCGCAGGAGCAATTCCCTTGATATATTCCACTTTTGGTTTATCCAAACGTCCAAGAAATTGTCTTGCATAAGATGACAAGCTCTCTACGTAACGGCGTTGCCCTTCGGCATATAAAGTATCGAAAGCCAAGCTTGATTTTCCAGAACCTGACAGTCCTGTGATAACCACTAATTTATTTCGGGGAATCGCAACATCTACATTTTTTAGGTTATGTACTTGTGCGCCTTTTATGATGATATTTTTCTTTGGATCTAATTTCGAAAGGTCAACTTGCATAAAAATGATAATTTTTACAAAAGTAATCAATTTTCAACTGACTAAAAGGATTCAACAAGTCACAAATAATGATTAAAAGTATGGTTAATAAGTGATTTTTCTTGTTGTATAGTTTTTATGTTTTCTATCAACTAAAAAAATAGTATTTTTAAGATTATTTTTGAAAAAATTAACTTTACCATGCCATTGAAAACAAAACTATACATTTTTCTTTTTTTAATGTCCTTTTGTGCTTTTTCTCAGGAATTACCGCCCATTGTAAAATATGCCTCAACCACATATGGTGCGGGAAACCAGAATTGGATGATTTCGCAGGATCAAAATCATTATGTTTTTTTTGCTAACAATGAGGGATTATTGGAATTTAACGGATCAAATTGGGAGTTATATCCATCACCAAACGAAACTATTGTTCGTTCTGTAAAAGTGATTGGAAATAAAATTTATACCGGTTGCTATATGGAATTTGGTTTCTGGACTAGGCAAACAAATGGAAAATTAAAATACACTTCACTTAGTAAAACAATAAAAACACAAATACTTAATGACGAACAGTTTTGGAATATATTGAACTATGAACAATGGGTGATTTTTCAGTCCTTGGACAGAATTTATATTTACGATACTAAAACGGGAGGTTTCAAAATTATTGCTCCTAAAAACAATATTACTAAATCGTTCCGTACAAAAAATGCAATTTATTTTCAGAGTATAAATGAAGGACTTTTTGAAATTGAAAGCGGAAAAGGGCGTTTAGTTTCTAATAATCCAATTTTGCAAAACAATAGGATTGTTAACGTTTTTGCTATTGATGAAGGCCTTGTAATCCAGACACAGTTGAATGGATTTTATAAACTTATAGGAACTGTTTTGACTAAATTTACTACCGAAGTTGATTCAGAATTAGCATCCAGTAGCGTGTATAGCAGTCAATTGCTATCAGATGGAAGTTTTGCTTTGGGAACAGTCTCTAATGGGATTTTCATCTTAAACAATAATGGAAAAATTAAGTATCACATCAATCAAAACAAAGGCTTGAGTAATAATACAGCGTTGTCTTTATTTGAAGATGCCGACAAGAATCTTTGGGTAGGATTGGACAACGGTATCAATTGCATTAATCTGCAATCTCCTATACAAAATTTTGTGGATGACACCGGGATTTTAGGAACCGTTTATACCTCAAAGTTTTATAAAGGTAATTTGTATGTAGGAACTAATCAAGGTTTGTTTTATAAAAACTATCTGACTTATGATGAATTCAAATTTGTAAACGGAACTAAAGGGCAGGTTTGGTCTTTGTTTGAGTACGATGGAACGCTTTTCTGCGGTCATGATTCAGGAACATTTGTGATTGAAAACGCTGTTGCAAAAAATATATTTTCAGCATCAGGAACTTGGAAATTTGAAACTGTCCCCAATCAAAAAGGGCTTTTGCTTCAAGGTAATTACTACGGAATTTCCGTTCTGGAAAAAACGAATAATCAATGGAGTTTTAGAAATAAAATTGCAGGATTTAATTATTCCTCAAAATATTTTGAAATCACGAATGCGCTGAATGTATATGTGAGTCATGAATATAAAGGAGTCTACAGGCTAGAACTAGACGAAAAATTGTCTATGACAAAACCTTTTGTAACCTATAAAACACCTGAAAAAGGTAAAAATGCCAGTCTAACTAAGTTCAACAACATAATTTACTATGCTAATAAAGATGGTATTTTTAAATTGAATGAGAAAACAAAACAATTTAATAAGGATAAATTATTAAGTTCTGTTTTCGAAAAAGATGAATATACTTCGGGAAAATTGATTGTTGATAATTCCAATAAAATATGGTTGTTCTCAAAAAATTACATCCATTATTTTTCATTGAGTAAACTAAGTAATCAACTGAAGCAAAATGTAATACCAATTCCCGCTTCATTAACAAATTCGATGTTAGGCTACGAAAATATTACTCAAATTTCCAATTCTAATTATTTGATAGGAACTACTGACGGGTACTATATTTTGAATCTTAATGAATTGAGTTTTAAAAATCATAACGTCTCTATTTCCGCAATTACAACAAATAAGCTAAATGAAACTTCCGAAAATCGTTCCATTCAGGGAGAAGGTAGTTTTAAATATGACGAAAATAATATAACCATTAATTATACTGTTCCTGAATTTAATAAATACATCAATGCTGAATTTCAATATTTATTAGAGGGATTTCAAGAGGAATGGAGCGAATGGAGTGCGAAATCAACGGTGAATTTTAAAAATTTGCCTCCTGGAGAATATACTTTTAAGGTGAGAGCTAAATTTGCGAATTCTACTTTAGAAGATACAGCTAGGTATACTTTTACTGTTGAAAAACCTTGGTATTTAACTAATATTGCTCTTCTTTTCTATTTTATTTTTGTGATTGTAATGGCTCGATTTATTCATAAAGCCTATAAGAATTACTATCAAAAACAAAAGGAGAAATTGATAGAAGAGAATAATTTGTTATTAGAGATTAAAGAACTTGAAAACGAGCAGGAATTAATGCGCATTAGAAACGAACAGCTTTCACAAGATGTAGACACTAAAAATAGAGAGTTGGCTGTTTCTACGATGAGTTTGAATAGTAAAAATGAGTTGCTGGCTTTTATCAAAGATGATTTAAAGAAAACGCCTGATGATGGCAACAGAAGCATAAAATCAGTCATCTCTACAATTAATAAGAACATAACTGAAGGTGATAGTTGGAGTGTATTTAAAGAAGCTTTTGATAATGCCGATAAAGACTTTTTGAAAAAAATTAAACTGGCTCATCCGTCCTTAACTCCAAACGATTTGAGATTATGTGCCTACTTAAGATTGAATCTTTCTTCGAAAGAAGTGGCACCTTTGTTAAACATTTCTGTACGAAGCGTTGAAATAAAAAGATATCGTTTGCGTAAGAAAATGGAATTGTCGCACGAGCAAGGACTTGTAGAGTACATTTTAGCTGTATAGTTCCTTCTAAATTTTATAGGTAAAACTATACATTACCACAACAATAGCATTATTGTTGTGGTTTTTTTGTTTTAAAGAAAATCTGAAAATCTGAATTTCTTCTTAATTCTAAGCCCTTTTTTAAATATTATGAATTAAACAAGTGATTTTTTAGATTGTATGTTTTTTGTAGAGGTTCTTTTTAATTTATTATTAGTTGTTCAGATTAATTTTATAATTCACAAAAAATATAAATTATGAAGTCAAACTATCTACTAATCCTTTTTCTATTTTTATCCTCTTTTGGTTTTGCCCAAGGATATGATATAGGAGGAGTTGTTAAAGAAACCGGTTCTGGTTTACCTATACCAGGAGTGAATGTTCAAGTTAAAAATTCAAGGATTGGGACGGCGACAGATATGGATGGTCGTTTTTCTTTAAAAGGAGTTTCCTCTGGCGCAACATTAGTATTTACGTACCTAGGGTATAAAAATTTAGAGTATAAAGTAATCTCTAGTAATAGTGCTCTTTCTATTTCGTTACAAGAAGATTCTAAAGTATTAGATGAAGTGGTAGTAATTGGATACGGAAGTCAAAAAAAGCGAGAAGTAACAGGAGCAGTTTCTGTAGTAGATAGCAAAACTTTGGAAGCTTTAAAACCGGTTAAAATTGAGCAAGCTTTACAAGGAACTGTTTCCGGAGTAAATGTTACAACTACTTCGGGTGCTCCTGGTGCCGCTTTGGATATTCGCATCAGAGGTATAGCAACTAATGGTGAAAACAGACCTACAACTATCATCGACGGATATGTTGGAGAACTTGGATTGTTAAATCCAAATGATGTCGAGTCTATCACCGTTTTAAAAGATGCCCAAGCAGCTATTTATGGTACTATTGGTGCTAATGGAGTTATTCTTATCACGACAAAATCCGGAAAAAAGAATTCGAAATCAAAAATTAGTTACAATACTTATACAGGTTTTCAGGAAACGTCAAGAACATTACCTATGTTGAAAGCTACTGAATACGCCTTATTATTGAATGAAAGTTATGCTAATGGTGGAAACTCAATTCCTTTTCCTAATGTTTCTGGTTTAGGTAAAGGTACAAACTGGCAAAATGAAGTTTTCAGTACTAGTGTTCCTATTATCAATCATGACATCTCATTTTCTGGTGGATCTGATAAAATTACCTATGCGGTAAGTGGTTCTCATTTAGATCAGGAAGGAATTATTGGCGAAAGTAAATCTGGGTTTTTAAGAAATACGGCAAGAGTTTCTGTAGGTGCAGATGTTACAGATAAATTGAAATTGAAAACGAATGTAATCTACACTTATTTTAATAGAAAATCATTAAACGAAAGTGGTTTAGGTTCTGTTTTGTTCAATGCTTTGAATACACCTTCAACATTAACGCCTTATGATGCAAATGGAGATTTTACAAAAGTACCTACAAATACTGGGTTAGGAATTGAAATTATAAATCCATTGGCCCAAATTGCCAATACTTATAATGACTATAACTTTAAGAAAGTCAATGGTAATTTTGGATTGGATTATAAGGTTTTCAAAAATTTTACAATTTCAAGTTCTATTGGTTTTAACACTTCAAACAGTGAGTCTAAATCGTTTGCCAAGCAAATTTTATATTGGATAAATCCTTCAGATAAAGTATTTGATGTTTTGAGAAGTTCGGTTTCCCAAAGTGCCATTAATGATAATGACTATTCATTTGATTTATTTGGAACTTACACTAAGAAAATTGGAGAAAACCATAATGTAGTGGCGACAGTGGGAAATACTATTTTCAAACAATACGGAAACGGATTATTTGCTACTGGATTTGATGTTCCCTACAATTCATGGGAGTTTGCAGATATAGCATTGACCAAAGGAATTTCTGAAACCGTACCAAACGGTTCCTATAATTATGACGAACGAAGACTTTCTTATTTTGCAAGAGCACAATACGATTACAAAGGGAAGTACCTTTTTTCTGCGATGATACGACGTGATGCTTCTACAAAATTTGGACCCGGAAATAAAGTGGGTTATTTTCCATCATTTACTGCGGGTTGGGTAATTTCTGATGAAGGCTTTTTTGGAGAAGATAAACTAATAAACTTCATGAAATTGAGAGGAAGTTACGGTACTTTAGGAAATGACCAAATTCCTAACAATGGCTATGTTTCACAACTAAGCGGAGAAGCGACGTACGTTTTTGATGATGTTTTAGTGAATGGTTTGGCTACAGGACAAATTCCAAATCCAAATTTGAAATGGGAAGAAGCCAGGAAATTTGACGTTGGTTTAGATCTTAAATTGATACAAAATAAAGTTTCTATTGTTGCAGATTATTTTATTGATACCAGAGCCGATTTGTTAATCCCATTTATACCTGTTTCAGGAATCAACGGAACAGCAGCTCCTGGTGCAGGTTCACCAACAATCAATGCAGGAACGGTAAGAAACTCAGGATTAGAGTTTGCAATAGATTACAAGAACAAATTCTCGGAGAATTTTTCGATGAGTGTTGGGTACAATGTTACCTTCCTTAAAAACGAAGTATTAGCCGTAAACAACGGAATAGGATATATTGAAGGAGGTTCATTTGGCGTAGGCCAACAAGCACCTTCAAGAATGGAAGTAGGTCAGCCAATAGGTTATTTTTATGGCTATAAAACAGATGGAATTTTTCAAAACCAGTCAGAAGTTGATGCACACCCGTCTCAATTATCTTTAGGTGCTGACGCCAGTCCTGGAGATCTTCGATTTGTAGATGTAAATGGAGACGGAATTCTTAATGCTAATGACAGAACGAATATTGGAGATCCAATTCCTGATGCTACAATGGGTTTCAATTTACAAATGAATTACAAAAATTTTGATTTTGCAGTCTATACTTTTGCTTCAGTAGGAAATGATATGGTAAGAAATTACGAAAGAAACCTTACAGATGTAAATCGACTTAATTATGTTTTAGACCGTTGGACTGGCGAAGGAAGTACTAATACTACTCCAAGAGTGACTACAAGTGCTACAGGAAATTCTACTTTTTCCAGTTATTTTGTTGAAGATGCTTCTTATTTAAGAATCCAAAACATGCAATTGGGATATTCAATAAATTCTAAATTTTCTGAAAAAGCAGGAATCACAAAACTACGTTTGTATGCAGGTGTAAATAATTTATACACATTTACAAAATACAAAGGTTTTGATCCGGGTGCTTCTAATGGAGCTCCGATTGGCGGAGGAATTGACTATGGTTTTTATCCAATCCCAAGAACCTATTTATTAGGTTTAAACATTAATTTTTAATTCGTATTAAAATGAAAAAGCACCTATTTATTACCCTTATATCGATAACAATTTTCTCAACAGTAACCATTTCCTGTAGTGATGATTTTGTAGATCGACCTATCGAATATTCGATTGATTCTGAGAATTATTTTAATTCAAAATCAGATTATGACAACGCTTTAATAGCAGCCTATGATTTGTTACAAACTACATATCTGAATGCATTGTTAGGCGAAATAGCTTCAGATAATACTTTGGCCGGAGGCGAAAGTCAATCTGATACTCCGGGTTTTCAGCAAATTGATGATATGATTCACACACCAGTGAACAGTAATCTAAAAAACTTATGGGACTGGATGTTTGCAGGAGTTCAAAGAGCTAATTATATTTTGGAATTCAAAGACAAAACTGATTTTGATGGAAAAAATCAAGTGATTGGTGAAGCCCGCTTTCTAAGAGCCTATTATCATTTTGAATTAGTAAAATGGTTTGGTGGAATCCCATTGAAAGGGGATGCAAGGTTCAGCTCTGGTGACGAGAAAATAATTCCGCGTGCATCCGTTTCAGAAGTATATGCTTCCATTGAAGCTGATTTAATCTTTGCTTCTCAAAACTTATCTTCAACAGCAGCCCAAAAAGGAAGAGCAACTAAAGGCGCAGCTTTGGCATTATTAGGGAAAGCATATTTGTACCAGAATAAATACGCGCAAGCAGCAACAACTTTCGAAAGTTTAATTGGAACATCCACCTATTCATTGGTTTCAGATTACAATACTATTTTTGAAAATGCCGGAGAAAATGGATTAGAATCGGTTTTTGAAGTACAATACACAGATGTGGAAGGTGCAGGTTTTGGATGTCTCCAATGTAGTGAAGGAAATGTAGCGGTTGGTTTCAGTGGACCAAGAAATTATTCAGGCGATTTATTTACTTCAGGTTTCAGTTTTAATGTTCCAACTCAGAAAGTCGTAAATGTATTTGAAGCTGGAGACAGAAGAAAAGCGGTAGCAATATTAGATATCGAAGCTTGGGCAGCTTCAACAGGTGCAACTTTCGGAAAAGGATATGAACACACCGGTTTTTTTAATAGAAAATACATTCCAAGAAAAAGAAGTGCCAATGCGCAAGGAGATTTAAACCTAACTAATCCTAATAATTACAGAGCCATTCGCTATGCGGATGTTCTTTTGATGGCGGCCGAAGCTTACAATCGCGGTGGAATCGATGATACTAAAGCGAGAGGATATTTGAACCAAGTTAGAAGACGTGCTTTTGGCGATTTGAATCATGATATTTCGTCTTCTGGAGCAGCTTTGACTGACTTTATTTTAGCAGAAAGAAGAGTGGAATTAGTTGGTGAAGGACACCGTTTCTTCGATTTAGTGCGAACTGGCAAAGCTACTCAGGAAATTACTGGATTTAAAGCTAACAAAAATGAATTGTTTCCCATTCCTATTGAGGAAATTCAATTTGCTAATGGAAATTGGACACAAAATCCTGGATACTAAAAACTAATATTATTTAAATATGAAAAACTTAAAATTAATACTAAGTCTTTTTATTTTTACTATCCTTTTGGGATGTTCAGATGAAAATAATGACGTAGATCTAGACGGTGTTAATGCACCTTCAAATATATCTGCCCTGACAACCATTACACAAGATAACTCAGGAAATGTTACTTTTTTGCCAAAAGGGGAAGGTGTAACTCAATTCGAAATTTATTTTGGAGATGCAACTACAGTTCCTGTTTATGTAAATCCTGGAGCTACTATTACCCACAAATATAAAGAAGGTAAATTTCAGGCAAAAATAGTAGGTGTAACTATTAACGGTAAAAAAACCGAAACTATTCAAGAGGTAACAGTCTCTTTTTTGGCACCGACAAATTTTGAACCGACCATAACTATTGGAAGCAATCTTTCGATTAATGTAACCGCTAAAGCGGAATTAGAGACATTCTTTCAAGTTTATTTTGGAGATGTAGCGAATGAAGTTCCAGTAGATTTCATGCAAGATGAAGTGATTACACATACGTATTTAAATCCGGGAACCTATCAAGTAAAAGTGGTCGCATTAAGCGGAGGGGTTGCTACGACACAAAAAATACAAAGTGTAACAGTAACTAATTTATTTGCTGCTCCAGTGCCTACTATTCCTGCAGCAAATGTTATTTCTATGTTTAGCGATAGTTATACAAATGTTGCGGTTGACACTTGGAGGACTTCATGGTCACAGGCAAATTTAGAAGATATTGATATTAGTGGCAACAAAACCAAAAAGTACAGTTCATTAGGTTTTGTAGGTATTGAAGCGACTACATCTCCTATCAATGCTTCGGCAATGACTTTCTTTCATACCGATATTTGGTCATCTGATTTTACAGAGTTTAAAGTTAAATTAGTTGATTTTGGAGCTAATGGTGTTTTTGGTGGAGGGGATGATAAAGAACATGAAATTACAATCGCTAATCCCGCTAAGGAAAAATGGGTGAGCTTAGATATTCCATTAAGTGACTTCACTGGATTGACGACACGCAGTCATATAGCACAGTTAATTTTTGTAGGTGCACCATTTGGAAGTACAACTGTCTATGTAGATAATGTTTTCTTTTACAATAAAGCCGGTTCTATTACGGCAGCGCCAACTCCAACTTTAACAGCATCTAAAGTAATTTCTATGTTCAGCGATGCTTATACAAATGTTCCTGTTAACACTTGGAGAACTTCTTGGTCAAGTGCTACCTTGACGGATTTGAGCATTAATGGAAATGCGACAAAAAAATATAGTGCATTGGATTTTGTTGGTATAGAAGCAACTACAACTCCTATAAATGCTACTGCAATGACACATTTTCATACTGATGTCTGGTCCTCAGATTTTACACAATTCAAAATAAAATTAGTCGATTTTGGAGCTAATGGAGCTTTTGGAGGTGGAGATGATGTAGAACATGAAATCACAATTCCGTCACCAACTAAAGGATCTTGGGTAAGTTTAGATATCCCGTTAAGTTCCTTCACAGGATTAACTACACGAGCACACATTGCACAGTTAATTTATGTGGGTGGCCCTTCTGGAAATAATACTGTTTATATTGATAATGTTTATTTTCATAATTAATAAAAGATAGATATTAGTAACTAATTATGAATTTAAAATGAATTGGTATACAACGAGTGTCACAATTATATTTTTTAAAAAACAGTAAAAATGAAAAAAATAATCATAAGTATAGTATCCGTTTTTGTCCTTCTTTTGATGGTCAATTGTCAGGAAGATAATTTAGGTTTTGGAGCACTAGACACGCCAACCAACCTAAAGGTTACGGCAGAAATAATAGGTAAAACAGCAGCATTACCAAACGGAGATGGTTCTGGGAAAGTTAAATTTACCAGTACAGCAGAAAATGCAATTTCGTATAAGTACATTTTTAGCGATGGAACTTCTAAGAATTCGCCAAGTGGGATTCTTGAAAACAACTTTGCTACACCAGGTACAAATACGTACACGGTGACTGTAATTGCATCTGGAGCTGGAGGAGTTGCTACCAATATGACTTTGGAAGTAACCGTTTTCAGTGATTTTAAAGATGAACAAGCGGTACAATTCTTAACAGGTGGCGCGTCTAGAAAATGGTATTGGGCACAAACTGAGGAAGGTCACCTGGGAGTTGGTCCAAACGTAGCATGGTCTGATCCTACTTTTGGAAAACAAAATTATTATCCTTCATTTTATAGTGCTAAAGCAAATGAAAAATCAGCTACATGTTTATACAATAGTGTGATGACTTTTTCTTTAGTAGGTGCTCAAATGAAATTTGAGTTAGATAACAAAGGTCAAACGTATTATAATGGAGCTTTTAAAGGCGGCGGCGATGATGCTTGTTATGATTTAAATACCAGTGGTGCAAAAACAGTAACTTTGAGTAAGTCAGATTCATTTGTGTCAAAAAATCCAGATAGTGCAACTCAAACTAGAGGTACGGTTTTAAACATAGCTGATGCAGGTTTTATGGGGTATTTTGTTGGAACCAGTTCTTACGAAATTCTATCAATTACAGATAATCGTATGGTTGTGCGAGTAATTCAGTCAGGAAATCCATTTTTAGCTTGGTATCATATTTTTACGACAACGGCTCCTGGTGCAGTTGTAACTCCGACTCCTACAACAAATTATACGGTTTTGAAATTTTCTGACGAATTTAATGTTGACGGTGCTCCGGATCCTACAAAATGGGGATACGATCTTGGTGCTGGCGGTTGGGGAAATGGCGAAGCCCAAACGTATACAAGCGCTTCTGATAATGTAATTGTACAAGGCGGAAATCTAAAAATTACGGCTAAAAAATCAGGAACAGGGTATACTTCCTCAAGACTAAAATCAGAAAATAAATTTGAATTTACTTATGGTAAAATTGAAGTAAAAGCTAAACTTACTACTGGTGCAGGAACATGGCCTGCAATATGGATGTTAGGACAGGATTACGCAACAAATACATGGCCAGGTTGTGGTGAAATAGATATAATGGAATTTAAAGGTAGTGAACCTAATAAAATACACGGAACACTCCATTATCCTGCAGTTTCTCCAGGAGCGGGTAATACTAATTCAACAACTATTGCAAATGCTTCTTCTGAGTTTCACATTTACAAAGCCATTTGGAGTCCTACTTCAGTTCAGATCTTTGTGGATGACAAATTATATCATACAGTAGCAAATAATAATTCTTTACCATTTAATAAAGATTTCTTTTTGATTTTGAATGTGGCAATGGGAGGAAGTTTTGGAGGTGCTATTGATCCTGCTTTTTCACAATCTACGATGGAGATTGATTATGTTAGGGTTTATCAATAGAACACGTAATGAATTTATAAAGGTCGGTTTTGTTCCGGCCTTTTAATTATATAAAAAGTTTAGAGATGAGAAATAAATCCCTAGTAGCATCATTTGCTATAGCAGCTCTAATAGTTGCAGGTTGCAGTAATAAAATTTTGAAATCTCCTGTTTCTTATTCCAAAGAAAATATTTTAAATACTAAAATAGATTCAGTTCTCCAATTGATGACTTTGGAAGAAAAAATAGGGCAACTCAATCAGTATAATGGTTTTTGGGATATTACAGGTCCAACACCGAAAGAAGGTCAGGCAGCAAAAAAATACGAAGATCTGAAAAAAGGTTTAGTAGGATCGATGTTGAATGTAAGAGGGGTGAAAGATGTAAAAGCGTTGCAAAAATTAGCGGTGGAACAAACGCGATTGGGAATTCCGTTACTTTTTGGATTTGATGTTATTCATGGCTATAAAACGATTAGTCCTATTCCGCTCGCTGAAGCAGCAAGTTGGGATTTAGATGCAATAGAAAAGTCAGCTGCAATAGCCGCAGAGGAAGCCGCTTCGGTAGGATTGAACTGGACTTTTGCACCCATGATTGATATTTCCAGAGATGCCCGCTGGGGGCGTGTAATGGAAGGTGCTGGTGAGGATACATTTTTAGGAAGTAAAATTGCAGTAGCACGTGTACAAGGTTTTCAAGGAGATGACTTATCCGCTTCAAATACTATTTTAGCTTGCGCCAAACATTTTGCAGGATATGCTTTTGCAGAATCAGGAAGAGATTATAATACGGTCGATATAAGTGAAACCGTGTTGCAAAACACTATTTTCCCTCCTTTTAAAGCGGCTGTTGATGCTGGTGTACGAACCTTCATGAACTCTTTCAATGAGTTGAATGGAATTCCCGCAACAGGAAATGCCTATTTACAAAGAGAAGTTTTAAAAAGAGATTGGAAATTTGATGGTTTTGTAGTTTCGGATTGGGGTTCTATTAACGAAATGATACCACATGGATTTGCCAAAGACAGTAAACATGCTGCCGAAATAGCCATCAATGCTGGATCAGATATGGATATGGAATCCAGTGCGTATGTGGAACATCTGGTGGCATTAGTTAAAGAAGGTAAAGTCAAAGAAAGTGTTATCGATGATGCTGCAAGAAGGATTTTGAAAGTAAAGTTCGAATTGGGTTTGTTTGACGATCCATACAAATATTGTGATGAAAATCGAGAATTGGCAACCGTTGGGAAACAAGAATTTCAAGAAGGAGTTTTGGATGTAGCCAAAAAATCGATTGTACTTTTGAAAAATGAAAAGGAAGTATTGCCTTTAAAAAAATCAGGCCAAAAAATTGCATTAATAGGTGCTTTGGCAAATGATAAAACGAGTCCTTTGGGAAGTTGGAGAATCGCTGCTGACGATAACTCGGCTGTTTCAGTTCTGGAAGGATTACAAAAGTATTCAGGGAACCAACTTACTTATGCTAAAGGAGCAGATGTAGCCGAGGGAAGAACACAATTCATTTGGGAAACTAAAATCAATACAACTGATAAGAGCGGATTTGCAGAAGCCATTGCGCTTGCAAAACAAGCCGATGTGGTAGTTATGGTTTTGGGAGAACACGGTTTGCAATCAGGTGAGGGAAGAAGTAGAGCAGATTTAGGTTTGCCAGGTGTTCAACAAGAATTATTGGAAGCAATTTATAAAGTCAATCCTAATGTTGTTTTGGTTTTAAATAACGGCCGACCATTAGCAATTCCTTGGGCTGATGAAAATATTCCTGCAATTGTTGAAGGATGGCATTTAGGAACGCAAAGTGGTAACGCAATAGCACAAGTTTTATACGGTGATTATAACCCAAGCGGAAAATTACCAATGACTTTTCCCAGAAATGTAGGACAGGTTCCTATTTATTACAATTATAAAAATACAGGAAGACCTATTATGAACGAACCCGAAAGTGTATTTTGGTCGCATTATATTGATGAAAAGAACACGCCTTTGTACCCTTTTGGTCATGGACTTAGTTATTCTAAATTTGAATACTCTAATTTGCAATTATCATCTAATTCATTTGCTAAAAATGGTAAAATAGAAGTTTCAGTAATTATAAAAAATATTGGAAAAGTTACCGGAAAAGAGGTTGTTCAATTGTACATTAGAGATTTGATAGGAAGTATTACCCGTCCGGTAAAAGAGTTGAAAGGATTCGAAATGATCGAATTGCAACCCAACGAAACCAAAAAAGTAGTGTTTTCAATCGATGAAAAAACAATTGAATACTTCACAGCTAATAAAAAATGGGAAGCAGAAGCAGGTGACTTTAAAGTATTCATCGGAGGAAGTTCAGTAACAAAGTTGGAAGGAGATTTTCAATATTCTAATTAAAATAAAATGAAAAAAATACTAATATTATTGCTTGTGGTTAATCTTTCTTTCGCACAACAGAACAAACGAAAACTGGTTTGGCAAGAAAATTTTGACGGCACCACATTAAACGAAAATAATTGGAATTTTGAGCTTGGAGATGGCTGTCCTAATTGTGGTTGGGGAAACAATGAACGTCAACTGTACACGAAACAAAACCACACGGTTGCAAAAAATCAGTTAGTTATCACAGCCAAAAAAGAAGGTGATACATATACTTCGACACGGATTACCACCAAAGGCAAAAAAGAGTTTCAGTACGGACGTTTCGAAGCTAGAGCAAAGTTGCCTGTTGGGCAAGGAGTTTGGCCAGCTTGGTGGATGTTGGGTTCAAATATCAGTGAAGTCGGTTGGCCAAAATCTGGAGAAATCGATATTTTGGAATATGTAGGGAAAGAACCCAATATGGTTTTTACTTCTTTGCATACACAAGACAGTCATGGAAACACTATAAATACTAAGAAAACAAGATTTGATGCTATCGAGGAAGGTTTTCACATTTACGCTGTAGAATGGACTAAAGATAAAATTGATTTTTTTGTAGATGATACTTTAGTATATACTTTTCAACCTGAAAATAAAACAGAAGCGATTTGGCCGTTCAACCAGCCCTTCTATTTTATTGTCAATATGGCTATAGGAGGAAATTTTGGAGGTCCCGAAGTCGATGATAGTATCCTTCCCCAGGATTTTATAGTGGATTACATCAGAGTTTATCAATAATCAGAAATATTAAGTAAAATAATTAAAAATAAAATAAGGTTTGATTGTAATTAATTGATCATCAAATTTTATTTTATTTTTAGAAAAAGGCTCCTAAATGTTATTCATTAGCATCCTATTTTTATAGGAATGCGAAAAAAAGAAGAAAAATTTTAACAAATTTTATTTATGAGATGTTAATTTTTATTAATTTTACTTGCATGTTAAAACAATAATTAGTTAAATTTGAAATCATAACTAACCTAATTAAACTCTAGCCTATAATAGAAAATTACTTTTTAGAGATATCTCTTATTTATTTAAAACTAAAAAGTATTATTATGGTTAATATACAACTCCCTGATGCGTCATTAGTTAAGGATTATGTCGCAGGTAACGAGGATGCCTTAGCTAAACTAATAAAAAGGCACGAATCAAAAATTTATGGTTTCATTTATTCAAAAATTCCAGATAAAGATATTACCAACGATATTTTTCAAGATACTTTTATCAAAGTAATTAAAACTTTGAAATCAAATTCATACAACGAAGAAGGTAAATTCTTACCTTGGGTTATGCGTATATCACATAATCTCGTTGTTGATCATTTCAGAAATACAAAAAAAATGCCCATGTTTAGAGAAACCGAAGAGTTCTCTATTTTTTCCATAATGTCAGATGATTGTCAAACGATAGAAAATAAAATAATTTCGGAACAAGTCGAAATGGATTTAAAGAAACTAATCGAAGGACTCCCGGCTGATCAAAAAGAAGTATTGGTGATGCGAATGTATCAGGATATGAGTTTCAAGGAAATTTCGGAATCTACTGGTGTTAGTATTAATACCGCTTTAGGGAGAATGCGTTATGCTTTGATGAATTTGAGAAAAGTGATAGACAAGCACCAAATTGTTTTGACCAATTAACAATATGTTTAAACTTGCCGCGTTGTAATATAAAGGAAAACATATATTACTCTATGGCAAAAATTTACTCAAAAAAAGAAACAGTTTCAAAAAAGAGGAAACCAAGTAAAGAAACAATTTCTTTCTTATTAAGCTATTCCAAAACGTTGAGCATAATAAAAATAGACAATAAAAGTTTCGAAATCATATCGAATTAAAAACACCTGATTCCAATTATAGTTGGTCTTAAGTGTATTTAATTTGGTTTTTTAAATTATTAAAAAATCCCATTTTTTTTAAAAAAAATAATGGGATTTTTTGTTTAATTAGGTTTTATTTTTTGTTGTAGGAATCAAGGACTGTTTTTCTGCCAATTGTTTTAGTGATAATATCCTTGTCTAAATCCCAGCCACGAGCCGGAGAATATTCCCTTCCGTACCAAATAATCTGAAGGTGTAAATCATTCCAAATTTCCTCAGGAAAAATACGTTTCGCATCTTTCTCAGTTTGAATAACGTTTTTTCCGTTTGTCAAATTCCATCGGTACATCAATCTATGAATGTGAGTGTCAACAGGAAAAGCAGGAACCCCAAAGGCTTGTGACATTACAACACTTGCCGTTTTATGTCCTACCGCAGGTAATTCCTCTAAAAACTCAAAACTTTGAGGTACTTTTCCATCATGTTTGTCAATTAAAATATGGGATAAACCATGAATTCCTTTTGATTTCATTGGCGATAAGCCACAAGGACGAATGATTTCCTTAATTTCCTCCACAGACATTTTTATCATATCGTATGGATTGTCAGCTTTAGCAAAAAGTAAAGGTGTAATTTGGTTCACGCGAACATCCGTACATTGTGCCGAAAGTAAAACGGCAATCAATAACGTATAAGGATCTTTATGGTCTAAAGGGATAGGAATCGTTGGGTATAGCTCTTTTAACGTATTTATAACAAACGTTACACGTTCTTGTTTATTCATTATTCATTAAATTTGATTTGTAAAGAAAAACAATTTCAATGGCAATAGCAAAATTCAATTTTAATTCAAATAAATAAATAATATAAATAATGACAACATTAAAAAAAGGAGATAAAGCACCTGATTTTTCTGGTTTAGACCAAGACGGAAAATCACATCAATTAGTGGATTATGTAGGTAAGAAATTAGTCGTTTTTTTTTATCCAAAAGCAAATACACCAGGATGTACAGCAGAAGCTTGTGACTTAAGAGATAATTTTGAGCGATTTCAAGCTAATAATTACGAACTGTTAGGCGTTAGTGCCGATGCTCAAAAAGCACAAGCTAAATTCAAAGAAAAATATGATTTCCCTTTTCCATTACTTGCTGATGAGGATAAATCGGTAATTCAGGCTTTTGGAGTTTGGGGACCAAAGAAGTTTATGGGAAAAGAATATGACGGTATTCACAGAACTACATTTATAATAGACGAAAACGGAGTCATTGATGAGGTAATTTCAGATGTGAAAACTAAGGCTCATGCCGCTCAGATATTGAAGTAATTTTTTTTTAAGTAAAGAGCCAAGAAAAAGACATTAAAATTGTCTTTTTGTTGGCTCTTTTTTTACTTCGAAAACTACTTAATTACTTTCATTCAAAACTTTATTTGGGTCATACCCAAAGAGACGGTGTTCTTTGATTATTTCTGCAATACCGGTAGGAAGCATTGTTTCCCAACCTGGTTTTCCATTATTAATCATATTTAAAACTTCACGAGAGAATACTTCTAAAATAGATGGGTCATAATCATCGATATCTACTACTTTTCCGTTGAATTTAAAGAATTTGTATAATTCTTTCATTCTTGGATGTACTTTTAAGTTTTCTGATGTGATGATTTCTCCATCTTCTCCAATCATTGGATACAAGAAAACTTTCATATCGCGATAGAATAACTTTCCAAATGCTTCCAAAATTCCACCGCTTAAATGGCGGTAATATTTTTCATCAAAAATATCTACTAAATTATTTACGCCCATGGCTAATCCCATTCTGGCTTTGGTGTAATTAGCAAAATATTCCACCACTTTATAATATTCCTGAAAGTTTGAAATCATTACCGTTTGTCCAAGAGAACACAGTAATTCAGCTCTATCCATAAAATCTCTTTCGTCAATTTCACCATCAGAACGTAAGTTTGATAATGTAATTTCAAAAACTACCAGTGTATTTTCGGCATTTACCTTATTCTCATTCAAGAACATTTTCAATGATTTCTCATACATGTCCATGTTCACTTTTGTAACGGGACGAAAACTACCTCTAAAAGCAAGAATGTTTTTCTTGTATAAAATTGCTGCGGGAAGAATATTTTTACCTTCTGGGTTAAACATTACCGCATCAGTCATTCCATTTTTTACTAATTGTAAACTCATCAAACGATTGTCTACATCAGCAAAACGTGGTCCTGAGAAATTTATAGTATCTATTTCTAATTGATCTTTATCTAAGTGGTCGTATAAATAGCGTAACAATCGTTTAGGATCATTGTATTTATAATAAGCGCCATAGATTAAGTTTACACCAAGAATACCAAGTGTTTCTTGCTGTAATCGTACATCAGTTTCTTTAAATCGAATGTGAATGATAATCTCGTTATAATCCTCATCTGGTTCAATTTGATAACTAATTCCAACCCAACCATGTCCTTTAAATTGTTTTGCAAAATCTATCGTAGCTACAGTATTGGCATAACTAAAAAACATTTTGTTAGGATGTTTCTCTCTGCTCAATCTTTTTTCTATTAGATTTACTTCATGAGAAAGCATTTTTTTAAGTCGGCTTTCTGTTACGTAACGGCCGTCTTCTTCAATGCCATATACAGCATCACTAAAGTCTTTGTCATACGCAGACATTGCTTTTGCAATTGTACCTGAAGAACCACCAGATCTAAAAAAATGTCTTACAGTTTCTTGACCAGCTCCAATTTCTGCAAAAGTTCCGTAAATATTTTCATTTAAATTGATACGTAGTGCTTTGTCTTTAATCGAAGGGATTTGTTCGATGATTTTGTCACCTTTTAATTTTATTTCTGTATCCATTTTCTTTTAATATGGCTAATATTTTGCAAAGTTAATGAAATAGGTTTCTAATGAAAGATAATTAACCCTATTTTTGTAAATAAAAGCAATAAAATTGAAGGTATATTTTTTAGGAACTGGCACATCTCAAGGGATTCCTGTTATTGGGAGCAATCATCCAGTATGTAAAAGCACTGATTTTAAAGATAAAAGACTAAGAGTTTCTGTTTGGATTTCGTGGGAAAACCATTCTTTTGTTATCGACTGCGGACCTGATTTTAGACAGCAAATGCTTTCTTCAAATTGTCAAAAAGTAGATGGAATCCTCTTTACTCACGAGCATGCTGACCACACAGCAGGAATAGATGATATTCGCCCGTTTAATTTTAAACAGGGAGAAATTCCAATTTATGCACATCAAAGGGTTATCGATAATCTGAGAAGACGGTTTGATTACGTTTTTGAAACGGTAAATAAATACCCAGGCGCTCCTTCTGTTGCAACTATAGAAGTTGTCAATAATGAACCATTTCCCCTTGGAAACAAAACAGTAATTCCTATTAATGTTATGCACGGAAATTTACAGGTTTTTGGGTATCGAATAGATGATTTTGCCTATTTAACGGATGTGAAAACTATTGAAAAAAGCGAAATCGACAAGCTAAAAAACTTAAAAGTATTGGTTATAAATGCTTTACGGGAAGAGCCTCATGATACGCATTTCAATTTGAAAGAAGCATTAGATTTTATAACTTTGGTCCAGCCGAAAACAACATATCTTACACACATTAGTCATATTATGGGATACCATGAAGAGGTTCAAAAAAATCTTCCTCCAAATGTTTTCCTAGCGTATGATAATTTAGAAATTACATTATAATTTAATCTACAATGAAACAATCACTATTCCTTTATCTCACTATTTTAGCAGTACTTTCTTCAATTTTTACTTATATGTTTTTGAGTAAACAGGTTACATTTGAACAAACAAGGTATGAAAAAACTACAAAAAAGTTAAGAGACAGTCTACGTTTAGTTTCAAATCAGTTAGCTGATGCTAACTATTTTTCTTTGGCAAAAAATGAAAATGCCCAAAATTATTTTGATTCAGGTAGTTCAGATAAAACAATTCAATACGAAAAATTAATTCCTGTTGTTACCGAAAAATTATTAGATTTTAATTCCAATCCAAAAGGGAATCCTTATACCGGTCAAGATCAAATTGGAGCTAATAAATTTATTATAAACAAAGTAAGAATTCTAAACCACAGATGGATTATTGCGGATTTTAGTGATGGCGAAATTTGGGGAGAAGTTATATTGAAATATTTTGTAAATGCTGATGATAGTATTTCATTCGAAGTAAATCAATCATTGTTATATCAAAAATAAGTATGAAAAAGGGATTGTCATTTTTGATAATAATCATTTTTGCTTTTTCTTGTGCAAAGCAAATGGATCATAAAAAGGAATCTAAGAGTCCAATTCTAAAAGAAGAAAAACCACCATTAGTAGGTGGCGATTTGGATGAAAACGGTTGTAAAGCTTCTGCCGGTTATACTTGGTCTGTGTTGAGAAAGGAGTGTATCCGGGTTTTTGAAATCGGAACTCAATTAAATCATTACGAGCAAAGTGGAGAAACTGCAACTACATCAGCTTTTGTGATTTTTGAAGCTAACAACGGTAATAAAGCAGAATTGTTTTTGGATACCCAAAAGGAATCTATTATATTAGAACGAAAATCCGAAGGCCAACCATGGGTTAAGGATGATTGGCAATTGATTCCTTGGAAAGGTTATGTTTTGAAAAAAGCAGAAGTAATTAAATATACAGGACAATAAAATCGGTTAGTTATTTTCTAACCAATTTTTAAAGTCATAAAAGTTCTGTGGTGCCACTCCATGACCCACAGGATATTCTTTATAAGTTATATTTATTCCTAAATTTTCTAGTATTGCAGGTGTTTTTCTAGCCCATTCTACTGGAATGACCTGGTCAACTGTTCCGTGTGAAGCAAATATTTTCAAGTTAGCAAAGTTGTTTTTAAGATAATCCTCAGCTACAATTTCTAAATTCAAATAGCCGCTCATAGCTACTACTTTTTGAACTTTTTCTGGGTAAGAAAGTGCCACAGCATAACTCAAGATTGATCCTTGGCTGAAACCAACCAAAGCAATTTGTGTTGCATCGATAGGATAATTAGCGACTAACTCATCAATAAATCCAGCGATTATGTCTCTTGAAACTTTAGCTTGCTCATGGTCTGAAAATTTATTTTGATCAGCATCAAAGTTGATTGCGTACCATGCATAAGCACCGTATTGCATATCATAAGGCGCACGAGCTGATATAATATAATATTCATCAGGAAGTTCAGTTGCAAATGAAAATAAATCTTCTTCATTGCTGCCATACCCATGTAATAAAAGGATAAGAGGATTTTTGTCTAATTTTATTTTAGGTTCTCGTATTTTATATTCTAA
The DNA here is from genome assembly GCF_048286615.1 of Flavobacterium pasteuri. NCBI lineage: Bacteria > Pseudomonadati > Bacteroidota > Flavobacteriia > Flavobacteriales > Flavobacteriaceae > Flavobacterium > Flavobacterium pasteuri. The sequence continues at coordinate 119,786 of NZ_JBLVPN010000008.1, read as the reverse complement.
AGATAAATTCATCGGATTATGATATGTTTTTAAGCCATTTTTGAAAATAAGTTCCCAATAAAGGAACTGGTTTTGTTTCTCCTTTTATAGCACTCGTAATGCCATAAGACCATAAAACAAACACGAAAATCCACATGGGAGCTGAAATCATTAAGCTGTCAAAATTGCTGATGATTAATCCCAGTGATATAAAAGTTAATGTGAGTCCCAGTCCTTGGCGAATGTGAAAAGAAGCAAATGTATTTTTATCCTCGGAGTTCATTGACATCGCTATAAACACGCCGATTCCTAAAATATAGCTTGTTATGGCGGCAGTTTTTCCCGACTCAGAATTATTATTATTATTATTATTCATTTTCTATGCTAAAATTAATTTTCCTTGATTCACAATTCCGATAACTTTTCCTTTGATTTCTGTTTCCAGAAACGCTGAGTTTTTCGATTTGGATAAAATGGATGATTTAGTGAAAGTGCTTTTTGGTTCAGGGTTAAATAAGGTAATATTTGCTTTTGAACCTTCATTTATGACTTGGATATCGATACCGAATGTAGATTTTCCAGCGGTCAATTTATCTATTACAGTTTCTAATGGCAATACGGTCATCAAAGCACCAAAAGCACTTTCCATTCCAATTGTCCCATTTTTGGCACCATCAAATTCCATTTTCTTGTGTTCAATGTCTATCGGATTGTGGTCGGATGTAATCATATCAATCGTTCCGTCTTTTATCCCTTTCAACAATGCTTTTCTATCGGTTTCAGTTCTAAGTGGCGGTGAAACTTTATAACGGGTATCAAAACCTTCCAGTTTTTCATCTGTTAAAACTAAATTATGTACTGCAACGCTACAGGTTACATTTAGTCCATTCGCTTTAGCCTCTTTGATTAATTGAACTGATTTTTTAGTCGAAATTGTTGGAATGTGTAGTTTTCCTCCGGTATATTCTAGCAGAAATAAATTTCTAGCGATTTGTAATTCTTCAGCAAGATTTGGAATTCCTTTCAAACCTAATCGGGTAGAGACTATGCCTTCATTTGCCACTCCGTTTCCTTTTATATTTTCGTCTTGGGAAAAAGCAAGAATCAATCCATCAAAATCCTGAACGTATTGTAAGGCTATTTTCAGCAAATTAGCATTATCCAAACTTTTATTATAATCTCCAAAAGCAACTGCTCCTGCTTTTTTCATATCATACAATTCAGCCATGTCTTTTCCTGCGCTTTCTTTGCTTAAAGCGCCAATAGGATAGAGTTGCGTTGCAAATCCTAGTGCTTTGTTCAATACAAAATTTACTTGGGATTGATTGTCAATAATAGGGAAAGAGTTGGGTTGCAAAGCGATTGCGGTAAAACCACTTTTGGCAGCTACAGTAAGTCCGTTAGATATCGTTTCTCGGTCTTCAAAACCAGGTTCTCCTAGCGAAACGCTACTGTCAAACCAGCCTTGTGAAACATGTAAATTATCAAGTTGTATTTCGTCTGCTTTATCTGGATTTGGAAGTGATGCTCCAATTTTTTTTATAAAACCATCAACAATTAAAATATCTGCAGTCTTATTATGAAAGGGACTTTTTGAATCGATAATTTTGGCGCCTCTGATGATTAATTTCATATGTAGATAATATTTGTTTTTAATGGAATATGGAATTCGCATAGTTGTGTTAACTTTTACGACCAAATTACGGCCATGCTCATTTCATATTAATTTTTAAGTATTGGACTTTCGTTAATTACTTTACGAATCGTATAATTGCCATTTCGGTTATCATAAATAACAGTGCAAAGATAACAAACCATTTCCAAATTTGATTATCAGTTCTGTCAGTTTGTAAAGTGTTAAATAGCGATGGGATTGATTCGATTGTTTTATAGTCAGAAAGAATATTGTCATTGGCTGAAGCCAAATCACTTTCGGTTCTATTGTAATTGAAACTGATGTTTTCAATCCATTCTTTTTTATTGTAAATGCTGAAATTTCCTGCTTGTTCCGGATAATCATTGAAAGTCATTTTGACTTTATTATTGAGAATTTGTTGGATAGGAATAAATTGTTCATCTGAGCCTTTTACCGTTAAGATAGCGTCTTTGTTTAAGGAGGCTTCGGTCAAATGCGGGTTGTTATCCCCAATTATCAAAGCATTTACGCCATTGTTTTGATTGTTCATCGCCATTTTGTAAAATGTAGGCACAATTAATGGAGATTGCTGGAAATTTGAATTTTCGATATTGATAGGAGCTGCAAAAATTGCAACTGCTGAAACCGAATTCGTTATCGAAGTCAAGAAAACACTTTGGTCCTCATAAGACAAAGCAGCTGGACTGGAGCTGGATATTATAAATGAATTTTTTGTTTTTGGATACTGAAAATTAGTCACTTTATTTTCAAAAACACTATTGAATATAGGATGATTGAAGTTGATTTTAGTAATCAATTTTTCTCTGTTTTCTAAAGAATTAAATGTAAGTTTTCCAAAATTTGATACAAAAGAATTCATATTTGTAATGGAACTTATCGCCGAAGGAATCACAATTAAATTGCCGCCTTTTTCTACAAAAGAATTTAAAGTGGTTGCCAAAGCTTGCGGGATTTCATCCAATTCATTTAAAACAATTGCATCTTGTTCCTCCAGTTTATTGTAGTCTAATGCGCTTAAAGCATAATTGTTGAAATTGAATTCTTCACTGGTGTAAATTCGGGAAAGGAAATTACTTTTCGATGGTTCTCCAATGCTGATTATGTTGGTTTTCTTAGCTTTTGAAATACTAAAATACAATGTATTATCGTAAGTCAATCCATTGTCAACTATAGAGAAATAGCCATGAAAAGCTTGTTTTGGAATCGTGAAGTTGAGATTTTTTTTCTTTGTGTCTAATGTTACTATCGTCTTTGCAATGAGCTTGTTTTCATTGTATAACGAAATAGGAATCGGGTTGAAATCATCTCCATAACCAGATATTTGGACGCTAATTTCATAAAAATTTTCTAATGTTTTATTGATGAAGACGCTGTCAATAGAAACATTGTTTTTTTGTTCTGCTTTTGGGATTATAAATAAAGGCGAATCAGTTGCATCACTATTTTTCAGTTGTTTTTCATCAAGACCTACTGCGTCGGTAATGATAACGATATCTTTTTTAAAAGCCGATTTATGTGCTTTTATTTTTGCCATTATATTATCCAATTGGAACGGAGTAGCGCTATATTTTAAGTTTTGCAAAGCACCACGGACCGATTTTATATCTGTGTTCCAATAATTTTCAGTATTGGTAAGCAAAGAAAAATTTACATTTTCAGGAGTTTCTTCAAGCAGTTCCTGAACAGCACGTTTTAGCAATTCACCTTTTTTACCTTTGGCTTGCATGCTAAAAGAATTGTCTAAAATAATATACAATTCGTTGTTTGCATTTTTACTGTCTTTTGACTCAAAAAAAGGTTGTGCAAATGCGATAATAATAAAAGCTAGTAGCAATAAACGAGAGGCTAGAAGCAACCATTTCTTGATTTTAGAGCTTTTTCGGGTTTGTATGGAAAGTGCTTTTAAGAAACGAACATTGGTGAAATATTCTTTTTTGAAACGGCGTAATTGAAATAAATGAACCAAAATTGGAACAATCAACAAGAACAGAAAGTATAAAATTTCGGGATGTTTAAAATGCATTCTGAGGTTGAGTTTACTTCACTGGATTTTATTTTCAATGGAGTTCATTGAATTTCGTGAGTCAAAAATACAAATTTGTTGACAGTTTTAGATGAAGTTGTTATAATTTTTCAAAGGAATAAACAATTGACATTCATTATGAATATAATGTGTATTTTAGCTTTTCAATAAAATTTAAAAACATGAAAAAACCGTTTGCTGTTATTCTATTCATTTTCATTTTTACAAGTGTACAGGCACAAAAAAATAAATTCAATTTACTGATTGGAACCTACACTCAAAGCTGTGATAGCAAAGGAATTTATGTATATGATTTTGATTCAAAGACAGGTGATTTCAGTTTTAAAAATGCTACTGAAAAGGTTATAAATCCGAGTTACTTGACGGTTTCTAAAGATAATAATTTTGTTTATTCCGTAAATGAGTTTGGTGCAGAAAGTACGGTAAGTTCTTTTAGTTACAATCCGTCAAGTGGAAAATTAGACTTAATCAACAAGCAAAACTCCAAGGGAGCCGATCCTTGCTACATTATAAACGATGATAAAAATGTAATCGTTGCCAATTATTCTGGCGGGAATATTTCTGTTTTCAGTAAAAATGATGATGGAAGTCTTGCTGGAGCTAAGCAAGTAATACAGCATTATGGAAAAGGAATTAACGCACAAAGACAAGAACGTCCTCATGTGCATATGGTTCATTTTTCTCCAGATAAAAAGGTCGTTTTGTCCAATGATTTAGGGAATGACAAAGTGTATTCCTATGGCTATAATCCTAATGCTGCTAGTACTGTTTTAGAATTGAAAGATAGTATTTCTGTAAAATCTGGAAGTGGGCCAAGACATTTAACCTTTAGCAAGGACGGAAAATTTGTTTATCTATTACAGGAACTTGACGGAGCGTTAACGGTATTTAGTTACTCCAACGAAATATTGAAAAAGATTGATGAAACGACTATTTTAGCCAAAGACTTCAAAGGAAATTTTAGTTCTGCGGATATTCATATTTCGCCTGACGGGAAGTTTTTATATGCGTCTAATCGTGGTGAAGCCAATAATATTACAATTTTTAAAATTTTAAAAAACGGAAAATTAATATTGAAAGGACAAAAAAGTACTTTAGGGAAAGGACCTAGGAATTTTGTGATTGATCCTACTGGAAATTTTCTTTTGGTAGCTCATCAATATACAAATGATATAGTGATTTTTAAAAGGAATAAAACTACGGGAGCACTTACAGATACTGGAAAAAAGATAGCTTTGTGTTCGCCGGTTTGTTTGGTTTTTACAAAATAGTTTGCAGTGATCAGATTTCAGATTAATACCATTGATTAGTTCATTATAGTCGAATTGTTTTTTGTCACATCGAGCGCAATGTCATTAAGTTAAGGAATAATTCCCATGATTTTGTCATTCCGACGAAGGAGGAATCTCAACAAACGTGAGCAACAAACAGAGATTCCTCCTTCGTCGGAATGACAAATAAATTCTTAACTTATTGACATTGACATCGAGCGCAGTCGAGATGTCATAACGGTTCTCGACTGCGCTCGAACTGACAATTGGACTATTTTATAATAACGAATGGTATGAGAATGTTAAACATCTCCTTAAAGATATAAACTAAAAACGTCTTGATTTCTCAGGACGTTTTTGTTTTTTTGCTAATTGCTAATTGCTAATTGCTAATTGCTAATTGCTAATTGCTAATTGATTACTATTTATTCTTGTCTTTTCTCTTTTTGTCTCTGGTTTTTAGCATATTTCTATTTACAGAACCGTGCGTTTTTTTCTTGGTTACACCAGGTCCACCTAGGTTGACTTTCTTGTTCTTTTTACTTTTTTCTTGAAAAGCCCCATCTCCGGCCAGTTTTTGTTTTTTCATCATAAACTTAATCGGTTGTCTGTCTTTTTCAGGTTCGATTAATTTTGAAGAAACTTCAACGGTGTCAGGGAAAGCTTCGATTGCTAATTCCATATTCATTAGCACTTCAATCTCAACTTTATATTCTTCTTCACGAGGCGCGATAAGACTTATTGCAGTTCCTGTAGCATCTGCACGCCCAGTTCTACCAATTCGGTGCATGTATAGTTCTGGCATTTCTGGCATTTCGAAATTGATGACATGGGTGATATTAGAAATATCTAAACCTCTTGCCATAATATCTGTGGTAATCAATCCACGCAGATTTCCTTCTTGAAAAGAAGCCATAGTACTCAAACGATAATTTTGTGATTTATTAGAGTGAATTACTCCAAACTGACCTTCAAAATCCTCTTCGATACGTTCGTGAACCATATCTGAAATCTTCTTATTATTAACAAATACCAGCACACGACTCATATCTTCGTTGTTTTGTAATAAGTATTTTAGAAGATTTATTTTGGTATTGAAATTGGGAACATTATAGGTGATTTGTTGGATGTTTTCCAATGGAGTTCCTGATGCCGAAAGCGTAACTTCTTCCGGATAGTCAAAATAATCATTCAAAATAGCATCTACTTCATCCGTCATAGTTGCTGAAAACAGTATGTTTTGACGTTTTTTTGGCATCATAGCCAAAATAGCGGTTAATTGGGTGCGGAAACCTAAATTAAGCATTTCGTCAAACTCATCAATGACAAGCTTTTGCATTTCTTCAAAACGAATCACATTATCCAGCGTTAAATCCATGATTCTTCCTGGAGTTCCCACTAGTATATCGCAACCTTGATAAACAGTTGTTTTTTGGGTATTGATGTTGACACCACCAAAAATACCTACAGTACGAACTGACATATATTTTGTCAATTTTTCTACTTCTTCCACCACTTGAACTACAAGTTCACGCGTAGGAACAAGAATTACTATTTTAGGAGTATGTCCTGGAGTAAATTTGTATAATTTTAATAAAGGCAATAAATAGGCAAATGTTTTACCTGTACCAGTTTGTGCAATTCCCATCATATCTCTTCCAGACATAATCACAGAAAAAGTTTTTTCCTGGATGGGAGTTGGAAAAGTAAATCCTAAATCATCTATTGCTTTTTGCACAGATTTAGGGAGATTGAATTGTTCGAAAGTACTCATTTGCTTAAATTTTGTGCAAAGATAGTCTTTTTATGAGGATACTGGCATTAGGTAATAGTATTGTTATTTTTAGATTAGTTTAAGCAGAACCTTTTAGACAAAACGTTTAACTCTTAAAACTAATTCGATTGGATTAAATGGTTTGGCTATGAAATCATCCACACCTAATTTAAAACCTTCTATAACTGTTAAATCTTCCTTACCTAATGCCGAAACTATAATCACTGGAATGCTTGGATAGTTTTTTTTTGAATAGGCAGTAATTTCCAGTCCTGATTTATAAGGCATCATAATATCGGTTATAATTAAATCTGGCTGAAGGATTCCTATTTGATTAATTCCATCATTCCCATCTCTGGATATGTAGGTTTCATAACCTTCTTTCTTTAAAATAAAATCTAGGATTTTAATGATTAAGTTGTCGTCTTCTATTATCAATATTTTTTTTTGGCTCATTGTAAGTTTTCTTATTTATTGTAGAGTTCAATCTCATCAATCATTATCATTGATTTTTTTTGTTTTCGCTTTCGCCAAATTGGTAAATCATCTTGATTATCAATTAACAGCTTTATTTTATCAAATTTACTAAAGTTTTTACTGTTCATCTCTATCTGTTCAGTTTTAATAACAAAATTTTCTATTAAATTCCCCATAATTTTTTCTGTAATTAGGAACCACTCTTGATTGTTAAAACCATAAATAGAAATTTTCTTTGGTTTAAAAATCCAATGTCTTTGATTGTCAAGAAAATTTATTTTTATTTGGTTAAAATTCAATTTGTTGGTGATTAATTCTATTTCTGGATTAGTTCCGTACCACCCAATCCAGTTGATATTATAATCTTTATAACCTTTAATTCCATCAATTAACCCGTAGCTTCCTTTTCCTGTAAATTCTTCTGCTGGTACAGTTAGGAAATTAATTTTCAATTTTTCTCCAAGATGATTTGTAGAGTCTTTGGCTATTTCAAGCCATTCCTCGTAATACTGTTCCGGAGATAAACCACCTTCACTTAATTCATAGATTCCTAATTCAGTGCAGTTTTTTGTGAAATTCAGAACTCTTTCTGTTATTCCTTTTCTTATTTCTTTTTGGCCTTTTTCATTAACCATAAACATACCATGTTGATCCTTGCCATAAAATTTTGATTGTTCAAAATACACATATTCTAAAGCCAACCGTAATTTTTTGACTCTTGACTCTAATATTGGTTCTTGATTAACAGCATGTGTAGCTTCATTAATTAAATGGTCATATTGATCCATTGCTTCCGGTGAAAGAAATGTATTTCTGCTTTGAACCGGACCTGAATAGATGTCTAGATAGGAATTATATTTTTGTTGATTTTCGGATAAAAGATTTAAATACTTTCTAATATGAGGTGCTGCTTTACCATAAAAACCTCTTAGAAAATCATCTGTAGTGGCTTCAATATCAATATCAGAATTCCATAATAATTTTGCCAAAAGATATTGTCTTAATTCTGTGAAATCTCCGGGAACATCGGCATATCCTTGTACAAATAACCCTTTTACATCATTTTTTTTAAAAAATTTATAATTGTTTGAAAAAGTATGAATGTTAGGAAATGGAGACAAATAGTTTGAAAATTGCACTGTATAATCCCATAGGTATAGATGCGATGTAGTTTTGTTCCAATCATGCAGTGTATTTATAAAAGATTTACTGTATTTGTCGTCCACAATAGCTTTTCCTCGATTCAATTCAATTGGGCAAAACAAGGTATATATATTTGTCAGTAATTTTAAATGTGTTGGTGGCTTAAATGTATGGAGATATGCTAACGTAACTATTTTTGTTTTTGGGAAATGTACTGCAATTTTGTTTAAAAAATGATAGAGAGAGCCTTGAGGACCTCCATATTTATTGTTTATAGATTTACATTCTTTACATTCACAATAGATTAAATCGTCATTTTGGCTTACAGAATAGAATGAAGCATTCGGGTTTTGCGCAATCACTTTTTGCATGTTTTGTATTACTAAATTCACTACAGTGTCATTTGTCATACAAAGGGATTCGCCATTTCGGTTTCCTTCATACAATGCAAAAAAATTTGGATTCTTTTTAAAATATTCTTTTGGCGGTAAAAGTTTACTAAACGAATGTCCCCAAACGCTAAAGTCCTCTAAATGCCAATCCAGTTTATGCCAATCTCTGAAATGTTCATCATAAGCATCTGGATATAATAACGCCCGATACTCAAAAGAAGGTTTGTGATATTGCTCCGTGTTTTTTGGAAATGCAACTGCATCTAATTTTGGAATGTAGGTTTCTTTAGCAGTGAATTTTCTAAATCCCCAAGCTTCTAATAAAGTATAAACGGCGTAATGTAACAATTTTGCACTTGGAGCAATCAAAAAAATATCAGTTGTATTACTTTTAATTATAAAACTATTCTTGGTATTTGATGTATTTAAGTTTGATATGCTGAGATGAATTTTTGAGTTTTTTTCAATTGAATTATTTTCTTTTTGAATCAAAAATGAATTAGAAAAAGATTTGTCTAAATACGATTTTAACACTATTGCAGCAGGTCTAGCTTCCTCTGATGCAATGCTAATCGAGCTTTCGTTAGCTGTTTGATTCTTAATAACAATATCAGATTGAGCCATCATTTTGAAGCTTAAAAGAGAAAGGATAATTAGTATTGTATTTAAATTCAATTTTTATAAAACATTTTAGAATTTATATTGGAACATTAAAGATATTTCTAATTCGTTTTGTTTTAAGTTTGGAGCATATTCCTGATTATTAAATGTTGTTTGAATTCCTGTTAGATAGTGGTTGTTAAATAATTTGTAATATCCAGCGCCAATTCTATAGGAATTAAGGCTTACTCTTTGTTCGAATTGACCTATTGTAGTTCTCTCATCTGGTGACGTTCCATACCCTGCAACAAATGAAACATAATCGTATTTTGTATCAAAATAATATCTCGTTGTAAGTGAGAATGAAGGATGGTAGTCCTTGTCATTATGTTGTAGGTAAGATCTAAAATTTATCCAATAAGAACCTATATATTTACCAACTCCCAAAACAATTATTTTAGTTTCTGTATTTTCTGATTCAATGTATCGAAACCCTAAATCAGCTTCCCAACCCTTTTTAAAATTTTGATAAAAAGAATATCCTACTCTTAATTTTGGAAAAACTACATCTTGACTGTATGCTATACTTACGTATGAATAATTATTTTTCCCTGTAAAAAAATAAGATTCTGCCTCAAATTGTTTGCCTTCAGCAATACTTTCTCCTGAAGTTAATCGATTTGCATAATTGATTCGTCCTATTAAAGAACCCCAACCACGTTCTCTAATAAATTGAATACTTCCCAAATGCCAGGGGCCATAACCTTTTCTGTTGAATGTTGTATAACTGTAATTAATACCAAGCCTGTCAGAGTTTATTTTTGATTCGATAAGAAAAAGACTTTGCTTAATTTCAGGGTCGTTTGGGTATTTTACTTGTAACGATTGTATATAGTTATATTCTTTTTTAGGATCTTTTTGTAATTGATAAAGTACTATTTTCTTTTTCTGAAAATCTCTGTTTTCAGGGTGCATTTGAATGGCTTGATTGATAGTTTCTTCGACTTCAAAATAGTTTTCTTTTTCTAATTTGATGTTGATTAAATAGTTGAAAGCATCCTCGTTCGATTTGGTTTTTTTGATGAAATAGTTGTAGTAGTAGGTTGCACTATCTTTATTTTTCAATAAATCGTGGTTACGTCCTAATAATAAATAATAATCAAGATAATTTGGCGCTATTTTTTTAGCCATCAATGCTCTTTGAATATTTTTCGCATAATTTTTTTCATTTTGCATGTCTTTTATGATTACTGTCAAAAGACTGTCGGTATCAATTTTTTGCGCACTTATTTTTTGACTTGAAAAAATAAATATTAAAATGAAAAAACTTACTATATTTAAAATTTTGTTATTCCTCATGATATTTGTTTTTGTTCCATAGTGAATCCTTTACGTACCATCACTCCCCATTTTTGTTCTTTTTGCCTTAGAAAGTGCCAATAGCCCTTCAAGGAAGCGTAAACATTGAGAGGATGGAAGACAAAAGGCTCAATAAAAATCATTACTATTAAAATTAACACCTCTTTAATACCAGTATAATGTTTATAGATTAATTGATCCAAAAATACAGAAATCAGAGTTATACTGATATAAAATAAATATACAAAAGCACTACCAATTAATAAAAATTCAAAGTTCATATTAAAGAATAGCAGATCAATTATTAATACAATTAAGCCTAAAATTTCTAAAATTGGGACAGCAAATTCGTAAAGTAAATAATAGGGAAAAATGAGCAGGCCTGTTTTACCGTATTTTGGATTTAAAAAAACATCTTTATGTAAATATAATGTTTGAACTAACCCCCTGGCCCAGCGTACTCTTTGTCTTAAGAAAATAGTCATGCTGGAAGGTACTTCAGTCCAACAAAGCGATTCTGGTATATATATTATTAAGAATTTTTCTTTTTTCTTGTGCATCAATTTTCTCATTCGAGTAATGAGTTCCATATCTTCACCAAGTGATTTGTGCCAATACCCGCCAGCTTCAATAACCGTTTCTTTATCGAACATTCCCAAGCCCCCCGAAACTAATAGTAAACCATTAATTTTACTCCAGGCCATCCTTCCAAATAGAAACGAACGGATATATTCTAGTTCCTGAAAACGAGCAAAAAAATTATCAGGGAAATGCGATTTAAAAAGCATTCCATCTTTAAATTCACATGAATTTGAAATTCGTATAGCAGCCCCAGTCGCAATTACTTTCTCAGTATTTTCGATAAAAGGTTTGGCAAGCATTGAAATCGTATCTTTTCTTAAAATACAATCTACATCGGTGCAAATGAATAAGGAATATTTAGCAGAATTGATACCTGCATTTGAACCGTCGGCTTTACTTTTTCCATTTTCTTTGTCTACAACTAAAAGTTTAGAATAAATAGGATTAGTGGACTTATAATGCCCTTTTACAGGTTGTGTGGGTATTTTATCTTGATAGAAAAAATCTACTTTAACTAAATTAAATTCTCTAATTAATATTTCTAGAGTAGCATCGGTACTTCCGTCGTTAACAATGACCACTTCAAATTTTGGGTACTCTTGGAAAAGTAATGATTTTACGTTGTATACAATTGTAGTCGCTTCGTTAAATGCTGGAGCAACTATAGAAACGCCAACAGTGTGATTCGATTTTACCAGTATTTCTTTAAGTAAGAAATACTTAGATTTATAATACTTCTTTATTGCTGTCCAAGATAATATAGCTAGTATTAAATAAAATAAAATATAACTAACGGAATAATAAGCAATGTAAGTTTCGTAGGTTTTGATAATGTTTTCTAGGATACTCAATTTAGATATGGGTTATTTACATGTAAAACTATTCTTTTTATAATTTCATTTTCTGATGCATCTGCTGTTTTATAGGTATTAAAAAAAGTGGCATCAATTTTATTAATACAATTAACAATTTCGAATTTTATTTCTAAATCTGTTTCTGCTGTAAGAATACTTAGAGCAAAATCTTTGGTTTCATTATCACCAATGGCCCCCATTGTTTTTAAAGCAGAAATTTTATTTTGTGTATCTATTTCTTTTGGATAATGGTTTATTAAAAGCACATTTGCTTCGATAATGTATAAATTTTGAATGACTAAGAAAGTTTCTCTTCGTACCTTAGTGTTAGTATTACTTAAGAGATGGCTTATTTGATCAATTGTCAACGTTTCTCTGTATCGAATCATTAATTTAATCGCAAGAATTACTACAGAACTATTTTTATTATAAAGCCATTCATTAATTTTTGTAGGTAAAGCTGACTTTTTTTGATGAATTATATCAAGAATTTTTAACTCGTCTGCATGTGATATTTGTTTTTCGTAATTGCTTAAAAAATCAAATTTTTGATCAGAAAGAGAAATTACGGCAATCAATGCATTCGATTTTAGGAATTTATTTTTAACATATATATTAGGTCTTATGTATCCTGTTTTGATTTTGTACTCTAATATTTGATAATGGTATATTCCTAACAATTTATTTTCCCAGCTCCTGCTTCTAATTAATTTTTTACTGTAATCGTGAAATCCAAAATATTTGTAAATTAATAACATCTGATGTGGATTAACGCCATTAATATTTCTTTTGATGGTAATGATTTTATTTAGTATTATACTTTTACACCATTTTTTTTTAAAAGGAACTTCTTGTTTAAACAGTTTTATATGTTCTTGAATATAAGTAGAATCATAATTAGAAAATATAATCTCAGTTAGGAAATCGTTTATTTTAGTATCCACTTCATTTTTTATAATTATTTTTTTTTCAAAATCATAGCGATTTACAATCAATATAATAACTAAAGTAATGATTAGAATCAAGAGAAATGGTATAATGATGTATTTAAACAGATCAAAAGAAAACTCAGCTTTAAGAGACGAATAATTAAAAGTGAATAATTCATTTTCAATGATTTTGTAGCTTATTTCAGCACTTAATTTTTTAAATAAAAATGCTAAAATACTGAATATTTCTTTAAATGAATTATGTAAGTAATTAATCATTATTAGATTAGGTCCCAAATGAAACTATTTGATTAAGGTAGATTAATATTAAACACTATAATATATCGAATATATTTCATTTTAGTATAAATATATAAAATATATATATTATCTAGATGTTAAATTTAAAATTTTTCGAAAATACCCAATCCAAATAAAGCAAAATCATATTTAACGGGATCAATTGGGTCAAATTCGCGAAGTTGTAAATCTAATTCAGCTAATGCTTTGCCATCATTTTGTTTTCTGGTCAGCAATCCTAATTTTCGTGCCACATTACCGGAATGTACATCTAAAGGGCAGGATAATGAAGCTGGAGAAATGCTTTTCCATATCCCTAAATCGACACCTTTACTATCTTGTCGTACCATCCACCGTAAATACATGTTTATTCGCTTGGCTGCAGAATTGTTCTGAGGGTCTGAAATGTGTTTTTGTGTTCTAAATTGGTGTGAAATTTCGAAGAATATCTTTTTGAATTCGGAGATGCTGTTTTGCATGGTTTTTAACTCTTGGTTTTTAGCATATACGGATTCTAATCCATCATGGTTTTTATAGATGTTTTTTAGACTTCTTATAAAACTTGCAAAATCCTGACCATTAAAAGTTCTATGAACAAAAGTTTCTAGTCGTTCCAAATCATTTTCCGAATGTGACATGACAAAATCATAAGGTGCATTTCCCATTAAATCCATCATTTTATGGGAATTTTTGATAATCATTTTGCGATTTCCCCAAGCAATGGTAGCACTTAGAAAACCGGCAATTTCGATATCTTCTTTTTGTGAAAATAAATGCGGAATTTGCACAGGATCACTTTCGATGAAGTCGAGAGTGTTATATTGTTCCACTTTCTCATCGAGGAAAGATTTGAGTTCTTTCTTATTCATTATGTGCAATGCGTTTGGAATAAAATCCATCGCCTAAATTAGAAGTCCGTAGCTGTGGTTTTATGTAATAATACTGCTTGAAATAATCAATTTGAACTTTGTTCACACAAGGCAAATCGCCATTGGCAGTACCATAAAAAAAGAAGTTTTCTTGAGGAGAATTATAGTTCAAGTTACCTTCATTTATTTTTTCGAAAGCTATTTCGGCATATTTAGAGTTTTTTTCTGGTAATAAAATTTGATGCCAACTATAGGGTTCTATTTGCTGGTGGTGTTTGTTTGCTGTTAGGTTTTCATAATTGATAAATTCAATTAAAATAAGAGGAAAAATAATATTTGCAAGTAATGATAATCGAATAATATTAGTTTTCATTTTAAAATATGTTAAAACAGAACTCACTGCTAAAACAGATAAAAACACAAATTCTGGTAGGAAAAACCGAAATTGTGGCGAAGTTAAAAGCAGTATTACAAAATGGATGACAAGTATTAGTAACAAAATTTTATATTTAGTTTGCTTCTTAAATTTGATTATAAATAATCCAAAAACAAATAAAATAAGTATCCCAAAATTAAAAAAACGATTAATACCCTCAAGGTTTAACCACGATTTTAAGTTGATTGATAATGAAGGATTATAGAAAGAATCGTTTTGGCTATAACCTTCTCTTTTGGTGTAATCAGAAATGAATTTTAATACTTCTTCCGGAATTTTCCAATCAGTATGTAAAGGTAAAAAATGAAATGGATATAACGGGTAACCTGTGATTATAGCGTTTTTTAGTAATAAAATAATAGCTATTAATGTTCCGAAAATGAATAAAAACGAAATTCTTTTTTTGTTAAAATGATGTAAATAAATAAAAAGTAATCCAAAAGGAGCAATGGTAATTTTTATAAACAGAAGATATAAATATAAAAGTGTTACAATTTTGAAATTATCTAGAGAATCTTCTTTGTCTAAAAAATAATAGAAAAGAATTTGGGACACCAGAATTATTGATAAATCAGGGGAGGGTGCATTGATAAATTGAAAAAAAAGAATATTGAATATCAGAATAAATCCGATCCAATGAATTTCTCCGTTCCTTGATTGTTTTTTTTCGAATTCAGTTATAAAATAAACGGAGGATAATAATAGTAAAAATCCATTTATATCATTGATCCTATCGGTAAAGAAACTAAAATTAAAACCCGCTTGCAAAACGTGAAACGGTGATGTTTGTCCTAAATAGATATGAAGATTAGCTAATCCTTTTACGAACCCATATTCGTTAATCCATTTTATGGTTTGTAGATAATAGCTTTCATTATCAATGAGAAAAGGTGATTGTGCACATTTAAATAATGCAAAGATAAATAGTGTTGAAAGGATAAGTTTTGAAATTGTTGAGATCCAAAGTATGTCCGTTTTTATTTCTTTCAAACTATTTTTTATATCTCGTGATTTCCAGAAAGAAAATCCAATGACAATAAGAAAATTAATAAGAAAAACAATCCAGCCAATTTTAAAGAAAAAGCTGCATATACTTAATCCAAAACATTGCATAAACATGCCTAAAAATATAGTGATATAATTATCAGTAGTGTTTATTTTGAATATTGATTTTGCTATGATTCCTGTAGGAATGCAAAATAATAACAGTACAACCCAACTTAATGCTATTATAATCATTAATACTAATTTGAAATTAAGCCGTCAACCATTACTAATTTTCTGTCGGCCATATTGGCTAAATCTTCATTATGTGTTACAATCACGAAAGTTTGTCCCAACTCATCACGCAATTTAAAGAATAATTGATGTAGGTTTTCAGCCGAAGCAGTATCGAGATTTCCCGAAGGTTCATCTGCAAAAATGATTGCAGGCTTGTTGATTAAGGCTCTTGCAACAGCCACACGTTGCTGTTCCCCTCCAGAAAGTTCATTGGGTTTATGATTCATTCTATGAGAAAGTCCAAGATAAGTCAGCAGTTTTTTTGCTTCAATCTCAGTTTCCAGTTTTGATTTATTAGCAATGAAAGCGGGAATGCAAACATTCTCTAATGCTGTAAATTCAGGTAATAATTGATGAAATTGAAAAATAAAACCTAAATTTAGATTTCTGAATTTAGATAAGGTTTTGTCATTCATAGTCAGAATGTCTTCATTATTGATGCGCAATTCAATTCCGTTTTCAACTGTTGGCTTGTCTAAAGTTCCAAGGATTTGCAAAAGAGTTGTTTTTCCTGCTCCAGAAGCCCCAACGATAGAGACAATTTCTCCTTTTTGAATATGTAAATCGACTCCTTTTAACACATGCAGTTGATCGTAATATTTATGTAAATTTTTGGCTTGTATCATTTTGAAACTGTTTTGACAAAGAAACAAAGATTTTAATGATTATTAAATGCATCCCAATATATTTTGCTTTGACAAAAGATAAACTTTAGTTAATATCTTATAATTGGTTGGTTTTAATGAATAAATTTGATTTTAAATCTAGAATGATGAAAAAAATAATTGGTATTTTTCTGGCACTATTGCCTTTTTCATTTTGTGCAAAAGAAAAGAGTAGTGCTGTGCCAAAAAGTAAAGAAACAAAAAATATGGAAATACAAAACGGATTAGAAGTTGCAACCTTAGCAGGAGGTTGTTTTTGGTGTACAGAAGCAGTTTTCTTAGAACTGGATGGAGTAAAAAAAGTTGTTTCAGGATACATTGGTGGTGCTACTGTAAACCCAACATACAAAGATATTTGCAATGGAGATACGGGTCATGCGGAAGCTATTGAAATTACTTTTGATCCAAGCCAAATAAGTTTTGGAGAACTATTGGAAATATTTTTTGCTACACACGACCCAACAACGTTAAATCGTCAAGGAAATGATGTTGGTACACAATATAGAAGTGAAATTTTTTACCATAATCCTATTCAAAAACAGCTTTCGGAAGATTATATAGCTTTGATGACCAGCGAGAATACATTTGGGAAACCAATTGTAACTAAGATTTCTGCAGCGTCTAAATTTTATGAAGCCGAAGATTATCATCAAAATTATTACAATCAAAACAAAACACAAGGCTATTGCAGTTATGTTATTACTCCAAAAATTGAGAAGCTGAAAAAAGTGTATCAAGACAAGTTGAAAAAATAATTGGCATTAGATTTGTACATTTCCTGATAAATTGAAATAGTATGACAGAGCAAGTGCCCGTTAGTGTAGAAAATAATAAAACAAGGAATCTTATATTAGGAATTCTGTTTGATGCGATAGGATTAGTATCGTTTACAGTTCCATTAGTTGGCGAATTTTCAGATGTGATTTGGGCGCCATTAGCTGGGTTTTTAATGACTTGGATGTATAAAGGAACCATAGGACGAGTAGGAGGTGTGGTTACTTTTCTGGAAGAAATTTTACCTTTTTCGGATTTTATACCAACGTTTACATTGACATGGATTTATAAGTATTGGATTAAAAACAAAAACGCCTCGTAATTGAGGCGTTTTTGTTATTTTGTAAAAAGAAATCCTAATCCCATGCGTTTTAGCATCTTTTTTTCGAATGCCCAAAAGAATTTGAACTGCCCAAAAACAAAACCGATTAGTACTAAAAGTACTTGGTATATAGGGAAAATTAAAAGTAATCGAACAGGTGTAAACCAATAGCCTAGGTCTTCTTTTGTAATTCCCAACCAAAAACAAAATGGTTTTGACAACCATGCCGAAGCCGAGCCTGTAATTGCAAAAACGATAAATATGATTATGAGTTGGAAATTAGTTGCAATTCCCCAACGTTGCTTTAGTTTATTCATTTTTATTTATAATGATTACAAATATAGTAACATTATCTGATGGGGACTAAACCAAAAAGTTTTTGTTTATAGGTATTTTGAAAATAAATCATATAGTTGTAAATCAAATAATTTACTTCGTAGCCATAATCAATATTTGGATCATAATTGATGGACATTTCATATAAATTTGGATTGTATAGCACAGGCTGTAAAACGCGGTTATTCCACTCGCTGACATACAATTGATTTTTATTCTCTAAAAAGCTTTGAGAATGATATCCTCTAGGGGATGCTCTGGAGTTAAGCCATGTGCTAAAACCGGGATCAATAATGATAACTTCATATTCGAGCTCGTCGTTGGCAATTCGAATGGTATCGCCTTGATTTATAACAGGTTTTTTAGTACTTGGGAAATTAGACTTTGAAGTGTTACAACTAAAAATAGAAACTAGAATAATTGCTAATAAATAAACACTATTTTTCATAAAAAAAATTGAATAATAAATTTACAAAATTAAATGACTTGTTAGTAGTGTTTTAACATAAAAAATCACCTACGAGTAGTAGATGATTTTTGTAAATATTTTTTGGTTTTAATTATTTTCCAAAAATTTTTCCTAGAATACCACCTATTCCTCCACTGTTTCCAGAAACGGCTGACATGGCATCACTTATATCTACTTTTCCATCGGCATTTTGGTCTAAGCCAAATTGACCTCCATATTTAGATATAGCATCCATTATACCGGAATTTTGGGCACTATTACCAGAAATAGCTGCTATCACATCTGAAATTTGAAAGCTGCTATCACTAGGGTCTTTCGCTTTATTGACTAATGACCCTAAAATTTGAGGAATTAAACTTCCTGCAACACCAGAAGCAGTTTCACTATTGATGCCAAATTTTTCTCCTAAGCTCCCTGTAAGTTGTTCGGTGAGTTGTTGTACTACAGGATTTGAGCTGTTTTGTGCATTGTTTCCTTGAAACAAACCTGCAAGTTGATCTACTCCGCCTTCTGCAACAATTTTTTGTAATCCTGAGAAAATAGAACTACTAGCCTCGGTCATAATGGCTTCATTATGTTCGTTAGGAATTGCGTTATTTTTTACTACGGATTCGACTCCAAATTGTTGTGCTAATTGTGTTAATTGTTCAAACATGGAAAGTATTTTTAGATTAGAAATCAAATTTAATAAAAAAAGGGATTTATTAAACATAAGTTAATAAATCCCTTTTTATTTATTTAGTCAAAAAATACTAGCCTAATATGCTAATAATTTGTGAAGCTAATTCAGTACCAATTCTGTCTTGAGCTTCTCCTGTAGCGGCTCCAATATGTGGAGTCAACGATATTTTATGATTCATCAAAATAGTCATTTCAGGAGTTGGTTCGTTTTCAAAAACATCTAATCCTGCAAATAATACTTTTCCGCTGTCTAATGCTTTTACTAATGCCACTTCGTCAATAACACCACCACGAGCACAGTTTACAATACCTACACCGTTTTTCATGATTGCCAATTCTTTCTCTCCAATGATGTATCCATCTTGTGCAGGAACGTGTAATGTGATGAAATCCGCTTCTTTGAATAAAGATTCCAATGATTGAGAAACAATAGTTGTTGTGATAGATTGTCCGTCAAAAAACTCAACTTTAACGTCAACTTGTGGGATAAACATATCAGCAGCAATCACTTTCATCCCTAAACCTAATGCCATTTTAGCGGTAGCCTGACCAATACGGCCAATTCCTACAACACCAAGAGTTTTTCCTCTTAATTCAACTCCGTTAGCATATGCTTTTTTCAAACCTTCAAAGTTTGTATCTCCTTCAAGCGGCATATTTCTGTTAGAATCGTGTAAAAAACGAACACCAGAAAATAAATGTGCAAAAACTAATTCTGCCACTGATTCTGATGACGAAGCTGGAGTGTTTATTACGTGAATTCCTTTGCTTTTAGCATAATCCACATCAATATTATCCATTCCTACACCACCACGACCTATAATTTTTAACCCTGGGCAAGCGTCGATGATATCTTTACGAACTTTAGTCGCACTTCGTACCAAAACTACACTTACATTATTTTCGTTAACAAAATTAGCTACTTGTTCTTGAGCTACTTTTGTAGTTATAACTTCAAATCCACCTTTCTCTAAAGCTAGAATTCCACTTTTAGAAATTCCATCGTTGGCTAATACTTTCATTTTTTATGTCATTGCGAGGAATGAAGTAATCTCATCCTCATATTTAATTTATTATTTTATTTTTCTGGAGCTATTTCCCGCTATCCGTTACAATCTTTTTTTCGGTAAAAACCTTAAAAAAGGATTTTCACTGCTATCGGGGCTAGGTATTCAGAATTCAATTGGTGTTTTTTGTGAAACTGAAAACTAAATTTTTGCTTCCAATTCTTTCATTACATCAACTAATACTTGAACACTTTCTAACGGAAGTGCGTTGTACATAGAAGCTCTGTAACCACCTACTGAACGATGTCCAGGTAATCCAGATATTCCTGCTGCTTTCCACATTGCATCAAACGTTGCAGCATGTGCTTCATCATTTAATAAGAAAGTAGCATTCATGTTAGAACGATCTTGTACAGCTGCAGCTCCTTTAAATAATGGGTTTCTGTCTATTTCTGCATAAAGTAATGCCGCTTTGGCATTGTTTATTTTTTCTATAGCAGCAATTCCACCAAGGTTTTTCAACCATTGTAATGTCAATAATGAAGCATAAACTGGAAAAACAGGAGGAGTATTGTACATACTTTCTGCTTTGATATGTTTAGTGTAATCCAACATACTTGGGATAATTCGGTTGTTTTTAGCAAGAATTTCTTCTTTTACAACAACCAAAGTAGTTCCTGCCGGACCCATATTTTTTTGAGCTCCTGCATAAATCAAATCAAACTTAGAAAAATCCAATTCTCTTGAAAATATATCAGAACTCATATCACATACAACTGGCATATCAAGTGACGGGAATTCCTTCATTTGTGTACCAAAAATGGTGTTGTTACTCGTACAATGGAAATAATCAGCATCTGAAGGTACAGTGTATCCTTTTGGAATATGATTGTAATTTTGTTCTTTTGATGAAGCGACAACAACTGTTTCTCCAAAAAGTTTTGCTTCTTTTATTGCGCCCGAAGCCCATGTTCCGGTATCAAGATATGCCGCTTTTCCGCCTTCTTTCATTAAGTTATAAGGTACCATCAAAAATTCTAAACTAGCTCCGCCAGCAAGAAATAATGCTTGATATCCTTTGCCTTCAAGGCCTAAAAGTTCAATAACAATTGCTCTAGCTTCATCCATTACGGCAACGAAGTCTTTGCTTCTATGCGAAATTTCTAAAAGCGATAATCCTGAATCGTTAAAATTTAATATTGCTTGTGCTGATTTTTCAAAAACTTCTTGTGGTAAAATACAAGGTCCTGCGCTGTAGTTGTGTTTTTTCATGGTGTAGTTTAAGTCCAAAAAATTAAAGTGCAAATTTCGGCAATAGGAATTTAAAAGGCGTTAAATAATTCGAAATAATTAAACATATTTCAACTATGTTGTTAACAAAAACGAAATAGTATCGGTGTTATCTGCGTAATTCCACAATTTAGGTTTTTGGGTTTGTCCAAAATCAATACTGCCTTCTATAAGATTTTTACTTACAATGCATTGAATTTGTTCGTTTTCTGATTGTAATCTTGTTTTCAATTCATTGATGTCATCATAAAACTCATAAAACACACTAGAAATAGGCGATGCATGGCTTTTGTCTTCTTTTATTGTCAAAAATCCATTGTCTAATAATTTAAAATTACTCATCAAGAAAACGGCCTTGTTATAATCGTAATTATTAGCATATTTTTCATAATGTATCACGTCTTGGTATTCGAATATGGCTTCAAAAAACGTGTCAAATACATATCCTTTTGGGACAAAAAGTTTAGAAACATTGCGACAACCCAATCCAAAATAGCGGAATATATCTTCCCCTAAAGATGCTAGTTGTTCTTTGGTTTCTTTTCCATTCAAGACAGCAATTGAGTTTCTGCTTTTTCGAATGATAGAAGGTTTGTCTTTAAAATAGTATTCAAAATAACGTGCCGTATTATTACTTCCTGTAGCTATTACTGCATCAAAATTTTCTAATTTCCCATCTACAAAAGTAATGTTATTGGCTAATTCAGGGGCAACTGCCAGGATGTACTTTGCTAAAAAAGGCAATAAATGTTGGTCATTTGAGGATGTTTTTACCAATACTTTATTCCCTGTAATTAAAACTGAAAGGAAATCATGAAAACCCACTAACGGAATATTTCCAGCAAGAATTAAGGCGATATTTTTAGGTTCTTTTATTGGAAAGTCATAAGCCGAAAGCCATTGATTTAAGTTTTCTGTAGTTAATGCCTCTGCCCAAGATTGAATAGCAAAATACACTTGCTCCGGTGTATACCATCCATTATGGGATTGAGATAATTTTATTAATGCTATGAAATCTTCAAAAAACACATCGTTGTGCAAAACACTCGGATTTCGGTAAGTATTATCTTCAGAAAATTGACTTAGGAATTTTCCTAATTCAACAAAAACACTTTTTTTTGTTTCTAATGTCATAATGTTTGCTTATGAATAGTTTTGATTGTAATTTTGCACAAAAATAAGCATAAATATGTCGAAAGTCAAAAGCCCTAATGTCAAAAGAATTTTGGCGTTTGACATTTGATACTAAGACTTTAAAACTATAGAAAAATGGCAATTATTATAACAGACGAATGTATCAACTGTGGTGCTTGTGAGCCAGAGTGCCCAAATACAGCAATATACGAAGGAGCAGATGACTGGAGATATAAAGACGGAACAAAACTTAAAGGGAAAGTAATTTTGCCGGATGGTACCGAAATAGATTCTGATGAAGCTCAAACTCCTATTTCTGACGAAGTGTATTACATTGTACCCGGAAAATGTACAGAATGTAAAGGTTTTCACGATGAGCCACAATGTGCTGCAGTATGTCCTGTAGACTGTTGTATTCCGGATGATAATCATGTAGAAAGTGAAGAAACGTTATTAAATAGGCAAGCGTTTTTACATAACGAATAAAGATAAATTTTTTGTATTTGTAAAAAAAAAATCCTGTTTGCTACGGCAAACAGGATTTTTTTTGAGGTACTAATAAACAGATTATTTTTTGATAATTACAAAAGTTTCTACCGTAATTTTGTCTGTTTTGTCATCATAGGATTCTAAAACTAAATTCCCATTAGCATCAAAGTAACCATAAGAAGTTTTGTTTTTTGAACTATAAATATAGTTGTTGTTTGATGTTTTTCTTAAAACAGCTGCTTTTTCAGCATTAGGTTGGTATATAGTATATCCACTTTCAGCTAATTTAACTTCATATTTTTCTCCGTTCAAATCATAATATGCGGATCTGTCTACATCAACAATATTTGTAATTCCATTTGCGGTAATGCTAGTAATAGCCGTTACTTCAACCGGAGTTTCTTTTCTTTCTTTGTTTAAGGCATTAGATTCTGCGTCTTTTAATTCGATTTTTTGAGTCTCCTTAACTTCTTGAGTCTTTACTGATTTTTTTTGGCCGTCGGAGTTTTTTACTGTAGTAACTGTCGTTTTTACTTCTGATTTAACATTTTTATTTTGAGCTTGAATATTTACTGTAAATAGAAAAGCAACCATTCCAAGAATTAGAGTCTTCATAATATTTAATTTTAGTATTAATATAAAGCTAATTTACAATCCTCTGGTTGAGTTCTTGTTACGTAATTATAATAAAAAATTATATAATTTACATAAAGGGTTTAGTGCTGTAGGTTTTACTTACTTCTTGCAGTAATTACTCCAGCATAAAATTTTCTGATGAAGTTGTTTTCCAGTTGCGGCTGTGATAATTACTAAATACGCAGTGAATGAGTGAAATAAAAAAAAGGGCTATCTTTCGACAGCCCTTTTGATTTATGCAATAAATGAATTAGAATTTATAGTTTAGAGATAAATTAAACATAGTTCCTAATTGGCTAAAGTGATATCCATCATACGTCATTTGAGAATAACGTTGGTTGAAAGTGATCAAGTTAGATTGATTTTTTACTTGAGCAGGGTCGTTTAAAATAGCTGTCCCAGCTGCATTTTCTGCTTTGAATTGCCATTCAGGAAGAACATTCAATAAGTTGTTTACATTCAATGCCAAAGTTAATT
Source organism: Flavobacterium pasteuri (assembly GCF_048286615.1). Lineage (NCBI taxonomy): Bacteria > Pseudomonadati > Bacteroidota > Flavobacteriia > Flavobacteriales > Flavobacteriaceae > Flavobacterium > Flavobacterium pasteuri. Next base: position 95,559 of record NZ_JBLVPN010000008.1, on the reverse strand, counting down.
TTTCAGTTGCAGAGAAAGTAATTCCTAAGTCAGTAACAACTTTTGGAGTAAACTCAGTTCTTAAGTTAGCATTCAAACCATCTTGTTTGAAAGTTGTTTTTCCGAAATAAGTATTGTTCAAAGAGAAACCAAATTTACCAATTTCATAATTAGCTCCTAAAATCCATTTAGTATCAGGTCTTGATGTAAACATCAATGCGTCTAATGTTGCTCCGAATGAATTGTTTCTTACATCAGAGATTCTTTCATTTTGTAAGGTAACATTACCAGATAAATTAAATCCTAATTTTCCTTCTCCTAATAAAATGTTGTTGTAATTAGCTACTACATCTAAACCTGATGTACGAGAATCAAATGAGTTTGAAAAGAAAGCTACATTACCAAATTGAGTATCTTGTCTGTCTCCTAATACAATTCTGTCTTCTACTTTGATATTGTAGTAATCTACAGTAAAGTTGAAGTTTTTAGAAGGTTTAGCTCCAATACCAACAGTCACGTTAGTTGATTTTTCAGCATCTAGTTGTGGAACACCTAAAATACGAGCTTGTGGAGATACGTTATTGATAATTCCACTTACTTGAATTCCTTGACCTGCTACAAAAGAATATTGTGCTTTTTGAGTGTAAATTTGGTGCAATGTAGGTGCTCTGAATCCAGTAGAAACAGATCCTCTTAGCGTAATTTTATCATCTGCAAATTTATATCTTGAGCTTAATTTCCAAACGGTAGCTCCACCAAAATCACTATATTCTTCATGACGAAGTGTTCCGTTGATTAAGAAATCTTCAGTTACATCGTAAGCAACATCAAAATAAGCTCCTAAATTATAACGATTCCATTTTCCTGAGTTTTCAGGTCTGTTTCCTGCAAACGAGTCTGCACCAATACCGTCCCAAGAAGCTTTATCTCCTTCGATTACTTCAAAATTTTCTGTTCTGAACTCAGTACCGAAACCAATACTCACTTTGTCTGATACTATTTTAGAAATATCTAAATTTCCTACAATGTGATTAAAAGCAGTTCCTCCAGGTTGAAAAGTAATAGGGCTATTTTCTTGATAAACGTTGTTACCATTAGCGTCTTTAATGTCTGATCTGTTTTGAGAGTTTGTTACTGAATACGTTTGGGAGTTACCACCAACTGTTACACTAGCGTCAGTATTCCAGCCGTTTTTAACTGCTTTATATCCTAAAGTAGCATTGTAATCATTTAAATCTCCAACAAAAGTAGGAACATAACCTATGTAAGACGCAGCTGTACCATCTCCAAAGAAATCAGCAAGGTATGGGTTAGCAGGATTTAATGTTCTCCAATATGGTGTTCTGTAATTAGCAAATGAGTTTACTTTTTTGTAAACGTATGCTGCGTTATAATACAGTGATGTTTCATCTGATAATTCAAATCCACCATTAACTAAAAATTTAGCAGCTGCAGTTTCTGGAGATCCATTGATATTTCCAGCATCTGGTTTTTTAGCAAGGAAAGCTTGAACATCAGAAAGTGAAGCACCAAAATCTCCTGCTTCACCGGCAGCGTCTACAGTCCCAGGTCTGTTTGCAAGATTAACTTTTGAAAAATCAACAGTATAGTTGATATATCCTTTATCACCTACTTTAGATCCATTATTTAAACTTACTCCAATCATTTCTCCATCACCTTCTGAAGTTACACCGCTTCTAGCAGTTACAGATCCACCGTTTGTACTTTTCTTTAAAATGATATTCATAACTCCAGCAATCGCATCAGAACCGTATTGAGCAGAGGCACCATCACGAAGTATTTCTACTCTTTCGATAGCATCTGTAGGTATTGCAGAGATATCAGCACCAGTTTCTCCACGTCCTGGAGATGTTTGTACATATAACAATGAACTTAAGTTTTTACGCTTTCCATTGATTAAGATTAACGTTCTGCTAGGTCCCATGTTTCTTATTTCATATGGATCTAGCAATGAAGTAGCATCATTTACAGGAGTTTGAACCGTGTTGAAAGACGGAATTTTGTACTGTAATGCTTTGTCAAATGATGCTTGACCAGTTGAAGCCAAATCTTTTGATGATATTACATCAATAGGAAGTGGAGTAGTAGTGTTACTTCTTGGTGCCGTTCTTGACCCAGTTACAACTACCTCGTCCAAGTTCTGTCCGCCTTCTTCGGATAAAACAACATTTATAACAGCATCTGTAGCTGTTTTTTCTAATTTAGAAAACCCTACATAACTAAAAACTAAAGTAGCGCCCTCTTTTACTTTAATCTTATACATACCGTCCATGTCAGTAGAAACTCCGTTTTGAGTTCCCTTTTCAATAATATTTACTCCAGGCAAAGCATTGCCAGTGTTGTCTTTTACAACCCCCGAGACTTCTTTTTGTGCAAAAAGAAACGAGACGTTTAATAGAAATAATAATAATGCAAATTTTTTCATAATTAAGTTGTGTTTGGTTTTTGTTTGTTTTAAAATCGGCTGCAATATAATTTTTTTTTAACAAAAGATTGGCACATCGTTTAATTTTTTATAAAAAATATATCAGACCTGTTTAAACTGCAATTTTTACTTACTTAAACATTTATAAAATCTTATATTTGCAAACTTTTAAACTAAATACTAATTTTTTAACTGGCAGCAGTTATTTGTAAAGAAAAAGATCATAGAATCTCAATCGTTAAGTTTTTTTTAAACAAATAGGATTGCGATACAATATTCCATTAAAAAAATAAATATTATCTACATATGAAAGCAGGGATTGTAGGATTACCAAATGTTGGAAAATCAACATTATTCAATTGTTTATCTAATGCAAAAGCTCAAAGTGCAAATTTTCCTTTTTGTACTATCGAGCCTAATATAGGTGTTGTTAATGTTCCGGATTCCAGAATTGAAAAGCTGGAAGAATTAGTAAAGCCAGAGCGAGTGCAAATGGCGACTGTTGATATCGTGGATATCGCAGGATTAGTAAAGGGAGCGAGTAAAGGAGAAGGTTTAGGAAATCAATTCCTTGGAAACATTAGAGAGTGTAATGCTATTATTCACGTTTTGCGTTGTTTTGATAACGACAATATTGTACACGTTGATGGGAATGTAAATCCAATTCGGGATAAAGAAACAATCGATATTGAGTTGCAGTTGAAAGATTTGGAAAATGTTGAAAAACGTTTAGAAAAAGTAAAACGTGCCGCTAAAACTGGAAATAAAGAAGCAATTGTCGAAGAAGCATTGTTAAACAGAATTAGAGAGACTTTACTTCAAGCAAAATCAGCGAGAACTATTACTCCACAAAACAATGACGAAGAAGTTTTGATGGAAGGTTTTCAATTGATTACTGCAAAACCAGTATTGTACGTTTGTAATGTTGATGAAAATTCGGCAGTTAACGGAAATAAATATGTAGACCAAGTTCGTGAATTGGTAAAAGATGAAGATGCTGAGGTTATCGTACTTTCTGTAGGTGCTGAAGCTGATATCACCGAATTGGAAAGCTACGAAGAGCGTCAAGTTTTTCTTGAGGATATGGGATTGACGGAGCCAGGAGCTTCGGTTTTAATTCGTGCTGCTTATAAATTATTGAAGCAACAAACTTATTTTACCGCAGGTGTCAAAGAAGTTCGTGCCTGGACCATTAATATTGGAGCAACTGCACCGCAAGCTGCAGGAGTGATTCACACTGATTTCGAAAAAGGATTTATCCGTGCCGAAGTTATTGCTTACGAAGATTTCGTTCAGTACGGTTCAGAAGCAAAATGTAAAGAAGCCGGGAAATTTAAAGTAGAAGGGAAAGAATACATTGTAAAAGATGGTGATGTAATGCACTTTAGATTTAACGTATAAATATATAGTCATAAAGGCGAAAGTCATAAAGTCGAAAGTTAGTAATAGCTTTCGACTTTTTTTGTCCCTATTCCAGCTTTACACTTTAAGATTGATCTGAAAAATGCTTTCCATTGTAATCTGGGGTAAAATAGATTTGGGTTAATACCAGATTTCATAGTTTCATATTCGTTTTCTAAACGGGGTAATCTGTGGCTAATTATTTTGCAACAGAGCCAATTTTTATTACTTTTAGTAAAAATAAAGTATCATGAAAATAATCGCTTTTGGCGGAAGCCCCAGTAAAAACTCTATCAATAAAAAATTAGCGACGTACGCAGCAAATCTTTTTGAAAATGCCGAAGTGGAGGTATTGGATTTAAACGATTTTCAAATGCCCATATTTACTGTTGATATAGAAAAAGAAATTGGTCAGCATGAGTTAGCAAAAGTATTTTTGGCTAAAATTGCCACTGCAGACACTTTAGTGGTTTCTCTTGCTGAAAATAACGGAAATTATTCAGCGGCTTTCAAAAATGTTTTTGATTGGTGTTCCAGAATTACAGGGAAAGTTTTTCAGGAAAAACCGATGCTGTTGATGGCAACTTCTCCGGGAGCCAGAGGTGGCGCAAGTGTTTTGGAAATCGCTAAAAAAGCTTTTCCATTTTATGGCGGAAACGTTAAGGCTGCTTTTTCACTTCCTAGTTTTGATGCTAATTTTGATATTGTAAACGGTAAAATTTCTAATCCTGAATTAGACAATCAATTAAAAGAGATTATCAAGAATTTTTAAATTTGAACATCAAAAATCAATATCAATTTGAAATCTGCAATCTAAAATCATTAATCCTAAATCCTCAATCGGTTGTCAATATCATTCTTAATAACTTTGATGACTACCTATTTTAAATTTTATCGAATTACACTACATTAGCACAAAATCCACAAATTTTACAATGTCCGAACAAAATCAATATACCGAAGATAATATTCGGTCGCTCGACTGGAAAGAACACATTCGCATGCGTCCCGGAATGTACATCGGAAAACTGGGAGATGGTTCTTCAGCAGATGATGGTATTTATATTTTGGTCAAAGAAGTTCTCGATAACTGTATCGATGAATTTGCCATGGGCGCCGGAAAAACTATTGAAGTGACAATTAAGGACAAAACAGTTACTGTTCGGGATTATGGACGTGGTATTCCGTTAGGGAAAGTGGTTGACGTAGTGTCAAAAATGAATACTGGAGGGAAGTATGATTCAAAAGCTTTTCAGAAATCAGTTGGTCTTAATGGTGTCGGAACTAAAGCAGTCAATGCGCTTTCTAATTATTTCAGAGTAGAGTCTGTTCGTGATGAAAAACAAAAGGCAGCCGAATTCTCCGCAGGAAATTTGGTTCTCGAAGAAGAAATTTTAGACACTACCAAACGAAAAGGTACCAAAGTTATTTTTACTCCTGACGAAACCATTTTCAAGAATTACAAATTCCGTATGGAATATGTAGTGAAAATGATTCAGAATTATTGTTATCTAAACAATGGTTTAACCATCATTTTTAATGGCGAAAAATACTATTCTGAAAACGGACTTAAAGATTTATTAGAAGCTACAATTAATGTTGAAGATTTAGAATATCCAATTATACATTTGAAAGAAGGCGATATTGAGATTGCCTTAACACACAGCAAAACCCAATATTCTGAGGAGTATCACTCTTTTGTCAACGGACAAAATACCACTCAAGGTGGAACGCATTTAGCAGCATACCGAGAAGCGATTGTAAAAACCATTCGGGAGTTTTATAATAAAAGTTTCGAAGCATCTGATGTCCGAAAATCCATTGTTACGGCCATTAGTATCAAAGTAATGGAGCCTGTTTTTGAGTCGCAAACCAAAACCAAATTAGGTTCGACAGATATGGGTTCAGAACCTGGAATGCCATCGGTACGTACATTTGTAAATGATTTTGTGAAAACGAAATTAGACAATTATTTGCACAAGAATCCTCCAACAGCAGAGGCGCTGTTGCGAAAAATTCTTCAAGCCGAAAGAGAACGCAAAGAGCTTTCTGGTATTCGAAAATTAGCAACAGATCGCGCTAAAAAAGCGAATTTACACAACAAGAAATTAAGAGATTGCCGAGCGCATCTTCCGGATACTAAAAACCCTAGAAATTTAGAAAGTACGCTTTTTATCACTGAGGGAGATTCGGCTTCTGGGTCTATTACTAAATCGCGTGATGTAAATACGCAAGCGGTTTTTAGTTTGCGTGGTAAGCCTCTGAATTCGTATGGAATGAGCAAGAAAATTGTTTATGAAAATGAAGAATTTAATTTATTGCAAGCGGCGTTGGATATTGAAGACGGATTGGAAAAATTACGTTACAATAACATTGTAATCGCTACCGATGCCGATGTCGATGGAATGCACATTCGATTATTATTGATTACGTTTTTTCTTCAGTTTTTTCCTGAGTTAATAAAAGAAGGACATTTGTATATTTTGCAAACACCACTTTTCAGGGTTCGAAACAAGAAAGAAACCATTTATTGCTATTCGGATGAAGAGCGTAAAGACGCAATAGAAAAATTAAAGCCAAAACCAGAAATCACGCGATTCAAGGGATTAGGGGAAATATCTCCAGATGAGTTTAAGAATTTTATTGGAGAAACCATTCGTTTAGATCCGATTATGATGGACAAAAACACTTCGATTGAGCAATTATTGTCTTTCTATATGGGTAAAAATACGCCAGACAGACAGGAATTTATCATCAAGAATTTGAAAGTGGAATTAGATGTAATTGAGAAAGTTTAAATAGTTATAAGATGCCTACAAAAAGAACACTAATTTTTATCGCTTTACTATTTGTAATTAGTTTTTCGACTACCTTTTTTATCATAAGAAGTAACGACCATAAAAAATGTGATATAGTTATAAAAAAAGAGATGGATAAAAATGGAATTGAGGTTACAAAAGAAGAGCATGTTTGTAAAGAAAAATATTCTTTTTAGGATTTTTAGAACAAAATTAGAATTGATTACTATTCAATAGAATATATGTAATGAAAGACGAAGAAAATACAGTTTCAAATAATTCTCAAAATAAATTTTTATTTTCTCAAGTAGTCACGCTATTACAAAATTCCCGTCAGCAGGTTTTACGTAGTGTAAATTCAACAATGGTGTATACCTATTTTGAAATAGGAAGAATGATTGTCGAAGAAGAGCAAAGCGGAAAAGAACGAGCTCAATACGGAAAACAATTATTGAAAGGACTTTCGGAACAGTTGACAATTGAGTTTGGAAAAGGGTTTTCGATTGATAATTTAGAAAACATGAGGAAGTTTTATTTAGCTTACTCAATTTCCGAGTCACTGACTCGGATTTTACAAATTCAAAAATCCGAGTCAGTGACTCGGGAATTGAATACTAAGATATATCAGTTACCGACTGGGATTTCTGAAAATCAAAAAGCGCAGTCCCTGATTTCGTTTTTCAAACTAACTTGGACACATTATGTTTTCTTAATGCGAATTGACGATGACAAAGAAAGACGTTTCTACGAAATAGAATCTGAGAAATACAATTGGAGCGTTCGGGAATTAAGACGACAATATGATTCAGCTCTTTATACACGATTGGCTTTAAGTCGAGATGTTGAAGGAGTCTTGAAACTGTCGGAACAAGGACAGATTATAGAGAAACCAAAAGACCTAATTAAAGACCCTTATATTTTAGAATTTTTGGGTTTACCAGAATTGCATCAGTATTCGGAATCGGAATTAGAGGAAGAAATTATTAATAAACTTGAACATTTTTTACTAGAATTAGGTCACGGATTTACTTTCGTAGCAAGACAAAACAGAATTACTTTCGACGATAAACATTTTCGAATCGATTTGGTTTTTTACAATCGAATATTAAAATGTTTTGTTCTCATTGATTTAAAAATAGGAGAATTGAAACACCAAGATTTAGGACAAATGCAAATGTATGTCAATTATTACGACAGAGAAATGCGTTTGGAAGACGAAAATAAAACAATAGGAATTGTTCTTTGCCAAAACAAGAGTGATTTGGTTGTAGAATATACTTTACCAGAAAATAATGAGCAAATTTTTGCCAGTAAATACAAAACAATTCTGCCAAGCAGAGAGGATTTAATGCAATTAATTTCGGAATCAATATAATGAAAGACGAAGAAGACGATAACATAGTACCAGAAGGTCAAGAAGACGAGAATCCTAGCGCTGAGCAGGGTTTTGACGATATAATTTCTTCAGGAAGCCAGCATTTTTACGATAATCAAGAAGACGGAAACGATACTATTACCAAAGTTACGGGAATGTATAAAGACTGGTTCCTGGATTATGCTTCGTATGTGATTCTGGAGCGTGCCGTTCCGGCTATTGAAGATGGTTTTAAACCGGTGCAACGTCGTATCATGCACTCTCTAAAAGAATTAGATGACGGTCGTTATAATAAAGTTGCCAATGTTGTAGGACACACCATGCAGTATCATCCACACGGAGATCAGAGTATTGGTGATGCGATGGTGCAAATTGGACAAAAAGAATTATTGATTGACTGTCAGGGAAACTGGGGGAATATCCTAACGGGTGATGGCGCTGCAGCTTCTCGTTACATTGAAGCGCGTTTGTCTAAATTTGCTTTGGAGGTTATTTACAGTCCAAAAATTACCGATTGGGGCGTTTCGTATGATGGACGAAGAGCAGAACCGAACAATCTTCCGGTGAAGTTTCCATTGCTTTTGGCACAAGGAGCCGAAGGTATTGCTGTTGGTCTTTCGACGAAAGTGTTGCCTCATAATTTCAATGAATTAATCGATTCTTCTATAAAAATATTAAAGGGGAAACCTTTTACACTGTATCCGGATTTTATGACGCAAGGTATTGCCGATGTGTCTAATTATAATGATGGATTGCGTGGCGGACGTATTCGTGTTCGTGCCAAAATTGGTCAACTGGACAAAAATACCCTGGTGATTACCCAAATTCCGTTTTCTACAAATACGACGACTTTGATTGATAGTATTTTGAAAGCAAATGATAAAGGGAAAATCAAAATCAAGAAAATTGAAGACAATACCGCTGCTGAGGTCGAAATATTAATTCATCTTTTTCCAGGTGTTTCTCCAGATAAAACCATTGATGCATTGTTTGCTTTCACAGCTTGTGAAACTTCGGTGGCACCATTGGGTTGTGTAATTGAAGATAACAAACCGTTGTTTATCGGGGTTTCGGATATGTTGAAAATTTCAACCAATAGAACGGTACAATTACTGAAAAGTGAATTGGAAATTCAATTGAGTGAACTGGAAGAACAATGGCATTTTCTTTCTTTGGAACGTATTTTTATAGAAAATAAAATCTATCGTGACATTGAAGAAATGACGACCAGAGAAACGGTAATTAAGGCCGTTGATGATGGTTTGAAACCACACACAAAACATTTAAAACGCGCTGTTACCGAAGACGATATTCTGCGTTTATTGGATATTCGAATCATGCGTATTTCCAAATTTGACAGCAATAAAGCGCAAGACAAAATCGAAGCATTGGAAGACGATATCGAACAAGTAAAACACAATTTAGAACATCTGATTGATTTTGCTATTGCCTATTTTACCAAATTAAAAGAGAAGTATGGAAAAGGGCGGGAACGCCAAACAGAACTTCGTATTTTTGATGATATTGAAGCGACCAAAGTAGTTTTAAGAAACACTAAATTATACGTCAATAAAGAAGAAGGATTTGTAGGTACGAGCTTGAAAAAAGACGAGTACGTTACGGATTGTTCTGATATTGATGATGTTATCGTGTTTTTGCGTGATGGAAAAATGATGATTACCAAAGTTGATGCGAAAACATTCGTGGGTAAAGATATTATTCACATTGCTATTTTTGACAAAAGTGATAAGCGTACCATTTATAACATGATTTACCGAGATGGAAAATCTGGGCCTTCCTATATAAAAAGATTCAATGTTTCAGGAGTAACCCGAGACAAAGCATACGATTTAACCAATGAAACTGCTGGTTCTCAAGTAGTATATTTTTCTTGCAATCCAAATGGTGAAGCTGAGGTAATTACCATATTATTGCGTCAGGTGGGAAGTGTCAAAAAACTGAAATTCGATATTGATTTTGCCAGTTTAGCGATAAAAGGCCGCGCTTCCAAAGGGAATTTGGTGACCAAATATCCAATCAAAAAAATAGAACTGAAGGAAAAAGGAATTTCAACTTTATTGCCTAGGAAAGTTTGGTTTGATGATACTGTTCAACGATTAAACGTAGATGCAAGAGGGGAGTTGTTAGGGGAGTTCAGGCCTAATGATAAAATTTTGGTCATATCACAATCTGGAAAAATAAAAGTAATTACACCAGAATTATCGACTCATTTTGATGAAGATATGGTGGTTTTGGAGAAATGGATTCCTAAGAAACCAATTTCGGCGATTTATTATGATGGAGAAAAAGAACGTTATTACATCAAACGTTTCTTGTTGGAAACAGAGAATAAAGAAGAAAGTTTTATCACGGAACATCCGAATTCACAATTAGAGATTGTTTCAACGGATTATCGTCCTGTGGCTGAATTAATTTTTACAAAAGTAAAAGGAGTTCAAAAAGAAGCAATGACGGTAGACATAGAATCATTTATTTCGGTAAAAGGATTTAAAGCCTTGGGGAATCAATTGACAACTGATAAGTTGAAACAAGTAAACCTGCTGGAACCTTTGCCGTATGAAATTCCTGTTGAGGTTATTCCTGAGGATTTAGAAGTAAAAGGAGAAACGGATGCTGATGATTCTGATATTCAATTGGAAGATGATGGACAGATTACTATGTCCTTAGAATAAATAGAAGCTCCTGAAAAGGGGCTTTTTTTATGCGTTTTTGCCAATTTTTACGATTATTTAAACAATTGTTTTAAGGTGATTTCTTTTTTCTCTTTCAATTTATTTAGAATTTTCAAAAAGGCAATAGCAGTAATATAGGCATCTCCCATTGCAGTATGTCTATCTTTTTTGGAAATATCAAATTTATCGGCAAGCTCGTCTAAACTATAATTTTCTTTGCGTTCCAATAAATTAGAAACCAATAACGTTTTTTTATACAAAATAGCCGTGTCTAAAGTTTTGTTTTTTAATTCTGGCAACCCATTTCTTTCGAGTGCCTTGTTTATCATAGTAATGTCAAATATAGTATGATGTGCAATGATAATAGAATCTCCCAAAAAATCTAAAAACTGTTGTAGCGCTGCTAATTCTGTAGGGCGATCTATGACAAATTCTTTTAGAATTCCATGAATTTTTGCAGTTGCCTGATCGTAATGTTCTTGTTGAATAAAAACTTCAAAACTTCCATTGATAGGAATCGTATTGTTTTGCAGAACAATAGCCCCAATGCAAAGTATCCTGTCAGTTGTATAATCAAATCCGGTGGTTTCTGTGTCCAATACAACAAAACGTACCGCATCAATATCGTTTGATAGTTCCTCATCAGATGATTTTTCGGATTTCCCCAATAAATCAAATAAAATAGTTTTACTTTTTTTTATAAAATTTGTCATCATAATATATTTGAAGGATTAAATCGGATGGTAATGACTTCTTGGAGTTCCTTAATGGTTTTGAATGTTCGCTTTAGCTTAATTTTTTCTAATTTAGATAACGCTTCGAGAGCAATAAACTGCCCGGAATCATTATGTAAAAGTCCTTGTTTTGTTCTGAATTTTAATAATGCTTTATAGGAATACGAAGAAGCTAAATACATTTCTTTATTGTTGGGTTCTAATTCTGCCAATTTTTCAAAACGTTCAGGAGTATTGCTGATTGATTTTACGGAATGAGATAGAATTAAAACCCTTGCAGCATCTGTTAGTGGCATTAAAGCGCGTCTTTTTATATCGAAAAAATCTTTGTGAGCTCCATCTTGTTCAACTAAAAATTGTCTAAAGAACCCTGTTGGAGAAGGGCTTTGTAGCGCACCACTTACCAAGTGAATGTAAAAAACAGGATTAGCTTTTATGTTTTCAAAAATAAATTCAGAAAGCTTGTTTACCAGTTCGCTGTCTCCATAAGACAGGCTGTAATCAAAAAATATAAAGGACAATAATACTTCATTTTTTCCTGGATTGGTGATCCAATGATAAACTTGACTTTCCCATTCACTTAGACTTAAGCACCATTTTGGGTTAGACGCCATCATTTCTGCTGGACAATAATCATAGCCAATATCAAAAAGCCCTTTATTGACATGTGTAGCCAATTCTAAAAAATACTTCTTAGTGGTTTCTTTTAATTCTTCGGGAACATCCTCATAGACTAAAGCATTGTCTTGGTCAGTATGTAGTAATTGTTCGCTTCTTCCTTGGCTTCCTAATGCGAGCCATCCAAATTTTACCGGTGGAGGCGTTTTCATTTTCTTCAAGGCTATTTCAATGACTTGCTTGATACAGGCATCATTTAATTCTGTAATTATTTTAGAAGTCAGTGTCATCGGAATATTTTGGTCTAAATATCCTTGTAACAATTGCATTATATTGGCGCGTATTGGTTTTATCTGTTTGGCTTTTTTAGCTCTTTTTACCGCTTTAATCAATACTGCTGGATTATTACCAAGTTCTACCATAACATCATGTTTGGATAGAATTCCAACAGCTTTGGAATTTGGCGTACCATCTTTCGTAAGGCATAAATGGCTGATATTGCTTTTCATCATGGCCATTTGAGCTTGCGTAACGGTCATTTTCTTAGGATACGTAATAACAGGAGTTGTCATTATTGAGGCCGCAGTTGTTGTGATGGGAAATTCTCCAGTCACAATTTTGTTCCTTAAATCTTTATCTGTAATGATTCCAATGGGGAGCGAATCTTCGATTACAAGAATGGCCCCCACATTTTTTTTGGTCATGGTCTCCGCAATATCTTTTACAATAGTGTTTGAATAACAGGTGATTAGTTTTTTAGAATATTTTACAGGCTGTAAGTCTAATAGTTTTCTACCCGTGTCCAGACCTTCCAGATCCATTGTTTCTCCATATAGTTTTCCGCTGTGACTTTTAGAATACGGATTGTGCGTATTAGAGGCAAAACTTTCGATTAAAAAATTTCCCACAGCTCTGTTTTCTAACGCATAAGGTTTGAAAATAGCAATTGGAATGGCATAAATAATACTTTCTTCATGAGTTCTGGCTTCCATTTTATAGTTTTCATTGGCTATAAGTGGTCTCAGCCCAAAAATATCCCCTTCATCACACATATCCAGAATATCATTTTCCAGGCTAGTTCTAAGTGCGACTGCTCCTTTGTGTACAACATAAAAAGAGGAATGTGTTTCTTCGTTTTCGGCAAAGATGACACTGTCCTTTTCTTTATAAATAATGGAGATTTGTTCAGAGATAACTTCGATGTCTTTTTGATGTAAAAAGGAAAAAGGAGGGAAGTTTTTTAAAAAGTCAGCAACTCTATGGGAGATTGTATTTTTCATGGTGCTTATTTGTGTCTAAGGTAATTTATAAAAAATAAAATAAAAAGAAAAAAGACCAAATTGGAGTCTTTTTAGTGTTTCCCCATTTAAGGAGGAATATATTTTCAGAATAAAAAAAAAGCTCCCGAAAAGGAGCTTCTTTATCAAAAAATAGTTTGATTATTTATTTTTCTTCATTTTCATATTCAGCACTTCGACTAATAATGAGAAAGATATGGCAAAATATAAGTACCCTTTTGGTACTGGAGTAACGTGATTTCCAAAGATTAAAGCATTCGATAAATGCGCACTTTCAGTAAGTAGCATCATTCCAATTAGTATTAAAAATGATAAGCCAAGTATTTGAATAGAAGGATGTTTATTGACAAAATTCCCAACAGGAACCGCAAATTGCATCATAATTAATACAGAAATAACCACTGCAGTAATCATAATATACAAAGCACCTTCAACGCCATTTGTCATACCTACCGCGGTAAGAATACTATCAAAAGAGAAAACTAAATCAATCATGATGATTTGTAACAGTACATTTTGAAATGATTTTGTAGCCGCTTTTCCTAATTCTTTTTCTTCATGACCTTTCTCGTCTACTTTTTCACGAATCTCATTGGTACTCTTATAAATCAAGAATAATCCTCCACCTAGTAAAATAAGACTTTGACCAGTAATTCCGGCTGAAAACCAACTTAAATCTATATGAAACCAAGGTTCTTTCATTTGAATCAATAAGTTGATACCAAACAAAAGCGCAATTCTCATGAACATGGCAAGGAACATTCCTATTTTTGTGGCTCTCTTCCGTTGTTCAGCAGGTAATTTTCCTGTAGCAATTGATATGAAAATAATGTTGTCGATTCCTAATACAATTTCCAAAAAGGTCAATGTTAAAAGAGCAATCCAAGCATCCGGATTTAAAAATACTTCCATGTTTAGTTCGTTATTATTTATTAATTTGAGTTTGTAAGCTTAATCGGAAATCTTAGTAACGGTTCCTCTTTGTTTTTCATCAACACCAACCATTCCAAATTCAAAGGTATAGGAATTTTTTGTGGTTGTCAAAATTTTCATACCAATAGCCTTTTCCTCAGCCATATTTTTTGGATGCAATTTCAGTAAAACATATTCACAATCGTTTACCCATCGTATCGAAGCAGTATCAGTCTTTCCTTCAAAAGTTTCTATTTCAATACTGTCATTACGTTCAAAAATGGCAATTTTTTTTACGCCGTCAACTTCATATTCAAACTTGAATTTTCCAGTTTTAAAATCCTTGCAATTGCGCTCCGCATCATAGCATGACATTAGTAATAGTAGTGGGAGGAGGAATAGTATTTTTTTCATTTCTTAGTATGTTTACTTTTTAACTATTGTATTTTGATGTCATATTTGTCCAAAAGTCCAATGATTCCTTGTGTAGAAAACTTGGCTTTTTTCATAGGATTGAATTCGGGATCAATTTTAAAATTAGATGCTTTTGAAAAATCGGCTCCGGCTAATTGTGTATTGTTAAAAATAGCACCATCCAAATTACTGTTATCAAAAACAGAACTGGTAAGATTGGTGCCAACAAAACTTACTTCTCTTAACGAGCAAGAATTAAATTTTGTCTTTGGCATTTTTTTATTGGCAAAAGAAGAATAATCCAAAACACATTCTTGAAAATTGACGTTAAACAAGAAATCATCGCATTCCTCAAATTGGATACCCAGCAATTTACAGTTTTTGAATTGCACGCCTTTCAAACTTGTCCCTGATAATTTGGTCATAGCAAGATTACAATCAATGAACTCGCAATCCATAAAAGTGCTGTAGGAGAAGTCACTATTTGATAAATCACAGTTTTTAAAAACGCAATCTTCAAATTCTCGGTTGTTTACTTTTTTATCGACGTAAACGATTTTTTCAAATATTTTTTGAACGTGAATTAGGTTTTCCATTAGTCGTTAAATAAGCTTTTCATAATTATTTTTAATCCCAAATACATCAAAAGCATAGCTGCTAAACAAGCAATTATTCCTATTGCTAAAACTAAATAATGCCACACATTCTGTTGATTCATAAAAGCATTATAAATCACTGCCGGTCCCAAGAATAATAATGGTAAAGCTCCCGCTAAATATTTAATTCCTTTAGATAATAGTTCTTTGTTCGTTGCCATAATTTAATAATTAAAATTCATAATCCACACAATATCTCAAATCTCTAATTTTACCTATCCATTCGGCAACAATATTATGTGTTGGATGATTTTGGTATTTCTCTAATGTTTCAAACGAATTAAAATAGGAGTGCAGCACGGCATCAAAGTTTGAATATTCACTTTCAATATTAATTCCTACTCGTATTTCAACTATTTCAGGAATATCCTTTTTTAAATCTTCAAGTCTCTCTTTTAGAATAATTGCATTTTCGGCTTTGCTTTTGCCTTCTGCAAAATCTTTTAATTTCCACATTACTATATGGTGAATCATCGTTGTTTATTTTTTAAAATTATCAACGGCTTTCCTTACACTACCGTGTTTTTTCAATAATTCGGCACCTTCTTCATAGGAAACGGGAATTTCTCCCATAATCATTTTCACACCGCGATCGACCAGTTTGCTGTTGCTCAATTGCATATCAACCATTTTGTTGCCTTTCACTTTACCCAGTTGAATCATAGTTGCGGTAGTAATCATATTCAGTACCAGTTTCTGGGCTGTTCCGGCTTTCATTCTAGAACTTCCGGTTACAAATTCTGGACCTACAACTACATCAATAGGGAATTTTGCTGTTTGCGAAAGCGGACTTCCTGCATTACAAGAAATACTTCCTGTGGTTATATTGTTCTCGTTGCACCTTTGTAATCCTCCAATAACATAAGGTGTTGTTCCCGAAGCAGCTATTCCTACCACGACATCATTTTCATTTACATCAAAAGCTTTCAAGTCAATCCAGGCTTGTGTTGCGTTGTCTTCGGCATTTTCTACGGCTCTGCGGATTGCGGTGTCGCCTCCGGCAATTATCCCAATTACCAAATCGAAAGGTACACCAAATGTTGGTGGACATTCCGAAGCATCAAGAATTCCCAAACGTCCCGAAGTTCCTGCACCAATATAGAACAATCTCCCGCCGAGTTTCATTTTGGCAACGATTTCAGTGACTAAATTTTCTATTTGGGGCAACGCTTTTTCTACGGCAAGTGGAACAGTTTTGTCTTCCTGATTGATATTAGATAACAATTCTTGCACTGACATTTTTTCTAAATGTTCATATTTTGAAGATTGTTCGGTGGTTTTTGTGAAGGTCATTTTTCGTATAATTGGACAACTCCAAAATTAACCTTTTTTATCACAATCTCGAAATTTTCTATTTTTAGTTTCAGGTTTTTTAGTGTCAAGTTTCTTTAAATTTGATATAAATTGATTTACTTTTTTTAGTTTTTAATTTCTCATATGGAGAAAGTTTATTGAATCTTTGTTAGATGAACTAAAATATTATATTTGTTAAATATTAAAAAATAAATGGATAGAATAATCTTATTGCAAGGGATTGCACGGATTTCAGTTTTTGTGTCTTTATTGATGGCATTTTTTTTACTGACTGTTAAAACTGAAAATAAATTGGCCAACCGTTTATTTGCCTGGTTTTTTATTATTTCGGCTATTGATCTTAGTGGTTTTTTTGTTACTGATTATATTCAGGATTATCTTGATTTGATGATTTTTAGATGGACAATCTGTTTGTTGGCAATGCCCTTATTTTATCTTTATGTATTGTCAGTTTGTTATTCTGATTTTAGATTGAAATGGAAACATTTAGTGCATTTACTTCCTATTTTACTAGTTAATTTAGTTTTTATTCCAAGACTTTATTTAGCCAGTAATGCAGATATGAAACTCTTATCCGGAGATCTTGAGCATATGCCTGAAATATACTTAATCCAGATTTTAATTGAATTTCAATATGTGTTTTATATTGTTAGCGCATTTTTAATTTTGAAGAAATACAGAGAAATTTATCTGGAAAACTATACCAATCCTAGTACTTCGACATACAAGTATCTTTTTCAGATGACTACTGTCTTCCTAATCGCGCACGGTTTGGTTGCATTAAAAAACCTTTTACGGTATAGCGATTACAGACAAATGTTTCTTTGGTTAAATGTAGTTGTAGGAAGTGTAGCTTTATTTATTACCTGTTGGTTAGTGATGAAAGCATTGAATCATCCGGAACTTTTTAGGGGAATTAATTCTAGATTACAATTGACAAAAGATATTCTGCCTGAAGTCGAAGAAAAGACAGCATCTAAAAATGTTCAAGATGATGCGGTTTCCAGTCAAATTTCGATATTAAAACAATATATGGCTCAGAAAGAGCCTTTTCTTGATCCATCGCTTACCATTCAGGAGCTTGCCAATCAAATTGATATTCCGGTTCGGGATTTATCGGTTTTGATTAATCATCATATGGATCAGCACTTTTTTGATTTTGTCAATGAATATCGTATTCAAAAAGCGATGGGTATTTTAAAAGATCAGTCTAGAAGTCAGCTTACCGTTCTGGAAATTTTATACGAGGTTGGTTTTAACTCCAAATCTTCTTTTAATACCTCTTTTAAAAAACACACTAATTTGACGCCTACCGCTTATAGAAACGCCTTATAATAAGTGGTTTGTAAAAAGTCGTACTTCATGTCTGATAAAGTCGAACTGATTTTCTGAATAGAAATTGGTTCGACTTTTTTTTGTCGGTCGAATTCTGAAAATTTCTAAGGCAACTTTGCTTCAAATTAATCGAAACAAGTTTTAAAATTAGAAATCATGAAAAAAGTAAATCTCCTTGTCTTTTTATTATTGCCTTTATTTTGTTTAGCACAAGCATCATTTAAATTAAAAGGAAAAATAGCAAGCGAAACAATTCCATTAGAATGGGCAGATATTTCCATATCGAATTCAGAAGGAAAAATTATAGATGGTTCAACCTCTAAACAAGACGGTAGTTTTGAAATCAATCTTAAAAAAGGATCTTATAAAATTGGAATATCCCTTTTAGAATTTACAGATTATGAAAAAGAGTTTACAATAGAAAATGATACTGATTTAGGAACAATCATTTTAAAAGAAAGCGGAACCAATTTAAAAGAGGTTATCATTCAATCTAAAAAGAAAACAATCGAACAGAAAACGGATCGTTTGGTTTATAATCTTGAAAACAATGTTACAACAGTTGGCGGAGACGCTTTAAGTGCCATTAATTCGGCTCCTGGAGTTGTCGTTCAGAATAATACAATCAATATATTAGGAAAAGGAACTTCCCGTGTTATGATAGATGGACGAATGATTGAATTAGTAGGTGAGGAACTGAATAATTTTCTGAAATCAATTTCGGCTAGTGATATTAAAAATATTGAAATTATCAGCAATCCGCCCGCAAAATATGATGCTGAAGGAACAGGTGGATTGATTAATATTATTATGAAAAAAGGAGTTCGTGATTCCTGGAAAAACACGACTACAGTTTCTTATGATCAAAATAAATATAGCATTTATACTTTAAGAGATAACTTTTTTTACAATAAAAACAAGTTTAGATTTTCTACTAGCATCAATGCAAAAACAGGTTATTTGAATGCTACAGATGATTTAAAAATGTATTTTCCTGATGGACTTTCCCATATGAAAAGTGCAACAAAGGTAAAAACTGAAAATCTTTCGGGTAAATTGGCTTTAGATTATGATCTTTCAGAACGTACTACTATTGGATTTCAATATTTAAACGATAGAAATAACCCTGATTTTAAATCGGATATTAGAATTGAGAATTACAGTACTCAAAACGAATTAGATAATGTTATACTGAACAATAGCTTCACTGATAAAGGATCAAGAAATCAAACGTATAATGCACATTTGATTACCAAACTAGATTCCTTAAAAAGGAAGTTATCTTTTGATGTGGACTATTTTAATTACAGTTCAAAATTCGATAGAAACTTTGTCGCTAATAATTTCACGCCAGATATGACATTTGTTGATATAAATCAGTCGGGAAGAAACATTTCGAATCAGGATATTGACAATTGGAGTTTTAAGGCAGATATGGAACATCCGCTTCAAGCGTTGAATTTGTCTTATGGTGCAAAAATGAGTTTTACAAATAGTGTGAGTGATGTACTTTATTTCAATACAATTACAGGAACTCCGGAATTAGATTCGAACCAATCCAACCGATTTAAATACACTGAAAACAATCAGGCAGTTTATGTAAATGCGGATAAAAAACTCAATGAAAAATGGAATTTCCAAATGGGATTAAGATTGGAGAACACTCAAACAAATGGATTTTCTGAAACAATGAATCAGGAAACAAAAAATAATTATTTGAAATTATTCCCAACGTTTTATGCTTCTTACAAGAAAAACGAAAACAATACTTTTAGTTTGAATTATGGAAAAAGAATCAACAGACCACGTTTTGACTTATTGAATCCGTTCAGAATTTACATCAGCAGCAATAGTTATTCCGAAGGGAATCCGTTTTTAAGACCTTCATTTAGTGATAATTTTGAGTTGGCGCATTCTTATAAAGAGATTTTTAGAACGAGTGTTTTTGTAAATGCAATTACAAACGGTTATGGAGTTTTGTTTACCTCAAACCCGGAAACCAATACGCAGATTGTAACCCGTGAGAATTATTTTAAAAATTTAAATTATGGAATAGGGGAAAGTTACTCGGCAAGTTTTACAGATTGGTGGTCTAGTGAAAATTCATTGTACCTTTTGGGAGCAAAAACAGAATTTATTAAAGATATCAATGCTACACCATCAAACAGTTTACAAATTGATTTTTCTACAAATAATACTTTTTTATTAGGTAAAACGACAAAATTGCAAATCGATTTTACGTATACAACGCCTTTTAAATCCGGTTTATATAAAGTAGGATATGCCTCGAGTTTTGATATTAGTTTCAAACAGGATTTGTTTAATAAAACCATGCAGATTGCATTTTTGGCAAATGATATTTTTAATACCTCTTATTTAAAAGACTTTACTTCAGTTATAAACGGTGTAAAACAGGTATATGAGCAGAAAGAAAGTAATCGATTTGTACGTTTATCTGTGGTTTATAATTTTGGAAACAAAAAGATCAATGTACAACAGCGTGATTTTGGAAATAAGGAGGAGAATAAAAGAACTGGAGGTAATTAGAAAATTAAAAGCTGGGAAACAGAAATCTCTTAATTTCTGTTTCTTAGCTTTATAAATTTATATAAAATATGCCAACGCAATTCCTATCACAATCATCGAAACTTTGGCGATATTGAACTTGTGTCCTTCGCTGCTTTCGAAAATAATGGTAGACGAAATATGAAATAATATTCCTATTACAATGGCTGTAATTTCAGTATAATACACGTTTAATATTGGCAAATAATCAGATAAAATAGTTCCTAGCGGCGTCATGATTGCAAAGGTGACCATGAAGAAAAAAATGGCTTTTTTATTCAGACTTGCATTGATGAAAAAAGTAGTCAAAATAATAGCAATAGGTAAATGATGGATGGCAATTCCTATGGCTAAATCATGATGATGGCTAACTGGAAATCCTTCTAAAAATGCATGTATACAAAGGCTGATGAATAATAACCACGGGATTTGTGTCATTATTTCATGTCCGTGAACGTGACCGTGTTCAGCTCCTTTTGAGAAAAATTCCAATATAATCTGGAACAAGATTCCCAGCATGATAAAGAGTCCAATGTTTGGATTTGCACTTTCATAAATTTCAGGTAATAAATGCATTACCGTTAATGAAAGTAAAAAAGAACCACTGAAAGCCAATAGCAATTTTAGGTTGGTTTTGTTCTTTGGACGTATAATCAATGCGACGATATAGCCTAAGATTACGGAAAGTAAAGGTAAAAGGTAATTCATTTATTTAAAAATCATGATTAGGCGTTCACTATCTGTTTTATGGAATTTTTTTAATTTGTAATCGCCAAAAATATCCAATAAATAAATTCCGGCTTCTTCCATTAATTCCTCAAAATCTTTTAGGGTAAGGGCTTTTACTTTTTCGGTAAAATGAAATTTTTGACCTTTATCTTCAAAATCAATTTCTTTGTAAATATGACCGTCTTTCAAATAGCGTTTGATATGAAACTCGATGCCTTCGACCGTTTTTGTTTCTTCAGGAACTAGTGTTTCGAGTACTTGAGCAACATTCATGAAGTCAATCACGGCAAAACCATATTCCGAAAGGCTTTCTTTGATGGCTTTTAACGTGGTTAGATTGTCTTCGTCATTTTCGAAATAACCAAAGCTGGTAAATAAATTGAAAATAGCATCGAATTTTTCTTCAAAAGGTTCACGCATATCGTGTACTTTGAAATGAAGGGTTTCATTCGTGTTTTTAGTGGCTTCAGCAATACTGTTTTCAGATAAATCAGCTCCAAGAACATTAAATCCTAATTGGTTCAAATAAATAGAATGACGGCCTTTGCCACATGCTAAATCCAATACTTTTGCCTTTTCTGGAAGATTAAGATAATGGGTAAGATTATCCATAAAAACTTGCGCTTCTCTATAATTTCTGTCTTTGTAAAGGATGTGATAATACGGAGTGTCAAACCAAGAAGTATACCAGTTTTCAGTTGATTTCAGTTGATTTTCAGTTGGTGGATTTTGTGCTGCAGACATTTATTCTTTTTCAATTAATTCGATTGATGCAAATTTAGTGTATTTTTGCAACGAATACTTGATTTTACAATGGAAAATAATTATAAAATGGTTGCCAAAACCTTTTTTGGTTTTGAAGAAATATTAGCGAAAGAATTACAAAACCTTGGCGC
Organism: Flavobacterium pasteuri; assembly: GCF_048286615.1. Taxonomy (NCBI): domain Bacteria; kingdom Pseudomonadati; phylum Bacteroidota; class Flavobacteriia; order Flavobacteriales; family Flavobacteriaceae; genus Flavobacterium; species Flavobacterium pasteuri. The sequence goes on along the minus strand of NZ_JBLVPN010000008.1, from coordinate 73,396 downwards.
ACAAAACGTGGAGCAAGGAGTAAGAATGGTTAGTTTTAAAGGAGATAAAGGGTTTATGTACAAAGCAAATTTGTCTTTGCGTACGGCTTTGAAAATCCTGAAACCTATTTATTTTTTCAAGGCAAATAATGAGCAGGCTTTATACAAAGGCATTTCGGGAGTGAATTGGTCTAAATTACTGAATGCCAATCAGACTTTTGTGATTGATACAACGGTGCATTCGGAATATTTTAATCACTCGGAATTTGTTTCTCAAAAATGTAAAGATGCGATTGTCGATCAGTTCAGAGAAAGAACAGGGCAACGACCAAGTATTGATAAAGTACACCCTGATTTAAGAATAAACATTCATATCGATAAAGACCAGGTTTCAGTAGCGCTTGATACTTCAGGAAATGCATTGAATCAACGTGGGTACAGAACTGCTACTAATATTGCTCCTATAAACGAGGTTTTGGCAGCAGGAATTCTATTGCTTTCCGGTTGGGACGGTCAAACGGATTTCTTGGATCCAATGTGTGGTTCGGGAACATTCTTAGCCGAAGCAGCAATGATTGCTTGCAATATTCCGGCAAACATCAACCGTAAAGAATTTGCTTTCGAAAAATGGAACGATTGGGACAATGATTTGTTTGATGCTATTTCAGACAGTTTATTGAAACGTATTAGAGAGTTTCATTACACGATAAAAGGCTATGATAAAGCACCAAGTGCGGTTCAAAAAGCCAAAGACAATATCAAAAATGCCAATCTGGATGAATATATTTCGATTGAAGAACAAAACTTTTTTGACACTGAAAAGACTTCAGAAGGAAAATTGCACATCGTTTTCAACCCGCCGTATGATGAGCGTTTGGATATTCACATGGAAGAATTCTATAAAAACATTGGTGATACATTAAAGAAAAATTACCCAGGAACGAATGCTTGGATGATTACAGCAAATCTGGAAGCTTTGAAATATGTAGGTCTTAAACCTTCTAGGAAAATCAAACTTTTTAACGCTGGTTTAGAAGCTCGTTTAGTAAAATACGAAATGTACGAAGGAAGTAAGAGAACAAAGTTTCAGGTAACAACTGATAGTGCTGAATAAGCAATATTCAATTTTTTATTTTTCGACCTTTGACTTTATAACTTTAAGACTTAAAAAAATGACCAAATTACAAATACGAGCATTTCTATACCAATTGGGATGTTTTGCAATATTATTTATTTCCGCTCGATATGTAGTGGCACATTTTACTAATTTAACCGGATTTTGGATTCCGTTAACTGCATTTGTGATTGGAACACTTTTGTCGCCAAAATTCCATGCGATAAAAACCAAAGACGGAGAGAAATTATTCATGAAATGGATTTTCATGAAAGGAATTAAGGAAATAGGGTAGCTTAAATTTACGAATTAAAAAAAATATCGCAAAGAGAACTGATTGTTTTCTTTGCGATATTTTTTTATTCCTAATTCGTAATTATTTTTTATCAGCTTTTTTAGGAACTGCAACAGGTTTTACTTTTTTCTTATAAATAGGGACAAAATAGGTAACGGTATAGTTAAATCCTACTCCAAAATCACCATCGTAAGTCCTGTTAAATCCAGGAATATATAAGTTAGAGAAGTTCTCAGGTTCTTTATTGGTTACTAATCGGTTCAATCGAAGACTGAAACCCACAAATACATTATTGAATACTTTTGCTTTCACTGCGGCCACCACTTCAATCCAACTGGCTGTTAAACCATCAAATTTTTCACCGGAAGGAATTACAGGAACTTCGCCAAAATAAGGATTCGCATTGTAAATTCTATAACTGTTTAATTGCTGATTAAAAGTACTGAAACCATAGCGCATGCCTACGGAAATAATATTTTCCATATCCAGCCAGTTTTCATAAACATTATAATCAAAACCTGCTTTTAGATACGAACCTTTGGTAGTGAAATTAAGGCGGTCATCATCCGTGGTTTTGTTTTCGTTTCCAATTTCGGCAGCCAAAAAATATTTTTTTGTCAATCGATAATCTCCCACAAACTCAATTCCTTTATAATTTTCGTCATATAAAGCGCGTGTCAATTTGAATAAATCCAGTCCAACACGAATCCCATATCGGTCTGTTTTTACAGGAATCGAATCGTTCTTTATGATTTCAGGATTAATTTTGACCAATGGTAATGGCGCTTCAGGAATCATTTGGTCCGTTTTGGTGTTTTTTGGATCACTTTTGACAGGAGTAGTTTGCTTCGCCCGTTCGCCTTTTGGGCTCGGGTCCTGAGCTTGTACCAAAGTCAACGATAATAGGAGACAAAAACTAAAAAAAGATCTTAATGTGTGTTTCATTTTCGTTTTCTAAGTTACTTTTTTCAACCGAGATGTATTTTATCCATTTTGTATCTGCAACTGCAGCATTGGTATGTGTGTATGGATTTATTGGGTCTAATGAAAAGATAGTTTTATAGCCACAAGCTCTCGATACAAATAATTCTTGGGTTGTATAATCAAATTTTATATTGTCTACGTTTACCAAAGCTGGATTTGGATTGCCAGAATTTAGAGTAAAACTATAACTGGTACTGGTTTCAACTGTTTTTAGCGGAATCGAAATCGTGCTCCCGTTCGTAAGGTATTTAGCATCTCCGGTAGCAGTATTAAAAACAATTCCCTCAGTCATTCCTTCGCCAACTACTTTTAGATTTGTTACATTTTTTAAAACAGAAGGGTTCAAAAAATCATAAAAGCTAATCACCAAACGAGGTGTAGTGGGAGTATTTGCATCGCAAATGTCATCTTTCTCACAACTGGAGAAGGAAAGTGCTACTGTAAGTACAATTAATATTATTTTTTTCATATCCTTTATATTGTTCCCCCTTTGGGGGTTAGGGGGCTTATCTTTTTTCCAAAAGTACAACATTCTCCACGTGATGCGTTTGTGGAAACATATCCACAGGACGTACACGGGTCACTTTGTATTTTTCATCCATTAAAGCCAAATCGCGCGCTTGTGTAGCCGAATTACAACTTACATAAACTACTTTTTCAGGAGCAATTTTCATAATTTGTTCAATTACATCTTTGTGCATTCCGTCTCTTGGTGGATCAGTGATGATTACATCAGGATGACCATGTTGTGCAATGAAACTATCGTTGAAAACAACTTTCATATCCCCTACAAAGAACTCACAATTGGTAATTTCATTTCGTTCAGCATTCAGTTTTGCATCTTTAATAGCTTCAGGAACACTTTCAACACCAATTACTTTTTTCGCTTTTTTCGAAACAAACTGAGCAATAGTTCCCGTTCCAGTATATAAATCATACACAATTTCATTTCCGGTAAGACCGGCAAAATCACGCGTTATTTTATACAATTCATACGCTTGGTCGGAGTTGGTTTGGTAAAAAGATTTTGCATTAATGCTAAATTTCAAACCTTCCATTTCTTCTAGAATGTAATCTCTTCCTTTATATAATTTAATATCTGTATCGTATAAAGTATCATTCGCTTTATTATTGATAACATATTGCAGCGAAGTAATTTGCGGGAATTTCTCGTAAAGATGGTCGAGAAGTAATTCTCTGTTGGCTTTGTCGTTTTCAAAAAACTGAATCAAAACCATGATTTCACCGGTCGAAGCAGTACGCAACATCAAAGTTCTCAATAAACCTTCGTGCGCTCTTGGATTAAAGAAAGTCAAACCATGTTCGTTAGCAAAAGCGCGAACCTCGTTTCTAATCGCATTCGATGGGTCTTCCTGTAAATGACATTTATTAATGTCCAGAATTTTGTCCCACATTTTCGGAATGTGAAAACCAAGTGCGTTTCTGTTTCCTAAATCTTCGGTGCTGTCAATTTCTTTTTCGGTTAACCAACGGCTGTTCGAAAACGAAAATTCCATTTTGTTTCTGTAAAAAAACTGTTTTTCTGAACCAAGAATCGGTTCAAATTCCGGAAGTTCTATTTTTCCAATGCGTTGCAAATGGTTTTTTACCTCATTTTGCTTGTAATACAACTGTTGCCTGTATTTCATATTTTGCCATTTACAACCACCACAAACACCAAAATGCTCGCAAATAGGCTCTACACGATGCTCTGAATATTCATGAAAATGAACCGCTTTTCCTTCATAATAAGCCTTGCGCTTCTTGAAAGTCTGCACATCAACCACATCGCCCGGAACCACATTCGGGATAAAAACTACTTTTCCGTCGGGAGCCTTTGCTACCGATACGCCTTTTGCACCAGCATCAAGGACTTTTATTTGATGAAAGACAACTTTGTCTGTATTTTTCTTTGCCATAGCGCAAAAATAAGCGTTTGAATGGTTTTATAAATTCAAATTAGGAAATATTTTTAATTTCAAGTGTTTTTTATTGGAGCTATTGAGGCTTACCGCCATAAACCCCCATTTCCGCAAGTAGTAACACTATGCATGTAAAGGAGCATTTTTTCTACTCTCTTTAAGGGGAACGAGGAATCGCTCTGTACTGACAAGTGTTTCAAAGCTTACGCAAATGAGGGGTTTCTCTGCAATTTGGGAGAGTTTAGTTTTGTTGTTAAGTGAAGATTTTAGGCAAGTAATTTCACTTTATTTCGATAAAAATACACATCAGAATAGTATTAAAAAAATCGAATTTAAGAACCAAGTACTCTTTTTAAACGTACGTTGGTTGAAGTGAAATGGTTAATTTAATATTTTATTTAGAAAATCCTAAGCATTGGTAAGAAATTAATCACTTATTTTGTTCTTTATTATTTTCTGTTGTTTAAAAAAAACGAAAACAAATTGTCATGCAGTTATATAAAAAATTATCTAACATAGGTTTTCTTAAAAATAGTTATGCGTTCAAATTTTTGTTTGTCGCATTTATAGGAATTCATATTCCGTTGATAGGTTTATTGTTTTTTGTGCTTTATGGCAGTAAAACAATTTCTGCAGATGCTATTTTAATTTTTGCCCTTACCATGACCTTAGTGGCTACAGGTACAACTTTGCTATTCTTAAAGCAACTAATTAAACCAATTGAAGTGGCTTCTAAAGCTCTAAATCTATACAGAAACAAGAGAATTGTTCCTTCATTACCAACTAATTTCTCTGATGAAGCAGGTTTATTGATGAGCAATATTCAGGATTCAATCGCTGAAAATGAAAATTTTATTACAGAAAAACAAGATTTAGTGTATTTGCTTTCCCATGATTTAAGAAACTTTGTAGGGAATTCTAAGTCGGTGGCATTACTTATTTTAGAGGAAGAGCCTTCTGAAGCAATAACAGAATTAGCTGAATTAATCCTTCAATCTACAGAACAACAGTATAATTATATTGAAAACTTCATCAAGCTTCTGAAAGAGCAAGATCAAATTATAGAAAAAAAATCCGAAAATGATATGGTGCAGTTTTCTTCTATTTTTTCTGTTGTATCAAAACAATTGGATCAGCTGCTAAGTAATAAAAACCTTAAACTGGATTTATCAATTGAAGTCGAAGAAGCACTCTTAAAAATTGATAAAGTGTTGCTGATACGAGTTTTAGTGAACTTAATTGATAATGCTGTAAAATTCTCGTTTCCGGATAGTGAAATCAAAGTTCGTGTTTATATGCAAGAAGGCAAATTGTTTTTTACAATAACAGATGCAGGTATAGGTTTTGACCAAAAGCAAAGCCACGAACTATTCAAAAAATTCACTAAAATGAGTAAATTAGGTACGTCAAATGAGCCATCAACAGGAATTGGATTGTATTTATGTAAAAAAATAATAGAAAGACACGATGGACAAATTTTAGCAGAAAGCAATGGAGCTAATAAAGGTGCTACTTTTTCGGTTATTTTTTAATGTATTTTATAGATACAACGAACTTTAAATTTTCGTTAAAAAATCCTTTTTACGAAAGCGTTTTTTTACAAATGAACTAAATTTGAGAAAACATAAAAATTGATAATTATGAAAAGAAATGCAACCGCAGTTTGGAATGGTTCACTTAAAGACGGAGCTGGGAAACTTACCACACAAAGTACCACATTAAAAGATACTCAATATTCTTTCAAATCCCGTTTTGAAGAAGGAGTGGGGACTAACCCGGAAGAATTAATTGCAGCAGCGCACTCGGGCTGTTTTACGATGCAACTTTCTGCTTATATCACTGAAGCTGGTTTTGAAATTGAAAGTATCGAGACTAAATGTGATATCGACTTGGTGGAAGGAACAATTATAACTTCCCACTTAATGGTAAATGCAAAAATAAGTGCAATAACAGATGAAGTTTTTCAACAATTAGTGACTAAAGCAGAGAAAAATTGTCCTATTTCTAAATTATTGAATGCTGCAATTTCGACCACTGCGACTTTAGTATAAAATAAGATTCACATAAAAAAAGGCTCGATTTAATTTAAATCGGGCCTTTTTTATGTGATAAAATGGATTACCAAAGTTGGTGTACTTCGGATTTTATATAGCGGTCATAAATGTCATTCATCGCTGCAGTTTTTTCGTAAGTTAATTTAGGTAAATTATAAACCGATAAATTGGATAAAACATGGTTTTCATTAGAAGCGCCAGGAATTATACAGCTTACTTCATCAAAACCTAAAATCCATTGTAAAGCAATGGGAGCTAAGTTTGTTGCTTCTGGAAATAATGATTTCAATTCTTCTACGGCTTTTAAGCCCAGTTCGTAATTAATACCGGAGAATGTTTCGCCTTTGTCAAAAGCAGCTCCATCTCTATTAAAATTGCGATGATCTTGAGTGTCAAAAGTAGTTTTAGCATTGAATTTCCCAGTCAGAAGTCCGCTCGCTAAAGGAACTCTTGCAATTATACCAACATCATGTTTCATTGCTTCTTTGAAAAACAGTTCGGATGGACGCTGGCGAAAAAGATTAAAAATAATCTGAACCGAAGTTACATTTGGAAATTCAATCGCTTTTAGCCCTTCTTCGACTTTTTCGACGCTAACGCCAAGATTTAAAATTTTCCCTTGCTCTTTCAAACGGTCAAACATTTCAAATATTTCCGGACGATAAAATACTTCAGTCGGAGGACAATGCAATTGTATTAAATCCAGTGTTTCAAGTCCAGTTCTTCTCAAACTATCTTCCACAAATTGTTGTAGCACTTTGGACTGATAACCTTCATTTACGTGCGGATTAATGTGACGACCGCATTTTGTAGCCACATAAATTCGTTCAGAACGGGAACGAACCACTCGACCTACAGCAGTTTCACTTAATCCGTTTTCATAAACATCGGCTGTATCAATAAAATTTACGCCGTTGTCAATCGCGGTATTGATTAACTCATCTGCGGTTTTATCATTGAAAGGAGAACCCCATTTTCCGCCTACCTGCCATGTGCCAAGAGATATTTCTGAAATTTCAAAATCTGTTTTACCCAATCTGCGATAGTTCATTTTTCGTTTCTTTTTAAAGTAATAATTTATTTTTGCAATAAGACTTTGGTGATTGCTTTTTCCGCAAGTGGTGCCATTACTTGATATCCTGTTTTATTTGGGTGTACTTCATCATTAGAGTACGAAGCAGGCAAACCTTTTCGTTCATCTGCCATAGCCGAAAAGTAATCAAGATATAGAATGCCATTGGCGTCAGCGTAATTTTTTATCATTTTATTGAGTACCATTACTTTTTCAGCTGGATTTTGATTTGGCTTCCAAGAGAAATCATAAGCGGGCAATACAGAACAAAGAATGACTTTAATCTGGTTTGCTTTTGCCAATTCGGCCATCGAAAAAATATTATTTGCAATCATATCCAATGTTGCAGGACCGGTATTGCCGGCAATATCATTTATTCCAGCCAAAATAAGCACAGCGGCGGGTTTTAAAGCGATAACATCAGCTCTGAAACGTATCAGCATCTGAGGCGTAGTTTGACCGCTAATACCGCGATTAACGTATGGTTTTCCGGCAAAATATTCGGGGTCGGTTATACTCCAAAATTCAGTTATGGAATCTCCCATAAATACAATTCTTTTTTGTCCGGGTGTTACCGGTTTCAGATTTGCATTTTCATTTTGGTATTTATTTAAATTTGGCCAGTCTTGAGCCTGTACTTTTCCTCCCATAATGATTGATAAAAATAGAATGCAGTAAATTAATGGTGTGTTTTTCATTTGTAACCAGATTATAAAGTTTGAATCATTTAATAGTGTATTGATTAAAATAGAAATTGTTCTTGCTTAAAATCGAAACAACCTTCCTTTTTATATCCGAAAGATACAGAAAAGGAAGGTTATTTTTATAACGTGTAATTAATTTAATCAAACAAATCTGAAGATAAATAGCGATCGCCACGGTCACAGATAATGGCTACAATAACTCCTGATTCTAATTCTTCGGCCATTTTTATTGCAGCTGCAACTGAACCGCCACTGCTCATTCCTGCAAAAACTCCTTCTTCCAGAGCCAAACGTTTGGTCATGGCTCGTGCTTCGTCTTCAGAGACTTCAATGATTGTGTCTACTTTCTTGGCGTCAAAAATTTTAGGCAAATATTCTTCAGGCCATTTTCTGATTCCCGGAATTTGAGATCCATCGCTGGGTTGGGCACCTACAATTTGAATCGCAGGATTCTTTTCTTTTAAGTAAGTTGAAGTGCCTATAATCGTCCCTGTTGTCCCCATAGCAGAAACAAAATGGGTTACGGTTCCTTCTGTATCATTCCATATTTCAGGGCCTGTAGTTTTATAATGTGCTTTCCAGTTGTCATCATTTGCAAACTGATTGAGCATGATGTAACCGCCTTCGGCTACTTTTTTATCAGCATAATCTCTGGAGCCTATTATTCCGGTAGCTGCTGGTGTCAAAATTACGGTTGCGCCATAAGCACGCATGGTTTGGGTGCGCTCTTTGGTAGAATCTTCCGGAAGTACCAATTCGATTTCGATATTGAATAATTGGGCAATCATGGCCAAAGCTATTCCGGTGTTGCCACTAGTCGCTTCAATAAGTTTATCTCCTTTTTTGATTTCTCCTCTTTCTAATGCGGAAGCAATCATATTGTAGGCTGCGCGATCTTTTACACTGCCACCAGGATTGTTTCCTTCAAGTTTCAGTAAAAGTTTTACGTTTTTATTTTTTATCAAATTAGTAGTTTCTACTAAAGGCGTGTTTCCTATAAGGTCTAATATTTTTTGTGATTTCATGCTGTTAGATGTCTTAAATTGTAATAATCAGATTTTAAGTTGATTACAATTAGTATTCGTTTTTGAACAATGTTTTTTAAAGGGAGATTTTAAAAACAGCAACAACAATAGCAGAAAGAAATATTTTTGTAGTTCAGTGACATTTTTATGGGTTTTAAAACGAAACGCAAAGATATTGAACTATTTCGAATTATTTCTTTCTTAAACATAAAGCTATCTTGTTTATTGAAACACTTTTGTTAAATAAATGCATAGTAAATGCAGTGGGAAATACTGTTTTAGCTTTTTAAGATAAAAAAGATGTTGTGTATCTGTTTTATTTTCAATGTATAGGAGTTGAATTATTAGTTTTGATGAAAGTGTTTTTTAAATTAGCCAATAAATAACAATCCATGATATCCAAGACTACTTTTATAAGCGATATTTCCCAAAAAGAATTTCCATTAGCGGATAAAATTGCTGCCAAAACCATACGAAACCCAATATTAGCTCTTATACAAACGGATTATCCTGATTTTGATGAGGAAAAATCCCTCTCAATTGGGGAGTTGAATATGTATCGGGAGAGATACATTTCTAATTATTTATTGGTCGAAATAGGGGAGTTGTCAAATCTGGAAACCAGAGTTATCGGTTCCTTGAACGAGGATAAATCATTAGTGAGTATTGTTGAGGATGAAATAGGTGTTCGTACAGTGGGGCAAAAAGTAGCGGATAAAGTTGCTGCCTTTGGTGGAAGCTGGAAATTTATAATCCTTTTTGGAGTATTTATTCTTTTTTGGATTCTGATTAATATTTATGTTTTCTTGAACAAAGGATTTGATCCGTACCCATTTATTTTGTTGAATTTAATTTTGTCATGTCTTGCCGCACTTCAAGCTCCAGTAATTATGATGAGTCAAAATCGTCAAGAAGAAAAAGACAGGGAAAGAGCCAAAAAAGATTATATGATAAATTTGAAATCAGAACTTGAAATTAGAATGCTTCATGAGAAACTGGATCATTTAATTATGCACCAACAAGAAGAATTAATAAAAATTCAAAAAGTCCAAATCGAAATGATGAATGATATTTTGACTCGAATCAAATAATTTTTGTTCTAAAAAATCAAAAAAAGAACTTTTTAGTAGTGCTTAAAATAATAACCCACAATCATAAAAATGCCATTTAATATTGCTGAGCCAATGATGATTTTTTTGTAATTCCTGTTTTTGTCGATAAAATTAAAACCTAGAATTCCTAGAAATAACAGGGTGGTAAAAATGGCTGGATACATCTTAAAAGCACCTTCAAAATCTCCTTTCAAAAGCAACAAAAAACTCCTCTGAAAACCACAGCCCAAACACTCTATTCCAAAGAGGGTTTTGCTTAAACAAGGGAGCATATATTTTTCTAAATCCAATGGTTTTTCTTTTTACAATTTTACGAAAAAATAAGAAACGGTTGCGATAATAATTGATGCAATTTTAAATTCATTACTTTTGAAAACTGATATTTAAAAAGATGAGAAAGTTTATTATTCCAATAATGGTTGTGGCGATAACTGTTGCTTTATACGAGCAGGTAAGTGCCGAAAAAAATGTGTATATAATGGTAATTGCAATTGTGGTTTTCATGATGGGAATGATGCAATTGAGTGCCAAGACGCCAAGTAAAAATCAAGATAAAGAAGACGAAAATGTTTAACAAAGGAGATAAGGTTTCAGTGCTCGATGAAGCCATCAATGGAGTAGTGTTGTCAGTCAACGAGAAGCAAGTTACGATTGAAACAGAGGATGGATTCATGATGACATTTTTTGTCAATGAGTTGATTAAAATAAATGATTCCAGTAACTTACTTGACTCTATCAGAAGAATTAATGTAAGTGAGGTTTCAAAAGAAAAAGAGATACCAAAACCACGAAGTTTTGTGAAAGAAAAGAAATCAAAGCACGAAATTCCCGCTCCGGAGTTTGATTTACACATCGAAAAACTGGTGCCAAATAAACGTGGAATGTCGAATTATGATATTCTGACTTTGCAGACTGACACGGCAAAACGACACATAGAATTTGCCATCCGGAATCGCATTCCCAAAATTGTTTTTATCCACGGTGTGGGTGAAGGAGTTCTAAAAGCAGAGCTGGATTTTTTATTGGGTCGCTATGATAACATTGCTTTTCAAGAAGGGAATTATCAAAAATATGGTCAAGGTGCAACAGAAGTTTTTATCAAGCAAAGTGCCATGTAAGTTTTGTTTTAGTTATTAAAAGCTCAAAAAAAGGTCCGATTTTCAAGCAAATTTTCTAATGAAAACAGCTTAAAAATCGGACCTTTTTTTGGACTAAAAACGGTTGTTTTTTGCCTCTATTTTTGCTTCTTATTTGGGATTAATTTGTAGTCAATAATTCACCATAAATGTAATTATCACCCAAAATAAAATCACTGCTTCCCTTCTTCATTTTTGCTTTTTTAAGGACAACGGTGTGTTTGAAACCAGCTCCTAAAGTAGTAGTAGTTACCTCTACAATTCCGCTTTCGTTTGCCACTCCAGCTACTCCGATCCATTCTTCACTTACTGCAGGAGTTGCCGGAAAAGTGGTGTTGCAAAAATAAGTACCCGTAAGTAAACCAGAGAATAATCGATACGTAAGTTTGTTTTTGGTATCACTTATTAATCCGGTTCTTGGAGCGTTTAGCGGTGTCGCTTGATTAACAATTAAAGCGGGATCAATGTCTAAAATAAGAGCTTCACTACTATTGTAATCATACAATTGTTTTGAAGAACTGCATTGTTCAAGCGTTTTATTGAATGCAAAAGGTAAAGGAGTAGCACTAATTATATAGTCACCAAAAGGGAATGTTTCGTAAACTTGTGTTCCGTTACTTTTTACAAATGTGATGTTTTTAAAGGTAATATTATGATTGTAACCCGTAATTTTAGTACTGTTATCAGTAGTATTTGTGGTCTTTATAGCGGTAGTGTTTATAATTATTTTTCCGCCTGAAGTAGTCCATTGATCCATAACTATAGGTGTTGCCGGCGGTATAGTTTCGCAAATGGTTGAGGAAGTTACGGCGCCGTTGTAAAAGCGGTATAGTACACGATTTGAAGTATTAATGTCTAATTCCTGCGATATAGTTTCAGTAGGGAAAGTAAATCCCAGAACTTCAAGAATAAGGGCCTCACTATCCTTTAGTTTGTAGATAATATCATTTGTAGTACAATTTTGTGCGGCAACATCTTCAAAACTAATGTCTTCTTGAATCAAATCTCCATCATCACAACCGTTTAACAGTAACGCAAAAACCAGTAGGCTTACAACTCTTTTCATTTTTATAAAATTTGTAACAAAAATAGAATTTTTAATTTGTTCCAATTGCATTCCCCTTTAAAAATAGATTATTTAACAGGATATTGGGTTTTTAAATTTCAATTAGAGAGAGAGATAGAAAAGCATGTGCTTTATTGTATTGCTACTATTGGATGAATTCAAAGCGAATAGAAATCATTATCTTTGCGCAAATTTTACACTATAATGAGACCTAATAAATATTATTTAGCTGCTTTCTCTGCCTTTTTTATCTGGGGTTTTTTTAGTTTAGCATTAAAACCATTACACAATTATCCTTCTTTAGACATTTTATTTTACCGTGTTTTTTTTAGTGTGGCGCTGATGGTAATTATCAATGTCGTTTTTCGACGCAATATCATACTGCAAAATTGGAATCATTTCAAATCGATGACAGCAAAACAAAAGCAAAGTGTTATCTCGTTGACACTTGGCGGTGGCGTATTTCTATCCTCAAACTGGTTTGTTTTTATTTATGTGATGAATCACGTTAGTGTAAAAGCGGCTTCATTAGCGTATATGATTTGCCCAATTTTAACGACTATATTGGCTTTTTTTATATTAAAAGAGAAACTGAGTAAATGGCAATGGGTTGCCGTTTTGATAAGTGCCTTTAGTTGTATTTTATTGTCATTGAATCATTTTGAAGACATTTTTTATAGCCTTATTACGGCAGCGACATATGCAATGTATTTAGTGAGTCAACGAAAAAATAGTGAATTGGATAAATTCCTTGTTTTGACAATTCAATTAGTTTTTACTGCAATAATTCTGCTTCCTTTTTATCCCAATTATAGCGGAGATTTGCCCACAGAACCCTTATTTTATGGATGTTTACTGGTAATCGTAGTCTTTTTTACGATTATTCCGTTGTTTTTAAACTTGTACGCATTAAAAGGAATTAATTCGTCTGCAGTTGGGATTATGATTTATATTAATCCGATTATTGGGTTTCTATTAGCGGTATTTTATTATGATGAAAACGTTAGTTCACTTCAGTTATTTTCCTATTTTCTGATTATGATTTCGATAGTTGTTTTTAATGAAAAGCTTATTTTTTCTAGAAAATCGAAAAGTATTCCAGCAGAAATAGAGGGTTTAAAATAATTTATAATTTTCAAAAAAATGAAAAAAGTATATCTCGATAACGCTTCTACAACCGCTATTCGTACCGAAGTAATCCAGGAAATGACTAAAGTGATGACGGAAGATTATGGAAATCCATCATCAACGCATAGTTTGGGTCGTGCCGCCAAAAGTATATTGGAACTTTCCAGAAAATCAATTGCTAAGAATCTAAATGCGACTGCTCAGGAAATTATTTTCACCTCTTGTGGCACCGAAGCTAACAATTGGATACTTCGTTCTGCAGTTAGAGATTTACAGGTAAAACGAATTATTACTAGTAAAATAGAGCACCATGCAGTTTTATACACAGCTTTAGTCTTAGAAAAAGAATATGATATTCAAATTGATTATGTGAATGTGAAACCAAATGGAGATATAGACATTACTCATTTAGTAGAGTTACTTTCGCAGGAAACCCACATCAAAAAAGAATTTTCTTCCGATGAAATAAAAAAGTGGGTTCCTGACAACCAAAACTTAAATGCTTTTTCGGAAGAAAAGAAAACATTGGTCAGCCTGATGCACGTGAATAATGAAACGGGAAACATTCTGGATTTAGAAAGAATAGGTCGCATTTGTAAAGAGCATAATGTATTATTTCATTCGGATACGGTTCAATCTACAGGGAAAGTAGCGATTGATTTGCAAACTATTCCTGTTGATTTTATTGTGGCAAGTGCGCATAAATTTCATGGACCAAAAGGGGTTGGTTTTGCTTTTATTCGAAAAAATTCTGGGTTACAACCCTTGTTTTTTGGTGGAGAACAAGAAAAAGGATTGCGTGCTGGAACTGAAGCGTTGCACCAAATTGCTGGCATGGCAAAAGCATTAGAAGTTTCCTATACCAACTTAGAAGCTGAGCAAAATCATATTGCTGAGTTAAAAACCTATTTGATTGCCCAACTCAAAATTGAATTTCCGGAATTTAAAATTAATGGAAATCCGGATGGGTTTTATACTGTTTTGAATGTTCTTTTGCCTTTTGCACCAGCAAAAACGGCTATGATCTTATTTCATTTAGATATTAAAGGAATTGCTGTTTCCCGCGGAAGCGCCTGTCAGTCAGGAAGCATAAAGCCTTCTCATGTTTTAGCCGAAATGCTTTCTGTAGAGGATTTGAAAAAACCAAGTTTGCGCATATCGTTCAGTCATTTCAACACAAAAGAGGATATTAATTTACTTATTGATGCGTTGAAAACAATATAAAAATTGAGCTCGAAAAAATGGTGTCATTTATTTTCACTTATTTTTTTGTTCTTTCAATTTTACTTTTTCTTGTTTTTTAAAATAACCCCGAAATAGAAAATTGTGTTTCAAGGCTTCCATATTTTCATTGAGACGCAAACTAGCTCCGTTAATATTTGTCATCGTTGAGTCTATTTTATGTACTAATTCCGGATTATTGGATAAGTAGTAAATTTTGAATGACGTTTGTTGAACATTTTATAAAAAACTATTGTATTACTGTTTATTCCTTCTCACTTTTTGTATCCATCATTTCCATTAGTTTCATTCCAAGAAGACCGCTGATTGGTCCATCAGATCCATTATTTCCAGAGATTAAAACATCAGGAATTACTTTGATTTTTCCTTTGCCAATCTCCTCCGTTATTTTGTATTTCGTGAAATTATCACCACCCATTGCAGAAACTTGTAATTGATAGGCTTCGGCAGTTGATTTACCTATAGCCATAATTTTTTCAGCTTCAGCAAGACCCGTTTTAGAAATTCTTTCAGCTTCGGCACTTGCAGTTAGTTTTGTCGCTTCTGCTTGTGCTCCAGCTCTTGCTTTAGTAGCTTCCGCTTCGGCATTGGCACGCATTTTAGTAGCTTCTGCCTCTGCATTTACATTTAATTTTAAACTAGTTGCATCTCCTTCTGCTTTTTTAACTGTTGCATCAGCAGTACGTTGTGCAATTTCAACACTTTGAGATGCTTTTACGATTTCTTTTTGCATATCCGCAATAGCAGTTTCTTTTTCCATTCCCTGACGTTGTTCCTGAGCCATTCTTTGCGTCTGATAAGTTTTTTGCTCTTCTTCGGCAATCTTCCTGTCAGTTAGAGTTTTCATTAAGGATTCTGGAGGTACAATATCTCCTATTAGTGTATCAACGGCATTTACATTGTATTCATCAAGAACCACTTTGATATGATTTTTAGCAGATTCCTGACGTTCTTTTCTTGTTGATAAAAAGGATATTACATCACTTTCTTGAGCGGAGTTTCTAAAATAATTCCCTATTGTTGGTTCTAAAACCTGCGAAACAAGATTATTCATACTCCCAAAACGGGCAATTACTTTTGGAGCTTCATTCGCGGGAACATGAATAATTTGTGAAACATCGAGATTAAAAGGGAAACCATCTTTTGAGCGAACGGTAATTGTGGATAAATTTTGGTCTAAATTATGGGATTCACTGCGTGCATCTGCCCAGTTCAACACTAGATTTGTTGTAGGAACAGGCTCTAATTTAGTAGTGTATTTATTTAAGGCATATTTTCCAGGACCAAGCGGCTCCATCCATACACCACGTTGCCCTTTTGAAACAATATTTCCATGTTTGAAAGTATCACCTGTTACATCTTGTCCGTCTTCGCCAATATAAGAGATCACAACCCCAACATACCCTATGGGCACATCTGTCATAGGAGTTTGCTCTATTTGTATCGCCCAAGTATTGATATAATAGGATCCGGCAAGCATAACCTGTGGTTGCAATCCACGATTTCCACCATTTTTTAGAAATTGATCAAAATCTTGAAAGTTATTATGATTTTCAACAAATTTACCTGCTATTTGGCCAATAGGAATTGGCTCACCATCCATAGCAGTTACAATTCCGACCATATTCTCTGAAATCACAATTTGAGGAGACATTACCACTTCAAATAAAAAGGTATTAATCCTGTAAGATCCTGTAGTTATAAAGGCGGATTGACGTCCTTTTTGCCCACCATTATTGAGAAATAAGGTAGCGTCCTGAAAATTGTCTGAATTCACTTTTTGTGCCAAAATTCTACCCGTTGGTATTTCGGCACCATCCTTACTTAAAAGTAGCCCAATATTACCTTCAGGGATAATGGTAAATGGAGCCATTTCAACAGAAAATTGCCACGGCCACATAGCCCAATATAATCCTGGAGCAAGTGTTTTTGCCTGAAAACCAGCCTCCCCTTTGGTAGCTATAATTCTACCGTCTGGTAAGGATTTTTCAGATCCAAAGAGGACAAATTTCTTGGTCACTAAACCAATTTTATCTTCAGGAACGATTACCATTCCGAAGAAAACACGTAAAACGAATTTGTAAAGAATTAGGCATATAATCAATGCCAGTACCCACCAATAATTTGTAATTGTTGTCATATTTTATAAATTAGAATTGTAAAATTAAGGCAATTTTTAGTGTTAATTCTAAAAATCAGAATAATTAACGTTTGAATAATCTTACTAAATTTATATAAAAAAATGTGGCTTTTAACACTGTAAACAGGCTCTTTAAGACCCGATTAATTTTGATTCAATCAAAAGTTGGCATTTTGAATATTAACATTTTTAGCGGTGTTTTTTGCTCATAAATTATTTTAAAACAGAACATGGAAGTCAATAACTCGTCTGTTTTTAATCCATTTCTTTATTTCTCCGCCCTATTGCCGGTTTTGTTATTCCATGCAATGCGAGTGTGCCAATAAGTTTGTATTTATTCTTTCCGATTTTTTGAATAGACATGCTTTTAAAACTTATTTTAGGATATTTTTCCACGTCAAAGAAATCAGCACTTCGTAAATGATTATCACGCATTTCCACTTCGGTGTCAATAGAGGTAACATCAATCGAAAGTTCAAATACAGCATCACTAAAATCCGTTTTGTTAGTTGTTGCGGTTATCTCAAATTTTTTGAATAATCTCGCTATATCCGAAATACCATGAAGCACGGTGCTAAAAGTAAGTTTTGAGGCATTGAATCTGCTTTCTATGTTGTTTGTGCCAGCAGATAAGTAGATAAAAATAGTGTTGCGATGATGGTTGTTATATTTTTCATGAGGTATTGTTTCTTAATTATTTGACAGGTTTTAAGGACGTCCGGAGTTTGTAATCTCGCTTTTATCAATATTAATATACATTAAAAAGACGCACAAATGATTGTGGTTTTAAATGTTTTAATGTATAAAATTCAATTAATTTTTAGGTATTAAAATAAGAATAAACAGCTTTATTTCAATATGTTATGTATTCAAGAAAAAAATTCTTGTGGTGTAAACATCTGGTATATCATTAGACAATAAAACTTCAGCATAATCCAGACTGCGTTGAATATTTGGTAACTAATGGCCTGTTATTTTGATTTTTGTACAAAGAAATTATTGTTTGTGCAAAATCCAATGCGTCGAAATCGTATTTAGATTAGAGACTATTTCCCCTTTATTTCTATTAAGAATCCTGGTTTAAAATTGGATCTTTATAAAGAATTTTTAAGCTAGTGCTTAAAGGGGTTTCAATTGCAATATGGTGATTTACGGTTCCTATGTAAACCAGGTTAAACATTTTTTTTGAGAAATGAACTAAAAAACAATTGATATTAATGTTGAATAAGCACTATTTTTTTGAGAATGTATGTTCCAAATCTTTTTGAATCTAATCCTCTTTTTTAGTTTTTGATCTTGGTAGTTTTATTATTGATATCTATAAAATATTAATTATCAATATTTTAAATAAAAATGAATGCATTGATTTTATTGAAAATTATTTGTCAACAGTACTTAAAAGTATTTTTTATTGGAATAGAAACTGTAATTATTCTTAGCAAAAAAAATCAATTATTGAATCGCTTATGGGGAGTGTACGTCACAATTATTTCTATTATTCGGGTAACGCAATACGAAAGTAAGTTAATGGATTTTGTAAATAGATTGTTCTTAGTTTTGAGTGATTGGGGCGTTATGCTTTGGCATTGAGCAATAATTTTGATGAGGTGTGCTTCAAACATTTTAGAAAATGAAACAGAATTTATTTCAACATTCATTTCAAGGCTTCCGTACGAACTTAAATTATTCAGATTAAAAGATCCTATTGTTGTCCAATTGCCATCTATTACTGCCACTTTTCCATGTAAAATGGATTGGTCCCACTCGTACAATTCAATATTATATTTAAGCAATTTGCCATAAAGAAAACAGGTAGCCCTTCTCGTAAGCGGTAAATCTGATTTTCCCGAAAGAATTAATTTAATTTTCACTTTATTTTTGGAAGCTTTTTTTAAGGCTCGAATGATTCGAATACCAGGAAGAAAATAGCTTCCCACAATAATGATGTTTTTTTTCGCATTTCGAATTGATTTTATATACCCATCACAAATCTCATTTTCTCCCTTTAACCAGTCATTTTGAAGGATGCGAACCATTCCATCTTCCTCAAATGGAAAGGAAAATTTTATTTTATTGTTTTGTAAGTGTTTTTTTTTTAAATAGATATCCGTGCATAATTTTTGAAGTGGTTCGGCAATTTCTCCTGTTAATTGTACTGCATAGTCCAACCAAGGAGCTTCCGTAGGGGAGTCACAATATTTATCGGCTACATTTATACCGCCAATAAGCACGACTTTTGCATCAGCAACAATAACTTTTCGGTGCAGTCTTCTGCCTAGATAAAAAGTGTAGGTTGAAAATAAAGGAGCAAAAAAACGAATGTTTATGCCGCTTTGTCTCATTTCTTTTAGTATTTCTGCGGGAAATGATAAAGACCCCAAACCATCCAAAAGAACATAAACCTGAACCTTACGCGAAGCGGCTTCTTTTAATGCTTTAATAATTCTATTTCCGGTTGCATCGTTTTCAAAAATATACATTTGCATGTGAATTTCAAACTGTGAATTCCGAATAATAGCCTCTAATCGAGAAAAATAATCTTCGCCACTGTAAACAAGTTCCAGATTTTTTGGAGCAATAAGGTTATTTTTACTTTCTATCATAGGCTTTATTTATTTTTACTTCGTTAATTAAAAGAAATTCTATAAGATTTTCAACATCTAAATACCAATAACTTTATTATTTTCCATAACGAGCATTAATCTTGATTTGTTGAGTTGAATGAGCCCTAAGACTTTTTCTAAAAGAGAAGCACTATCAAGATAAACTAAATTTCGATCCATAGCATTGTAAATAAATTAGTCATCTCCTTTTATGGAAAGCGCCATAATAATCTGATCCCGATTCAGTGTTCCTACCGGAAAGCCTTCTTCAGTAATCAGGCTGTCCAATACTAATTTAACCACTGTTTTTTTTAAAGAGCCAGAGGATATTGCATTAATACTACAGCATGGGATTTGATTACTTTCAGAATGAATTTAGTTTATACATCACTAGCCTCGACTGGAGTTCCATTGCTAACAAAAATACAGATAAAAAATAAAATTGAGTCGAGAAAAACCAATAATAGTAATTCCAAAAGCTATTATTTGCCTAATAAAAGCCGGTATTCTTGTGTCAGTATACTTTTGTAATTTGAACGGTAAGAACACACGTAAAATCCTGCCGTCATCTAGAGGAAATGCCAGAATTAAATTGAAAAGTACCTATCAGAAATTGACTAAAAAGAAATTGAGAAAAAAAATTATTCGCGTTCAAGCCATTAATTGTTTTTGAAGTATCCGCAATGGTAATAAAGAATCTAGTGATAAAAGCTGCATAATGCTTACAAAAGTTCCCGCAAAAGCGACAATTAATTCTTCCGATGGTTTTTCTGGTAATCATTCCAATGGGTAAATCCGCCAATGGGTAAAAGGCTGATGTGTTTGGTTTTTATGTTGTAATTTTTACGGCTAAAGCATGGCCGAGTTCGTGTAATAAAACAGTAACGAAAATGCACAAGATAAAAACCACAGACCAAATTATTTAAGTAACATTTTGCCCTGATTTATAGTTCATAAAAATGATAAACAGAATAAGTAAAGTGAATGTCTAGTGTATGAATATTCCACTATCAGATACTTTTCTGAGTTTAAAGGATCCTTTCATCTTTTGAGTTTTTAATACTGCTATCCACAGCATGATTATAAAAAAGAGACAAACAATAAAATATTCTATTCGTTTATAAATGATTTCAAAACGGGTATCAATTCACCTCATTTACAGAATTACCAGTATTGTCCCAAGCATTTAAATTAGCGATAGTGGTGTGTGCAATTCCTTTTAATGCCTCGTTTGTCAAAAAACCTTGATGTCCGGTAATCATCACATTAGGATGGGAACGAAGTTTTAAAAACAAATCATCATTTATTGGAGTATCAGTATGATCTAGAAAAAATATTGGCTTTTCTTTTTCATAAACATCTAATCCTGCTGCACCAATGGTTTTATTTTCGATAGCTTCTATTAAATCTTTGGTATTTACGATTCCTCCTCGAGCAGTATTAATAAAAATCACTCCTTTTTTCATTAATGCAAAAATACTTTTATTAAAGAGATGGTTCGTTTTTGCATTAAGCAGATAATGCACGGATATCACATCAGCAGTAGCGCATAAATCTTCGAGAGAAACATAAGTTAATGTAATTTCATCCATGAGTTCCTTATTTTCCTTAATATCAAATGCTATTATTTTACAACCAAAACCATTCATTATTTTTGCAAATGCAGCTCCTATTTTTCCAGTTCCTACAATACCTATTGTTTTTCCATGTAAATCAAAACCTACTAAGTGATCCAATCGATAATCGCCAGTTTGCATCAAACTTTGTCCTAAAACTAGCTTCCTGTTTAGTGCTAATAATAAAGCAACGGCGAGTTCTGCAATGGCATAAGGTGAATATTCAGGAACATTTGCCACTTTTATTGCCAATGCTTTAGCCTTTGTTAAGTCAACATGGTCGTAACCCACGGAACGCAAGGCGATATGTTTTACGCCATAAGTAGATAGTTTTTGTAAAACTTTTTCTGAAGCATCATCAGATGTAAAAAGTGAAACAGCATCAAATCCTTTGGCTAGCGATGCTGTATTTTCGTTTAGAGATTGTTCCGTAAAAACTAATTCCTGATTACCATGTGACTCTTTTTCTAAGAAAGCTTTGTCAAATCCTAATATGCTGTACACTAATGTTTTCATTTTTGCTATTTTTCATTTCTAAAATAATATTTGTTAAGGTAGTTCTTTTCATAAGACTTGTTTCAGAAATTCCAATTCTTATTTTTTAGTTTGAAGAAATAAACTCTTTATAGTATTTGGAATAAGGATAAAATGAATCTTTGGATACACAAATGAAACTACACATTATGTTAAGCTTCTTTTTTGTATTTAATTTACTTTTTAAATTATTCGATAGTTGCATATTTTAAAGCAGTATGACTTATTATTCTGTTGTACCCAATTTCAATGTATTGTTCGTGTTAATGTTTCTCAGTTTTTTGTTAGCAAATTGAAAACCTCTGTCGGTATGAAAAATGAAACTGCCTCAGTATTTCAAAAATAACCGCTATTATTCAGATGTGAAAATTTGTACCTTTTTTCAACGAGTAATTGTTGTTTATTATTTTTAATGAAACTATCAATTATCGAATGCTTTTGCAAAAAAATACGGATTGCTTTTTTAAATAAATCTCGCTCTTACTCGAATTTTTTCAGACTTTTAACTAGTTCTTGAATTTTTTCACGTTTGAGACTTTGTTTTGAATTTAATTTTCTAAAATTACTTGCATGATCAAACTCCGTAAATTTTTTACGCAAAATTATATAAATGTAATGCTGTTAATCCAAGCACCATTTACTAGTCCTGACATATTTATTCTATTATGACTCATCGGATGGCTATTTTTTGATGCTATGTGTTAAATTTTAAGGAATTGTTTACGAATTTAAAATTAGGATCATTTCTTAACATAAAGTGATGACTAATCTCGTATGTATCTCTTTATTTAGAATTTTTCGATTACAAATGGTGTTTTTTTTTGAAAGTTGAAGTAGAAGTAAAATGGAAATAATAGTTATATTCTTTCAAAAAAAAGCCATCAAAAGTAATTTTGATGGCTTTAATTAATAAAGAGTATTTTAATCTCTAAATAAAAAATTATTGTTTAATCAAGTATTTGATATCTTTAATTTTACCATTTATAGCGATTTTCAAGAAATAGAATCCTTTATTCAATTCTGATAATTCTAATTTTGTAATTGATTTTCCAGCTTTAATTTCTTGACTGCTTTGTTTTTTGATCTGTCCGTAGAAGTTATAAAGTAAAAAGTCAACCTTTGCATTTTCAGAAATGTTAATGCTTACATCTACACTATCTACGAATGGATTAGGAAATACATTTACATCAGTTATTGATACGGAATCCTTATTTATTGATGTACAAGCACCTAAATTATCTCCATGAGCTAAATGGCTTGCAACAGCATTTTCGTCAATACAAATTGTTTTTCCGTTGTGACATATTTCCACTTTTGGATTTTTTGAATTACTACCACAACGCACATCAATTACATTGACAATCTTTTCTGTGGCAGATATACAACCGTTAGCGTCTTTCACAATTAGTGTATATGTGGTAGTTGCCGTAGGACAAACGGCAATACTACTTGTTGTTGCTCCAGTGCTCCATTGGTATGTATAAGGTAATATTCCCCCAGTTACTGTACCTGCAGAAAGTGTTGTGCAGGAAGCATTACTGTACCCATAATATACATTTACCCCATTTGTAGATGGAATAGTAATCATTGAAGGCTCAGTTATAGTGAAATTAGCAGTCAATTTATTGTTTAAAGCATCTTTTACAATTACAGTATAAGTTCCTGGATTAAGATTAGATATGGAGTTTGTATTTGTAATTTCATCAGTACTCCAAGTATAGGTGTATGGTGCAATTCCGCCTGAAACAGAAACAGTAGCAGTACCATTAGCTTCGCCGTTGCAAGTACTATTTGTTACACTGCTAGCGTCAAGAGTAAATTCTTTTAATTGCAATCTTACAGAAACTGGAAAGTGGTCCGAAGCTGTTTTAGTATAATCACTAGCGTAAAATTCATAATGTACTCTAGCGGATTCATTGATGTATAAATTAGCAAGTTCGTTAGAAACTGTTATATGATCAATCATGTTTTCATAAGTAACATACGATCTAAAGCCCGCGTCACTTAATGTTTTAGTAAGTACATTAAAATTAGAACTGTCATTTACATAATCTTCATAAGTAGAAACTGTAGTTATTACATCAGATACTGTATAATCAACATCATCGTTATAATCTCCTAGTAATATTAAGTTTGCATCTGGGTATTGTGCACTCAATGTGTCTTTCAGAACTTCTACATCAAACTTACGCATGTCATATTTACCTTGTGCATCACCACTAGTATTTGCTCTAGCATGAAGATTAATAATATTGATTTGTTTTTGATTACCATCAATTGTAACATTTGCAGTCATCATAAATGGCAATCTACCGCTTGCAAAAAATCTAGATTTATCAGCATCAGGATAATTTGCAAGTGCTGAAACATCGCCACCATTATAAAAAGGATGAATTGTTTTCAAAAGCACCTTCGTATTCAACGGAGTTACTGTTTTATTTTTATAAATAAATCCAACTTTTTGTTTTGGACTACTAAAATCATTAGGATATGACGTAGCCTCTGATAAAACATAACTGTAATCATTCATTTCGCTAACCATCTGAGCAAGCAAAGCATCATCAGAGATTTCTTCTACAGCATAAATATCAGCATCTAATTGCTGTAAAACATTTTTGACAGCCGCTTTTTGTATGGCATCAGAGTTGGTGTTTCCTGCTGCAGGCGAATTGGTTTCATCACCAAACCAAGCGATGTTCCAAGTAGCGATATCCAAAGTTTTTTCTTTTGAAATTGCTAAATCATTACCAGTTTGTTCATATTTATTTGCACATGGTAAGTCTGTTCTCATTCTAGGTAATAGTTGTTGAGTTGCAAAATAGTTCCCCACAACACCTATTATTTCTGAACAATTTTCTGGTTGCGCAAAACCTATAAGATCATTTACATCTGCATCGATTCTCAATTGAGCTGTTCCACTAGCATCCGTAATAGTAGTGTTTGAATTACCAAACATCATGGCGCCAGGCTTAGGAAAAGTTGTGTTTTCAATGCGAACTAATTCAGCAGGGTGGTTTACCATTTCACTCAAAATGATAGTAAGAGGCACAATAGGTTGATTAGGTAATCCATTATTGGTAACCGCACTTACAGGACTTATTTGTATTTGCTCGCTGAAAGAGCTTCTCGTTCCTGTAACTGTAATAGAATCTCCTATTTTAAAAAGTCCAGTTCCATGAACTGATTTGTCAAAAACAGCTATCGCTCCTGTAGCATCTTGTAGGTAAGCTGATCCTGCAAATTGGTCAGAAACGGTTAAAACTCCAGTTACGGTTACAATTTCTCCATCCGTTTTTGCTCTAGCTTCAGCAATTGGAATAACTACCAGTATATCAGAAGCATTACCAAAAAACTGTCCTTTATTTATAGCTCCAAAAGTATTATTGACTGCTTGCCAAGTAAAATCAGCATAAGTAAATCCTACTCCGGTTAATTGTAATGAAGTTCCTATTGCCGCAGTACCTGCTTCAGCAATACCTATATCAGTACTTGTTTTTCCTGCAGCAGGACCATTAGAAGCGGTAAAAGTACCTTCGTAGCTTAAAAATTGAATAACTTTTCCAGAAGCATCTACTAATGCAATTCCGTCAGGAGAACCATTTTGTAATCCAGCAATGTTTACTGATACAGTACCATAACCATTTAATTGATCTGGAATAATTCCGGATAAATTTCCTGTTGGAGTATAGCTAGCTCCTCCTGTTCCATTGTAAGGAATGATACTCCATCCTGTTAAATCAGTTCCTGAGTAACCAGCAATTTCTACTGCTTCACCAGTATCAGTTCCCGCATTGTCATAATGGATTTCATTGATAAAAACTAATTCACCAAATTTTTCTCCCTTGTTAGGTTTTCCAAAAGTACTTGGTGCTGCTACCCATGTAAAATCAGCATATTTAGTTCCTTTACCAATAAGCTGCAGTGAATTTCCAACAGTTGCAGTACTTGCCTCAGCAATACCAATATCAGTACTTGTCATTCCTGCAGCAGGACCATTGCTCGCTGTAAAAGCACCTTCGTAACTTAGAAATTGAATGACTTTTCCCGTTGCATCTACTAAAGCAATTCCGTCAGGAGCACCATTTTGTAATCCTAGAATAGCAACTGATACTGTTCCATATCCGTTTAATTGATTTGGAATTGTTCCTGATAAATTTCCTATTGGAGTATAAGAAGCGCCACCATTACCATTGTAAGGGATGATTTTCCATCCTGTTAAGTCGGTCCCTGCAAGCCCAGCAATTTCAACACCTTCTTCAACATCTGTTCCTGCATTATCATAGTGAATTTCGTTGATAAAAACAGCTCCAGCTGGAGTAGGAGTAGTACTATTTAAGGTAGTTATACTAACCACATTACTAGCTATTGAAGCGTTGTCATTAGCATCTAATGCAATCACTGTTAAGGCGTAAGTAGTGTTTGGTGTTAAACCATTTAGATTAAAACTAGTGGCTGTTGTAGCTGCTAATAATGTACCTCCGTTATAAACTTCATAAGAAGCATTTGATGTTCCTGCTGTCCAAGACAATGTTGCAGTAGTAGCAGTAACATTAGTTGCCACTAAATTTGTTGGTGGAGTAAGAGGCTCGGCAACCATTGCGAATGATTGTCCATTATTGATACTTCCATACGTGCTTGCAACTGTTGTTTGCCATGTAAAATCACTGTATTGATTTCCAGACCCTTTCAACTGTAATGATAAGCCTACTGCTTCGGTTCCAATTTCAGAAACGCCAATATTCGTACTGATTACTCCGTTTGCTGGACCATTAGTAGCAGCAAAAGTTCCTTCATAGCTTAAAAATTGAACTGTATTTCCTAAGTTGTTTACTAACGCAAGACCATCTGGTGCTCCATTTTGTAATCCATTTATAGATACGAAAACAGTTCCAAATCCATTAAACTGATTCGGAATTATACCTGATAAACTTCCTGCAGGAGTATAAGATGCACCACCATTTCCGTTATAAGGAATAATGCTCCAACCTGTTAAATCGGTTCCAGCTGTTCCAGCAATTTCAACACCTTCACCTACATCAGTACCTGCATTATCATAATGAATTTCGTTCATGAAAACAACAGAAGTAGTTGGAGTTGGTGGTGGTGTACCAATTAAAGTTTTTACGGCTACGTTATTACTAGCGTTTGAAATGTTTCCAGCCGCATCAAATGCTTTTATGGATAAAGTATAATTTGTATTTGCTGTTAATCCAGATAAAACATAACTAGGAGTTGAAGAAGAAGCAATTTGTACTGTTCCGTTATAAATTCGGTATCCTAAAACGCCCACATTATCTGTAGACTGAACCCATGTTAATGTAGTTTCTGATGCGGTTGTATTTGTAGCAACCAAGTTACTAGGTACAGACGGAATTTCTGTATCCAATTGAACACTGCCATCAAATCTATTTTGAGCTTGTGGCCCACCCCAAATTGCTGTCGCAAAAGCAGGATTATCAATAAAAGGGTTTCTGTTTCCTTGAACTCCTTCTAATATTGTATTTCTATTAATTTCTACTTGGGAAACTGGATCTTCTGCACTCCATTGAAGTAGAATATCGGTCATATCAGTACTGTAGTTCTGTGAACTTACAGTAACTACACTAGGAAGACATTGTGTACCATAATGCAAATACATGTACATAATCATACGGGCAACATCACCTTTCCATTCATCGCCAGGATAGAAGATATTGTTGACTAATTTAGCATTTCCAGATCCGGCACCAAAAGGATAATTGTTTCTAGTGGCATTAAAATTTACATCTGAGGCTCTTAAATGATGAGCATCACTTCCTGGGCCTTCACTTCCTAAATTAGGATTTCCTAATGATCTAGGAAATACATGTTCTCTATTCCAGTCCCCTTGGTTTCCACCATTTTTATCTTTGGAGCGGGTTCGATCATTTGTTAAATCAGTATCACTGTCATTATAACCATAAATCAGTACAACTTTCGAAGGATCGTTAGGGTCTAAATCAGTTTGTTTTAGAGCATCCCAAACTCCAGGGGTATAAGTCAAATAAGTAGAATGGGTTGAAATAATTAAATTTGACAGGCTTGTTTTTAAGGAATTTCCTGTTTGGCTAATGTTAGTTCCGTTATAATAAGTAGGAACTTGAGCATTGGAAATAAAACTTAAAAAAATAAATACAGCTACAAGAAAGAACTGTGTCTTTAAGTAAAATTGCTTCATAATAGTTTTAGTAATTTGTTGGACTGTAAAACTATAAATATTACTTTTCTTGTTTACTGAATACTATTAACAAATTGTTAAAATTACTAACATTTAATAATGATTTATAAACGTTTATTTAATAGAATTGATTAATAATTAGTGATTTATTGATTAATAATTAGTGATTTATTGATTAAAAGTATTAATTCTTATTTTATCAAGTTGTCTTTAAACATTATATTATAGAAGATAATCTATAAAAAATGTTTCTTTTTTAGGGAACAATCAAGTGATTTTAAAATCGATCAAAATTGAGATTGTACAGTTGTACGTAACTTGTAGATAGAATAAAGTAGAAGATTCAAAAATTATTTTGGATTATAAATGTGGATGGATTGCCCCACTAATTTCCATTGTCCTTTTATTTTTTCTAATAATCGAATTTCATAGGAGAAGGTTTTTTTACCATCCTTAGCAGTTGATTCTTCGTCATGGCTCACCCACGCACTATTCCCATTAATACTCATTTTATAGTTTGTATTTACAGAAAAACCGCCATTTCCCATAGCACTAGGATTTGTGTTAATCATTGCAGTTGGAGGAATATCCAGTGTAACTCCCTCAGGAGTGGAAATTAATATTCGGCTATACGGTTGAATATGCCAGCATTCTGAATGTCCTTTACTATCAGCAGTTCTCCATGTTGCGGACTCTTTTTCTAGTAGTTTTTTTATAACTACAGCTTCATCAATCTTCTGGCTGTAACTTACCATGTTTATTATTAGGATAAGAAAAAAAGATGCTGTCCACTTCATATTGGTTGTATTTTTTTGGTTTTGAATAATTTTCTTACTCGCTTCAATGCAAATTTAAGTAAATGTATTGTTTTATACCATAAAAACAAACTATAGCTCAGTTGTTTGCGGTTTAGTGCAGTTGTTTAATTGTGGTTTTAGACTTTTGAATTTGTTTTCTGTGGCGTAAGATATGAACTATAGCATGTACCATTAATTGTTCGATGTCATAAAGTTGTGCCCAAGAAGCACTAATTTTTTTTTGAAGTCTCAAATTCTTCAAGCACATCATTCTCAATAGTTGCAAATGTGTCCTGTGTGAATTTGAGAACGTTATCTAAATCATTTAGATAGTAAGCAATGAAACTCCGATTTACTTTTTCGGGACGTATGTTATTACTGTTTTTTAAATTCTGAATGTAAACACAATAAGAATATCCTGAACTAGCCACATGTCAAAGTATCGTTTGTATGGATTTGCAATTCGGATTTTTTGTCTTTTGATCAACTGTAAATGTTATTTATTGCTGAGAAACATCTTTAATTACATGCTGCAATTCTATGATTTATTTTTATATTATGCTAATAATGAGTTAACTGCATTTTGATTGTTACTCATTTGTTGAATTAGTTTGAATGTAGTTTTGTAATTAGTAAAAAATATCAAATACAAATCGAAATTAGAACTAACCGCTTTTTTGTACACAAATGAAAGAATTAAAATCTTAATTCTCTTACTTATTCATTTCCTTTTTTAATCCATTTTCCAACTTCGGGAGCTACATAATTTTCCATTTTATCAAGTAAATCTCCGGCATTATCGCTTACCAGTATCATTTGCTGATTAGTTGGTTTTAGAAAACCTTTATCGACCATGTTTGCAACAAATTCCAGCAGCAAATCATAAAATCCATCGACATTCAAAATTCCGATTGGCTTTTTATGCAGTCCAAGTTGCGCCCAAGTCAGCATTTCGAAAAATTCTTCTAGAGTTCCAAATCCGCCTGGTAAAGCAATTATGCCATCGCTAAGTTCATTCATTTTGGTTTTTCTTTCATGCATACTTTCTACGATGAATAATTCGGTTAAGCGATCGTGCGCGATTTCTTTAGTCATCAGAAAACTTGGCAAAACACCAAATACTTTTCCGTTATGATTTAAAACACCATCTGCAACACTTCCCATAAGACCTACTTTAGCCCCGCCATAAACGAGTTCATAATTATTTTCGGCCATTAATTGTCCAAGTTTGAAAGCTTGAATTTCATAATTTTTTTCGTTTCCAAAGCTGGATCCACAAAAGACAGTAATTCTTTTCATATATAAAATGATTCTTATTTATATGTTCAATGTTATCGGTAGCTGATGTATAATTTTATTCGCGATTCTTTTATATCAGCGCGATCAGGTTTTTAAACTGTAAAGCATTTTATATAGTGAGTGATATAAACCGCTTCAATCATTTTCACATATAAGTCTCCATAAGTATTAGTTTAAATTTTATTAATAACCGTTTTTAAGGTATTTAAATTTCTTTTTTGAACAAATTGATATTGAATCAAAAATAGATTTATTTTTCTCTATTAACAAATTTTTTAACTTTTGAGAAGAACAATTAAGATAGAAATGTAGTACAAATTAAAAATGTTTTTTTTGAGGGCTTTTCTTTTAATATTTATTACATTGTAGGGGAAAAATAGGTGATATTTTTGTGTGAAAGTTTATTTTTTTATCTAATGTTCATTTTAAAGTCAAGAACCCACAAATTTAAATATGATTTTAGTTTTTGTCATTTAAAATGGGGCTAAGACTCCAATTATTCAAAAAAAAAATTATTTTTGTACATACACCTTCTTAAATCTGGAAGTCCTATAAAGTTATTAATCAAAAGGTATTCAAATGGATTTAAATTCTTGTTTAATGAAATTTAAAAGAATACCCACCCAAATTAATGAAAAAAATCCCTATTCCTACAAATGAATCTGAACGATTAACAGCTCTTGAAAGTTATTCAATTATGGGTACTTTACCAGAAAAAGAGTATGACGCAATAACACAATTGGCCTCCTATATTTGCGGAACTCCAATAGCTTTAGTCAGTTTGTTGGACAAAGAAAGACAATGGTTTAAATCGAGTGTTGGATTAGGAGCTTCTGAAACTCCTAGAGAGATTTCGTTTTGCCAATATACAATCATGGGAGATGAAGTCTATGAAGTTACAAATGCATTAGAGAATAAATTATTTGCTGACAATCCTTTGGTAACTGGCAATCCTGATATTAGATTCTATGCGGGAGTACCGCTAAAAGACTCGGTTGGTTTTAATTTAGGATCGCTGTGCGTTATTGATACGGTGCCCAGGACCTTGAGTACTGAACAAAAAAATGCTTTAAAACTATTGGCAAATCAAGTCGTTTTATTATTGCAATTGCGAAAAAAAAATTCGGATTTAAATACTAGCCAAAAGGAATTTCAAAATTTTATTAACCTTTCAAAGGATTTAGTTTGCATTGCAAATGTGAATGGAATGTTTTCTAAAGTGAATCCTGCTTTCTCGACTGTTTTAGGATATTCAAAAGAAGAATTAGAAGGGTCGACTTTTGTTAATTTTGTTCATCCGGATGATTTAGATAAAACCTATGAAGAAGTTGCTAAATTAGCCGAAGGACACAAAACAATCAGTTTTGAAAATCGGTACCGCTGTAAAAATGGCGAATATATAGTGTTAAGCTGGAACACCTCTCCAGATCCTGTTTCTGGAAATTTATATTGTATTGCCAGGGATATGACTAAAGAATACAAGCAAAAAGAGAAATTAGTTAAAACTAGTAGCGAATTATCTGCAATCCTTAATTCTACTGATTTTTCAATAATATCCTCTGATCTAGATGGAACGATTAAAGAATTTAACAGAGGTGCGGAAATATTACTTGGATATAAATCAGAAGAAGTAATAGGAAAGACGAGTCCATCTATTTTTCACTTATGGGATGAAGTTGTTAAACGAACAAACGATTTATCAATAGAGTTTGGAAAAGATCTATCACCTGTATATGATACATTGGTATTTAAAGCGAGAGAATTAGGAATAGAGGACTCTTATGAGTGGACTTATGTAAGGAAAGACGGTAGTCTAGTCCCAATAGTTTTATCAGTTACAGGAATAAAGAATAGTGAAGGTGAACTGACAGGTTATTTAGGTATATCTAAGGATATTACTAAAGAAAAGGAAATAGAACTGAATTTAATAAACAGTAATAAATTATTAGACGAATCGCAAAGTATTGCTAAAACAGGAAGTTGGAAATTTGATTTAATCACAAAGGATTTAATTTGGTCAAAAGGACATTATAAAATTTTCGAAATTGATGAATTACCTCCGGACATCCTATATGAAGCTTACAGAAAGATTCTGCGCCCGCAAGACTTGGTACTATTAGATAAAGAAATTGAAAAAAGTGTTGCTACAGGTCAGGATTTTGAGTTTTTGAACAGTATTGAATTTCCTGACAGCAGAGTAAAATACATTTTAACTTTAGGTCAGGTTGTCAAAAATGAAGCGGGAGAAGTAATTGGCGCTCAAGGGAGCATTCAGGATATTACTGAAAAAACATTGGTGGAACAAAGTTTAATAAACAGTAATAAATTATTAGACGAGTCACAAAGTATTGCTAAAACAGGAAGTTGGAAATTTGATTTAATCACAAAGGATTTAATTTGGTCAAAAGGACATTATAAAATTTTCGAAATTGATGAATTAGCTCCGGAAATCCTATATGAAGCTTACAGAAAGATTCTACGCCCGCAAGACTTGGTACTATTAGATAAAGAAATTGAAAAAAGTGTTGCTACAGGTCAGGATTTTGAGTTTTTAAACAGTATTGAATTCCCTGATAACAGAGTAAAATACATTTTAACTTTAGGTGAGGTTATCAAAAATGAAGCGGGAGAAGTTATAGGTGCTCAAGGGAGTATTCAGGATATTACTGAAAAGACATTGGTGGAACAAAGTTTGATAAATAGCAATAAATTATTAGATGAATCACAAAGTATTGCGAAAATTGGTAGTTGGAAATTTGATTTAGCTACAGATGATTTGGTTTGGTCAAAAGCACATTATAATATTTTTGAACTGGAAGAGTTAAGTTCTGATAAGTTATTTGCTGCCTATAGAGAAAGGATATTTCCCGATGATTTAGAAATATTAGATAATTTAAACCATGATAAATTAGATATTGATCAAGATTTTAAAATTAGTTATCGAATAGTTTTACCAGGTAATAGATTAAAGTATATTTTAGAAATTGGGAAGCCCATTAAAAATGAAAAAGAGCAAATAATTGGTTTGCAGGGTTCTATAATGGATGTTACTGAAAAAACACTTGCAGAGCTAAAAATTGCTGAAAAAGCAAAAGAAATCAATGACATCAGAGCCGCATTAGATGAATCTTCAATTGTTTCTATTATGAATAAAAACGGGGTGTTTTCATTTGTAAATGATAATTTTTGTACTATTTCTAAGTATACAAAAGAGGAATTGGTAGGAAAAGACCAAAGAATAATTTCAGGTGACCTTTCACCGGATTTCACTAGAACGATATACAAAACAATTATAAACGGGAATGTATGGAAAGGAGAGATTAGAAATTTAGCTAAGGACGGAACGTATTATTGGGAAAAAACAACCATTGTACCCTTCTTAGATGAAAAAGGAAAACCATATCAATATATTGCTATCAGTGCGGACATTACCGATCAGAAAAGTGCCGAAGAAAACTTAAAAGTAGCATTGTTAAATCTTGGGAAAACGAATAAAGAGCTCGATCAGTTTGCATACGTAGTGTCACATGATTTGAAGGCTCCTCTCAGGGCAATAAATAATCTTTCGGAATGGATTGTTGAAGATATGCCGGATATGCCAAAAGAGGTAAGCACAAACTTTGATTTATTGAGAGGTCGTGTGATGCGAATGGAAAATTTAATTAATGGAGTTTTAGATTATTCGCGTATTGGACGGGTTGAAATTGCGAACGAAACTATTGATTTGAAACTAATGCTAAGTCAAATCGTAGATTCGATTGTTCCAATGGAAGGTTTTGAAATTACAATTGATGGTAACTTTCCGATTATTGTATCTCAAGGAATACTGTTGCAACAGGTTTTTAGTAATTTGATTAGTAATGCAGTAAAATACAATGATAAACCTTTGGGGAAAATAGGATGTCATTATAAATCTGTAACCGGTTTTCACCAATTTACTATAAAAGACAATGGTCCAGGGATTGAGCAAGAGTACCATGAAAAAGTATTTAAAGTTTTCCAAACCATTGAAGCGCGCGATGTAAAAGAGAGTACCGGAATTGGATTATCTATTGTCAAAAAAATTACTGAAGAAATAGGAGGAACTATTCATATTGAATCTGAACAGAATAAAGGCTGTAGTTTCATTTTTACCATGCCTAAATAAATTAAAATGGAGGAATCTGAAAAAAAGTGCCAAAAAGAATTGGCAACACTTAAAAAAGAATTTGAAGAGTTTATTTATATTGTTTCACACGATATTAAGTCGCCAATGAGAGCGATATCAAATATAACGACCTGGATTGAAGAAGATCTGGGAAGTGATGTAAATCAAGATGTTTTAACTAACTTAGGTTTGTT
This sequence comes from Flavobacterium pasteuri, assembly GCF_048286615.1. Classification (NCBI taxonomy): domain Bacteria; kingdom Pseudomonadati; phylum Bacteroidota; class Flavobacteriia; order Flavobacteriales; family Flavobacteriaceae; genus Flavobacterium; species Flavobacterium pasteuri. The sequence goes on along the minus strand of NZ_JBLVPN010000008.1, from coordinate 39,037 downwards.
AAAAAATAGGGTAATCCGTCTCGAAAACATGATGAATGCATTGCTAGAACTTTCGAGGGTTGAACGAACAGAATTAGAATTTTATGAAGTGAATATTCCTAAAATGGTTTCCAGTTGTATTGCTTTATTTAACAATACAGCAAATGTAGATTTTGATTTTAAGGCTGATTTGCGAAAGGAAAATTGTATTACTTTAGGACTGAAAATGCAAAAAGTAATAATGAGTGTGCTTGATAATGCCGTACGGTTTAATGATGAAAAGAACCAAAGAGTATCTGTTGAAGTCAGTGAAAATGAGAATGATTATGAAATAAAAATCAGCGATAACGGTCCAGGAATACCGGAACAGGCAATTCAAAAAATTTTCTCTATTTTCTATACCGTTAATTCTAAAGATGAAGTGAATACAACTGGAGCCGGTTTAGCCATAAGTTGTAAAATTATGAAATTAGTGGCAGGGAAACTCGCATATGCACCTGGATTAAGTAGCGGTTCGGTTTTTACAATAAATTGGCCCAAAACAATAACATTAAAAAATTAATATGATGAACCAAAAATTGGTAAATATTTTATTAGTCGAAGACGATGAAGTAGACGTGATGAATGTAAAAAGAGCATTCTCTAAAAATAATATTATGAATCCGCTTTTTGTTGCTGGAAATGGAGTGGAAGCCCTTGAAATGCTCGATAATAAGACAATTTCTTTGCCTAAAATCATTATTTTGGATATTAATATGCCAAAAATGAATGGAATCGAGTTTCTGAAAATTATGAGGCAAAACGAGAAGCTTAAAAACATATCGGTTTTTGTAATGACCACTTCAAACGAGGACAGTGACAAGATCAATGCTTATAATTTGAATGTCGCGGGATACATTCTTAAACCGCTTTCTTTCGAAAAATTCTTGACTTCAGTCGCTACGCTCAAAAATTTCTGGCAATTATGTGAAATGTAATTTATTTAAATTTTTTTGGTTATGGGAAACACAAACATCTTGCTGGTAGATAATAGAAAGACCACAATTGAAAACATCAAAAAGTCTTTTTTAGAAATTGATTGTAAGCATGCTTTATTTTTAGCAAAAAACGAAAATGAGGCATGGTTAATGCTTGATGGATCTCATAAAATAAATCCTGTTCCTAAAATCGTACTTATTGATGTGAATAGAACAAAGAAAAAAGGAATAAATTTATTGAATGCAATACGAAATCATCCGGATCTGAAATCGATTTTAATCTTTGTAATTACAGACTCGGATGAAAATATTAATAAAGCAGCAGCTTTGAACCTGAATATTGCCGGTTACATTCCAATGTCATTTGAAAGCGATAAATTGAATTATTCTCTTTCGGTATTGAACGATTATTGGAATATCATCGAATTTTCAAGTCAAAAATAACAGCATATTATGGCCCTTATTTTAAAAATTTTAATAATCGATGATGACAAAATCGACTCTATTACAATCAGCCGTTCCATATCTCAATCTGGAATGATTGCTGAGGTAGACATTGCGTTTTCTGCAAAAGAAGGCATGGAAAAGATTGAATCAATGTATTATGACTTAATTTTTTTAGATTATTTGATGCCGGATACGGATGGAATTTCTTTTTTGAAAAAAGTAAGAACGTCAGGAATTGAAACACCTATAATTTTTGTAACCTCACAAGGAGACGAGAAAATTGCCAGTCAGGCCATACTAAGCGGCGCTTCTGATTATATCCCAAAAAGCCTATTGACTCCTGATGGTGTTTCCCAAAGTATTAGAAATGCAATCAAATTACATGAAAGTATAAAACGCCGAAAAGATACTGAATTAGCGTTGAAGGTAAATGCTAACCGACTTCTGGAAGCGCAAAAATTAGCCAAAATAGGAAGCTGGGAAATTAATTTAAGTACTAATGAGGTCTATTTTTCTGATGAATTTTTTACTATTTTCGAAATAGAAAACGAAGAAATTGCTTCAGTAAATTTTTTTAAATCTTGTTTTACTGATGCTGAAGATTTAGCTCTTTTTGAAAACAATCTGAACCATGTTATTAATACAAATGCAGAAGTACAGTTTCATCATAGCATCACAAGTAAAAAAGGAACAGTAAAATATATCAATGAATTCATTAAATGTGTGAATGATGAAAATGACAAACCGTTTAAAATTTTGGGGACCATTCAAGACATCAGTGAACAAAAACGTACCGAAGTAGAATTAATTAGAGCAAAAGAATTAGCAGAAAAAGCAGTTGTTATAAAAGAGCAGTTTCTTACTAATATGAGCCATGAAATTAGGACTCCCATGAATGGAATTATTGGATTTGCAAGAATTCTTGAAAGTACAAATCTAGATAATGACCAGAAACAAAGCGTGGAAGCAATAAAAAAAGCCAGCCATAATTTGATGTTTATTATCAATGATATTCTCGATTTTTCTAAAATTGAAGCCGATAAAATGACTTTTGAAGCAGTACAATTTTCTCTATCCAAAACAATAAGTTACGTGATTGAATTACTGTCTCCTAATGCAAAAGAGAAAAAAATAAAATTATTATACGATATTGATCCGGATATAAATGACAATTTTATTGGAGATCCTACAAAACTATCTCAAATTTTAGTGAACTTAGTTGGGAATGCTTTAAAATTTACCGAAAAAGGATATGTAGAAATTGTAGTAACTGAAATGCAGGAAACTGAAACCGATTCTTTAATTAAATTTTCAGTAATTGATACTGGAATCGGTATTGCAAAAGAAAAAATAGATTCCATATTTGAAAGTTTCAATCAGGCTTCAAACGAAACTACTAGAAAATATGGAGGAACCGGGCTTGGTCTTACCATAACGCGAAAATTGGTCGAGTTACAGGGCGGAAAAATTACTGTTGACAGTGTATTTGCAGAAGGAAGTGAATTCTCTTTTTCATTGCGTTATAAAAAGGCACAAAAAGGAACAAGCAATCTCACTAAATTAAAAAATACGGTAATCAACCCTGATTTCTTAAAAGACATAAAAATACTTTTAGTAGAAGATAATGAATTGAATCAGCTTCTTGCGATGAAAGTTTTTGGAAAATGGGACAAACAAATTGATATTGCCGATAACGGAAAAATCGCGATTGAAAAGATCACAAATACCGATTATGATATTATTTTGATGGACATCCAAATGCCGGAGATGGATGGGAGTGAACTCACACATCATATTCGGACCCAAATGGGTTATAAATCTTCAGTTCCTATTATCGCTTTGACGGCGCATGCATCATTGGGAGAAGAGAAAAGATGTTTACAAAATGGAATGAATGATTATTTATCTAAACCCTATGATTTTAATGTATTATTGGAGAAATTATATCATAATGTAAATAAAGGAATTCATGCTCCACCTTCAAAAACATTAAATGAAGTATTGATAGGAGATAAATTAGTTAATTTTAAATATTTAAAGGATTTCGCTGAAGGAGATCAGAGTTTTATTAAAAACATGGTTGCTATTTTTTTAGAAAACACACCAGAATCAATAGAAATTATTTTGAAATCAAACAAAGATGATGATATGAAAACGTTGAAAGAAGAAATTCATAAGCTAAAATCTTCCATCAGTTTATTAGGTATTAACAAGGCTTCAGAAAGTATAGAAATTATCGAAAATGAAATTGAGACAAATCCCTTAAGTCAGAAAAGAAGAGATGAAGTTATTTATTTAAATAAAATTTGTCAGTTGGTTATTACTGAGCTTGAGTTTGTGAAAGAATATTAAATTATCCCATGATTCTTATTTTTTTTAAAGCTATAAATTTATAAAACTATTTCTATAAACAAGATATTAATTGTGGATGATGACGAGAACATGTTGAAAACCATGGAATTCAGATTGGTTACAGAAGGATATCACGTGATTATATGTCTAAACGGTCAAGTTGCCTAAGATATAATAGTTTTAGAAAATTCAGATTTAATAATTTATGATATCATGATGTCTTATATATCGAGATTGGGTAACGTAAGAAAAGTGAAAATCGAACTGCAACTTAATAACTAATTAAACTCGTTGGTTGTAATTAATAAAAATTTCAGTTCGTCTTAAATAAAAAAATTGCACCACAAAGAAACATAGAAAAAAGAGTCGGATAGCCCAATTGTTTTGCCTGTTCGCTATCGCTCGGGTCTTGGGTTCACATAGCTATGAGTTTCTTTAAAAAAGTGAAACACCTTCCAGAATTTAAATATCTATGTTTCTATTTGGTTAAAAAATTAAACAAATTGAATTACACCCTACGGGTTAATTAATATAATTTCGGGTGTTGGATTTGAGAAAACAGTAGAGGAAGCTTTTGAACTTGGCGCAGATGATTTCATCACAAAACCTTCCACTCCAAATGAATTGTCAGTTAGAGTGAAGACGCCTTTTAATTAAAAAGTAGTACTCTAAAAAGCTTTATTTGTTAAATGATTGAATTAGAGTTTCATATATTGATCGTTTAAAAAAAACTTACTTTTTACAAGTAAATCAATTTTTTCAGCACACACGAGTCTGGGCTATTTTTAAAATTGTAAGAAGTTTAAGCTTACGCGGAATAAAATTCTAAAGAGATTCTTTCAAAATCATCAACTAGCGTATTTAGGTTAATCATACACTATTATAATCTGTAAACATCTATCGATTACCCACTAGTTTCATTCTACTTAGATTTTCTTTAAAAGCCGAATATCACAACAGTAACTTTTTGTTCCATTTTTTGTGATTGATACTTCATCGTAACTTACTCAGCCACTATTTTTTTGAAAACTCATTCTATAATTTGTATTTACACAAGAACCTCTATTTCCTATAGCAGCTTGATATGTTTTTTTTGGTTTTGAATAATCGTTTTGCTCAATTAATGCTAATTAGAGTAAATATATTATTGGCAATATAAAAACAAACAACTAATCAGTTATTTGCAGTTTAGTGCAATTGTTAATTGTGGTTTTAAACTTTTCAATTTGTCTTCTGTGACGTAAAATAGGAACTATTGCATGTTCCATTAATTGTTTTAAATCATAAAATTGCCTCCATGAAATCCTAATTTTCTTTGAAGGCTCACATTCTTCAAGCGCATCAGCTTCAATAGCTGCAAATGTTTCTTATTTATTTTTAATTGCGAGATGGTTATTATAAATGCTAAAGCTTTTAGCTTGCACGTTTTGGATGAAGGATGGCAGTGAAAATCCTTTTATGAAGCGTAGCGCAATTAAATATTTTAATTTTTAGCGGAGTTAAGTGAACTTCGTTTGTAGAGCCCGACCTTGTTGTAGGACTAAACAAAGTAATTTATACAAAAGCACAGCAACAAGAATACATCCAAAAAAAACACAAAAAAAACCGACTTGTTTCCACAAATCGGTTTGTATTTAAAGGGGGTTCCGTTTATACAAATAAGCCTTCGACGCTTAAATAATGTTCACCTGTGTCATAACAAAAAGTCAGCACTTTTGCGTTTTCAGGGATTTCGTGCAGTTTTTTGGCTACGGCTGCGAGTGATGCTCCAGAGGATATACCTATAAACATTCCTTCTTCTTTTGCAGCTCTTTGGGCGTATGCAAATGCCTCGTCTTTGCTTACTTGGATGGTTCCGTCCAATAGCTCCGTGTGTAAATTGGTAGGGATGAATCCTGCTCCAATTCCTTGAATAGGGTGGGGAGCCGGTGTGCCGCCACTGATAACAGGTGAAGCTTCGGGTTCTACTGCGTACACTTTCAGGTTGGGGAAATGTTGTTTCAGTATTTCGGCACAACCCGTGATGTGACCACCTGTTCCTACGCCGGTAATCAAATAATCCAGTCCTTCAGGGAATGCATTTATGATTTCTTGAGCGGTGGTTGTTTTATGAATTTCGATATTGGCAGGATTTTCAAACTGAAGCGGTGACCAGGCATTTGGCATTTCGGTAACTAATTCTTGTGCTTTTTCCAACGCGCCTTTCATTCCTTTTTCACGGGGCGTCAAGACAAACTCAGCACCATAAAGGCTCATGAGTCGGCGTCTTTCTATAGACATCGATTCTGGCATCACCAGTATTAATTTATACCCTTTTACGGCAGCAACCATTGCTAGTCCAATTCCTGTATTTCCGGATGTAGCTTCAATTATTGTGCCTCCAGCTTTCAATAATCCTTTTGCTTCGGCATCTTCAATCATCGCAAGAGCGATTCTGTCCTTGATGCTGGCTCCGGGATTAGCACGTTCCAGTTTAATCCAAACATTATGGTTGGCACCAAACAAACGATTGATTTTTACGTGTGGGGTATTCCCTATTGTTTCGAGTATGTTGTTGTATTTTGTCATAATTTATATGGAGAAAAAATTAATATCTTTAGTTTCCTGCTGATTTAAAACAGTATTTTTATTGGATTGCATGACAAACGAATACGGATTAACACTCTTGGTTATAAACGTATTTCCACCTATAATACTATGGTTTCCTATTATGGTGCTTCCGCCCAAAATGGTGGCATTAGCATAAATAATAACATGGTCCTCTACGGTAGGATGGCGTTTTTTTTCCTGCATATTTTTCTCGACTTGCAACGCTCCCAAAGTAACTCCTTGATAAATACTAACATGTTTTCCTATGGTTGTGGTCTCGCCAATGACAATTCCGGTGCCATGATCTATCATAAATGGAACGTCGATGGTGGCACTTGGGTGAATGTCAATTCCGGTTTTGCTATGCGCATATTCAGTAAGAATTCGCGGTAGCAAGCAAGAGGTACGGGAAGCAATGGCATTAGCAACACGATAGACTTCAATGGCAAAAAATCCGGGATAGGAATTGATGATTTCCTGAATACAATCAGCAGCGGGATCCGTATCTAATATGGCTTGCGCATCTTTTTGCATCGAATGGTACAAGTCCGGAAGCGTGATGTAAAAAGATTCGGCATCATCCAGAATTTCATTGGCCGTTTTGTCTTTTACAATTTCCGAAAGGATAGCAATAAAGTTGGCTTTGTTTTGGTCCAAAAGCAATTCGATTTGTATGGTTTCCAAAACTTTCTCGGGAAATAATATTTTGAATAAATCATCAATCCAATTGATAATTTTGGTAGAATCGATGGCTCTTACCCAACTTTTATTTTGGTTTTCATGCAGTGTATTCGAAAAACGGATGGTTTCAGTATTCATTTATGATGGAATAAAATCAGAATTAAACGAGAAAAAAAGCTCAGAATACAAATATAGAGTAGAATTGAATAGGTTCATAACCTTGCTTTGTAAATAAATGTTAATATGTTAAATTCCCACAAAATGGATGCTTTGTGTTGGAAATGTTTCCATAAAAAAAATCCGATTTGCTTTCACAAATCGGATTAATATTTAAAATGAAATCTTTATTCTAAATTCTGAAATCTATAAATGTATTACCTCACCATAGGCATCAGCAACCGCTTCCATAACCGCTTCGCTCATCGTTGGGTGTGGGTGAATTGATTTTAGGATTTCATGTCCTGTAGTTTCCAGTTTACGTGCCACAACTGCCTCAGCAATCATATCCGTAACTCCGGCACCAATCATGTGACATCCTAACCATTCGCCATATTTAGCATCAAAAATTACTTTTACAAAACCATCCGGTGTTCCGGCAGCTTTTGCTTTTCCTGACGCTGAGAATGGGAATTTACCAATTTTCAATTCGTATCCTTTTTCTTTAGCTTGTTTTTCAGTCAAACCTACAGAGGCAATTTCTGGAGTAGCATAGGTACAACCCGGTACGTTTCCGTAATCGATAGGTTCTACGTGAAGTCCTGCAATTTTCTCCACACAGTTAATTCCTTCCGCAGAAGCAACGTGCGCTAATGCTTGTCCTGGCGTAACATCACCAATAGCGTAGTAACCTGGTATATTCGTTTGGTTATAAGCATTTACTAAAATTTTATCTTTGTCAGTAGCGATTCCTACTTCTTCTAATCCGATGTTTTCAATGTTAGTTTTGATTCCAACAGCTGAAAGTAAAATTTCCGCTTCTAACACTTCTTCTCCTTTTGCCGTTTTCACAAATGCTTTGACACCTGCTCCAGTAGTATCAATTCTCTCAACAGAGGAGTTAGTCATGATTTTGATACCTGCTTTTTTCAAAGAACGCTCCATTTGTTTCGAAATGTCCTCGTCTTCAACAGGAACTACATTTGGCATAAATTCTACGATAGTTACCTCAGTTCCCATAGAGTTATAGAAATGTGCAAATTCAACTCCAATCGCTCCAGAACCCACGATGATCATCGATTTTGGTTGTGTCGGTAATGTCATTGCTTGTCTATAACCAATCACTTTTACACCATCTTGAGGCAAGTTTGGCAACTCACGAGAACGTGCTCCAGTAGCTACAATAATATGATCCGCACTGTATTCAGTAACTTTATTGTCTTTATCTGTAACAGCAATTTTTTTTCCTGGTTTTAGTTTTCCAAAACCGTCAATCACGTCAATTTTATTTTTTTTCATCAAGAATTGAACCCCTTTGCTCATTCCGTCAGCTACTGAACGACTGCGTTGTACAACAGCAGGAAAGTCCTTGTCAAATGATGAAACAGTCAATCCGTAATCAGAAGCGTGTTTTAGATAATCAAAAACCTGAGCCGATTTTAGTAATGCTTTTGTTGGGATACAACCCCAGTTTAAGCATACACCACCTAAGTTTTCTTTTTCTATTACGGCTACTTTAAAGCCTAATTGTGATGCTCTAATAGCTGTAACATAACCACCTGGACCACTTCCTAAAACTATAATATCGTATTTCATTTTGTGCTTGTTTATTTGTTATTTGTACAAAATGCACTCGGCTAAGCCTCGTGTCATTTCAAAGTTTTTTATTTCTTTTTATTGCTGAAATGCTTTCCTAAAAACTCATTTCATTTTGTGTGTTTCTTTTGTTTAAAAGATTGGGCGAATTTAAGGATTTATTCTGTTTTGAGAAAGTTTCAAAGTAATAAAGTGGCAAACTAACAAATTTTCAGAAAAACACCTTTGTTTTAAACAAATTGCAAAAGTGTAAAAAACAAATTTGTGTGTTTTTATTCTTAGTCTTTTACACCAAAAAACTAATTCGCTACTGAAAACTGGGAGTCATACAGATTTTTGTAATAGCCACTTTCGCGGTTGATTAATTCTAAATGAGTTCCTTGTTCTACAATCAGTCCTTTGTCCATTACTACAATTTTATCAGCATTGACAATCGTTGCCAAGCGGTGTGCAATCACAATGGATGTTCTGCCTTTGGTAATCGTTTCCGTAGCACGCTGAATCAATTCTTCAGAATAGGTATCTATCGATGATGTGGCTTCGTCCAGAATTAAAATACTTGGATTACTGACATACGCTCTCAAGAAAGCAATCAATTGGCGCTGACCCGAAGAAAGCATTACTCCGCGTTCCTTCACATCAAAATCGTAATTATCCGGCAAACTCATGATGAATTCATGGACGCCAATTTTTTTGGCTGCAGCCAAAACCTGTTCCCGATTAATTTCAGGATTATTTAAGGTGATATTGTTGAATATAGTATCGGCAAAAAGGAAAACATCTTGTAAAACAACCGCAATTTGTTTGCGCAAAGAATCCAAAGTGTAATTCTCAATATTGTGATTGTCAATATAAATAGAACCGCTGTTGATTTCGTAAAAACGATTCAGCAAATTGATAATCGTAGATTTTCCGGCACCTGTAGAGCCAACAATTGCAATAGTTTGGCCTGCATTAACCTCTAAATTAATTCCTTTTATCACTTCTTCATCCGGAATGTACCCAAAACGAACATTCTTGAATTCAATATCTCCCTTAAAGATGGGCGCTTTGATAATTCCGGTATCCTGAATTTGATCTTCGGTATCCAAAATGTCAAAAACACGGTTCGCCGCTATCATTCCCAGTTGCATCTCGTTGAATTTATCCGCAATTTGACGCAACGGATTGAATAACATCCCGATGAACATGGTGTACGAAAATAAATCTCCAAAAGTGGTGAAATTATCTCCGTTTAATATCTTGATTCCGCCATACAAGACAATAAAACCAAGTGTTAAAGACGAAATAATATCCGCAATAGGGAAGAAGATGGAGTTGTAAAGAATGGTTTTTATCCATGCTTTTTTATGCTTGTCGTTGATGCTTTTGAATTTTCCGTATTCAATTTTTTCACGGTTAAAGAGTTGGACAATTTTCATACCCGTGACGCGTTCCTGCACAAAGGAGTTCATATTGGCAATTTGGGTCCGCACTTCTTCGAAAGCGACTTGCATTTTCTTTTGGAAAATTCGGGTAAAGAAAACCAGAATTGGCATCGCCACAATCACAATCCAAGTTAAGGTCCAGTTCATGTAAAACATAAAAGCTAATACGACAACCATTTTCATCAAGTCACTGATAATCATAAACAATCCTTGACTAAAAATTCGGGCAATCGATTCAATATCTGAAACCGAACGTGTCACGAGTTGGCCCACAGGAACGTGATCAAAATATTTCATTCGGAAACTTAAAATATGGCGAAATAATTTTGTTCGAATGTCTTTCACAATATCCTGACCGAGCCAGTTTGCCCAATACACAAAGTAAAACTGCGAGAATACTTCCAGTAATAGTACGATTCCCATCAAGACTACATACAGCAATAAACCTTGCTTGTCTTGGGTTGCTATGTAACCATCTACGGTTTGTTTCAATAAATACGGACGTAATGCCGCAAAAATTGACAGCGAAACGGCAAAAATAATCACACCGTTAAAACGCCATTGATAGGGTTTTGTGAATTTTAATATTCGTTTGAATAATCTTGTATCAAATGCTTTTGCTTTCATATTTTGTGAATTACGAATTACGAACCAGTAATTACGAATTGAATCTTAGATGCATAATTCGTAATTTTTAATTCATAATTATTTAAATATAATCGTATTCTATTTTGGTTAGATATAAACCATGCGCCGGAACCGAAAAACCAGCTTTATCTCGGTTTTTACTTTCTATGATGGCAGTAAAATCAGTCGGTGCAATCTTGTGTAATCCTATGTTTACCAATGTTCCCACAATGGCACGCACCATATTACGTAAAAAACGATTGGCCGAAATGGTAAAAATCAGATTACCGTTTTCTCGAGTCCAATAGGCTTCAAAAATTGTACAGTCAAATGTGTTTACATCAGTATTTACTTTTGAGAAACACTGAAAATCAGTGTGGTTGAATAGTATTTGTGCTGCTTCATTCATCAAATCGATATCTAGATTTTGATGGAAATACCAACTATGTTCTTGCGAGAAAACATCTTTGAACGTATTGATATGATATTCATAGGTTCTTTTTGTGGCATCAAAACGGGTGTGCGCTTCATCATGAACCGGAATAATAGTATAAATCACAATATCTTTTGGAAGATAAGAGTTGAGTTTATGCACTAAACTTGGAATATCAAATGGTGTTTCAAAATCAAAATGAGCATACATTTCTTTGGCGTGAACGCCAGTATCCGTTCTTCCGGCTCCCATAACATTGATGGTCGTATTCAATAGCACCGAAAACGCTTTGTTCATCGTTTCCTGAACGGAAGTAGCATTGGGTTGGTATTGCCAGCCGTGATAATGGGTTCCGTTGTATGCTAATTTGATAAAATACCTCAAGTGAATTTTTTTGAAGCCACAAAGATACTTATTAATTTTTTTGCCACGAAGTTGCATAGGCGCAAACTTTGTTAAGTTTCGATTTCATTTTTTATTTGGAATTCGAATGTTTATTTTTACCGCAAAATCCTAGCCCTGATAAAAGTGAAAATCCTTTATTGTTTTGTTGCCAAAAATAATAAAGATTGTAACGGATAGCTGGACACGAGCGAAGCGAACTGACGAAGTAAATTGCTCCAGATTACTTTGTGCCTCGTAATGACATTATAAATATGAAAAAAATACTTCTGCTTTCTGATACGCACAGTCATATTGACGATACGATTTTGAAATATGTCGCTCAGGCTGACGAGGTTTGGCATGCTGGCGACATAGGTGATTTGGCTGTAACGGATGCGATTAAAAAGCTAAAACCGTTGCATTGTGTCTATGGTAATATTGACGATGCCAAGGTGCGAATGGAATTTCCATTGCACAATCGTTTTATGTGTGAAGGGGTCGATGTTTGGATTACACATATTGGCGGATATCCGGGGAAATACAATCCTAATATTAAAGCAGAAATGGAATCATCTCCTCCAAAATTATTTATTTGTGGGCATTCGCACATCCTGAAAGTCATATTTGATAAAAAACATAATTTATTGCACATGAATCCTGGGGCGGCTGGAAAAAGTGGTTTTCATCAGGTACGCACGATGTTACGTTTTGTGATTGAGGGTGATAAAATAAAGGATATGGAAATTATTGAGATGGAAAAACGGGTATAGTTGCCTTTTTTTGATAAGTAATAGGAACTTCAATAGCCACAGTTGTTCCTAAATCAATCTTTGAATGTATTGTGATAGTTCCTTTTAAATTGTTTATTCGGGCTTTAATTTGGTTGATTCCAAAACCTTCCAGTATGTAAAATTTATCGGAGTCAAATCCCTTACCGTTATCTTCGATTTTGATTTGGAGTGATTTATTGTTTTCTTGAATAGTCAAATTTGCCTGACTAGCCCGACTGTGTTTTATAATATTGTTTAGTAGTTCCATTGTGATAAAATACATTTTCATTTCAAAATCTTCATTGTAACGTGTTTTTGTAGGTACAACGATGCAGTAATTAAAGTGAATTACTGAGTTTGAATTTTTTTCGCATAAATCTTCTAATGCGTAAAACAAACCAAAACGTGCTAAAAGTGTCGGCATCAATTCATGAGATAAATCTCTTATTTGATCATGTGCTTCCTCTAATATGGCTTTAGTTTTTACAATTTCTTCAGTAATAATGTGGTTTTGAGAGGTAAACGCATTCAGGTGTAAACCTGCTGAGGATAGTAAAGCACTAATGTTATCATGTAAAAATGAAGCGATTTTTTTTCGTTCTAATTCTTGCCCGTTGATAGAGGCGTTTATTGTATTTTGTTGTAGTTGACTTTGTATGTCTTTGATTTTATTTTTTTGTTTAAGCTTGGAGTTTTCTGAGAAAATGTAAAAAAGGAAAAAGAAAAATAATAAAATAATAATTATTACAATCACAATTTTTTTGTTTCTGGATTGTTCTTGTATTAGTAAATATTCTTTGGTTTTGTAATCGTTTCCTATTTTATCGATTTCTCTTTTATACTCGTCAATTTCAAGATTTATTCCGGCAACATTTGCTTTGTTAAGCTTTTCTTCATTGTTTAATTGAATCGTTAGGTCATTATAAATTGCCAGATTTTTATACGCATTCTCATAATCTTTATTTTTTAATAAAAATTTAGAAAACTCATAATGTGAATACGATAAATCTGATTTTTCATTTCCTTCAGTTCCTAATTTAATGGCATTTTGAAAAAAAAATGATGCCTTTTGAGTGTCATTTTTATAGCTATGATACATCCCGTTTAGCATGTTTAGGGCAACAATGGTCGATTCATCTCCATGTTTTTTATGGTGTTTATTGATGTATTTTAAATAGGGAAGTCCCTCTTCATAGCGGCCAATGTCAAAATGGGCCCAAGTAATATTGATTTTAGTGAAAACTATTTGAGCTGAATCATGAATTTTTGTGCTGTATTGCAGTGACTTTTTGTAGTAGTAAATTCCTTTTTCATATTGTTTTTTGTCAAAGCAATAAATGTTTCCCAAATTATTATTAATCCAATTTTTTAAAACATCATTATTCGTTTTATTGGCATAGGTTAATCCTTTATTGTAATAAAAAAAAGCCTTGTCGTATTCAGATAATTGATCAAAATTTGCAGCAATTGTGTTGTAAGTTGTGGCAATTAGATTGTCATCTTTCAAAGCAATAGCGTCTGTTAGTGCAAGTCTTGATTTTATTAATGACTTTTCAAAATTACCTATTTTCATAAGCTCATTAGCTTCTTTTGCAAGTTGTGTAACTTCTTTCTTATTGGGTGATTTTTTAAATGCAAAAACAGTAATTCCAGAGAAATTAAATAGTAAAGTCAATACTATAGCAATTTTTTTGTACGTCATAGATACTTTAATTTTTCTGTTCTTGTTAAAAGCAAATCGTATTTTAAATAGATAACTCAAGATTTGATTAATTTGTTTTTGATAGCGTATTTAACCAGACTTATAGAGTTTTTGGCGCCTAGTTTTTTCATTATATTTTTGCGGTGAGTTTCAACGGTATTCATACTGATAAACAGTTGGTCACTAATTTCTTTACCACTGTATTCTAGGGATATTAATGTTATTATTTCTAATTCGCGATCAGTTAAAATAGAATTTAAGGTAGACTCATTTTTGATTAATTTGACATTGTCTTTTGTAACGGTACTAAAGATTTTTTCCCGCACTGATTTACAAAAATATTCTTCGCCTCTGGATACCGCCTGAATCGCTTCAACGATATTTTCACCTGCACATTTTTTTGTTAAATAACCACTGCTGCCTAATTTCATTACTTCCTTTATTATTCTTAAATCATCGTAACTAGATAAAACAATAATTTTACAAGGAAATCCTTTTTCGGCAAATTCCTTAATGACTTCGATTCCATCTTTTTTAGGCATGTTAATATCTAAAATAAGTATATCGGCTTTATTTTCGGTGACTTCATAGAAAATTGTGTCTCCGTTGAGAGAGAATCCAACTACTTCAACATCAGCAATGGTATGTAGCAAGGTACGTATACCATCAATAAGTATTTGATGGTCATCAGCAAGGTGGATTCTAATTTTTTGTAACATATCGTAATTACTATTTTCAAATTTATAAAAAAAACAGGAGAATATCATTTTATAAGATTTTTATTCTCTTTTAATCCAAATTAAAATATTAGACACAAAAAAACCCGAATTGTTACATTCGGGTTCTCTTCGCACTAATAAACTAAAGTTTATAGGTTTACCTCAATCTGTCCACAGATTTTACAAGATCTTCATCCTTTTTGATAGCTTTATTAGCCAAGACTAATAACACGATAGCAACTACAGGTAGAAACATCCCAATACCTTTCTCCGAAACAGCAGGTGTTTCTCCAGATAGATTTAGTGAACGATATACAAACAATCCTAATAAAATCAAATTTAATATGATATTCAATCTGCCGATAACAAATTGATTTTGTCTTTTTTTATAGGAAACAATACTTAACAAAGTCAACGTAGTACTCAATCCCAGTATTATGGTATACACTTGGCTTTGCATGAAATAAAAGTCTTTACCACCTTTCATTGTCCATAACGGAATAAAAAAGAGTAAGATGCCTGTAACAATAAAAGCAAGTAGTAAATATATGGTTTGAATTCTTTGTATCATTTGGTAAATATCTTTTACAAAAATATATTTTCTTTTTAATAAATACTATTGTCTGATTAAATTTTATTCGTATTATTGCATCATAATACCGTAAGCACTTCATACTGCGGTTGATTCAAAATAAAGTTCACTACCTATCTTTACATTTTTTCCAAAAATTAATTAAACTCATAGAACATTCATGTTTGATATTTCTGCATTAAAAGAAATGAAGCTTTCTGAGCTTCAAGAAATAGCTAAATCAGCTAAAACCATAAAATTTAACGGCGTAAAAAAGGAGACATTAATCAGTCAAATTTTAGAGCATCAAGTGGCAAGCATTGATTCTGCATCAGATACAAAAAGGGATAATAGCCTTGATGATGATAAACCTAAAAGAGTTAGAATAGTTCCTGTAAAAAAATCAGCAATTAAAAAGCCGGTGCCAAATTCTCTTTTTGAGAAAGATGAAGTTGTAACAGAAATAAATGCTCCAGTTGAAAATAATCTTCCAATTGAAGCTGTTTCAATAGAAGAAGAATCAGCTCCAAAGCCTGAATCCGATGGGAATGAAAAAAAAGTAGGTAAAATTATTAAATTTAATAAATCAGCTTACGAGAAAAAGATTGCTTTAAAAAAGGATAAAGAAGAAATAAAAGAAGCAAATACGGATAATATCATTGTTGCTGACTCTGCAATTGAAGATAAAACAGAAGCTGCTGTTGCTCCAGTAAAAAAGATAAATCCAAATCAATTACACAAGCAGAATCCAAATCAGAATCCAAATCAGAATCCAAACCAAAACCCAAATCAAAATGGGAATGGTAACGGGAATCAAAATCCGAATTTTAAAAATAAGAAAAGTAATTTTGCTGCTTCGGATTTCGAATTTGACGGAATTATAGAAAGTGAAGGCGTTCTTGAAATGATGCCAGATGGTTATGGTTTCTTGCGTTCTTCGGATTACAACTATTTGGCTTCTCCTGATGATATTTATTTATCGACTTCACAAATTAGATTGTTCGGTCTTAAAACCGGAGATACCGTAAAAGGTGTGGTTCGCCCACCAAAAGAAGGAGAGAAATTTTTTCCATTAGTTAGAGTTTTAAAAATAAACGGACACGATCCTCAAGTGGTTCGTGATAGAGTTTCATTTGAACACTTGACACCAGTTTTTCCATCAGAAAAATTTAAATTGGCAGAAAAACAAAGCACGATTTCAACTAGAATTATTGATTTATTTTCACCAATAGGAAAAGGACAACGTGGAATGATTGTCGCGCAACCTAAAACCGGTAAAACAATGTTGCTTAAGGAAATTGCCAATGCAATAGCGGCAAATCATCCTGAAGTATATTTGATTGTTTTATTGATTGATGAGCGTCCGGAAGAGGTTACAGATATGCAACGCAGTGTGCGTGGCGAAGTGATTGCTTCTACATTTGACAGAGAACCGCAAGAGCATGTAAAAATTGCAAATATCGTTCTTGAAAAAGCAAAACGATTGGTTGAGTGTGGTCATGATGTAGTGATTCTATTGGATTCCATTACGCGTTTGGCTAGAGCGTATAATACAGTACAGCCGGCGTCGGGTAAGGTACTAAGTGGTGGTGTGGATGCGAATGCATTGCAAAAACCGAAACGTTTCTTTGGAGCTGCCCGTAATGTAGAAAATGGAGGCTCACTAAGTATTATTGCTACTGCATTGACTGAAACTGGCTCGAAAATGGACGAAGTTATCTTCGAGGAATTTAAAGGTACTGGTAATATGGAGTTGCAATTAGACAGAAAAATTGCAAACAAACGTATTTTTCCGGCTATCGATTTAACGTCTTCAAGTACAAGACGTGACGATATGTTATTAGATCAAAAAACATTGCAAAGAATGTGGATTATGAGAAAATACCTTTCGGATATGAACCCTGTGGAAGCAATGGATTTTATCAATGATCGTTTCAAGAAAACGAAGAATAATGAAGAGTTTTTAATTTCAATGAATGATTAATTGCAAGTTTGATTTTTTTAGTTTAATATTTCAAAAAGATTGAATTGAAAAAATAATGAAATAAAAAAAGTCCTCGAATTTCGAGGACTTTTTTGTGAATTATACAGACTAAAATCTATTCTATTTCTTTTTGTACTCTTTTTTCTTTCTGTTCGGAGTTTTCTTTACGTTCTAACAAAGCCATGTAAAATCCGTCAAAACCTGACTCTGAGGCCAATATTTTTTGGTCTTTTATAAAATTGAATTGTTTACCAATGTCAGTATTTAAAAAACGAGCAATTTGTTCTTGATTTTCTGATGGTAATATTGAACAAGTAGCGTAAACTAATTTTCCACCCGGTTTTACGATTTTAGAATAACTTTCTAAAACTTCTGATTGTACTTTACGAATATTATCAATAAATTCCGGTTTCAATTTCCATTTAGCGTCTGGATTTCTTTTCAGGACTCCTAAACCGCTACATGGCGCGTCAATTAGAACACGGTCTGCTTTCTCGTGTAATTTTTTGATAATTTTTGTTGAGTCAATAATGCGGTATTCAATATTGAAAGCGCCATCTCTTTTGGCTCTGATTTTTAATTGCTTCAGTTTACTCTCATATAAATCCATTGCAATTAATTGTCCTTTGTTTTCCATTAATGAAGCTATGTGAAGTGTTTTTCCACCTGCACCAGCACATGTATCAACAACACGCATTCCTGGTTTTACATCAAGGAAAGCAGCAACTAATTGGGAGTTGGCATCTTGAACTTCAAAGAAACCTTGTTTGAAAGCGTCAGTTAAGAAAACATTAGCTCTTTCTTTCAGTACCAAAGCATCCGGTTGATTTTTCAGCGTTTCTGTTTCAATGTTTAAATCCATCAAAATAGCACGTAGTGCTTCTCTAGTTGTCTTAAGTGTATTTACTCTTAGAATAACTTTCGCAGGCTGGTTTTGAGCTGCTATTTCAGTTGCCCAAACTTTTTCTCCTAATTCTTTTACGCCTAATTCATCCATCCAGTCTGGAATAGATTCTTTTAAAGCTCTCACTTTTGAAAGTTCGTCAAAACGTCCTTTAATTTTTCGTTCCGGAGTTCCTTCTAGTTGACGCCAATCCGGAATAGGATATCCTCTTAATATTGCCCAAACAGAAAACATTCTCCAAAGATTGTCTCTGTCAAAAGGTTCTTTTACTTCTGCAATTTCTGCGTATAATCTTTTCCAACGTACAATTTCGTAGATGGTTTCGGCAACAAACTTTCTGTCAGAGCTTCCCCAACGTTTGTCTTTTTTTAAGGATCTTGCTACCACTTTATCAGCATATTCGCCTTCATTAAAAATGGCATTTAATGCATCTATTGTTGTGTAAACTAAATTTCTGTGTAATCTCATTTTAAATAATTGAGGTGCAAAGGTACTATTAATTGATTGAATGTTATATTTTTAATAATGAATGTTGTTTTTTAATTTTAAAAAAAAAAAAACACTGTTTTCAAAACAGTGTTTTTTTTATATTTTTAAATGAAAAGATATTTATTTTACTCTTGTCAAACCTATCTTTTCAGGTGCATGAAGCACCATTGGGAATTTCTCTATTTTTACAGAGCTACTGTCTAAACCAAACGCTCTTTCTTCTGACAAGCTTAGTTTTTTAATTAAGAAATAAGAGTTCATAATTATTTTTTCATGCCACCTTAAGTCACTATCATTAGAAAGGAATTTTTCAGACAATACAAATTTGAAATCACCTATGATGTTATTTTTATTTAAAGATTCGTATCTGCTGGTAATATCCATTTCTCCTTTTTGCACCATGTCCTTGATGACTTCCTTAAACATCAAGTTAATTTTTGTAGGCTCTCTAAATCCTAAATTAAAATCTACACGATACAAGTCATCTTTAACAATTTCGGTTACTTTATATTCAGTTTTATAAGGTTCAGTCAATATGTTTACATGGACAAACCAATAAATATCAGCTCTTTTAGGTCTTTTTTGTAAAATAGAATACATCACTTTTTCTTCTATCTCATCTACTCTTCCAGCATTGGTCATATAGACTAAATGTGTGGCATATTTTGGAATCGATAAATCAACACTTAATTCAATAAGTACTTTTTTATAATCTTCAATTTTAACAATTTTAGTATAACTCTTGTTGATTTTTTTTGCCAAATACCAAATAGTCATTACTGATATCAATGCAATAGCTATAAAAAGTGTTACATAGCCACCATCAGCAAATTTAGTGATATTTGCCGCCAAAAAACTAAATTCGATTATTAAATAAATGGTGATTAAAGGAACAATGAAATATAATTTTACTCTTTTCATTATTAAATAAAAATTAAGTAAAATTGTGGTCATTATCATGCATAAGATGATTGCTAAACCATAAGCATGCTCCATATTACTTGACTCTTCAAAGTGCAATACGATTCCAACACAGCCAAAAAACAATAACCAGTTTATAGAGGGAATGTACAATTGACCTTTTAATTCAGTAGGGTATTTTATTTTTACTTTTGGCCAAAAATTTAATCGCATCGCTTCATTTATCAATGTAAAAGATCCACTTATTAATGCTTGTGAAGCAATTACAGCAGCAAGCGTAGCTATTATGATTCCAATAGGTTGAAACCAGTCAGGCATTATTAGATAAAATGGATTTCCATTTTTCCCACCCAAACTGTGCAATGTTTCTCCTTCGTGGTGTGTCAAATAGGCAGCTTGCCCAAAATAATTAAGCACTAAAGCGATTTTTACAAAAATCCAACTGATTCTGATGTTTTTTCGTCCGCAATGTCCCATGTCTGAGTATAAAGCTTCGGCACCGGTAGTACAGAGGAATACAAAGCCTAAAACAAAAAAGCCTTCTGGATGAATAGTCAATAAATGATAAGCATAATACGGATTGATAGCTTTTAAAACCTCTGTGTTTTGAGAAATCTGTGCAATCCCAAGTACTGCAAGCATTGCAAACCAAATCATCATCATTGGGGCAAAAAACTTCCCGACTAATTTGGTTCCAAATTGTTGAATGGTAAAAAGAACAAATAGGATGCCTATAACAATTGGTATTGTATTAATTTCAGGGTAATAGGTTCTGATTCCCTCTACAGCAGAAGAAACTGAGATAGGAGGAGTGATAATTCCATCAGCAAGTAATGCACTTCCGCCAATTATTGCGGGGACTATTAGCCATTGGATTTTTGTTTTTTTGACTAAAGCATATAGAGCAAAAATCCCACCTTCTCCATGATTGTCAGCACTTAGCGTAATGATGACATATTTTATGGTGGTTTGTAAAGTTAGTGTCCAAAAAACACATGAAATCCCACCTAAAACAATATCAGCATTAATAACATGATCTCCAAGTATGGCTTTCATTACGTATAGAGGTGAAGTTCCAATATCGCCGTAAATTATTCCTAATGAAATTAATAATCCACCTAATGTCCATTTGCTATGGAGGTCTTTGTGTGAAGTGCTCATAAAAATTTTTTAAAAAACTGGTCAAATTTACACTTTTAAAATAAATTAACGCTTTTTATACAATAAAAAAAAACACGGCGTTATAAGCCGTGTTTTTAAAGTTTTTTATTGAAGTTTTTTTAAGATCTTCTGTTGTTATCTCTTGAAGAATTTCCTCTTTGAGATTCACTTCTTTGTGGTGCTGGTTCTCTTGAGGAATTTCGGCTGCTTTGTGATTCTTCTCTTTGTGGAGCTTCTTGTCTAGAAGAGTTACCTCTGTTTTGTGACTCTGCTCTTTGTGGCGTAGCCTGATTAGAAGAGCTAGATCTATTTTGAGAGTAATCTCTTTGTGGCGCTGCTTGAGTTGAAGGACTAGTTCTATTTTGAGAGTAATCTCTTTGAGAGTTTCCTCTTTGTGGCGCTGCTTGAGTTGAAGGACTGGTTCTGTTTTGAGAGTAATCTCTTTGAGAATTTCCTCTTTGTGGCGCTGCTTGAGTTGAAGGACTTGTTCTGTTTTGAGAATAATCTCTTTGAGAATTTCCTCTTTGTGGCGTTGCCTTACTAGAAGGATTAGTTCTGTTTTGAGAATAATCTCTTTGAGAATTTCCTTTTTGTGGACCTACTTCTCTCGAAGGATTAGTTCTATTTTGAGAGTAATCTCTTGATGAACCTGACCTTTGTGGAGTTGTTTCTCTTGATGAACTAGTTCTGTTTTGAGAATAATCTCTTTGATTTCCTGTTCTTCTGTTAGAGTAACCAACTTCGTTTCTTGAACCTCTTCTTTGATCTAATTCATAACGGTTAGTTACTGTAGCATTTCTTCTGGAGAAGGAATAATCAGGGTGTTGTCTTTCATAACCATTTGAACGTCTAGAGCTGTGTAGAACAATAGCGCGCTCACTTCTCCTGTAATTAACATAATTGTAATTATTGTTAATGTTCAAGCTAATGTTGATGTTATTTCTGTATCTGAATATTGGAAATGGATTCCATGCATAATAATAGGAAGGATAATACCCCCAATTCCATGAAGAAAAATAAGGACGGTAGTTAGGAGACCAGAATGAAGCATAAATTAGTGGAGTACTATAATATATAGGCTCATAAATGTAATTTTGACCATACATATACACATCTCCTACAACTTGAACATGGATGTTGTTGTTTCTGTCTTTTTCAACGTCAATTGTAGCTACATCTTGATACACATCAGTATCTATAACAGATTGAATGATGATTACGTGAGTCCGATTTTCGACAGTTTCGATAACTCTCAAATAATCAACTTCATTGTCATCATTTAAATCTAAATTTGATATTTGTAGTTCAGGGTCATTCAGGCGTCTTTCAAAATCCTTTAGATTTCTAGAGTCACCAAAAATAGAAGCAACAGCTCTCAGATCAAGATTGTCACTGATTTCATTATTCATTGCATTTACTGATGTTCTATCTTGCGCTTGTATTTGTGTTGCGAAAACAGTAGCCAATAAACTCAATAGTAGTAGTTTCGTTTTCATAATTAATTGAATTAAGTTCATTTTTTTTGATTATCCAATTACTGTGCCAATTAATTTAATTGTTATTTACTATTCGTATTATTAATTGTAAATTAGCCATAAAATGTATAAAAAATGAAAACTTTTTTTTTGATTCTATTGATTTCAAATCTTTTGACATCCTGTAAATCAGCTGATTTTGCTGTAAAAAAAGATGCTTATGTTGAATTTAAGTCTATTGTAGTAGACACATTATTTCAAGATAAAATAAGTATAAGGGCTGTTTTAATTGATACAAATAAAATTTGGTTTGCAGCTGATAAAGGGAGATTTGGTTTTTTTAATTTGGATAATAAGCAAAAATTTGAAAGCAAGATTATCAAAGATTCCTTAAAGCTTGAGTTTAGAAGTAATGCCAAAACAAAAAAACATATTTTTATTCTAAATGTTGGGAATCCAGCTTTGTTATATCAAATTTCAAAAGACGGAAAAGAAACAAAATTAGTGTATCAGGAAAATCACGAGAAAGTGTTTTTTGATAGTATGCAGTTTTGGAATAATAAAGAAGGGATAGCGATGGGAGACCCAATTGCGGATTGTATGAACGTAATTATTACTCGTGATGGCGGAAATTCATGGAGTAAAGTTCCGTCAGATAAATTACCAAAAGTGATGGACGGAGAAGCAGCTTTTGCGGCAAGCAACACTAATATTATCATCAAAGGGAATAATACGTGGATTGTTTCCGGTGGAAAAAAATCTAGCGTTTTTTATTCTCCTGACAAAGGAAATTCATGGACAGTGTATGAGACTCCAATAGTGCAGGGGAAATCTATGACCGGAATTTTTACGGCAGATTTTTATGATGCTGAAAATGGATTTATAGCCGGAGGAGATTATGAAGTGCGAAATCAAAATTTTTCTAATAAAGCAATCACAACTGATGGCGGGAAAACATGGAAGCTAATAGCAGAAAATCAAGCTTTTGGATACGCTTCTTGTGTGCAATATGTTCCGGGAAGTAACGGTAAAGGGCTCGTAACGGTTGGTTTCTCAGGGATATACTATTCCTCGGATGGAGGGACTTCATGGAAACAATTTTCTACTGATTCTACTCTCAATACCATCAGGTTTAAAGATAATCACACAGCAATTGCAGCAGGACAAAATAAAATGATTCGCATCAGTTTTAAATAAAAAACACCCTAAGTCTTGTACAATAAGAACTTAGGTTTTTTTTAAACTAATAAAAATAAAAAAAATTATTTTTTTTGACCCTTGTTACGATATTGCTGTAACAATTTTCTATTGAAATCTTCTTCAGATTTTTTTAGTTTAACTATTTTTACGGCCGGTAAAATTGTTCTCACATTTTGCATGAATTTTTTCCGCAATAAAAACAACTCCTCTTCAGTATCCTCTATTTGGGCCAAAAAGATATTTGCTTCTTTTTCAGTTATTTTATCTAGCGAGCCATCATTCATTCTTCTCATGTACGTTTTCATTTTTTGATGTCTCAGTTCAAACTGTTTGTCATCAAATGTATTGTATATGGGCCAGAATCTTTCGGCTTCATTAGTTGTTAAGTCTAATTCAGTGGTAAAAAAAGCTACTTTTAAAGCTTTTATTTGCTCTTTTTTCTCTTTCATGCTTTCGCCTTGAGCGTAAAAGTTAAAAGAAACGAATAGCAACAGTATTTGTAATATTTTTTTTATGTTCATTTTGTATTTATTTAATTACAGCTTTGGATGAAAGCTTTGCAGTTTAATTTATTCTAAAATAAGGTTTTCTAAGTTTGAATTTGTAGACAAATGATCTTCAATTGCATCATCTTCTAAAACAATACCAGTTTTTATGTTATTGATATCGTCAGTTTCTAATACACTTATCAAGTCATATTGATTTACATTAGATTGATACGTAATATAATTTTCTAAAGCCGCAGCGTCTAGCTCTTTTGTGTTTGTTGAAGAAGGACTTAAAATTGGAATCATCAAAGCAAGTACTAAAATTGCTGCTGCCATCATAATTAAAGTTTTTCTTTTTTGAAAAATAGAAATTACTTTTGGCTCGTTTTTAGGTAATTGCTCCATCATTTTGATTGAAAAATTTTCAAAATAATGGTCTGGAGTTTTAAATCCAGTTTTAATTTTAGGTTCGTTTTCTAATTTAAATGTTTTCATAATATATTTTAGACAGTGTTACAGCTAAAAGGTTTAATTTGTCGAAACAAAAGCTTCAATTTTTTTTACGGCAAGATGATAAGATGCCTTTAATCCGCCAACAGTGGTTCCCAGAATTTCTGAGATTTCTTCGTATTTCAGTTCTTGAAAATATTTCATTTTAAAAACTAATTGTTGCTTTTCAGGCAATAATGCAATCGCTTTCTGTAATTTTATTTGAATTTCATTTCCGTCAAAAAAAACGTCGGCTTCCAGATTATCAATAGTTTTGTTTTGTAAAGTTTCTGATGAAATGCCACTCGTTTTTGATTTTTGTTTCAAAAATGTCAAGGATTCATTAGTTGCTATGCGATACATCCATGAAAAAAGTTTGCTTTCACCTTTGAAGTTTTTTACATTTTGAAATATTTTCACAAAAGTATTTTGCAATACATCATCAGCATCATCGTGATTCAAAACAATGTTACGAATATGATTGTATAACGGTCTTTGATAATCCTGCAATAACTGCTGAAACGCTTGATTTTGCGTTTTAGGGTCTAACAAGTGATTTATAAATTCCTTTTCTTCTTGCAAAGCGATTATTTAAGAGTTTGAATAGAATTTATTAAAAAGGTTTAATCAACTTTAAAATAATATTAAAATTCAGATTGTTCTTCTACCTTATTTATTACTGGTGCAGGCGTTTTTATGGCTTCGGCTTCCTTAATTACAGCTGTAGTTGACGTAGTAGTAGCAGGAATTACTTTTGGTTTTATTGGATAGTAAATTTCTGTAACCCATTTTGAAGGGTTTTTAATTTCTGTTTTACTGATGGTGAAATTCTCTACATGAGAAAATGTAGGGTCAAGAACAATTCGATTGGTGTTAATGTGTGTTGTTGCTTTATCCAAAGCTTTTTTCGTATGGGAATAATCTCCGGTTAAAGTAGTTTTAATGGCTTCGAATGGTTCCAGTTTTCCAGTTAAAATATCACTTCCTGAACTCGTTAAGATTTGGGTTTTTATAGGTACACAAAACGATAATTTAGTCAATCCTTTTACAGGATCATAAGTGTGATAAATTATAAATGGTTTTCCGTTTAATTCGACATTATTTTGTTCGCAAAAAGCAATCATTTTTGGGAATACGATTTGAGCATTTTTAATGACTTTTGAAATTTCACTGGTAAAGGTTTGTCTCAAATAAAACGTTCCAAGTTTTTTTACTAATCCGTTTACTTTTACGGCATAAGTATTTATTTCAAAATCAAGAGTTTTGTCTAAATTAGCTAAACTCTTCTCATTTATTTCCCCTATAATTTTATTTATACCTCCATTAAAAGCGGTATAAACTTTCATAGAAAAACTCATTTTCCCTTTAGTTTTCCATGTTACTTTTGTACCTCCTATAGTATCCTTAAAACTCCAAAAAACAGATGACGAAGTTCCATCGTAATTCATTTTTTGAGAAATACTGTCATTTTCTTTTACAAAAAGAGTCAGCATATCACCTGTGCTTTCTTTTCCTTCCCATGAAAAGATAGCTCCGGGACCAATTGTTTTTTTAGTATAAGTAATTTGCATTTCAGGATCTTCAACAATCCAGGAACTAAAATCTTCCCAGTTTCTATAATCATTAACAAAATTAAATACGGTGGATTTTGGAGAATTTATGATTTGACTTCTTTCTACAGTAAAATCTCCTTTTTGAGTTGCCACAAAAATAGATAGCGCCACAAAACTTAGCAATAGTAAAAGAAATAAGTATTTTAAAATCCTCATAATGTACAGATTTGTTAATTTTTGTAAAGTTAAAGATTTTATTTACAAGTCATCGAAAGTGTTAAATAAATATAGATTATTTTCTAAACAAGGAATGTTTGTCTGTTTGTTTTTGGATTGAATTCAAAGCTGGATTTACAATTTTCAATCGTTTTCAACGGATTCTTTTTCGAAGAAAAACTAAATAAGGACAGTGCTTTGTTCTATTAAGTGCTTGTTATTGAATATTTTAAATTAAATAAAAAGTCTACTAAATAGTGGATGTCATTTGTTAGGTCTAAAAAAAACTAACGTTTAAAAAATACTTTTATCAAAAATAAAATTCCAATAAAAACCCCAAATCCTATTAGAATCTTGTAATTCCCTTTATAAAACTCTTTATGGATTTTTAAATCTTTTCGATAGGCATAAATTGCTGCAATAACAAATGCAACAAAAAATAAGCCTGCAAACACTAATTGACCTTGACTAAACATAGTTTAAATTATTTTCCGCAAATTTAGGTAATAGTTTAGAAATAGTTGCTAATTTGCTTTTTCATTTAACAAAATATAAAGATGCAAAAACAGATAAACTCAGTTAAAGAATTTCATAACGCTTTTAAAATAGGTCACAGTGAAATTCCTACAGCTAATTTAGGGGAAAGTAAACACACGCTTCGTTACAACTTAATGAAAGAGGAAAACGAGGAATATCTTGAAGCAGTTCAAAATAATGATTTGGTAGAAATTGCAGATGCATTGGGTGATATGATGTATATTTTATGTGGAACTATAATTGAGCATGGTCTGCAGCATAAAATAGAAGCAGTTTTTGACGAAATTCAACGCAGTAATATGAGTAAGTTAGGTGAAGATGGCAAACCTATTTACCGAGAAGATGGGAAAGTCATGAAAGGACCTAATTATTTTAAACCAGATTTCTCTAAAATATTAGAGAACGAAGAGTAGTGTTTCAATATTTATTTACTGATAAGGCATAAAAAAAGCGATTTTCATTGTGAAAATCGCTTTTTTAAAATTATGAAATCTTAGAATTATACTTTAACAGTCCATCCAAAAGTATCTTCTTCTAATTTATTTTGGATGTTTTCTAATTTAGTTTTTAGTTGTAAAGCCATTGTTTTTTCAGTTTTTGGCAATTCATAATAAACATCCTGATAAGAAAATCCAGAAATTGGACTTACTACAGCAGCCGTTCCAGCGCCAAAAATTTCTTTTAAACTTCCGTTTTGAGCAGCCTCAACAAGTTCATATACTAAAACCGAACGAATTTCTACATCTATACCTTCACTTTTCGCTAAATCAATTAGCGTTTTTCTAGTCACACCATCAAGAATTCTTTCGCTCACTGGGGCAGTTAGTAATGTATCATTTATTCTAAAAAACACATTCATAGTACCCGCTTCTTCCAGTTTGGTGTGCGTTGCATCATCAGTCCAAATTACCTGTTGGAAACCTTCTTTATTTGCTAAATTAGTTGGGTAAAATTGAGCTGCATAATTCCCTGCAGCTTTTGCAGCTCCTATTCCTCCATTTGCAGCTCTACTGAAATGTTCTGCGATAAGTACTTTTACATCACCTGAGTAATAACTAGTTACAGGCGATAAAATAATCATGAATTTATAATCATCAGAAGGATTAGCAATTACTCCTGTACCAGTTGCAATCATAAATGGCCTGATGTACATAGAATTACCTTTTCCTTTTTTAATCCATGCGTCGTCTAATTGTAATAATTGATTCAGACCGCTCATAAATATCTCTTCAGGAACTTCTGGCATTGCCATTCTCACTGCAGACGTATTAAAACGCTTGTAGTTCTCATCAGGTCTAAAAAGCCAAACGTCATCATTTACATCTTTATAAGCTTTCATGCCTTCAAAAATTGCTTGACCATAATGAAAAACTCTTGTAGATGGATCTAACAAAAATGGTGAGTAGGGTTTAATGACGGGTTTTTGCCATTCTCCATTTTTATAATCACATTCAAATAGATGATCTGTAAAAACAGAACCAAAGCTTAAGTTTGAAAAATCAACCTCGTTTATTTTTGTAGAGGAAGCTTTTATTGTTTCAATTTTGTTAGTTTGAGTAGTACTCATAGTAATGTATTGTTTTTTGATTTTTTTTAAATGACAAACTGGAGCTTAAAAAACTGAATTTCTATAAGTTGAAGTTTCATCTTTGCAAAATTAAATAAAAATCAACAAAACACTTGTCAAAAAACTATTAATTATAGCACTTAACTAAGATTTGTTTACATTTTAAAAAAACCAAAAAAACATTGCCCATTTCTATCGATTATATAATAAATGTCGATTTTTCAGAGACAAACATATTAGATTTCATTAATTTTGGACAAACATTATAGCTTTTAATCTAACATAACCTGAAAATCCAGTTTTGAAAAGAGAAATAATCCAAACACTTGATGGTTCAACTACCATTCACATAGCAGAATGGGATGAATGTTATCATTCTAAACATGGTGCTATACAAGAAGCACAACATGTATTTATTAAAAACGGCCTTTCATTATTTCAAAACAGTACTATATCTATTTTGGAAATAGGATTTGGCACCGGTTTAAATGCTTTTATCACTTTACTGGAGTCAAAAAAAATGCAGCAATCTATTGATTATGTTGGGGTAGAAGCGTATCCAATTTCAGTAGACGAAGTTTTATTGATGAATTATGTCACAGAATTGAATGTAAGTCAAGAAAGTGCAACTTTTGATAAAATGCATGAAAGTAACTGGGGAGAAAAAATTGTTTTAAGAGAAGATTTTTCACTTACGAAGAGAAAGCAATTTTTTGAAGAAATTGATGATGTAGATCAATTTGATTTGATTTATTTTGACGCTTTTGGGTACAGAGTACAACCTGAATTATGGAGTACCGCTATTTTTGAGAAGATGTATAAGGCGCTTAAAGCGAATGGTGTACTTGTTACTTATGCTGCCAGAGGCGTTGTAAAAAGGAGTATGATTGAAGTAGGCTTTACTGTTGAAAAACTTGCCGGACCGCCTGGGAAAAGAGAAATGTTTCGTGCTAGAAAAAGTTGATACTTGCTATTTAAGTTGTTTGTTTTCAGTGATTTATTTTTTTTTGAACTAAAATCCATGAATTAAAAATAAAAAGATTAAAACTACGTTAAATAGTTATGTTGTAATTGAAAAAAATGTAATTTTACAACACTTTAGAATTCAAATCTAACTAAAATATTCGTTTACTATGTCAAAAATTATGTATGATTATACAAAATCAATTTTAGAAAGAGTGAGTTTTGATCCTTTGCTTTTTTGTAAGGAATTAGAAAAAGCAATCAAAACATTATTACCATACGAAATGGAGCAATTGCGAGAATGGTTATTAAATTTCACAATAGGAAAACCGGAATTAAAACAATGTTTATTAATCGTAAATTCATAAAAAAAAGGAACCGCAAGACGGTTCCTTTTTTTATTTTTTAGGTAGTGAACTTATAATTTCAACATTCTGAAATACGATAGCACCTTTTATAACTCCAGCAATTGTATTTCTTAGCGCATCAATTATCTGTATTTTTAATTCGCTCTTTGGAAATATTAGGCTGACCTCTCTGGCGGGTTTAGGCTCCTTGAAGTGCCTTAATTTTAATTTGTCAGTTTCTTTCAAATCTAAAGTATGTAAATAGGGAAGTAATGTTGTCCCTAAACCTTCATCAGCTAATTTTATAAGAGTTTCAAAACTTCCGCTTTCAATTTGGAAACGACTCATTTCACTTTTACTTACATTTTTACATAAATTTAAAATACCGTCTCTAAAACAGTGTCCATCTTGCAGTAGCAAGATTTCATCTAAGTTTAAATCTGAAACTTCTATTTCTTTCTTTTGAAAATGATGATGACTTTCTGGTATATATGCTACAAAGGGTTCGTAATACAATACAATTTCTTTTATTTTTTCCTCCATCAGAGGTGTTGCGGCAATGGCGGCATCAAGATGACCGTTATTTAGTTTTGTTATTATTTCATCAGTATTTAACTCTTCGATTATGAGTTTTACTTTAGGATATTTTTTTATGAAATTATTCAAGAACATTGGCAATAGCGTAGGCATAATGGTTGGGATTATTCCTAATCTGAATTCACCACCAATAAATCCTTTTTGCTGTTCTACAATATCTTGAATTCTATCGGCCTCATTGACGATATTTTTTGCCTGATTTACAATTTTTTGACCTATGTCAGTAAGCTGAATCGGTTTTTTTGTTCTGTCAAATATCTGAATACTCAATTCTTCTTCTATTTTTTGAATTTGCATGCTCAATGTAGGTTGAGTTACAAAACATTTTTCGGCAGCAAGAGTGAAATTTTTGTGTTCGGCTACGGCAAGAACATATTTTAATTGAGTAATTGTCATTTTATAGTAATATCTGATGCAAATATAAAAACAATCAATTAAACTTATAGTGTAAAATACCGTTTTCTTGTGTATTTTTGTTGAAAAAGATGACATGAAAACAAATATTTTAGGATTACCGGTAAAAGAATCAGAATTGATTGTTAGTGAATTGAATATTTTGTTATCAAATTTTCAGGTTTATTATCAAAATCTAAGAGGAATTCATTGGAACATCAGAGGCAAACGTTTTTTTGATTTGCATGTAAAGTTTGAAGAATTATATACGGATACCCAAATAAAAATTGATTTAATAGCCGAAAGGGTTCTGACTGTTGGCGGGACACCACTTCATACTTTTGAAGATTACATAAATAATAATCAGTTAGTTGTAGGTAAAAATATTTCAAATGATGAAAAAGCAGTGCATTTGATTGTTGCTTCATTGTCACATTTATTAAAAATAGAAAGAGAGATTCTCAAAAAAGCTGGAGAAATTAATGATGAAGGTACAAATTCCATGATGAGTGATTTCATTTCAGAACAAGAAAAGACAATCTGGATGATGCAAGCTTGGTTAGAAGAGAGTTTATAGCTAAGTGAGAATTAAAACAAGTGTTATAAATTGAATCAAGGTATTTGTGTTTTATTTAATGTTAATTTTTTTTTAAATTTAGGAAACGATTGCTTATTTAATAAACTTAATTCTATTTTTGCGCACATGAAAATGATATCTAAAATATTTTTAATTGTATTTATCGCTTTTCTCATCACTCCAACAATAGTTACTGTGATTGAGAAAAGTGCAGATATTTCCATTTTTTATAGTGTTTCCGAAGAAGAACATGCACACAAAGAAATTAAGACTTTTTTTTATTTAGAATCTCCCACTGAAGTTGTCACTTCATCAAAATTATCGTCCAGCGCTATTCTATCTGAGAATTTATCAAAACACGATAATATCACATCATCGATATTTATTCCACCACCAAACGAAGTTTAATACATAATTTTTGATTTTATTTTTTAAAATCAATTTTCACATATATCATGTGAACAGTTTTTTGTATTCAATTTTTAGTTTGGTATTATGACAAAAAAAATTAATCTTTTTGCTAACCTTAAATCTGATTTTGCTTCTGGTTTAGTGGTTTTCTTGGTGGCGCTACCATTGTGTTTAGGTATTGCAATGGCTTCAGGTGCTCCTTTATTTTCAGGAATTATTTCAGGAATTATTGGAGGAATAGTAGTAGGCTATTTAAGTACGTCTAACATAAGTGTTTCTGGGCCTGCTGCTGGTCTAACTGCAATTGTCCTTACGGCAATAACGGATTTAGGTGCTTTTGATATTTTTTTAACTGCAGTTTTTATAGCAGGTTTGATACAATTAATATTAGGATTCGCTAAAGCAGGAAGTATTTCTAATTATTTTCCAACGAATGTTATTGAAGGAATGTTAGCGGGTATTGGAATTATTATTATTCTGAAGCAATTGCCTCACGCTTTTGGTTACGACAATGATTTTGAAGGCGATCAAGCGTTTTCACAAATGGATGGCAGTAATACCTTTTCTGCACTGTTTAGTATTTTTGATTATATCCAAATAGGTTCAATTGTTATTACATTAGTATCTATGGCGATTTTGATTTCTTGGGATAAAGTTCCTTTTTTGAAAAAATTAAAATTAGTTCCCGGAGCCTTAATAGCTGTTGCTCTTGGTGTTATTTTGAATGAGATTTTCATTGGTACAGGAAGTGTTTTAGCTATTGGAAAAGAGCATTTAGTTTCCTTACCTGTTCCTTCTTCTTTCGAAGAATTTAAAGCAATTATTGTAACTCCTGATTTTTCTGGGGTAATGAATCCTAAAGTTTGGGTGGTTGGGTTAACTATAGCCATTGTTGCTTCGATAGAAACTTTATTATGTATAGAGGCTTCTGATAGAATGGATACTCAAAAACGTTATACGAATACCAATGTGGAATTAAAAGCGCAAGGAATTGGAAATATGATAAGTGCACTTTTGGGTGGTTTGCCGATGACTTCCGTAGTTGTCCGTTCTTCAGCTAATAATAATGCCGGAGCCAAATCTAAAATGTCTACCATCATTCATGGCTTGTTATTATTGATAAGTGTATTGACCATTCCGCTAATTTTGAATAAAATACCATTGGCAACTTTAGCGGCAATTCTGTTATTGGTTGGGTATAAACTGGCTAAACCAGCTACATTCAAACATTTTTGGGAAAAAGGAAAGTATCAATTTGTGCCTTTTATTGCCACATTATTAGCAGTTGTATTTTTGGATTTATTGAAAGGTGTAGCTCTTGGAATTGTTATCAGTATTATTTTTGTTTTAAAAGGAAATCTGAAGAGAGCCTACTATTTTAGAAAAGAAGAATATGCAGATGGTGATGTGATTCATATTGATTTGGCTCAAGAAGTTTCTTTCTTGAATAAAGCCGCAATCAAACAGACATTAAGTCATATTCCGGAAAATTCTAAGGTAATAATTGATGCAAAAGATACCGTTTATATTGCGCATGATATTTTGGATTTAATCCATGAATTTAAAACTACGAGAGCAGTAGATAATAATATAAAAGTGAAACTGAAAGGATTTAAAAAAGCCTATCAGTTAGAAAATACTGGAGAGGCAGAAAAACACGTTTTTGTTGAGCATAAATAACAAATAAAGTTTAAATAAATGAAGACATTAAATAAAGAATTGCAATCTGCAATTACACCAAGAAAGGCGTTAGAAATATTAAAAGAAGGAAATAACAGATTTGTAAATAATCTAAAAGCGCATAGAGATTTACTTGAGCAAGTTAATGATACTCGTGATGGTCAATGGCCGTTTGCAACAATTTTAAGTTGTATTGATAGTAGAACTTCTGCAGAACTCATTTTTGATCAAGGTTTAGGTGATGTTTTTTCAGTAAGAATTGCTGGTAATATTGTAAATACAGATATTCTGGGAAGTATGGAGTTTGCCTGTAAAGTAGCAGGTTCTAAACTTATTGTTGTTCTGGGACATAGCAAATGTGGTGCTGTAAAAGGTGCTTGTGACCATGTAGAAATGGGAAATCTTACTGAATTGTTATCAAAAATTC
Source organism: Flavobacterium pasteuri (assembly GCF_048286615.1). Taxonomy (NCBI): domain Bacteria; kingdom Pseudomonadati; phylum Bacteroidota; class Flavobacteriia; order Flavobacteriales; family Flavobacteriaceae; genus Flavobacterium; species Flavobacterium pasteuri. The sequence continues at coordinate 5,248 of NZ_JBLVPN010000008.1, read as the reverse complement.
AACCAGCAGTTTATCAAGAAAAGGAAACTTTAACGGAAAGAAATGCTAAAAACCCTTCGTTTGTAGAGAATGTTGCTCAAATTAACGTAAAGCGTAGTGTAAAAAGCATTATTGAAAGAAGTTTTATTTTGGAGCAAATGGTTGAAAATGGTGAGATAGGAATAATTGGAGCCATGCACAATATTGAAACAGGCGAAGTTGTTTTCTATGATGATGTTCAATACATTAAGGATGATGAAAATCTAGGTTTCACAATAGCGGAATTGAGACATTAATATTTTAAAATTTCATATATTTGAATTTGATTGTATATTCTAAACAATTCAAAATTAATCAGATTAACAATCAAAATAATTATGAGCGATTTTTACAAAAAAATATTAGAGAATAATAAAAAATGGGTCGAAACTTCTTTAGCGAGCGACCCAAATTATTTTGAAGACCTTGCCAAAGGTCAAACTCCGCCATTATTATGGATAGGTTGTTCAGACAGCAGGGTTCCTGCCAATGAAATTGTAGGAGCAAAACCAGGTGAAGTTTTTGTACATAGAAACATTGCCAATATGGTGGTGCATAGTGATATGAATATGTTGAGCGTATTGGATTACGCCGTGAATGTCTTGAAAGTAAAACATGTGCTGGTATGTGGCCACTATGGTTGTGGAGGAGTCAAGGCAGCAATGGGGAATGATTCTATTGGAATTATTGATAACTGGATTCGCCATATAAAAGACGTATATCGTTTACACAGCACCTATTTAAATTCTATCGAAGATGAAACGGAGCGTTTTAATACTTTTGTAGAACTAAATGTAAAAGAGCAGGTTTTTGACTTAGCCAAAACATCAATTGTACAATCCGCCTGGAAGAACGGTCAGGATTTAACCTTACACGGATGGGCTTACGGACTTAATTCCGGTTTTGTAACAGATTTAGATGTTAACATCAGTTCCGATAAAGATTTGGATGAAGTATACCAACTGAAATTCTAATAATAAAGCTGCTTTTAGCGGCTTTTTTTATTCGTTATCCAAATCCAGATTTTCATTAAATGCAGATGGCAATAAAGTAGGGATGAATTTTATTAAAATAGGCAACAATAAACTACCTCCTGGAAGTAAAAATATAGTTAACGAAGGAACGGTTTTACAAATTTCCAACAGTTGTTTTTTGACTTTCTTCTTTTCTTTTTCGTCCAAATCTCTTCGAGTAGAATAGGCTAATAATACCATTAACTCTTTGCTTTGCACAATTTCCTTAATCAATCTGTTTTTATTACGGCTTATGAGCGTAACAACACTTTGAGTCGTTTGATCGTAAAAATGTTTGACAGGATTTGAATAGTTGAAATACGGTATTTCTTTTTTATATTTCGTTATAAATGCATCGGTGCTCTCTATGCTTTGCTTTACAAAATCATCTGAAACCGATACTGTTTCAGCCAATGAATGCAAAAAGTAAGCCTCGTTATTCTCTATTTTGCCATCACTCCATAAAGCCATTCCGGCAATATCTATCAAATAATATTGTTCTAATTCATTCGTAAAATAATCCAATTGCAGTGTTTCTAGACTTTGTACAGAGATTCGGGAAAATTTACTGTAGCGTATGGAGGCTTCAAAAAGTTTTATCAATAAATCATCATATTGTGATTTTTTAGATTTAATTTTTAAAGCGAGTGTCACAATATTTACAATTGTCTCTTCAATTTTCTTTAGGTATTTTTCCGGAATTTCGCCATGTATTAAGTATTGGCGAAAAGCCAAAACATCTATAAAAAGCAACGCATTGGTTACCAGATGGGAGAAATTTTTACTGATGATACTATCGTTCGTTTGGACACGCTCATCAATTATTTTTTCCAGAGTTAAGGCAAGGGAATTTTTAGGTAGTATTTTTTTAAACAAATTGAAACCTTGCGGATTCATTTGATTGTAAAACGTAACTGTTTGTTTTATGAAATTCTCGGAACTGATTTCGTCATTGGTCAAACAAAAAATACCGTATAACGTATTTAATAATGCAACTTTAGAAATCTCTTCTTTAAACCAACCTTTGGTGTCAATTGTATTTACGGTGTCAAATGTGATTATATGGCCATAAATAAATCCTGTTTCTCTAACTTTTTGATAAAATGTATCCGTAGTTTTAGAAACCGTTTTCTCTGAAATTTTTTGTTCAATAAAAAATTTATCTATCCAACCTGATGCCGAAGGGTTAATCATTGCTTTAATTTGAAGGTACAAAGCTATACTTTTTTGCGGTAGTTTTAACAGTGCTTTTTAGTTTAACACAGTTACTACAATTAATTAGTATTGTTTTTTTAGTTTTAAACAAGATAAATTTAATTGTTATAAATTTTTATAAAAAACACTCAGAATCAAGCCGTATTTCCATTGTAATGATTGACAATGGATATAATAAAATAGGATTTTGATACAAGAGGTCTATATATAAGAAGCCCTGAATTACTATTAAAACTGGGCTTCTATTGGTATTTAAGAATTGAATAAAGCTTCAGCGGCATCCCAATTTACTACATTCCAAAAAGAAGCAATATAATCAGCTCTGCGGTTTTGATTTTTTAAATAATAAGCGTGTTCCCAAACGTCTAAAGCTAAAACGGGTTTCCCTTTTAATCCTTTGCCACGCAAACTCATCAATGGATTGTCTTGATTTGCCGTTGAACCGATAACTAATTTACCATTTTGAACCACTAACCAAGCCCAACCGGAACCAAATCGTTTCATGGAAGCATCACTGAATTGTTTCTTAAATTCATCAAAAGAACCAAAAGTAGCAGTTATTGCGTCGCCTAATTTTCCTTTTGGAGTACCGCCACCATTTGGTTTCATTAAACTCCAAAACAAACTGTGATTGTAATGTCCGCCGCCATTATTGCGAATCGCTTCTGGAAATTTCGACATTTTTCCGAAGATACTTTCCAAGGATTTAGAATGTTCAACTAAGTTTTCATCCAATGTTTCAATAGCTTTGTTCAAGTTTGTCACATAAGCTTGATGGTGTTTGCTGTAGTGAATTTCCATGGTCATTTTATCAATATGAGGCTCTAAGGCATCGTAAGCGTAAGGTAATTTTGCAAGGCTATAGTTTCCTTTAAAATCGAGAGTGTCTAATTCCGATATTTGATTTTCTAATTTTAAAGGGTTTTCAGATGCAAAAGCAGTATTAAATAAGCTAGAACCAATGATTGTTCCTGTCGAAAGTATTGCAGTTTGTTTTAAGAAATTTCTTCGTGTATTATTATTTTCCATAGGTTGAAAATTTATCCTAAAAAGGTTATTAAAGTAGGACATAAATTTAAACATTAAAACATAGGGATGGGTTAATAAAGACTTAAAATTTGGTTAGTTTTTGTTTGCTATATATTTTAAGAACCTTTAAATGTATCGGAATTATATAAATTTCATTTGAAATTTGTATAAAATATCTTTGTAATTTTGAAAACACCTTCAAATAGAATAGTATTAAAAAGGGATTCTGTTTTTTGTAAATAAATGAAAATCAGAATATCTAAATTTTTTCGTTTGAAAGAATCTAAAAATATAAAAATGAAACATAAAGAAATAGCCTTGACAAGTTGGAGTTTACTGAAGCGTACCTATCAGGAATTTGATGATGACAATGCCATAAAATTAAGTGCCTCATTGTCCTATTATACGATTTTTTCGTTGCCTCCATTGTTAATTATTATTTTGTCAATTTTTAGCTTTTTCTTTGGAAGAGAAGCGGTCACAGGAAGATTCTTTGGGCAAATTAATGGGATGGTTGGGAATGAAGCTGCAATCCAAATTCAAGAAACAATTAAGAATATTGAATTGTCGGATAGCAATACATTTGCGGCTGTTTTTGGAGGGATTATGTTACTTATAGGCGCATCAGGTGTGTTTGCCGAAATACAAAGTTCCATCAACTTTATCTGGGGTTTAAAAGCAAAGCCCAATAAAGGAGTCATGAAATTTATTAAAAATAGGCTAATGTCATTTTCGATGATTGCTTCTGTTGGTTTTTTGCTGATGGTGAGTTTGATGGTTAATACCGTGATGGATGTTATCAACACGCGATTACTTGTTTATTTTCCTGATACGACGGTTTATATATTTTATATTTTCAATATATTAATTTTATTTGCAACAACTACTATGTTGTTTGCTATCATTTTCAAAACTTTGCCAGATGGAAATATAGACTGGAAAGATGCTTTGATAGGTTCCAGTTTCACTTCGTTTTTCTTTATGTTTGGTAAATTTGCCATTGGATTTTATTTAGGAAGTTCAACTGTTGCAACTGTTTACGGAGCAGCGGGTTCCATTATCATCATTTTAATTTGGGTGTATTATTCGGCAATAATCCTATATTTTGGTGCTGAATTCACTAAAGTATATGCTAATGCGCATGGAAATAAAATTATTCCAAATGGGTATGCTGTCGCAATTAAGGTAGAAGTTGTAGAGGTGAAAAAGAGTTAAATTTATATTTCTGATTTTAAAGGTTTAATGGCTTTAAAAGATAGTTTCTGTAAGACTCTTTTTTTTAATTTTTTCTAAAAAAGATACATTGGCAATGTTTTTGAACTATTAAAAAAAAATATAAAAATCAAAAATGGATCACATGAGAAAAATAATTCTGTTGCTTACGGTTATATGTTTAGCATTTATTTCTTGCAATTCGGTTAAAACAATCACAGATGAAACAGCTTCACTTGATGGAACTTGGGAATTGAATTACATTACAGGACCCAGGATAGCTTTTGGAGGATTATATCCAAATAAAAAACCTAGTATTATCTTTGACTTAAAAGAAAATCGTTTTTCAGGAAATACCAGTTGTAACAATTACACGGGAAAATTAAGTGTTAATGGAAATACAATCAGTTTCAAAGAGCCAATGGCGGTAACCAGAATGATGTGTCTTGATGGTCAAGGTGAAAGGGTGTACTTATCAACTTTAGAGAAAATTGATTCTTACTCCATTTCAGAAGATGGAAAAACTTTAAATTTTATCATGGGCGATATCGCTATGATGCGTTTTGATAAAAAATAAATTATAGAATTTTATATAAATAAAAAAACCGCCTTGTTTTCAGGAACAAGGCGGTCTTTTACTAATAATGTCTAGTCCTGAAATAGCGATACACAAAAAGTACCGTTATGGAAAATCCTCAAGAAAGTCGCTATGTAAAGCGTACTCAAAAAGACTACTCGATGTCTTTTAAATTACAAATTGT
>NZ_JBLVPN010000007.1:0-255118 GCF_048286615.1 Flavobacterium pasteuri | reverse complement strand
AAGTACGGATGGAACTTCTGACACGAAATACCCAAGTGTAAAATCGGTTAAGGATTATGTTGATGCTTCGACTACATCAGGTTCAACTGCTTTAGCTTCAGAAATATCTCGTGCTACGACTGCTGAGGCTACTTTGACAACAAATTTAGCAACTGAAACAACTCGTGCCACGACTGCTGAAGCTACATTGACTACAGATTTAGCCACTGAAACAACTCGTGCTACTACAGCTGAGGCAAGTAAAGAAGCTTTGGCAAACAAAAGTACAAGTGTAAGTACAGACGGAACTTCTGACACGAAATACCCAAGTGTAAAATCGGTTAAGGATTATGTTGATAATAGTGTAAATGATGTAACAGATGAGCTTTATTCTAACTTATTGCAATCAACTTTTGTTATGTCTAAAACACCATCTGTAAAAAGTAAAGTAAAAATGTTTATTAATGGTTTAAGAGTTAGGAATTCAGCCTACTCAGTAAGTGGTAATACAGTTACATTAGACACTTTAATACTTGGTTTTACTTTGTTGTTAAATGATAGAATTCAATTTGATTATTTTTATTAAAATAGATTTAATATTTAAAAAATGTTTTTTTAGTTAAATGTAATTTATTATCTCTATTCGATATGTTTTTTCGTTAGTTCTCAATAAAAAAAGGTTCAACTCTAAAGTTGAACCTTTTTTAGTAATACAGAAAAAGAGATAATTTACACTTTTCCTAATGTATATAATTGTTCCATTGAAGGAGTTAAGCTTCCGCCTTTTGGCTCTAGTGTGATTCCAAAAGCTTCTGCTTCAGTAGCATTATTAACAGCAAATAATTTTTGATCATTTGCATCAAAGTCTTCCAGTAATCCAATGCTAGTAGGAGTCAATGGGCTTAATTTTAATGCCCAAACCTGATATACCATTCCTTCTGGTGGCTCCGGTAAACCTGCGGCATCAATATAGACTACCTTAGTATCTTGATTCCAATATACTTTTGCAAAAGATTCTGGAGCAACTACTTGTCCACCAAGTGCTACAACAGTATTTTTAGTGTCTCTTACAACCGCTAAACTCGTTTCGTTAGCCGTATTTTTTAATTTTAAGACAATAAATTCTTTCTCTAATTTAGCTTTCTCAACTTCAGTATTGGCTACTTGCGTAGTAGTTTCATCTAATTGATTGTATTGATATCCAATACCAACCAATAATAGAATTGCTGCTGCCCAACCAACATATTGTGACCAATTGGTGGTAGGTTGTAACTCGATTACTTTAGCATGTTTGAGTTCCAGTTTAGCTTTAATTTTTTCATAATTAGCCACAGAATGAAACGGTGAAAAGCTAGATGATAAAGCAACAATGGCTTTTTCTATAGCTATAATTTCGTCGTTAATTTCCTGGCTGTTTTTCGCCATGGTGCTTACTTGTTCGTTTTCGGGTTCACTTAGTAAACCGTAAACATAAAGCTCCAGGATTCCTGATTCTATATATTCTTTTGTTTCCATTATACTTTCAAATAATTTCTTAAGTCATTAATACAATTTCTATTTTGTGTTTTTACTGTTCCCAAAGGAATCGCCAATTCATCAGAAGCTTCTTGTTGGGTATACCCTTTAAAAAACAGTAAATCTATTATTTGAATACATTTTGGTTTTAGTCTTTTTACAAACTCTTGCAATCCAATAGTATCCATTTTGTCGACCAGTTTAGAACTGTCTTCAAAGTGATTTACGAAATTATCTGTAGAAAGGTTTTTTTGACTGTTATTAAAATTTTTCGAACGCAGTTTATCTATAGAAGTGTTTCTGGCAATATTCAGAATCCAAGTGTAGAATCTTCCTTTGCTCTCATGGTAAGAATCAATATTCTTCCAAATTTTTACAAATACTTCCTGAAGCACGTCTTCTGCTTCTTCTCTGTTTTTTACGAGAACATTTATAACCGAAAATAAACTTTTGGAATACATATCATATAGATGTGTAAATGCCCTTTCGTCTTTCTTATAAATTAATACTAATAACTCTTCTTGACTCATATCTTACTATTTTACTTATACAAACTTATACAATCTTATTTAGAAATGATTGATTTAATGATTGTCAAGATAATAAAAAAATTAAAACTAAAATAATTATATTTTATTTAAGTATTTAAGTAATTGATTATCAATTATTTGTATAATTAATTGATTTTTTTTTTACCATTTTTAAAACCAAAAGAAACACTTTCCCGTAAATGATTTTATAACCTTTTAATTTATAACAAAATGAAAAAAACAAAAATGATTTTAGGTCTATCGCTAGTGGCGATTTCGGGCTTAATATTAGTAGCTGCGGATCACATAGATGCTCCGGCTACAATGTCTGGCGATGCAGGTGATATTACTGATGTGTACGCCTTTCAAGGTCAAAACACAAGTAATTTAGTATTTGCAGTAAACACACAAGGATTGTTAAGTCCTAATGCTACAGGTGCTGCTACATTTAAAGAAAATGTAATGGTTGAAATCAATATTGATAACACAGGTGACAATGTTGAAGACTTAGTTATTCAAGCAATCAAGAGAGATGACAAAATGTATTTCTTTGGACCAGTTGCTCCAGGAACAACAGGAACATCAAGTACAGTTAAAACAACTGCTTCTACAGGAAATGTTACAATTTCGACTTATGGCGCAACAGCTTTAACTGCTGAGCAAAATGGAATGAAATTTTTTGCAGGACCAAGAGACGATCCTTTTTTCTTTGATTTAGGTCAATTTAAAGCAATTCTTGGAGGAACAGCTTCAGGATTTAATAATCCAGGTACAGACACATTTGCAGGAACTAATGTAATGTCAATTGTAGTAGAAGTTCCAAAAACAATGTTAGGTTCTTCAAGCACAATCAATGTTTGGGCTGAAACTAAGAAAAAACAATAATTATTTTATTTAAAAAAGTAACAACATGAAATCGAGTATTTACGATTTCCAAAAAACTTAAAATATAAAGATCATGAGTAAAGCAAATAAATTCAAAATTATAACAATCGCACTAGTAGCTGCAGTTGTTTCAGTAAATTGTGATAATGACGATTCAAACGGTGATTCTACTGTAAGCCTAGATTTTTCAGGAACTTATGTTCAGCAAGATCAAATGGCAAGACCGGCAATCAATACTGTATTCGTTGCTTCAGGGCAACCTAAAGATGATTTTAATGCTGCAATTCCTTCGGCAATGGGAGCTAAATACCAATCTATTTTTCAATCTAGATTATTAGCATTGAATCCAGGATATACTACTAATGCTTTAGGACAAACGGCTGCTCAGCTAACTGGTCTTTTGGCTACAGATGTATTGGGAGTTTCTAAAACAGCAAAAACAACTTTCTTTGACGGGACTAATATATTAACTGGTAGAGCTTTAGCAGATGATGTAATTGATGTTGAATTATTATTGATTTTTGGTGGATCAGCTGGTACTTCTAACCCAGGCCTTACTAAAGATAATGTAAATGCAAATGATAAAGCATTTGGTACAACTTTCCCTTACTTAGCTTCTGCTTGGTAATATTTTCTAAAAAAAAACAGAGCGCTTGCAACAATTTTCGCTCTGTTTTTTTTATTACAACAAACAAACAAACAAACAAACAAACAAAACAATTAGAGTATGAAAACTTTAAAAACAATATCATTTTTAGTTTTCACAATCCTATTCATATTCGGTTGCGAGACTAAATCAGAACAAATTACAAATAAGCAAGACTATAATAAATATTTGACTTTAAAGGGAAATAAATCACTGACTTTTGCACATAAAGAAATTGATTTTTGGCAGAAAAAATTTGATGCAGCTCCAAACCAAATCAGTTATTTAAGTCAATTAGCATCAAATTACAACATGCTTTTCGAATATACAGGAAATATAAAAAACCTATATAAAACGGAAGAACTATTGACAAAATCAAACGAAGCGTATGATTATTCCAGAGTATCAACGATTCGATCATTAGCAAGAAATTATATTTCGCAACATCGTTTCAAAGAAGCCTTGGAGTTAGCTAATAAAGCATTAACGATTGGAGAGGGTAAAAAAGAAACTCAAAAATTACTTTTTGACGTTCAAATGGAATTAGGAAATTATCCGGAAGCGGTTAAAAATCTGAATGCCATAAGAGATATGAATAGTTTTGATTATTTGATTCGCTTGGCAAAATGGAACGATCACAAAGGAGATTTGGATACAGCCATAACTTTCATGGAAAAAGCAAGAGATATTGCTGAAAAAGATGATAATAAAGCACTTAAAATTTGGTCCTATTCTAACCTTGGAGATTTTTACGGTCATGCGGGAAGAATTCAGGAATCGTATGACAGTTTCCTAAAAACGTTAGCATTAGATCCTAATTATTCGTATGCTTTAAAAGGAATTGCTTGGATAGTTTTCTCTAAGGAAAGAAATATAAATGAAGCAAATAGAATTATTGATGCTATAGCCGTTACTCATAATACGCCAGATTTTTATTTGTTAAAATCTCAAATTGCCCAATTTAAAGGAGATAAAACCAATGAAATAAGAAATAGAAACGCTTATTTTTCTATGATGGAGAAAAATAATTATGGTGCGATGTACAATAAATACAATGCTTTGATTTATGCCGATGATAAAAAAACAGCTTCAAAAGCATTAGAAATTGCCAAAATAGAAGTAGAGCATAGACCTACTGCAGATTCTTATGACTTGTTGGCTTGGGCTTATCTAAATGTAGGTGAAAATAAGAAAGCATTAGAAATTGCTCAGAATCATGTGGTTGGAAAATCCTTTGAACCAAAGTTGCAATACCACTTGGCAATGATTTATAAATCAAATAATCTAGCGCTTAAAGCGAAACCTATTAAGGAAGAATTACTGTCCAGTTTGTATGAGTTGGGACCTAATTTCGAGAAAAAGGTAAATCAATTGTAGCGCATGAAAAATATTATTCTAGTGATGATTACCCTTTTTGGGTTGTCTTCTTATGCTCAAATCCAAAAAGGAAAAGTATTGGATAGCGATGGTAATCCTGTTGAAAACGCCTATTTAGTGAATACAAATTCTGAAAGTCATGCGCATACCAATGAATTTGGATTGTTTAGCTTAGATAAAACGGTTTTAGGTGATGTGATTAAAATAACCGCTTTAGGATATAAAAAGTCAAATTTTACCATTGTATCATCGGATGATACAATCATTCTGGAAGATGATATTTTTAGATTGAATGAAATAATAATCCAACCGAAACTTTCGGCTATGAATGTAATTTCTAAAATAGATTTGCAAACCACCCCGGTAAATTCTTCGCAAGAAATTTTGCGAAAAGTACCTGGATTATTCATCGGGCAACATGCCGGAGGAGGAAAAGCGGAACAAATTTTCCTTAGAGGTTTTGATATCGATCACGGAACAGATATTGCCATTTCAGTAGATGGAATGCCAGTAAACATGGTTTCTCATGCGCATGGTCAGGGGTATGCTGATTTGCATTTTGTAATTCCGGAAACGGTAGAAAAAATAGATTTTGGAAAAGGAACGTATTATGCTAACAAAGGGGATTTTGCTACAGCAGGATACGTTGCTTTCCAAACTAAAGATAAAATAGAAAAAAGTAGTATTGGTGTAGAGGTGGGACAATTTAATACCTTGAGAACAGTAGGATTGTTTAATCTTTTGGGCAACCAAAAAACACAAAGCGCCTACATTGCCACAGAATATATTCTAACAGATGGTCCTTTTGATTCTCCCCAAAATTTTAATAGGATCAATCTGTTAGGTAAATATTCAACTATTTTAAGTGACAATAGTAAGTTTTCAATCCTGGCTTCTCGCTTTTCAAGCAAATGGGATGCTTCTGGTCAAATTCCGCAACGGCTGATTGATAATGGAACGATTTCAAGATTTGGTTCCGTTGATGATACCGAAGGAGGAAATACGTCCCGAACGAACTTTAGCGCGAGTTTGAGTAAACCAATTGATGAAAATACGTTCTTGAAAGCCAATGCTTTTTATTCAAATTATCAATTTGAATTGTATTCGAATTTTACTTTCTTCCTGGAAGATCCAATAAACGGAGACCAAATTAAACAGAAAGAAAACAGGGATATTTATGGAATGAATGCTGAGTTGAATAAGAAAATAAAATTAAATGATGTAGATGTTTTGTTACAGTTTGGTGGAGGTTTTCGCGCTGATGCTACAAAAGATACGGAGCTTTCTCATACTTTGAACAGAAGAACAGTTTTAGAAAATATAAAATTAGGAGATATTGATGAATCTAATTTCTTTTCGTACTTGAATTCAGAATTCAATTTTGGAAAATTGATGATTAATCCGGCCATTCGATTGGATTATTTCAAATTCAATTACCAAGATAAGTTGACTACGGATTACAAAACACAATCAGAATCTAAAGTTAAATTTTCTCCAAAACTGAATTTTATTTATTCGCAAAATAACAATTTGCAGTTTTTTATAAAATCAGGAATGGGTTTTCATTCGAATGATGCTCGAGTGGTCGTTCAAAACAGTGGAAAACAAATTTTACCAACCGCAATAGGAACGGATATTGGTACCATTTGGAAACCATTTCCTAAGTTAATTGTGAATTCTGCTTTGTGGTATTTATTTTTGGAGCAGGAATTTGTTTACGTGGGAGATGCCGGAATCATTGAGCCAAGCGGAAAATCAAAACGCATGGGAGCAGAGCTTGGATTGCGTTATCAGTTGAACGATTGGTTGTATTTTGATGCTGATGCAAATTATACTTATGCCAGAAGTATTGATGAACCAAAAGGTCAGGATTACATCCCGTTAGCGCCAGATTTCACCACGACAGGAGGTTTAAGTTTCCAGAAAGTGAATGGTTTCTCAGGAGGAATACGGTATCGTTACTTAAAAAATCGCCCAGCAAATGAGGATAATTCTATTGTTGCCAAAGGTTATTTTATATCTGATTTAAATGTTAATTATCAATATAAGAATATCAATTTCGGAATAGCAGTTGAGAATGTTTTTGATACTGCATGGAACGAAACACAATTTGCCACTGAATCTAGGCTTCAAAATGAACCTGAAAGTGTCGAAGAAATTCATTTTACTCCAGGAACGCCTTTCTTTATGAAAGGAAAAATAACCTATACGTTTTAAATACCACATTAAGATTTGTTGTTTATTTGTTTGGAAGTCTGGCATTTTCATAATGTCAGGCTTCTTTGTTTTTTAACGTGTGTTTAACGAAAATAAATTTAAATGAGACAAATAATTGTCTATTTTTATAAAAAATTTTAAATATGAAAAATCTAGTAATTATTGCCACATTTGCTTTAATTTTATTTAGCTGTCAAAATCAGGCACAACCTAAAAAATCTGAAACCAATATGAGTACGCCATCCATAGCTAAAGAAACAATTTATCAGTTCAAAGTAGAAGATTTATCAGGTAAAAGTTTTGATTTTGCTTCTTTGAAAGGCAAAAAAGTCATGATTGTAAATACGGCTTCAAAATGTGGATTAACACCACAATACAAAGATCTTGAAGCAGTTTATAAAGAATACAAAGACAAAGGATTAGTAATTGTAGGTTTCCCTGCAAACAACTTTGCTTCACAAGAGCCAGGATCAAATGAAGAAATAGCTACTTTCTGTCAACTAAATTACGGAGTAACTTTCCCTATGATGGATAAAGTTTCTGTAAAAGGAGATGATATGGCTGCTATCTATCAGTTTTTGACTCAAAAATCAAAAAATGGTTTACAAGATTCAACTGTAGAATGGAATTTTCAAAAATACCTAATCAACGAAAAAGGGGAATTGGAAAAAGTAATTTCTCCAAGAACATTAGTAACAGACCCAGAAGTATTGAATTGGATCAAAGCATAATTTTCTAACGCTAATTTTAGAAATTAAATATTTTAAAAGAGATTTTCAGTCAAATGAAAACCTCTTTTTTTTGCGGTTTGAGTAACTGTCGAATATTTTCTAAACTTTGAACCATTAAAAAATTAAGTTACATTAAGAATCATAGCTTAATTTTTCTTAATTTCTTAATGGTTTTTTTCTAGAATTTTTCGTTTTTGAAAATTTCAGCTACTGCAGCTTCATAATTTCGAATACTTTGCGCTTTTTTTATTTTCTTCAAAACTTTATGTGGATTTGAAAACGTAGCCGAAAAGTATTCCCATAAATGATACATTTTTAATAAAATATGGGTTGAACCAGAAAGAGATTCACTATAAATGGCATACAAAGTATCGTGAAACGCACTGAATAGTTCCATTTTATTGGCAGGATATTCTGAAGTATTGTTTTTGATCATACTTGGTAAAAATGGATCCGAAATTAATCCTCTACCAATCATCCAATGATTAATAGTAGGAAAGCGTTGTTGCATTTCATGAAATTTAGCCACCGAAGTTATATCTCCATTGTAATACAATTTATGTTTCGTGTTATCAACACATAGCTGAAACGCATCCAGATTGACGCCACCTTTATACAGTTGTTTTCCAATGCGTGCATGAATCGCAATATTTTTAATAGGATACGTATCTAAAATAGGTAAAACGTCAAGAATTTCTTCACTGTTTTCATAACCCAGACGCATTTTCATAGACACAATAATATCTGATTCATTATGTGCTCTGTGAAGGATATTATTGATTTTTTCGGGATTGCTAATCAAACCAGAGCCCATGCCAGACTTGGTAACCATAGGATAAGGACATCCTAAATTCCAGTTTAACTCCTTATAGCCCAATTCTCGAACATACTTGGCTACAAATAAAAATTCATCGGCATCGTTTGTTATTACTTGCGGAATTACCTCTAAATCAAGATTATTCTCCGGAAGCAAGTCGCGTTCGTAAGATGGTTTGATGACCATTTTTCCGTTTAAGCGAATGTAAGGTGAGTAATAAGTGTCAATTCCTCCAAATAATTTGTTTTGGGCATTTCTAAAACGAAAGTCGGTAAATCCCTGTAAAGGAGATGAAAGTAAGGTATAATCCATGAAATTTTTAGTTGTGCAAATATACTATAAAGTAGGAAGTCTTAAAGTTATAAAATTCATAAAGTCAAAACATAGCACAAAATGAACTGCCTGATGATAAAATTCGTTTTATTCTAAAATTAATTGCATGAACACAGAGTGTAACCAACGATCAAATTTATAACCGGATTCCTTGATAATCCCCACAGTTTTAAAACCAAATTTTTCGTGAAATTCTATACTGCTTTGATTTTCAGCATCAATTACGGCAATCATCGTATGTAATTTTTGATTCTTCGCAAGACGGATTAATTCCTGCAGCAGAATTTTTCCAATACCTTTTCCATGTTGGTCTTGGTTTACATAAACAGAATGTTCTACAGTAAATTTATAGGCTTCGCGAAAACGAAACTCACTATACATTCCAAAACCAACAACTGTCCCATCTAATTCCGCAACAATTACTGGGAAGTTTTTTTCAATTTTTTCTTCGAGTATGGCTTTTTGTTGCTCAAAGGTTCGGATGTTGTAATCATATAGCGCTGTGGAGTGCAAAATATTGTAATTAATTATGTCTAAAATCTCCTGAGTGTCTTCTGTTTTGTAAGCTCGTAATCTAATTTCCATGTGTTGTTTATTTGCTTCAAAATTAAGAAATAACCGTTAAAAATAAAGGAAAAAGGGTTGCAAGTTTGTAACTTTGTATTTCAGAAAATTTACACAATGATTTACCCCAAAATACCTTTAGCACAAAGCATTATTGAAATTTGTTTGGCCAAAGGAATCACCACCATAATTATTTCTCCGGGTTCTAGAAATGCCCCGCTTACAATAGGTTTTGTAAACAATCCCGCCTTTCAATGTTACAGTATTGCTGATGAGCGTTCGGCTGCATTTTTTGCATTGGGAATCGCACAACAAACCAAGCAGCCAGTAGCATTGGTGTGTACTTCAGGTTCTGCATTATTGAATTATTATCCAGCTTTTGCGGAAGCGTTTTACAGCCAGATTCCTATGATTGTGATTTCGGCAGACAGACCGCAAAGCAAAATTGATATTGGCGACGGACAAACCATCCGACAGGAAAATGTATTCGAAAACCATTCGTTGTATAATGCTAATTTGCATGAGAATGTTTCAATGGAGAATGATTTAAAAATCAACGAGGCGATCAATACGGCAATTACTCAAAAAGGTCCTGTTCACATCAATGCTCCTTTTGAAGAACCTTTGTACGAAACTGTTTCGGAGCTTTCAGTCAAAGTGAATACTGTCGCTTTCGCAAATGCTACTCAGATGATTTCCATCGAAGACGTTTCGGACTTTGCAACGATTTGGAATAATTCTGCTAAAAAAATGATTTTGGTTGGCGTGAATAATCCGAATGCGATTAATACAAATATAATAGAGGCTTTCGCCAAAGATGAGTCGGTAGTAGTATTAACCGAAACGACTTCCAACTTGCATCACGATACTTTTATAAACAACATTGACACGATAATTACGCCATTTACTACTGAAGATTTTGAAAATTTTCGGCCGGAAATTTTGGTGACTTTTGGAGGAATGGTAGTTTCAAAAAGAATCAAGGCTTTTTTAAGAAAATACAAGCCAAAACACCATTGGCACATTGATTCTTGGAGAGCGTATGATACTTTTGGCGCTTTGACTAAACATTTTGAAGTAGATCCAAATGTGTTTTTTGACACTTTCTTGCCACTTACAAATGCAATAAAAAGTAATTATTTCGAGCAATTAGACGCTGTAAAAGCATTGCGAAAGCTAAAAAGTGATATTTATTTAGGTAAAATTCCTTTTTCTGATTTTAAAGTTTTCGAAAAAGTGATTCAGTGTTTGCTAGCTAATAGCCAATTGCAAATCAGTAATAGTTCAGCGATTCGATATGCGCAATTAATAGATATTGACCCTACAATTGAAGTCTATTGCAATCGCGGTACCAGCGGAATCGATGGGAGCACTTCTACTGCAATTGGTGCGGCTGTCTCGTCATATGGACGAGATGAAAAACAAACCGTTTTTATAACGGGAGATATTGGTTTTTTGTATGACAGCAATGCGTTATGGAATAATTATATCCCGAAAAATTTCAAGATTATATTGATTAATAACGGAGGTGGCGGAATTTTTAGAATTTTACCAGGACATGAAGAAAGTCCCGTTTTTAATACATTCTTTGAAACTTCCCATTGTTTAACGGCTGAATATTTGGCTAAAATGTATGGTTTTGAGTATGGTATTGCCAGCGATGAAGTAAGTTTAGCAACAAGTTTGACCGCTTTATATGCTCAAAATGAAAAGCCAAGTATTTTGGAAATTTTCACACCCACTTTAGAAAATGACAGTATTTTACTGCACTATTTTAATGAATTGGTCTAATTATTTTTTAGGTGTCTTGTAATAGATTCAATTAAATGTTTAAATTTGGGAGTATTAAATCTATTAATCAAATATTAAACTTTTATTTATGAGTGCAAGAGACGAATTGATTGTAAAGTATGCTGCTGATTTGAAAGACAAATGTGGCGTTAATCCAGACATGGATTTGTTGACAAAAGTAACTATAGGTTGTGGCCCGTCAATTTATAATGCTGATTCAGCAACGGTAGCCGGAAGTCAGCAATCCGAATTAGATACGGTAAAAAACAATTTCTTAATTAAGAAATTAGGACTTGCAGATGCACCGGAATTAGATGCGGCAATAGATGCCGTGATGGAAAAATACGGTCGTTCTAACAGGAATAAATACAGAGTGGTAATTTATTATTTACTGGCTGTTCACTTCAAAAAAGAAAGTGTTTACAATTAATACTTTATTTGTAAACTGGTACCCATAAAAAAAGCGTTTGCCTCGGCAAACGCTTTTTTGTTTTAGTGTATAGAATCATTTTTAACGAATTGGAATTGGAAAAACCGGTAAACTGGAATGTCCTAATGCATCTACAGCTTGAACAGCAAAGAAAAAATTGTCTTTAGAATAGGGGATTTCAGCTTTTGTATCTTTTACAAAAATTGTTTTTTCCCAATGTTGCGATGACGTTTCTCTAATAAGAATGTTATATCCATAAACCGACTTTCCTTCAGGAGCGGTCCAAACTAAAGTAGAGAAATTAGTCAAATCCTTTACTTCAATTCCTACGTTTGTAGGTGCTTTAGGTGACCAAGCCAAATTGCTGAACGTAGCCAGGTTAGAACAGGTCACTTTCTTCATGTATTCAAAGTCCATAAACTCTGCAAGATCGCCATATTGAATGTCATTTTCTTTACGTACGTTTTGGTGTTGATGGTCATAGTTTTCATTCATTTCACAAAAACGAATGGCTGTAAATCCATTTTGACTGAAAGGAGTGTGATCGCCTCCACGCAAGAAACGGTCGTTGCGATAGACTAAATTAATATCCAGTTGCTCTACATATTGATTCGTAACTGTTTTAATGTATCGGGCTAATTGTCTCGATGGGCTATCATTATCACGATTGGTCGATTTACGCATTTTTGATTCGGCTTCCGTTTCTAAAAATGGAATTGTTTCACTGAAAACGCGAACTTTAGTATTGTCTCTCAATAAAGTTCCGCTGGATAAACTATTTCCAATCATGTCATTATTGATCATCGCAATAACATTCCATTTTCCATCTTTGGCAACATCCGCTAAATGTTTGGCTCCGTACAATCCTTGCTCTTCACCAACAACAGCTACAAAAATTAATGTAAAAGGAAATTCTCTTGGACTCATTATTCGGGCCAGTTCCATCATGGCAGCTACTCCGGAAGCATCGTCATTAGCACCTGGTGCATCTGATTTAGCATCCATAACATCTGAAGCACGGGAATCTAGATGGCCGCTTATGATCAATACACGATCATCTGTAGGGTCAGTTCCTTTTAAGGTTGCCATCACGTTCCCCAACTGGCTGTCGGTGGTAATACGTCTTCCGTCTGCTTTGATGGTAAAAAAATCAATAACTGAAGTTAGTCTTCCATTTGAAGCTAGTGCATATTTATCAAACTCTGATTTTACCCAGCGTTGCGCCGCACCAATACCGCGGGTGTTGCTTTTGGTGTCACTTAATGTATGTCGGGTTCCAAAGGATACGAGTTTACGAACGGTGGCTTCCATGTTTTCCGATTGTACTTCGGTAATCATTTTTTTTATTTCGGGATCGTCGACTGTAGTTTGTGCGTAATTGGTATGAGAAATTAATAATAGTAGGAACAAACAGAATATTGAGGTTGGTTTCATTAATAGGATTATTTTAGTTTTCTCAAAGTTAGTGAAAAAGAAAAAGAAAGTATAAATCAAATTGGGTTTTAGGAATTGTTTACTCTTAAAATGTTCGAAATTCTGAAAAACAAAACGTTCTAATTTAGCCCCGATGGAAGCAAGTATCCCACGCATTTGGGCGTGGATACTGCGGACAGCGGGACAACCCGTTATGAAAAAGCGGAAAGTGCTGCTCCTAAAAAAGAAAATAGCCATCGGATTCTGGCTTTGTTTTTTTGTGGACAGTTTCTTAATTTACTATTTTCAAACTTCGTACCTTTGCGCTTTAGAAATTGAAAGAAAATGATTGAAATAGGAAAATACAATACGCTTACCATACTACGTGATACCAAAGTGGGTTTGTTTCTGGGAAATCCAGAAAAAGATCCCGAAGGGATTCATGACATTTTGTTGCCTAACAAATACGTACCAAACGAATTTGAAATAGGTGAGGAGTTGATTGTTTTTGTGTATTTAGACCACGAAGAAAGACCCGTTGCCACGACATTAGAACCTTATATTTTATTGAATGAATTTGCGCTTTTGCGTGTGAATTATACCAATCAGATTGGTGCTTTTATGGATTGGGGAATGGAAAAAGATATTTTGGTTCCGTTTAAAGAGCAGGCACGTCCGATGGAAAAAGGAAAACGCTACTTGGTGTACCTTTATATGGACGAGAAAACTAATCGTTTGGTGGCTTCCAGTAAATTGAATCAGTTTTTAAAAAATGATCACCTGACGGTTGAAAAAGGGGAAGAGGTAGATTTAATTGTTTCTCATATCACTGAATTAGGAATTAACGTAATCATCAATGAAAAGTACAAAGGTTTGATGTACAAAGATGAAGTGTATGATGATGCGATTCGCACGGGAGACCGCATGCGAGGATATATCAAGACAATTCGTCCGGATAATAAGATTGATGTGGCACTGCAAGTTCAAGGCTATCAAAGTATTGAACCAAATGCAGAAAAAATTCTGGATGAGTTAAGAGCGAGCAGAGGTTTCTTGCGTTTGACTGATAATTCACATCCAGAAGACATTAAAACGGTTTTGAAAATGAGTAAAAAAACCTTCAAGAAAGCGATAGGAGCTTTATACCGAGAGAAATTAATAGAAATCAAGGAAGACGGGATTTACTTGGTTAAGGAATAAAAAAAAGAAAGACTAATCGTAACGGTTAGTCTTTCTCTTTTTAATGCTGTTTTAGAATATTAAATTCTGTAGCACTAGAATAAATTTGAATTTTAAAGTATATTTATCCACCTATATGTACAATAGTATGCGCTATACTATTTTAAAAATAGTAACTTAAGATAAATTACTTTAAAGAATAGTTTGTCTTTAAATGTACAATCACTTGATTACGAGTTAAGAAATAATTTCACAATAAGGCCGTTGGTTTTCTATATATTGGATGATAATTTTCTAAAACAATTGTTTATTAATGTCTCACTTTTGCAAGGACAAGAAAAATAAATCTTTAATTTAACCGTAGGTGTTACTTTTTATTTTTTACTGCTGGGGCAAATGCTAGTATCATTAGCTCTTTTATCGGGGCTTTGAAAATATTTTTATAAGTTATTACCGTAGAAAAAGGAGCGACAACATTTTTAATTGCATTCAATACATTCTTTTTTTAGGTTAATAAATCAGTGAAGGATCAATAATTAATCAAGATAAAGTATTTGTATTCATCTGATTAGCTTATTGTAAAATTAAAAACAAATTGAATTGGTAACTGTTAAAATGCTGATTTTTTATTGTTTTTTAACGTTTTAAAGTCTTTAATCAGAGAAGGATTACCATAAGCTTGTCTAAATAGAATAGATAAAATGTAAAAAATGATTTATTTTTACACTAAAATAATTTAAATCAATTGTAATGGATTGGATCACTGCCAAAGAATACGAAGATATCACTTATAAGAAATGCAATGGCGTTGCCAGAATTGCTTTTAACAGACCGGATGTACGCAATGCGTTCCGTCCTAAAACGACTGCTGAATTGTATAATGCCTTTTACGATGCTCAGGAAGATACATCAATAGGAGTTGTATTACTTTCTGCTGAAGGACCTTCGTCTAAAGATGGCGTGTATTCTTTTTGTAGCGGTGGCGATCAAAACGCGCGCGGGCATCAAGGATATGTGGGCGATGACGGGCAGCACCGTTTGAATATCTTAGAAGTACAACGTTTAATTCGATTCATGCCAAAAGTAGTTATTGCTGTAGTTCCAGGTTGGGCTGTAGGTGGAGGACATAGTTTGCATGTGGTGTGCGATTTGACTTTGGCTAGTAAAGAACATGCTATTTTTAAACAAACGGATGCTGATGTAACGAGTTTTGACGGTGGATACGGTTCGGCTTATTTAGCTAAAATGGTGGGACAGAAAAAAGCACGCGAGATTTTCTTCTTGGGACGCAATTATTCTGCTCAGGATGCAATGGATATGGGAATGGTAAATGCTGTAATTCCACATGCTGAATTAGAAGATACGGCTTACGAATGGGCGCAGGAAATTTTACAAAAATCGCCAATGGCAATTAAAATGCTAAAATTTGCGATGAATCTTACCGATGACGGAATGGTAGGACAACAAGTTTTTGCTGGTGAAGCCACAAGACTTGCGTATATGACCGAAGAAGCTAAAGAAGGCAGAAATGCATTCCTCGAGAAAAGAAAGCCAAATTTTGAAAAAAAGTGGTTGCCGTAATTTAGTAATCAGTGTTCAGTTTTTAGTGTTCAGTCGCAAAAGGGAAAAAAGTTTGATGTTTAAAGTTGTTTTAAAAAAGAACTTTAAACTTTCAAACCTTGCGCTTTAAATTAAATTTTATAAATGGAAAATTTTACAAACGAAACAATTGATACGCGCCAACTTCCAAAATTTGAGGAAGTCACTTTTACTAATTTGCATCCTAAATATATTAGGGTGGTATTGATCAATCTGGGGTTATGTATTGGCATACTTATTCTTGTTCCAATATTGCTTTCCATGTTTAAACCTGAAATTTTTTCAGGAAGAGTATGGTTGATTATAGGCGCTATTATTCCTGTATTTTCGATTTTGTTGGTAGTATTTTCTATTATTGGATTCCAGAAAAAAGGATTTGCTTTCCGAGAACATGATGTACTTTTCAGGTACGGAATTATTGCTACAAATACAATTGTAATTCCTTACAATAGAGTACAGCACGTGGCTTTGCATGAAGGATTAATTTCACGTTATTTTGGTCTGGCCAAAATTGAAATTTTTACAGCCGGCGGAAGTTCGAGTGATATTGAAATTCCGGGTATCGAAAAAGAACAAGCTGAAAATATCAAACAATTGTTGATGGGCAAAATACAAAAGCAATTGTAATGAGAGCCGATTTTAGTCAGCCACAAAGGCAATCTTCAATAGGGATTTTGGTACTATTTTTTTACACGCTTCAGCAATACGCAAGAGCGTTGTGGCCTATGATTGTGATTTGGATTTTCAAGTTTGACGAGGTTAATAAATTGTATTTTTTCCTTGGAATGCTTACCATTTTTGTCAGTATTGGGGTTGTTTCTTATTTGAAATATCTGAATTTTACTTTCTTTTTGGATGCCGAAAATGAAGAATTTATCATTACAGAAGGTGTTTTTAATAAAACCAAAACCGCGATTCAACTGCGTAAAATGCAACAAGTAAATATCAATCAGTCTTTTATTCAAAAGTTAGTTGGGGTTTTTGAATTGGATGTAGATACTGCTGGAAGCAATAAAAAAGAAGGCGCTATCAAAGCGATTTCACATGAATTGGCTTTGGAGTTGAAATTTCGTTTGTTAGAAAATGAAGATCTAAAGACTACAATTGGAACTGAAATAACTTCATTGGAGGAAACCGAGCAAAAATTATTTGAAGTTGCACATCCTTTTATTAAAATCAGTTTTTTGAGTTTGCTGAAAGTTGGAATTACGTCTAATTATGGCAGAAGTATTGCTTTATTGTTAATTTTCTTTAGTACGATATACGAGAATTTTCAAAATTTTGGAGACGAAAGCAATGTTTATAAAGAAAAAATAGGTTCGTATATCGATAAAAATCTAGTATTGCAAACTATTTTAACAGCTATAGTATTATTGTTTGGAGTGGTTTTGGTTGTGAATGTAATCCGTATTGTTTTCAAATATTATGATTATAGCATTGTCCGACAAAAAGGCTCTTTGTTGTTGTCTTTTGGTTTTTTGAATACTAAAAGTACCATCATCAAGCCTGAAAAAGTTCAGATTACGACCATTAAAAGGAATTATTTCCAAAAGAAAATGGGAATTTTAGAACTGAAAATTAAACAAGCGACTAACGGTGAAAAAGAAGAACGCAAGTCCGTAATAGAAATTCCGGGATGTAGCGAGACTGAACGAGATGCGATTTTGAAGTTGTTATTTCATCAAATTCCTGAAAAAGGATTGATGCTGCAGCCTAATTTTCGTAAACTTATTTTTTCTGTTTTTCTTTCAATAGGATTACCTTTGTTAGGATTTATGGCTGTTGGATATTGGATTGAATCCCTGTTTTTTGAATACAGTTATGTAGTGCCGGTTTATGTGATTTTTATTGGATTAATCCAATATTTTAAATTTAAAAATAACCGATTGTTCATTAACGAGAATTTTATAATAAAGCAAAGTGGTGCTTGGGATGTGAGTAATGATATTATTGAGCCCAGTAAAATTCAGGCGATTACAACTTCGCAGCTTTTTTGGCATAAAAAGTTGAATATAGGTTCTGTAACATTGCATACGGCAGGTGGAGATATCGCTTTTCAGTTAGGGGATTATTCAGTCATAAAACAACAAGTCAATCTTTGGTTGTACGAAATAGAAACTTCCGATAGTAATTGGATGTAAATAAAATGGTTTAAAGTCTGAGGTTAAAGTTTTATATACTTTGAATCCTAAGTTTTAAACTTCAAACTTTTAAATAAAAAAACATGAAACATTGGATTGAAGCCGCACGATTACGTACATTACCCTTATCGGTTTCTGGAATAATAGTTGGTAGTATGTATGCTTTGGCTCACCCAACAGATAGTATATTAACGCCAACAGAAGTCTTTAATTGGCGATTGTTTGGCTTTGCCATTTTGACAACATTAGGATTGCAAATACTGTCCAATTTTGCTAATGATTACGGTGATGGTATGAAAGGAACTGATAATGAAGATCGAGTAGGACCAAAACGCGCGATACAAAGCGGCGTGATTACTCCGCAAGCTATGAAACGCGCTATTATAATTACATCGGCTTTGACGTTGCTTTCGGCGATGTTATTGATTTATTATGCGTTTAGAGATACAAATCTATGGTATTCCTTATTTTATTTAGTATTGGGAATTCTTTCCATTGTATCTGCGATTCGCTACACGGTTGGAAATACGGCGTACGGCTACCGTGGATTTGGCGATGTATTTGTCTTTGTATTTTTTGGATTGGTGAGTACTTTAGGAGTGAATTTTTTATACTCCAAACAATTGGATGCGTTGTTGGTTTTACCTGCAATAGCTATTGGATTATTGAGCGTTGGTGTTTTGAATTTGAACAATATGCGAGATGAAGCATCGGATAGGAAATCGAATAAAAATACGATTGTTGTGAAAATTGGCGGAGCCAAAGCTAAAAAATACCATTACATTTTGATTGTTACGGCGATGGTTTTGGTGTTGGTTTTTGCAGTTATTGATGATTTTCACTTTGATCAATACTTGTTTTTATTTGCCTATATCCCTTTAACCAAACATTTAATTACCGTTTATAAAAATCAAAACGCTAGGGAGTTAGATCCTGAATTAAAAAAACTGGCATTGAGTACTTTTGCACTTTCCGTTTTACTATCGTTAGGTATGATTTACTTTTTTTCGGATATCATTGTGAATACTTTTTTAGGCGGGAGATAAATTAATAATCAAGTAGGGAACTATTCAATTTTAAATTAAAAAAAATGAAAATAACATTTTACGGCCACGCATCATTAGGAATCGAAGTTGGTGGCAAACACATTCTAGTTGATCCTTATATTTCTGCAAATCCAAATGCAGCTCACATTGACATTGACACTTTAAAAGCAGATTATATTTTGCTTACGCATGCTCACGGAGATCATATTCTCGATGTGGAGGCAATTGCCAAAAGAACGAATGCGGTAATTGTTTCCAATGCTGAAATTGCAGGTTATTATGGAGTAAAAGGCTTTCAATCACATCCCATGAATCACGGCGGAAGTTGGAATTTTGATTTTGGGAAACTGAAATATGTAAATGCTATTCATTCCAGTTCGTTTCCTGACGGCAGTTACGGAGGAAATCCAGGTGGTTTTGTCATTGAAGGCGAGCATAAAAATATCTACATTGCGGGTGATACAGCGCTGACAATGGATATGAAACTCATTCCTATGCGAACCAAGCTAGACTTAGCGATTCTTCCGATAGGCGATAATTTCACTATGGATGTCGAGGATGCCATCATCGCTTCTGATTTTTTGGATTGCGATAAAATTCTGGGCTACCACTACGATACTTTCGGTTATATCGAAATCGACCATGAGGAATCCATTCGTAAATTCTTCAACAAAGGAAAAGATTTGATGTTACTGGAAATAGGAAGTTCTATAGAGTTGTAGTTTTTATTTGGAGCAATCTCCTGCTATTCACTTGTATCTTTACTTGCTTAAAGAAAGCAAGTAAAGGATGCCGTTTCTATCAGGGCTAAAAAAAGTTAATCAAGAACATGAATAGTATAAAAGGAATTTTTCTCCTCCTAACTACACTCGCATTTCAAGCGGGTGTTGCTCAAAAAGACGGCTATTGGGATAAAACCCGCGCTACAACCGAAGAAATAACGGTTTCAGCCAGAGACAGAATCATCATAAAAACCCAAGATTTTCCTGAGGGAACTACTGAGGTCGTTTATAGAATAACGCTTTTGGATAAAAATCAGCAAATGGCGGGCAGTTTGGTTTCGGTTTTAAAAGCTATTCCAGATCCTACGGGAATTAGTCAGGGTTCAGCAGGAGCGGTTTTTATTTTGTCTAAAATTTCTGGTTATGACAAATGCAAGTATGCTGTTTTTTCTAGTGCTGATTTGGCTGCAAAATACAAAGAAAATGGAAAAACTGATCATGCGTGTTTAGTTCAAGATACACCAGTCAGTAAAGATGCCAAGCGACTTTCTACAGAGAAATCGGCTTGTATGCAATCGAATTCAGGTAATTTATGGTTTGGTTTCGAAAGTAAAAACTGGATTATGAACCAGAAAATAATTCTGGAAGTCGTGCCATGGGTCGATAATAAACTAAGTCGTGGCTGGACACTCGAAAACAGAAAAGCAATTATAGATCAATGCAAAACTTCTAATTTGGCTCAAAAAATGACCAATTCAGATGATTTTTGCGTTTGTATTCTCGAAAAAATCCAATCCAAGTACAAGTATAAGGAATTCCAAAAATTATTGGCTGTAGAGCGTGCTAAAGCGTTCAAGGATTTTGGTAACAGTTGTTTTGGCGAAAGCAGTCTTTCTAAAAGCGTGTATGACGATTTGCGCAAGCAAGCCGCTACACTAGCAAAACAAGGAAAGCAAGGCGAAGCCATCTCGAAACTGATAACAATTATCAATGATGGCAAAGCGACCGCTTTGGATTGCAATGCAATAGGTAGTAGTTTTGTTTTGACAAAGCAGTACGGAAAAGCGATTAAATTTCTTAAAGAAGGCGAAAAAATTGACGATACGGAGTTATTGATAAAGCTAAATTTAGCACACGCTTATTTATTGAACGATAATTATTCCTCGGCAAAAGCCATTTATAAAGAGTATCAGTCTCAAAACGTAACGGATAGTTTAAGTTGGACTCAAAAAATAAAACAAGATTTTGCAGCTTTCAAAAAAGCAGGAATAGTTTCCAATGACTTTGAAAGAGTTTTGAAGTTGATCGAAAAGTAAAATTATTCTCTTTAAGGATTTGTCAAGTCGAGCGCAGTCGAGACTCATCAATTAGGTCTCGACTGCGCTCGACTTGACAAGATTAGGTATTGCTTATTTTTCCTGCGAATATGTAACTCATAATTTATAACTCATAATTAATAATTTTTTTGAAAGCAACCTACCACAAATACATTCTAGATTTCAAACGACCATCAGGGACTTCCCGTGGCGTTATGACGGAAAAGGAAACTTGGTTTATCGTCTTGGAACAGGACGGTAAAAAAGGAATAGGTGAATGCGGAATCCTTCGCGGATTGAGTATTGATGATCGCTCGGATTATGAAGAAAAATTGCAATGGACTTGCGATACTATTAACTTGGGAAAAGACCAGCTTTGGGAAGCATTATTAGAGTTTCCTTCGATACAGTTTGGAGTGGAAATGGCGTTCCAATCTTTAGTGAGTGAAAACCCTTTTTTGTTGTTTCCTTCGGACTTTACAAATGGCACAAAGTCTATCTTGATAAACGGTTTAGTTTGGATGGGCGAGGAGTCGTTCATGAAGCAGCAAATTGAGGAAAAACTATCACAAGGTTTCCGATGTGTTAAACTTAAAATTGGAGCGATAGATTTCGATAAAGAACTGCAATTATTGCGATTTATTCGGGAGCATTTCACTCCGGAACAAGTCGAAATTCGGGTTGATGCTAACGGTGCTTTTAGTGAAAATTTAGCTTTAGATAAATTAATTCAATTGTCTGAATTTAAACTACATAGTATTGAACAACCGATACAAAAAAATCATACTGACAAGATGGCAGAACTGTGTAAAACCACTCCTTTTCCTATTGCTTTGGATGAAGAGCTGATAGGTGTGTTTACAGTTGCTGAAAAAGAGGAATTACTGGAGAAAATTAAGCCACAATATATCATTTTGAAGCCAAGTTTTGTAGGTGGTTTTCGAGGCACTCAAGAGTGGATTTCATTGGCTGAAAAGCATAAAATCGGGTGGTGGATTACCTCAGCTTTGGAAAGTAATATTGGACTCAATGCTATTGCGCAATGGACCTTTTTACAGCACAATTTGATGCCTCAGGGATTAGGAACCGGAGCTCTTTATGCTAATAATTTTGACTGTCCGCTGGAAGTTTCACAGGGGCAATTGTGGTACAAAGAGGAGCTGGATTGGGCCTTTG
This sequence comes from Flavobacterium pasteuri, assembly GCF_048286615.1. Classification (NCBI taxonomy): domain Bacteria; kingdom Pseudomonadati; phylum Bacteroidota; class Flavobacteriia; order Flavobacteriales; family Flavobacteriaceae; genus Flavobacterium; species Flavobacterium pasteuri. Next base: position 232,711 of record NZ_JBLVPN010000007.1, on the reverse strand, counting down.
ATTTTGGTCTTTTGAAATAGATTATTTCGTAGGTTTCCTTTGTTCGCCGTCTCCTAATAACACGGATAACGTTTTTAAGCTTGGTGTGCGGTCGGCAATCAATTTTATGATACTTATTGAACGGAATGAAGAGAATTATTCCTGCAGCGCCCCATAAAATGCCTCCCACGATTACCACAATAATGATGACGAGTGTATTTTTTTTTAAACGGCTTCCCACAGCGAAAGAAAATATGATAAAGGCTTCGAGTGCTTGAACAACTGAAAAAAAAGCAATGACTGCCAACGGATACCAAATAGAATTGTACGTGATCCAGGAAACTGCAATAGGCAACAGCGATGATATCATGATTCCTACAGACGGAATAAAAGTAAGGATTGAGGCTATAAATACAAATAGAAATGGGTGTGTACTCCAATAATCAATAGTCCGATGCGGTTTAATAATCCAACGATTAAATAGACTAGTAGCATTCATGTGATGAAATTGTACTATGCATGAATGGTTTGAACAAGGATTTCGCGAATAGTTTTTTTTAGGTGAGAAAATTCCTTACAAGGCATTTAATAGCATCTGGTGGTGAAAAAGTATTAATGCTGAGAAAATTTGAAAACTTTGCGAATAATAGATAAATTATGGCTCCTACCAAAAGTGTTACCCCTAAAATGGAAATAATAATCGAAACTTCTTTGTAAATTCCTTTTGTTTCCATCCATTTGAAAACAGTATATAGAATAAAATCAATGAGTAACGAAAAGCTTAGCGGAATAAATAGTGTTTTGCCAAAGTATAGAATGAAAGAGGCTAATACAGTATACTGAAGAATTTATAAAACAGAAAATCTCTTACTGTATTGAAAATACCGGTGTTATAGAAGATTCTAACATACAAATTTGTATTGTAACCGTTATTTCTTACTCTTCTTTACTTTATAAACGATTTAAGTATGAATTTAAAACGTGTAATAAGGTACTAAATTGCTTGTCATAACAATGTTTTTAGACATAATAATCGCCTGTGGTAATTAATTTGTCCAAGATGATAGGCTAGGTGTGTGGTCAAATGGATGAGCATAAACCCGGTTGAAGTTTTGTCTTTAAAAACTAAAAGTGGATATTCTTTTTTTAGTTCAACTTCTGAGATGTTATTAAGCGCATTGTCAACGACAACAATAGTTTCTTCGATTTTTGATAACAATTCTACTCTTGGAATATCTTTCAGCGAAAATTCTAATGGTCTGTTTCTTATATATCCAGTTTTTCCATACTGTGCACCAATGTAAGTATTAAGATTTCCTACCAAATGCAAACAAAGATTTCCGGCTGAATTAGCGATACCTTTTTGGATAGCCCAAATATCACTTTCATTTTGGTACGACTCAATTTCCGTTTTTAGTTGATTTAAATCTCGGCTGAATAGTGTCTTTAAGCTTTCAATTAGCATTTTTAGTTTCTTTGTATTTTTTTAATGATAGTAGTGCTTGTTGCTGTATTTTTTGTTGAAAAAAACCGGTCCAGCCTAAGAGATGTCCTGTAATTCCAAAAGCTTGTTTGGACCATTTCCAGATGTCGAAATCATCCGTGTGTTTTTTTATTAATCCATCTTTAAACTGAAACTGAGCCTGAATAACATTTACTACTTTTCTATTGGTTTTACTGAAGTTATAGGTAGCAATCCATTGTGCAGAACCAACGTATTCATCTACTTTCATATCTGAGAACTCAATTTTTATATTTCCTTTGCTTTTTTCAATGAGCATTTTCCACATTTGACAAACATCGTTTTCTTTTAATAATCCAAAAGCTGGATCACGAAACTCAATTTTAGAATGATAGCATTCACACATTGTTAAAGCATCTGCATTGGCAAAAGCGGTGTAGAACTTAATGAGGGTTTTTTCGTTTTCGTTCATATTTGCGTAAAATGAATAGTAAAAATAATAATTTTTTTGTTAAAATTCAGGTTTTAAAAAAGGATTATAGAAAAACTGACAAGTATTACTCTTACTATGAAAACATTAAGAATAATTAAAGATTGATTGTCATTAGATTACAATCAGATATATTTTCTCATTTTTAGGCAAAAAAAGAGGATAGACTGTTAAGTTTCTATCCTCTTTTATACTTTATTAAAAGGTATTCTGATATTCCGGCTTATTTAACGGCAGGAATAATATCAATTATGACAGTACGATTGTAAAAACGTTCTTCGGGAGTTTTGTTATCAAACGGAGAATTATTTTCATTTTCACCATAACCAGATACATTAAATTTAACATCATTTCTACCCGCTTTAGCTAAACTGCTCTGAAGGATAGTTTTAACATCATTTGCACGAGCCAATGATAAGTCTTGATTGTAAACTTCTTCACCAATAATATCCGTATGACCTTTAATAATTACGGTTGCTCCAACAGGAATTTTAGGCGTAACAACTTCAGTTAGGTATTTTTCATACAATGAAATTGCTTTAGAGGTATTGAATTCATAGATAATACTATATCTCATACCTTCTTCCATTTTTGCAGGAGTCCAAAGTACCATGTGAACAGGAGTTTCCTTTTCTATAATTTTACCACTTTTAGTCTGGCCAATCATTTTTACTTTGTAATCTCCTTCTGGACGGCTACCTAAAATTGCTTTTCCAGGAATGCTAACCTCATCTTGAGTATAAGGTCCAAAAGACTGTATTTTTCCTTTCTCGTCAGTTATTTGCAATGACCAAGATGATAGTGCTTCACCAGCTCCTTTATTATTGAAAGTAACATAACTTTCCAAAGGTGCTTCTTGTGAAGCTGTAATTTGAACTGGTTTCAATGGCGCATCAGGACCACTTTGAAATTCCATCAACAAATCAGCAGAATTACTTTCGATAGAAACTCTACGATCTCCTTCACGTAGTAAAACTAACTCTAATGTTCCACCTGGTTGTTCTGATGGGATATTTGGTTTACTTTGACCTTTAGTGGTAATTCTAGTTGGATTTATTGCAAATACATTTACCAAATAGGTTTTAACAGATTCAGCCATAGCAAGACCATCTGTATTGTCATTATTTGATGAACCTACCAAAGTAATTGTTGAAGAAGGATTTTTTTGCATACGATCTCCAAGGATGTTCAGCACATTATAATAAACAGTCATTTGACGTTTAGAACGATCTGATAAATTTTTTGGAGCAAATGTTTCTAATTGATCTTCTTTGAAGTCTTTTACTTGATTTGTTGTCAATAAAACATAACGATTTGGAATCTCTGTTGATCCTTCATTAAAGAAAACATAGTTTCTAAGCGGGAAAATTTCAGTCATTCTTCTTTCTCCGGGAACATTGCTAGGAGAATTTACGGAGAACTCAACTTCACGGTCTTTAGCCATATCTGTAGCTTGTTGGATATTTTGTCCTTGACCAAATTTAAGTGCAACACCAGCTCTAATTGTAGTTATGTTCCAAGTTTCTGTGGCACGAGGATTTTGACCAAAATAAGGTTGGAAAGAAACAAAAGGAGACAATACAAATTGTGTTTTGTTGCTATCTGAAGAAAGCGGTATATCATATCCTGCACCAATTTGCATTGACAGAATAGTTTTCTCAATCTCGCTAAATTCACCAGTTACTGCAGGGGAAGGAGCTTGATCAGGGAAAGCTGGATTAATACCTAATTGATAGGTAAATGATTTGTCCAAATTGAAAGCCAATCTTGGGCCTCCATAAAGGTAAAAATTAGATTTAAATGGAGCAAAACGTACGCTAGGTTCTACAGTAATGTAACTAAGATCAGTTTTTAAATCAGCAGGACAGTCGCATGCAGTAAGCACTTGGTCAAAAGAACCTTTACGGCTATCAAACCCGGCTTGCAACATAACTCCCCATCTTGAAGTAGCAGGACGATATTCTAAAAGTGGTGCAATAAAAAGCCCTGTGCCATTTCCTTCATGAAAAGTAGCCGGAGGAGTAAAGCTTGCATTTAACTGATTAGTAGAACCTTCGTAAAAATTGAAATTGGCTCCACCAGCAACACCGAAATACCAGGAAGGTTTAGCATATTTAACCACTTGAACTTCTTGTGCCTGAACAGTCGTTTGAGCACTTAACCATGTCAATGAGACTACTAAAAGACTTTTGATTGGTAAGTTAATTGGAGACCAAGCTAGGCGTAATCCCTTTTTGAAATTATTTATATTGTCCATGTTATTTTTTATTTGATTCATTTTAAATATATCCCGTCCTAAGACGGGATGAAAAGTTTGATTCTAAAATTTATTTTATCAAATACCTAGTTAGGTACATTAATAACTGTATTCACCATGGTAACTGAAGCTACTAGAGAAATCGCTCTACCATTTAGTACTGTTAAAAAAGGATTTGTGCTATTGGCAGGAGAAGACAAAGTCACACCATTGTTTGCAATGATGTTTCCTACCATAACTCCACCACCTGCGTAGTTAATAACTGCTGCACTACCAACATACCAGTATACATTATTAGGATTACCTACGCCATTTAAAAATGTAACGCTACTTGGCGCTGAATCACCTACTGTTAAAGTAGAAGGAGCTTGAAAGTACCATTTGGCATTTGGATCACCATTAGCATTTAAGGTTAGATTCCCGTTGGTTATTTTAAAAGAACTAGATGCAGTATATACACCAGGAGCTAATGTTAATCCACCTAATTCACCTGCTCCAGGGTTAACATTACCACCCGGCATTGAGGCAGGGGAGATGCTATTATAAAGGTCTCTTGCTGCATTCAATCCTGCTAATGCAGTTGCTGCTTTAGTAGTATTTCCGGGTGCAGGAGCATCAGTAAAGATACCATCTGTTACAACTCCGTTATTTAATGGGGTTACGATATAAACATCACCATTGGTTCCATCTGTAAAACCGGTCACTAAAGATGACGCAGCGGTAGTACCTATTGTACCATCTACTACAGATAATAATCCTTGGTTAGTTATTCCGGCATTACCTCCAAAAACTCCAAAAAACAGTCCGCTAGTAACTATAGGACTTGGTGTTACTGTATTTGCTGTAGTGAAATTCCACACATAGTTATTTGCTAACGGAATACCTAAAGTACTTTTAGCACCAGTTGTTATGGTAGCGGTGTAAGTAAGTCCTGGATTAAGTGAATTTACCGGGTTAAAAGAAGCTGTATTTCCACCAGTGTAAGTAACAACACCTGGAATTACTGTTGTACCTTGTCTCAAAGTAAAAGTAGTTGCATTTATAGTCAAAGGGTCCATAGCTACACTGAATGTTGCAGTAACTGTTTTACTTAAATTAACTCCTGTAGCATTATTAAGTGGATCTGTTACAGTTACTGTAGGTGCTGCTGCTGTAGTGAAATTCCATACATAATTAGCCGCTAACGAAGCATCAGCTGTACTTTCAGCTCCAGTTGTGATAGTAACGGTATAAACAGTATTTGCAGTTAACAGATTTGTTGGGGTAAAAGATACTGTTGAACCAGAATAAGTAATTACTCCAGCAACCGTATTTGTTCCTTGTTTTACCGTAAAAGTTGAACTGTTTAATGTCAAAGGATTCATTGGTACACTAAAAGTGGCAGTGATTGTTTTATTCAAAGTAATGTTTATGGCATTGTTTAGCGGATCTGTATTACTCACCATAGGAACAATAAGCATTCCTGTACTGAATGTCCAAACATAATCAGCTTGAAGTGCATTACCCATTACATCCTTAGCTCCAGTTTTAATTCTAGCACTATAGGTAGTATTAGGAGTTAGAGGAACACCAGGAGTAAACAAAGCGGTAGTTCCACTGTATGTTACTGTACCTGTAACTGTAGTACCATCAGCTTTAGTGATGATAAAAGTGGATTGATTAATTGTTGCTGCATCCATCTCTTCATTGAATGTTGCAGAAATCAGTTGTCTAAAAGGAACGGCTAAAGCTCCATTGACAGGAGTGGTAGATTCAACAACTGGGCATACGCCTTCGGTCTCTATAAAATCGTCTTCTGCACAACCTGAAATTAATGCAATAAAAAGTATTGCAAACGTTAATAGTAAATTTTTAGTTTTCATCATTATTGATTTAGGGGATTAAGTATTTTATACAACAAAGATTGTTTTATTGTGAACAGAAGCTGTTATATAATTAAAAATGGAAATTGTAAAATTCACTCATTTAAAATGTTAAAGGATTTATTGTTAATCAGTATTTATGATTTTAGAAGTGTTGTATGTGTATCAGTTTGTATAATTTTTATCTTTCTAAATATAGAAATTGTTAAAAAAAGGATCTTTAACAAATTGTAGCAGAAACATTTTTGAAGAAAAATATTTTCATGGATTTGATAAAAAAAAAATAAAAAAAAGGTCCAACTTTAATGAAAAGTTAAACCTTGTTGTCCTGAACTGACACAATTTTTAGATTGCGCATTATTAAAGTACTTTCTGAAATTTGTATTTAAATGCAATTTTCCCTTTTTTTTCCAGATTAAAAATGAATTCAGTAAGTTCTTTTGTAAAAGCATCAAGACACATAGCAGATTGCTTGATGTAATCTAAAGATTTTTCTAACTCATCGGGTGAATTGACAGATTGTTGATGTAGCAAATAAGATAAACCAAAATATTAGCAATTGGTTGTCTTACTTTATGGGAAGTTATAAACATCATTTCCTCCAATCTTATTATATATTTTAGTTGGTATTTTTCGGCTTTTTTAAGTTTATTATTAGCAATAATTAGTTCTGCAGCTCATTTTTACTTTTCTAAGTTTTAAAAAGCAAGTTTTCTGTGTCCTATTATTAGCGCTTTCTTTTTTAATCTTTTTTCTATGCTTTTTAATTAGTTTTCAAAAGATATTATCTTAAATACAATAAGTGATCCAGTTAGATATTTTGTTTTTGAGCTTATTTAAAAAAGAACAATAAATAGTTTATACCTGATTAATGTAATTATTGTATTGGAATTAAATCAATTCGAAACAAAGTACAAGCGTAGTTATAATTTTGAAGCTTCTGAATGTTTTGTTACAAGGTTAGTGATTACAAATTGTAACATCGTTCCTAATATTCTTTTGATGGGATTGTGAGTTGATCCTAATAACACTTTTTTAGTTAAGTACCCTGTTGTCATGCCAACAATATTATTTAGTATATTCCCTTTAATTTCAGGAGAGGTTGCCATAAGGCCAAAAGCATTTTTTATAAGATTTAAAGGTTTTAAACTTTCGATGGTATACTGGTACTGATCTTTTAGTTGAACTAATTCTTCGGCTTGTTTCATTTTCATTAATATGATAGTTTCCTTAAGAATTTCTGTTTGGTGTATCTTTTTCATACTAACTTTTTTTTAGCATTTTAATAATAATAAAATTGCTGATGGGCATTTTAATCCATTCATCTTTAAATATGTAAAGAATGATTGTAATTAGTAAATAAAAACTCGATACTATAAAAAAACCATAATATACTTTTCCAACTAATTCACCAATCCATAGGGAAAGGCCAATGTTTACCAAAAAAGCAAACATTGCAAAAACAACAGAAACGGTTAATCGAGAAAGTAAAGAAGACAAGACATCAGCAGTTTTATCCACTGCGTTTAACTTCGCTAATTCTACTGTTGTTCTAGTGTAATCCTCTGCTCTTTCAAAAAGCATTTCTATTGCTGTTGCGTTGTTTTCCATGATATAATTTGTAAGCGTACTTTATATTGAAATTTTAATTACTAAATATCGTATTAGATACTAGTATTTTTAATTTCGTTTTTTGCATCGTAAAATTTTGATTTTCCTTCAGAAAGTAATGATTCACCTTCATATTTAGCATCATCAAATTTTGATTTTCCTTGAGCGATTAAATCTTCGCCTTCACTCCAAATTTTCTCATACTTTTTATTAATTGTTCCCAATAAAGTATCTAATTTGTCTTTTAATTCATCAGCATAATCGTTACTCTTATCCATAATTTTTTTTCTTGTTTTGTCCCCTTTTTCAGGTGCAAACAATACTCCTAATAATGCTCCAACGGCAACGCCACCTAAAACTCCTAATATTATTTTATCTGCTTTCATAATTATGTATTTTACTGTTTTATTATTTGATTTATATACTTCTACCTTGTATTAGTCTAAATAGTATTGCAATAACTGCAATAACAAGAAGTACGTGTATAATTGATCCTAAGCTGAATGCAAAGAATCCAATAGCCCAAAAAATGACTAAAATAACTGCAATTGTGTAAAGAAGGTTGCCCATGATTTCTAGTTTTTAATGATTTATATTTTGTTTGTTTTTTTTAATTAAATAGGCAGAAAAACTAGATTTTTCTGCCTTGTATAATTCTAAATATAACTGCAATAACTGCAATAACGAGAAGTATATGAATAATTGATCCTATGCTGTATGCAAAGAAGCCAATTGCCCAAAAAAGGACTAAAATTACTGCGATTGTGTAAAGTAAATTGCTCATAATTTTTAATGATTAATTAATATGTATTAGTTTAATCTCAAACCTACGTAAACGTTAAAAACACTGTTTTTTGCGTCTGACGAAGTAAAGCTATTGTCTTTTCCTATTTTAGTTAAACCATAATTATAACGAACACCAAAGTTTACTACATCAAAATCAAGTCCTAGTCCACCAGATATACCAGCATCAATTTTGTTAAAATCATCAGTGTCTAATTCACTTTCAGATGAACCAAAATTCGAATCATTTTTTGTTTTTCCACTAACCATAAACGCTGCGTATGGACCTATATGTACATTAAAATTATCAGTCAAATTAGCAACTAATAAAACAGGAACTTCAATGTAATTGATATTGAATTTTGATGTTCCTTGAACTACTCCATTATCGTATATTTGCTCAGATCCTTTTGTTGTGTAGTTAATTTCTGGCTGAATTGCAATACTATTTGTAACTGGAAATTTTGCGTATAAACCAGCATTAAAACCTGTCAGTATGTTGCTGTCATCTACAGTATCTATATAAAAATTAGAGAAGTTTAGTCCACCTTTAAAACCATAAGAAGGTGTTTTTTCTTGCGCTTGTGCGTTTGTAAAGCTCATGAAACTTAATACTAATGAAGCAAAGATTAGTTTTTTTGAATTTTTCATTTTAATTGTTTTTGTTATTGAATTATTATACTACAAATATCACCATCTTACAGACTAACTTTGTTACAATACTTTTTGTTAAGTTTATATTATTCACACCTTAAACGATTTACTATCAGATATTTTTAAATCAAAAAAGAATTAAGCAAAAAAAAGACGAGTTGTGTAACTCGTCCTTTTAATGTACTATTTGTTGTCTACTGTGAGGTTTTTAAAAGCCTCTCCAAGTTCATCCATATCACGATTGTATTCTTGTTTAAAAGATTCCCAATCACTACTGGAATCATTTTTATACGTTTTAATCGTAGCTTTTATGTCATTATTTTTTTGTTCTAAAGCATCAATTTTTTGAGCATATTCTTCATCGATTGATTTTCCAGTTTTTCTCATACTGGCTTTCATCTCTGCGATTCTCATTTCATTTTCAGTAATTGTTGCATTAGTACTTGCCTTGAATGCATTCCATTCTTCTTCAGTTGCTGCTTTTCTTGCCTCTGTCAATTCTTCTTTTGCATCATCAAGATTTTCTCTTGCATCCTCTACATTATCTTGTGCAGCTTCTTCTTTTTTAGAAGTATTTTGACAACCTGTTAAAACGGTTCCAGCCATGAAGGTTGTTATTGCAAGGGTAAAAAGTGTCTTTTTCATAATATATAGTTTTATTTTTTTGATTTGATTAAAGAGCTTCAGGTGTACCATTTTATAATTCAAACTAGGAGTATTTAGTACTGCTACTTTGAATTATGCAACGGTATTAGCTAAAGTAAATAATGTAATAATAGGGTCAAACAAGTCTTTTTTTGAAACAAATTATTAGATGGATTCAATAATTTTAAGAATTTCGTCTTTAGTTTTACCCAATTTAATTTGGAGTTTGCCCATCATTTCTTCTTTTTTACCTTCTGTGAAAAGTAAATCATTATCGGTCAAAGCTGCAAATTTTTGTTTTAATTTTCCTTTTTGCTCTTCCCAATTTCCTGTTAGTTCTATTGAATTCATTTTTTTTGTATGTATTGTACGCGAAATAATTTTCACTTTACAAAGTTGGCGTGATTAAGGCCTAAATCAGTTATATAACTTTGGGAATTAGTTGTTATATTCACTGATTTTGTAGAATGAACAATAAACAATGAGCGTACAATTATATCAATTTTGACTATTATATCAATAAATAGTTCTATTGATTTGAATCGTGGTTATGATTTGGAATGTATTTTTTCAATATGTTTTCTAGTGATTCATAATAATCCGTTAGTGTTTTAATATTTATTTCGGGATTTGTAATATCAGGAATAGATACGGGCATCTCAGACAAATATTTTGATAATTCGGGATAGTAATTCCGAATTTTCATAGTAATTTCAAGAATAGCTTCATTAAGTTCTTTTTCTGTTTTCATGATAAATTAAATTTTAAGATTATTTGGTAAGGCACGGTTTATTTAAGTGTAAAAAATAAAATCATTAAAAATATCGCATTATGTAATGATGTTTTTAATGATTTTAAATGTATTAGGTTGTTGATAATTTTGCTTTTGCATTATAATACACCATTTATACAATAATTTTATAATATAATAAAAGCGCCTATTTCAGTAGTTAAACCGGCTGTAACTACGACATTAGTTTTTGTTACAGGTAATAACGGCAGAGCAGGAGTGATGGTAATGGTGTACATTCCTGGAGGAAGTCCCATTATTAGGAAGTCCCCTTTTTCATTTACATTACTTGTATAACTTACTGCTGTTGATGAGGTTGCTTCAACTACTGCCATAGTTCCTATTGGAGTAATTTTACCTTTTATAGAACCGCTAATTGCTTTTTCTATTGTTCTAATGACCGGTTTCAATTGGTACCCGCCATTTCCTAATTTAACTACTGATTTATTGGCATCAAAATCTAAAAGGACAGTATACAATATCCCTTCTTGAAGTGTTTGGTTAACTTGAAGTTTTAATCCGCTTTGTTCCGCACTTGGGGTACTCAAAGGATAACTTACACCATTAAGAACTACTGTATTGTCAGCACCTAGAATAAGTCTTATTTGTTTTACAGAAGAAATTTCCAGTGAATCAGTTGCAAGTAATGTATCGACACCATTAGAAAATTCTAGTAAGTTATAAATACCTTTTTCTACATTTAGTGCTACAGTTTTACCATCTTCTCCTATTACTTCCACACCTTGTACGTCTACATTCACTTCGTCATATGGTCCTGGAGCATCAGTCAATCTTACTGCATACGGGTAACTCGCATTTGTATCATCATTGTTACAGGAATAAATTAATAATCCAAGCATGATGAAAGACAGAATAAGTTTCATTTTTTTCATTTTCATTTTAATTTAAAGGTTCAAAATATTTGTAGTATTGTAAAGATACTTTGCATCTGTAAATCAAATGTTATACAACTTTGCTATAAAGTTGTAGAATTCTCACTCATAAGTAGTAAATAATAAGTATTCTCTTAATTTGATGTATTTTCGAGAAATATATTAAGCTATTGCTATTTAAAGACTATTTTATAGTATCAAATTTTGCCCCAATATTTAATTCCTTTTTCATTTCTATTTCCTCCTGATCTTCGAGCTCTTCCAGCTTTTTATCTTCTGCTTTTTTCTTTTTATTGAAATAGCCTCTTAACAGAAAATTATGTTTTGCAGCTTCTATAACTTCATTGAGTCCTTCGGTTCCTGTTTTTACATTTGTTAGGGTAGAATCAATCATTCGACCCATTTTCTCATCACTCACTAATTTTGACAGCGCTCCTTTTCCGTCATTCATTTTGATTGTGAATTTTTTAAATTCATTTGAACTGTTTTCAAGATTAGCAACCATGTTTTTTATACTGTTTCCAAATTCCTCATCGGAGACTAATTTAGATAAAGCGCCATTTCCATTGTTCATGCTATAACTGAACTGAGCAAGTTGAGCTGTAATTACACCGGCATTATCAACACTCTTTTTAACGCTGACCATTAAATCTTCCATTTCTATAGCTTGCTTTGAAGCAATATTGTCATTGTCTTCTACAATTACTTTAGAGTTTTTTCCAGAGGATATTATTAGGACTTTATCTCCCATTAAACCATCAGAACTGATACTTGCAATAGCATCTTTCTTGATGTATTTACGGACTTCTTCTTTTATGACTAATTTAATCACCACAGAAGTATCCGTTAGAAATTCAATTTCTTCGACAGTACCTATGTTAATACCCGAAAAACGAACATTATTCCCTACTTCGAGTCCATTCACCGAATTAAATTTTGAATTCAATTCAAATGTAGAGCCAAATAGATTTTTCTGTTTTCCAACAAAATATATTGTTGTAACAAAAAGTGCCAACCCTATGATTACAAACATTCCTAATTTCCATTGATATCCAGATTCTTTATTCATTTTATATTTTTTTATTGGTTATAGGAAAAAGGAACGAACCCATTCGTCATCACTTTTTTCTAATTCTTCGTAAGTTCCTTCAATATGTATAACACCATCTTTTAAAATCACAAGCCGATCAGCAGTGTGTTTTGCACAAGCCATATCATGGGTAATAATAATCGAAGATGTTTTATGTTTTTTTTGTATTTCTAATAACAATTCACTGATTTCTCTTGAAGTTATCGTATCTAATCCTGTCGTAGGTTCATCATATAATATGATTTCAGGTTTTAGAATAAGAGTTCTCGCAAGTCCAATTCTTTTTCGCATTCCTCCTGATAATTCCGAAGGCATTTTATCAATTGCCTCAGCCAGGCCAACGCTCTCCAAAACGTCTTTTATTTGATTTTCTAATTCTTCAGCAGATAAATTCTTAGCGTGTCGTTTCAATGTAAATCCTAGATTTTCTCGAACACTCATGGAATCATACAGCGCAGCATTTTGAAAAAGAAAACCTATGCGGACTCTGATTTCATTAAGCTCATTGTTATCTATTTTTGTAATATCAGTGCCAAATACATTTATTTCACCCTCGTCAGCAACAACTAAACCAACTATACATTTTATAGTTATTGATTTTCCAGAACCTGATTTTCCTAATACCACTAAATTTTCTCCTTTATTTACAGAGAAAGTAACTCCTTTTAAAACTTCGTTACTCCCGAAGGATTTATAAAGTTCTTTTATTTGGATAACTCGATCATTAGTTTTAGAAATAGGAGTAGGGGCAGTAGTTGTTATATCTTGTGTCATTTTAGAAAAATAAATCAGTTATTTGTACGGCAAGCATATCAATAATAAATATTGTTAATGAAGCAGTAACTACAGCTGAGTTAGCCGCTTTTCCAACACTTTCAGTTCCATTAGCCGCATTAAATCCTTTATAACATCCAATCATTCCAATAAAGAAACCAAAGAAAAAAGTTTTCATAGTCGCAGGAAAAATATCTAAAAAAGTAATGGATTCTAAAACTTGTGAGAGGTAACGATACATATTAACGTCACTATGAATATTAATACCTACATATCCTCCTATAATGCCAATACCATCGGCATAAATCACTAAAAGCGGAATCATGAGCGATGTGGCTAAAATCCTTGTAACAACTAGATATTTATACGGGTTTATTGCCGAAACTTCCATTGCATCTATTTGTTCTGTCACTTTCATAGAACCTAATTCAGCACCAATACCGGAAGAAACTTTACCAGCACAAATCAAAGCGGTTATTACGGGAGCAATTTCCCGGATTAATGAAAGTGCAACCATACTTGGCAACCAGGATTCTGCACCAAACTTGGCTAATGTTGGCCTTGATTGTAGCGTAAGTACTAAACCCATTATAAATCCCGTGATGGTAACTAGTGGCAAAGATTTATACCCAATAACGTAACATTGTTTTATGAATTCCTTGATTTCATAAGGAGGCCTAATTACTTCTTTGAAAAAACGCGATGCAAATAATGTAATTTTGCCTACGTCATTAAAAGTTTCTTTCAAATAGCTGATTATACTTTCTTTTTTGGCGGCTATTATACTATTCATTAGTTTTTGGGTTTTATGGATGCGAATTAAGTATGAGCTTAAAGGAAATTAGAAAAAATAAATTGCTTTAAGACTACATTAAATCTCCTGTTTTTTTTACCTATCAAGATGTGCAGTTAAAAAAATTTGCTGTGATTTAACGATGATAAGAAACGCAACTGTATGAAGCTTTAAATTATCAACTAAGGTTTCTTCATAGTTTTTATAGCTGTAAATTCTTTATACTAAAGAGTTTTTAAAATATCTTCTCTGTTTTTATCAATAAGACATGCTTTGAGATTTATCCAAAGTCTCACAAAAAAGCTGTTTTTTTTAATCACATCCACAGGAATTCCACCCATTTATTGAACTTCTTGTGCCAGTTCTGATTTAAAAATTTTACTTGTTTGTTGGAATTCAGAAAATAAATTTTTCAAATCACTTTCGTCTATGGCTATTGTTCTAGTTTCATAAACTAAATTTTATCAGTATTGTTTTCAATAAGATTATTTAATACCACAATTGATTTCTCTGTATTCATCTTATTATATTTTATCAGTGATTAAACTAGATTATACTGTACTATATTTATTTTAGATTACCTGCTTTGCAAAGGTCATTATGAATGTCGCTAAATGTGTTATATAACTATTTTTTAAAGTTGCATTATTCACACATTCAATAAATTGAAATTTCAGCATCAGAATTAAGCTTCTTTTTTAGTGCCCACAACAATCAAAACAATACCACCTACAGCAAGTATAATTCCTATAATAGGAGACCATTTTATGGGATGATTAACTTCCTTGTTGATTTGAATTGGACCTATATCAACTACTTTTTCGGTTGTTACATAATTAAAACTAGTGTACATTAACATAATTATTCCTAAAACAATCATGACGATTCCTATGGTTTTTATTTTCATTTTTTAAAAGTTTTTAAGTTGATTTATAATGGTATAAAGTTTGGATTATGCTCTTGAAAAGTATTCTTTGACAAAACTATGTTGCTGATTTTAGTCTATTTTTTCAGTGTCTTTAATATCGAATTTAATTTAAAAAAAAACGCTGTCTTCACTCAAGAGATCAAAGAGTTTTATTTTTGAATCAGTTGGTCCAAAAAGAATTACGCGTTTGTATTTTTACGGCTTCTCCAATTTTTTTATAGTATTCAAAAAGTTGTTTTTTTTCTGTATTAAAATTTGAATTTTCAGATTTCGCTAAACTTTCAATTTTTTCCTGATTGCCAAGTTCAGATTCATTGGTTTATATTTCAAAATGATTATTGGTAAATTATATTAAATGAGCCATCCAGACACCTAATTCCTTTGTTGTTTTCATAATTTTTTAGTGTTGTGTGACGTAACTGATATTGTAATTAATTA
Source organism: Flavobacterium pasteuri (assembly GCF_048286615.1). Taxonomy (NCBI): domain Bacteria; kingdom Pseudomonadati; phylum Bacteroidota; class Flavobacteriia; order Flavobacteriales; family Flavobacteriaceae; genus Flavobacterium; species Flavobacterium pasteuri. The sequence goes on along the minus strand of NZ_JBLVPN010000007.1, from coordinate 217,262 downwards.
CAATAGTTTAAATTTCAGTTGTTTAGTTTAGAAAAAATAGTGTATTACAATAGCTAAACATTACATAATTTACATACTTGTAAATTATATTAATGAGTAAGATTCATTTTTATTGAAGGGAATTTTGCTAACTTATTTGGATTTCCAATGTGTACTGGAATAGTTTTTTCTTCTTTTTTAAATGATTTTTCTATTGTTAATCGTGCCATCAAATAGCTCACTGTTGACTCCGCTCCTTGATTTAGATTTATATAATCCTCTTCTAATCCGTCATAACAACCTCCAGTACAAGGATTGTACATAATCTGGTGCAAATGATTATTTCCTAGAAACCAGTTGAAAGCTGTTTCCATTTTTTCGAGGTATTCCTCATTTTTATAAACAGTAGCAAATTTTCCTAACGCCAGAATAGTATATGCTACATCAATAGGTTGTTCGCCGCCTATAGGACTCTGAACCAATTGATTTTCTTTTTTCAGCCATCCTTTATTAGAAATTACCTGAATCCTGTTTTCTATAAAAATTTTGGAAAGAAGAAAGTCAAAGGATGATTTTGCAACTTCTTTATAAATTAATTTGTCTGTGGCTAACCAAGCACAAAGCATTGCTTCCGGCAAAATGCTGTTGCCATAAGTAAGATAACTTTCAAACCAATCCCATTCCTTATCTGCTTCATGTTTGTACATTTGCACTAACCTGTTAGCTAATTTCTTAATTATAGCAATGTTTTGTGGTGACGCGCTTTTTGTATTGTAGTAATACACTCCTTTGATTATGAAACCCATTGTTCGTGTGGAGTGAAATTCAAAAACATTTTCTAATGCACTTTCCATGGTAAGAGCAGCATCTTTAGCTAATTCTTCGGGAAGAATGCCGCTAATTGAATTTAGATAGCCTAAAGCCCAAATAGCTCGTCCATTTGAGTCTTCTAAGTTTGTTTTGTAATTTTGTTTAGTGAAATTATATTCTTCATTTATATAATTTAGAAAATATCCATTGGGTTGCAAACAATATTTTATAAAATCGAAATAGATCTGTATGTATTTTAAATCATTATAATCCTTTGTCAATTCATATTGTTGGCATAATGCTACCATGGCTCTCGCATTGTCATCTAATGTATATCCAGAATCAATATCCGGTTGATTAATCATTGAAAATTGAATCATTCCAAAAGAAGTGGTAAGTTTTTTTATATGATCAAGATTGACTTTTGGAAGTTTATATTGTAAGTTGAAGTTTTTCTGTCCAATTTTTTCAAATAACATGGCATGAGCAATTGCCGCATTTTCCCAAGCGGTAGGAGCAATTCTATGTATCCCGTTTGAACCCATATTTTTTCTTAACGGCTCATCAAGCAATAGCATATTTGTTTTTTGAGCTAATTGTTTTGGATTGTCAAAATCAATAATCATTCCTACATCATTCTTCAATACTTCACATGCATGGGGAATAGGAGTTGAAATAATTGGGCAGCCACAACTGATAGCATATGAAAAAGTACCACTTACGGCTTGATTTGGGTCTTTGGAAGTAAAAAGATAAATATCAGTAAGTTGTAGGTATTCTAAGAGTTCGGGTAAAGGCAGAAAATGATTTATAAATTGAACATGCTCCTGAAGTTGTAAGTCTTCAATCTTAGCTTGAAGCATCAAACGGTATTTTTCGCCTTCTTCTTTTAACACTGAAGGATGGGTTTTTCCAATAATTAAAAAGACCACATCTTTATTTTTTTTTACTATTCTAGGCAATGCTTCTAAAGTAGTTTCAATGCTTTTTCCAGAGCTTAATAACCCAAAAGTCGAAAGAATTTTTTTTCCTTCTAATTGGTATTTTATTTTTAATTCCTCTTTATCAGAATGAGGAACTAAATGAGTTCCGTGTTGAATTATTGTTATTTTATTTATTGCTATGCCATAATCTTTAACTAATAACTCTGCAGCTGAATTTGTCATTACAATTACTGAATGTGCTTCTCCTGCTATATCTTGAACAGTTGTTTTTAATGATGGATTTGGTCTAGGGAGTACAGTATGGAAAACAATAATTACAGGTTTTTTAAGTGTTTTTGTAAACTGTTTTAAACTAGCTTCATTGTTTTTAAATAATCCAAATTCATGCTGAATCAAGACCATTTGTAAATTATTATTAATATTAATTTGATTTGCCAAGTTGATAAAGGCATTTGGATGATCTGTATTGAGAATGTATTTTATGGCATCAGTATAATTATGTTGCTCATTATTAGATTCCAAAGGGCAAATTTTTATTTTAAAAGAATTCTGAAATTTATTATTCAGCGCTTTAATCAAGTCTTGAGAATACGTAGCAATACCACATTCTCTTGGAGGATATGTTGTGATAAATAGTATTTCAGGCAACTCTTTTTTTGTGTCTTGATGGAGTGAATTATTTAACACATTTCCATAAGTTTTCTTTGAAATATTTATGGATTGTATATTTTGACGTTTAAGGATGATTTTATTAATCATGATCTATAGTGTTTAGCATTAATTCTTTTAGTAATTCAGATTGATTAAGAGAAGCACAGCCAATGCGCTTATCAGCCGCACCATAATAGATATAGAGCGTATCACCAAATAAAGCCGTGCCTGATGGGAAGCATACATTATTTACGTCTCCTTTTAATTCCCAACTTAGTTCAGGTTTAAATAAAGGATAGGGTAACCGCGCAATTTCTTTTTGAGGATTGTTTAAGTCAAGTAATGATGCGCAGGCGGAATAAACAAAGCCTTTTATAGTATCTTCTACACCGTGATATATTAATAACCAACCAAATTCCGTTTCAATAGGAGGGCAGCCTCCTCCGATGTAGCTTGATTCATGATCGTATTTTGGTGTTAAAAGAATAGTATCTTCAAAATTCATAAAGTAATTTTCCCAAAATTCAGGTGTGAGTTCCGCTATTTCATTTACAGTAACAACAATTTGGATATCAGGCTTTATTCGATGTAAAAAGCAAAGCATTCCATTAATTCTTCTTGGGAAGAAAATTAAATTTTTATCCCAAAGGAGCACTTTTCCTCCATCTTTTCTTCGCACGGCTCTCTGTCGATTATAGCGAAAGTATTTTTCACTTTTTGGTTTATGAGATTCAGAAAGTTCAACAAATTCCTGATAGGTTATTTGTGCCACGATAATGCCTTGTTTTTCCCATTTGATTAAATCTTTGGAAAAAGCCAAAGCACCCAAAGCATTTATACCATCATAGGCAGTATAAGTTAGGTAATATAAATCATCGATTTTTACAATGCGAGGATCTTCAACACCATGAGACTCATAATCAAATTCAGGGATAATAACTGGGGTCTCGTTTCGGTTTTCAACAGTAAGTGGACCGTCTAATTTGCAATAGCCAATACTTGAAAAATTACCACTGCTTACTGCCCTGTAAAAGAGATGGACATTATTTCCTTCTTTTATTGATGCAGGATTTAGTACAGCTTCATTTTCAAAATCGAGTGCTGTTTTTTCAATTATAATGCCTTCTTTTTTAACTGCTACCATAGTAATTGTTTATGAAAAAGATTATTTGATAACCCTTAAGTGAAATTATGATTTTGGACAATGCATGTACTTAACTAAGAATATAAAGGTCGATTTCTTATCCGTTAAATGTGTTATATAAATTTTTAAATTATTTATACTATTCACTGTTATAGACACTAAGATTGTTATGTTTTTTATCAAAAAAAAATATTTTAATTATAAGAACCAAAAAGGGCTATTGTAAAAACAATAGCCCTTAACCAAACCTAAAAAAACCAACCTAACCTTACTATTTTAATAAATCTACTGTTGTTGTAGATTTATCTTCCTCAATTGTTTTAGGAGTTATTTTACCAACTCTACAATGACTTCTTGAAGCTGAATAAACTTCGTTTTCTGAATTTTCCATTTGTTTATATTTTCTATTATTCTAAATATCTTCTTAATGTCCAAGCCATTGTTTCGTGTGCTTCCATTAGACCAGTGAGGAAATCAGCAGTTCCAGCATCCTTATTTTCTTCGGCACTTATATCAACATCTTTTCTAAGATGAATAATAACTGTTTCATGATCTTCTAATAATTCTGTAACCATTTCTTTTTGAGATGGGTAATGATTAGGCGACTCTTTAATTATAGTTAAATCTGAAAACTCTTTCATTGTACCAATAGTTTTTCCTCCTAATTTGCCGATGCGCTCTGCAATTTCATCTATTGAATCTTCCAGTTGTGTATATTGACCTTCAAATAGTTTGTGAAATTCCATAAAACTTTCGCCAGAAACATTCCAATGAAATTTTCTTAATTTAACATATAATGTCATTTCATTGGCTAAAACTGATGATAGGATAGAAATGCTATTTTTTAAATGCTCTTGTGTAATTCCAATTTGTGGTTTCATATTTTCTCTATTTTATTATTTGATAGATGCTACTTTTTAACTATTTGTATTGGTTTATTGAAATTATTTCAACTGTGCACAACAATTAGTAAAGTATTATAATAGTACAAAGGTCATTTTATTCCTTCCTAAAAGTATTATAAAATTGTAAAAATAAGTTACATGATTCACACTTTATGTTGTTGTAAAAGCTATATAATCAGTGTTTTGTTTTGTTTTTGACGTTTTTTATCCATTTATAAATTCATACGTTATGCAATAGAAACTTCTTGATTAAGGCAAATTTCCTGAACAGCATTTATCAGCTTTACGGCTGCGTCAAAGGGATGTTGGAAAACTTTTCGGTTCATAATCATTCCGGCACTGCCAGCTCGTTTATTAATGACCGCAGTTTTTATGGCTTCAGCCAAATCAGTTTTGCCTTTATATTCACCTCCGGATTTAATCATACTGATTCGTCTAGAGAAACAGTTCATTACCTGATAGCGGCATAAGTCTATGGGATGATCGCTGGCTAGTTTGGTATACATATAAGGGTTTGTTTTGGCAAATTTTATTGCCGTAAACCGCCGTTATTAGTAGGTAGCTTTTGTTTAATAATATCAGCCTGAATGGAAGCGCCTAAGTAATTGGCTTAACAGGTAATATAAGCAGCGGTATTATAATAGACATTGTCTTTTATTAACCCATCATTTCTCGAGTAACACTGGAGTATGGTTGCCATACCTAAATTATGCGCTTCTTCAAAAGCTTTTGCTATTGCTATAATTTGTCTGTCTGATTCCGCTGAGCCAAAGTAAACAGTTGCGCCCACAGCTACAGCTTCCATATTCCAAGCGTCTCGAACACTTCTAAACATGATTTGATCTGTTTTAGCACCAAATCAGATACTTTTATTAACCTTTGTATACTTGATAATCAGTATATCCTTTTTCATCCGCACTATAAAACAAGTCCATGTTGAGGTCTTGGGATAAAGGCCAATTGTTTTCTAATCGTTCTACTAAATCAGGATTATTTATAAAGGGACGACCAAAAGCAACCAAATCTGTAAGTCCACTTTCAATAGCCTCTTTGGCGCTTTCTTTGTTATAACCACCACAAAGGATTAGCGTATTTTTGAAATTATGACGAATCATTTTTTTGATTTCCAAAGGAACCTCCGGTGCTCCCATAGCGGAATGATCTACAAGATGAATGTATGCTATTTCCAGCTTGTTGAGTTCTTTAGATAAATAATCATAAGTAGCCTCTATTTCAGTATAATGAGGCATGTCACTTGCTACTCCATAAGGTGATAAACGAATACCCGTTTTTTCTTTTCCAATAGCTAGTGCAACTGCAGTGGCAAGTTCAATAACAAAACGGCATCTGTTTTCAATGCTTCCACCATAAACGTCTGTTCTGATATTACTTACGGGCGACAGAAATTCTTCCAGTAAATATCCATTTGCTCCATGCAGTTCTACACCATCAAAACCTGCTGATAAAGCATTTTTTGCTGCAGTTACATATTCTTCTTTCGCAGTCAAAATATCTTGGACTTTCATTTCTTTTGGTACTGTAAAATCTTTAAACCCTTGTGAATCAGTCCACATTTGCCCCGCTGCTTTGACTTGAGACGGTGCTAATATCTCCGCTTTTTTAGACATATTAAGCGGATGGCTGATTCTTCCGGAATGCATCAATTGAATGATTATTTTACCTTCGTTTTCATGAACTGCGCTGGTGATTTTTTTCCAACCTTCAATTTGTGACGTATTAAAAACTCCAGGAATTCGAGCATATCCAAGACCGTTTGGTGACGGAGAAGTTCCTTCTGTTATGATCAATCCTGCACTTGCGCGCTGCTGATAATATTTTGCCATTAATTCATTAGGAATATTCCCAATTGCTCTACATCGGGTCATGGGAGCCATAACAATTCGATTTTTTAAATCAATAGAGCCTACTTTTTTTGATGTGAATAATGGATTTTTTTTCATGTTTTTAAAACTTAAAAAGTTGATAAAAGATCATTATATTTATTGGTATCTTTATTGGAAAAAGAAATAATTGATTATATAAGACACTCTAAAAAAGTCAATTATAATCTTAAAAACAATTCTATTCATGCAGTTTATATTGCATAAATAAAATTGCTCTTAAAAATTAAGTTAGATACTATTCTCTTTTAAAATCTTCTGATTAACAGGTATCAAGCTCGTGTACCACTTCGTTGGTCATAGGCGGAAGGTTGGAAAACCCCTATGTTCTTGATGCTGTTACGCCAACCTGGCAAACCAGAAAACAAACTATCTAACAAAATGGCAGTGTTGTTTTATGCCTATGCACTATTACTGATTTATTTATCCTTTAGGTGTAATTGATCCATACATTGCATTATATTTTAGTATAATTTCTGTTTCGCCAATTGAACAAAAAAAATCTTCTAAGCGTTTTAGATGATCTAATGTAAATTGCAAATGTACTTTAAGCGCATCGACTAATTCATCAGTAGTTGCATTCTTAATCATTACAGGTATGGATAGCATTAGTGCTTTTTCACTAAAATAAATTTCTTTTAACTCGTCTACAAAAATATTTCGACAATTTTCCTTTGTCTCAAGTATAGTATTTTGTGAATTTCCTTTACCTACTTGCAACTTTATTTTTTTAATAGTTTTGGTGGCTGTACTTTTCATCAGTTTCTATTTAATTATTGTTTAGAGGTGTTTAGTAAAGCTCTGTTTTTAAATCTAAAATTCATTATATAATTTTTACAATGAGTTATAAGATTCACACATATACTAATATTATAAAGGAGAGTTTAATAAAGAAAATGAGGTATTTTACATATCGCAAATAACTTCTCTTGACTGTTTTAAAAAAGCGGAGAGAAGCTATTGTAGCTATAAATTGCAACGATTCAATTCTAAATTTGTTTGAGGTATTTTTAACGCAGCATCAGGAGAATAAAGTTTAAAAGCTAATCTAAATTATTTTGTTCCCCAGTTTAAAGGTGTTAAATATCAAAAAATATTGGTAAAGAAAATGTTGTAATTTTATGATTCGTCTTTAGTTGTACGAACCAAGCTAATTCCTGAAACGAAGAAAATAATACCAAGTACACCGTAAATAATTAGTGATTTAACATCTGTCATGTCGCCAGATGTTCCAGCAAATAATATTGCGGTGTAAATAAGACCACCTATTCCAAGTGCCGTAAGTAATGCTCCAAAAATTCTTTTAAGATTCATATTTTTATTTTTTAAAGATTTATACTTTTTAGATGTGAGTTTTTAACTGAAATAGTTTTAAACAAACACTTTTAATTAATTAATATTCCGATTTAACGAGGTACTAACTACTTTACAAATGTATTGTGATTGAATAGTCAAAGTCTTATACAATTGTTAATAAAAGTTATATGATTCACAGTTTAAAGCTAATCTAATAAATCTTCAAACAAATTAATTGTTTTTAAATAGATGATAATCAGTGATGTGTAAGGTTTTTTTCATAATAGAGTGGTGGTTTGTTCTTTTTTTGACTAATGGCTTATTCTTTTTGTGTTCCAACACTTTTAATTGTGTTAAGTTCTTCCTGTAATTCGATACAAGTTTTCAGACAAACTTCTTCAAGTTGCAATACTAAGTCGTGTATCCCCTCTGATTGTTCTTGTGCTGTGGCTAATTCATGAATTTTTTTTGCTATATTTTCAAAGTTTGAACCGATTCCCATTATTGAAAAAGACGGTATCATTTTATGCACAGCGGCGCCTAATAATTGCCAATTTTGCTCGGCTAAACTTTGTTTCATTGTGCTTATTAATGGAGGAGTTTGTGCTAAATATAATGAGATCATTTCCATCATTAATATTGGATTTGATTTAGTCCTATGATGTAAATATTCTAAATTAGTGTATTTTGTTTTTTCAATTTCAACAGTACTAATTTTTTCTTTTTTATCAAGTTTAGATTTTTTTAATGTCCCTATAATTTTATTATATAACACTCTTTCATCAACTGGTTTAGCAATGTAATCATTCATTCCCACAGCTTTACATTTATCCACGTCAACGGTTGTAACATCAGCGGTTAATGCAATAATTGGAATTGTTGAATGCATTGTGTTTCTAATATATTTTGTAGCTTCAAATCCATTCATTTCTGGCATTTGCAAGTCCATCAGTATGATGTCGTAGTCTTTTTCCTGAAGTTTTTCAATCGCAATTTTACCATTTTCGGCAATTTCATGCTCAAATCCAAAATCATCTAAAAGTGTTTTCATTAGCAATTGATTTAGAACAATATCTTCTACTACTAATACTTTAATATTTTTCATTTCTGAATCTATTTCTGCCAACTCATTTTCCAATTCTACATCGGAATTTGTTTTTAGAAAAGGTAATGTGAAACTAAATGTTGACCCTTTATCAATAGTGCTATTTACACGAATAGTTCCGTTTTGAGGCTCTATTAATTGTTTTACAATAGCAAGACCCAGACCAGTTCCACCATACAATCGAGAGGTCTCGCTGTTTGCCTGTTGGAAATTTTCAAATATTGTCCCTATTTTTTCCTCGGAGATGCCAATTCCTGTATCAGTTACTGCAAATTTGAGTATTACTTTATCATCATCTTCATGCAATAAATCAACGCTAACAGTAATTTTTCCTTTAGATGTAAATTTTACGGCATTACTAACTAGATTTAAAATGATTTGATGCAAACGAATAGGATCTCCCACCAGAACATCAGGAATTTTACTGTCGTATTCCTTAACCAATTTTAAGTTTTTTTCCTGAATTTTGGTTTCAAATAAATGAAGCATGGCAGCAATGGAAGACTTCATTTTGAAAGGTGTTTTCTCAAATGTCATCTTGCCCGAATCTACTTTTGCCAGATCGAGTATGTCGTTAATAAGTACGATTAAGGCATCTCCACTTATTTTTATTGCGTTTAAATATTCTTTTTGTTTATCTGTAATCTCTGTTTTGAGAACCACTTTTGTAAATCCGATGATTGCATTCATTGGCGTACGGATTTCGTGACTCATATTCGACAAGAATTGCTGTTTGGCTTTTACGGCATTCTCAGCTATGATTGTGGAGTTTTCCGCAAAAACTTTCGCTTCAATCAATTCTGTTTCAATTATCTTTTGATTGGTCACATCTCGTGCTACAATTGCTGCTCCCATAACGTTTCCTTTATCATCTTTATATACTGATCCATTGTATAATACATGAATCAATTTGCCATTTTTATGACGAAGAATTAGTGGAGAATCAGCAACAAATCCATTTTCAAACACTTTTTGATATACTTCACGTGCCATTTGCGGTTCAGTGAAATAATCAAAAAAATCGGTTCCAATTAATTTATGACGTGTTATACCAGTTACTTTTACCGATGCATTATTTAAATCGGTTATTTTCCCTTCTGTGTTAATTGCAAATAAAGGGTCATGACTTGCTTCAATAAGACTAAGAGAATATTCAGAACGTAATTTTTGGTCTATAAGTTCTGTATTAAGTTTTTTTAGTTGTTCTGCTTGAACTAATAATTCCTGATTTTTAGTATGTAAATCTACAAAAACAGCCACTTTTGCTTTTAATATTTCTGGCGATAGCGGTTTTATCATATAATCTACAGCACCTGCCTGATAGCCTTTAAAAATTTGTTGAGAATTATCCATGCTCGCCGTTAAAAAAATAATCGGAACATGTTTCAGTTTTTCAATTTGGCGAATTAATTCTACGGTTTCAAATCCATCCATCATTGGCATTTGTACATCGATTAATATGATGGCAAAATCTTGTTGGTGTAACAGAATTTTTAGGGCCTCATTACCGGAATTTGCTTTAACACATAAATAATTTTCATTAGAAAGTATCACTTCTAAAGCAAACAAATTTTCGGGCAAATCATCGACCAATAAAATTTTAACTGGGCTATTTATTTTCATTTCTAATTGTAAAATAAAAGTTTGAATGTAGAGTATCTAGTAATGTTAAATACTAACAAAAAAATGTAACTTAAATGACATTGGGGATATCCCACCTTTGTGATGTTATTATTTACTTAACCATACGCGCATCAATGATAACAATCGTTCAACATCAATGGGCTTAGTGATATAATCGTTTGCACCTGCATCAATACATTTTTGTTTATCGTCTTTCATGGCTTTAGCTGTAAGGGCAATTATGGGTAAGTTTCTGAATTTTATTTGAGATCGTATTCGTTTCATTGCTTCGTAACCGTCCATTTCAGGCATCATAATATCCATTAAAACTAGATCAATATCAGTATGTACATCCAGCTTATTCAATGCATTCTTTCCGTCTTCTGATTTTATAACTTCCATTCCACGTTCTTGTAATATTTTAGATAATGCAAAAACATTTCGCATGTCATCATCAACTAATAATATTTTTTTGGAATGAAATATTGCTTCTTTATCATGCAAATTATTAATCATCATTTGTTTTGATTTTGGTAAATTGCTAATCGTTCGGTGAAGGAAAAGAGCAGTCTCATCCAGCAATCGTTCTTCGGATTTTATACCTTTTATAATGATACTCTCTGCATATTTGTGAAGAAGATTGTTTTCTTCTTTTGTAAGCTCTTTTCCGGTGTAAACAATAATTGGTGGTAGGTTGTGAGCTTTTACATCTCCCAGTTTTTGAATAAGTTCAAAACCAGTCATATCAGGTAATCCAATGTCTAATATGATACAATCAATATGATTGTGCTCAAATAATTCTAAAGCCTCTTTTCCTGTTTCTGCTTCGTAACATTCAACATCACCATTACCAATGAGTATTTTCATGGCTTTTCTGGAATTTTCGCTGTCTTCAATAATCAAAAGATTTTTTATTTTTCTATTCACAAAATTTTCAATCCTTATGAAAGCTTCTTCCAGACCATCTTTAGATATCGGTTTCATTAAATATTCTACTGCACCTTCTCTAATTGGTTCCAGCGAACGGTCATTTGCCGATATAATATGCACTGGTATATGTCTTACAGAAGGATTTTCTTTTAGTTCATGCAATACTTGTTTTCCTTTGATTCCTGGTAAACCCATATCGAGAATTATTGCTTGAGGTTTGTATTTTACAGCAAGCAATAAACCATCTTCTCCTGAAGAAGCTGACAAGCATTTGAATCCTTTTTTATTAGCCTGTTTTAAAAGTATAGCCGCAAAATTTTGATCATCTTCAATAATGAGCACTATTTTATCATCTGTGTTTATGGTATCTCTATCGTCTTTTATAGTTGGATAGTTTAGATAGTTGATGTCATTTACGGACCGTGGTGTATATGAAATAGGTTTCAATGGAATTTCATTGACAGACTCTTGTGTAGGATGTATTTCTAGTGGAATAATGAGTGAAAAAGTAGATCCTTTGTCTAAATTACTTTTTACTTTTATTTCTCCTTCCAGTAATTTTGCTAGTTCCCGTGAGATAGAAAGTCCTAATCCTGTACCGCCATATTTTCTGGAAGTACCGCCTTCGGCTTGCTGAAAAGCTTCAAATATGGCACTTTGCTTGTCTTGTGATATACCTATTCCTGTATCAGTAACAGAAATGTTCAAAGTAGTCACCGTATTTGGGTCAATACTTATAGTTACACTTCCTTTCTCAGTAAATTTTACAGCATTGGATAAAAGATTTTTCAGTATTTGATTTAAACGTTGTGAATCAGTGTGGATATATTCAGGTATTCCTGGTGCTAATTTGCAAACTATTTTTAATCCTTTTTGCTCCGCCTGATGTTTAAAATCACGAAGAAGATTATCTGTAAAGTTTTTCAGTGCTACTTTTTCAATATTTATAGCCATTTTTCCGGCTTCAATCTTGGATAGGTCTAATACTTCATTAATTAGCACTAGAAGATCATGACCACTTTTATAAATTATTTCCGCACTTTCAACCTGAATATCATCTAGGTTTTTCTTCCTGTTTTCTGATAAATCTTTGGATAGAATAAGCAAACTGTTAAGTGGTGTTCTTAATTCATGCGACATGTTTGCCAGAAATTCTGATTTATATTTGCTGCTAATTTCCAGTTGCTTGGTTTTTTTTTCAATATCATTTTTTGAAGCTTCAACTTCTTTGTTTTTTTCTTCTAATGATTGGGTCTGCTCTTCTAATTCTTCATTAGTCATTTGCAGTTCTTCCTGCTGTTGTTTAAGATTTTGGGCTTGTTGTTCTAATTCTTCATTCAGCTGTCTAAGTTCTTCCTGTTGTATTTGAAGTTCTTCTGCTTGATTTGAAAGCTCTTTGTTTGCAAAACTTAACTCTGCAGCTCGTTTTTCTTTTTCCTCATTTTGATAGGCAAGTTCTTTATTTGCAATGCCTAATTCTGCAGCTCGTTTTTCTTTTTCCTCATTTTGATAAGCAAGTTCTTCGTTGGCTATTCCTAGTTCTGCGGCTCTTTTTTCTTTCTCTTCATTTTGAAAGGCAAGCTCTTTGTTAGCAATGGCTAACTCTGCGGCTCTTTTTTCTTTTTCTTCAGCTTGTTGAATAGTATTAACGCTTATAGCAATGCTGTTCATAGAAACATTGATAAATTCTTTTTCGGTTTCATTAAAATCAGTAAGCTTGCCTATTTCTATTACGCCTATGGTTTTTCCGTCATGCAAAAAAGGGGTAATCAGCAAATGTTTTGGTTTTGCGTTTAATACGGACGAAGTAATCCGAATTTGATCATCAGATATATCTGTTAATGATATTTGCTTTTGTTCCCAAGCTGACTGACCAATTAATCCTTCATTTAATTTAAAATTAACACTAGTGTCTTTACCAGACGAAAAAGCAAATTTGCCTCTAAGCAGTAGCGCATTTTCGTTTTCGTTAAACAAGTAAACAGCACCAATATTAGCTTTCAAATAGGTACAAAGAAAACTTATCATATTATTTGCCAACTGCTCTATACTTTGATCTCCTATTAATTTTTCATTAAGTGCTGAGTTACCGGTAAGCAACCAGTTTTTGCTTGCAGTTTCAGACTCGGAGCTTTTAAGGGCTTTTAAATTTGTGGTAACAATAGTATATACAACGATAAGAATCATAACAATAACTAGTAATAAAACAGCAAATACAATATTAAATTTAATAGCATCGTCAGCACTGTCTTGTATCCTTTGAGCAAGTAAAGTGCGTTCTAATTCCTGCGACTCGTCAACTATTTTTCTTATTTCATCTTGTATTTCTTTTCCTTCGCCCGAAGCAATAAATGCTCTGACTTTTTCATAATTGTCTTTACGTAAGGTTATGCAAGTGTTTAAATTGTCAAACCGCATTTTTAATTGTTTCTCAAGTTCCTCAATGTTGTTCTGCTGATTGGGATTGTCTTTAGTTAATTTCTTTACTTTTTCAAGTTTCTCAATTGCTTTTATATTGGCAGTTGTAAAAGGTTTCAAAAAATTATCATCGCCCGTAATGACATAACCTCGTACGCCTGTTTCTGCATCAACAGAAGACATGAGTATTTGTTCAAATTCATATAATACCTGATTGGAAACATTTACCAGAGTATTTGAAGCGACAAATTTTTTAGTATTTTTAAAAGAGAAAATAGCAACTCCTAAAAGTACTACAGCACAAGCAATAAATCCTATTACTATTTTTCTTCCTAGAGTCATTTTCATTTTGCTATTTGTAAAGTTGATGCGGATTATTTTTCTTGTTGATTTATTTTTATTAGTAACGTAACCATATTCTCTAATGACACAATATAATCAGGTACAATAGCTGCGATTGCTGACTTTGGCATGTATTCAGAGTCTGCTGTTTTTGGATCTTCAATAATGGCCAGACCTCCACAATCCTTTATTCGTTTAATTCCTTTTGTCCCATCACTATTAGATCCTGTGAGCACGATTCCAATTAATTTATTGCTAAAGGCTTCGGCTGCTGATTCAAATAATACATCGATTGACGGTCTTGCAAAATTTACACGTTCGTCTATAGTAAGGGATAAGGTTTTATCTTTTTCAATCAGCAAATGATAATTAGGAGGAGCAATATAAATGGTACCTTTTTCAATTTTGTCTTTTTCATCTGCTTCTTTTACATGCAGATGACTTTTTTCATTTAAAAGATTTATCCAATGGCTATCGGAATGAGCGCTTAAATGTTGTACCACGATGATTGGTATATTGAAATTTAACGGTAAAGTAGAACTTATAATTTTCAAAGCATTCATACCTCCGGAAGAAACGCCTATTACAATTGCTTCATAATGCATTTTCAATATTTCTTTTTAAATATTCGTTGTTTCGTGTCTAACTCAATATATTGCTCATACAAATCGGAAAAACGTAAACTTTCTTTAGATCCTAAACATAAAACACCACCATTGATTAGGCTGTTATAAAAAAGGGTTTGGACTTTATTTTGTAAATTTTTATCAAAATAAATCAGTACATTTCGACATAAAATCAAGTTTACTTCTGCAAATACACGATCAGTTACCAAGTTATGATTGGCCCAAACAATGTTTTTTTTCAAGGATTGATTCATGATGACGTTATCATAATTAGAAGTATAATAACTTGAAAATGATTCTTTTCCTCCAGCTAATTGATAATTAGAAGTATATTCTTTTATCATTTTATTCGAAAAAATCCCATCTTTTGCTCGGTTCAAAGCCATTTGGTTAAAATCAGTAGCATAAATGGTTGTTCTGTCATACAAGCCTTCTTCTTGTAAAATAATAGCCATGGAGTAGGCTTCTTCTCCAGTAGCACAGCCTGCATGCCATATTTTTATAAAGGGGTAAGTCTTTAAAACGGGGATAACATTTTCTCGTAATGACCTATAAAAAATAGGGTCACGAAACATTTCGGTTACAGTAATTGATAAATCCTGTAAGAGTTCAGAGGCGAATATTTCATCATTTAAAACCCTAGATTGCATTTGAGAAACATCCTCTGATCCAGATACTGACATTCTGTTCATAATTCTGCGCCTAATATGGGCTTGGGAATATTCTCTGAAATCATAACCGTATTTCCTATAAATAGCTTCTAATAACAATGAAATTTCCAAATCTGAGGTGTCTTTATACCGCATTTTTTTAACAATTTTGGTTTTAATTTTTGACCAAATCAGAAATGATTAATCTAAATCTATTATTAATTTTATACAAAACTATGTTGTAAAACACATTACATCCTGTCCATATACCAATTTAATTCCTTTTCCATTTTTTGATATTTAAAAACAGAAGTAATAATTTTTTGCAGCCTAACAAAAGCAGTTTCGCTTTTCACCACATAGTCTACAGCTTTATGGTGCATGCAATTTATAGCTACTTCAATTTTATCTTGAGAGGATAGCATTACAACTGGAATTTCTGGATTAAAATCTTTAATTTTATCTAATGTTTCAATTCCGTTCATGGCATTTTCTACGATACCATCAAGTTGATAATCTAAAATCACTACATCGGGATTGTTATTTATATTAGCAATGCATAACTCTCCTGTAGAATAAGTTTCTACTATAAAATCAGCATTTTCTAAAAATTCAATTTCTAAAGATTTTAAAAATAATGCATCATCATCTACTAGGAAAATCTTTATTTTAGTTTCATTTTTCATTATATGGTATTTTTGATTATGTTAAATTCTTCTTGTAATTCTTGGCATGCTTGTAAACAAATTTCTTCAAGTTGTAGAACTAATTCCTCTATTCCGTCTGATTTTTCTTGTGCAATTGCAAATTCCTGAATGTTTTTTGCAATATTTTCAAAATTAGTACTGATGCCCATTATTGAAAAGGATGGAATCATTTTATGTGCAGCAGCTCCTAATAAGTCCCAATTTTTCTCCTCTAAACTTTGTTTTATTGTATTGATTAAAGGAGGCGTTTGTGCTAAATAAAGTGATATCATTTCCATCATTAATTTTGGATTCGATTTTGTCCTTTGATTTAAATAAACTAAATCAATACATTTTATTTTTTTATCCTCTAAATTCTCATTCAACTGTGCAGCAAGTTTTGCGAGTTTAGGTTTCTTTAATATTCCAACAATTTTACTGTATAAGAGTCTTTCGTCAATTGGTTTTGCAATATAATCATTCATTCCTACGGCTTTGCATTTAGCTAAATCCACAGTGGTGACATCAGCAGTTAAAGCAATAATTGGAATTTTTGATTTCATTGTATTACGGATGTATTCTGTAGCTTCAAATCCATTCATTTCTGGCATTTGTAAGTCCATCAAAATAATATCATAATCGTTTTCTTTTAGTTTATCGATTGCTATTTTGCCATTTTCAGCAATGTCTCTGGCAAATCCAAAATCATCTAACAATGTTTTCATTAGCAATTGATTAAGAGGAATGTCCTCGACAACTAATACTTTAATGTTTTTTATTTCACTATCTAATTCCATGATTTCATTTTCTAATTCAGCTTCTGCATTAGTTTTTTGAAAACTCAATGTAAAACTAAACGTAGATCCTTCATTAACGGTACTTCTAACCCGAATGCTACCTCCTTGTGGTTCCACTAATTGTTTTACTATGGCAAGACCTAATCCTGTTCCTCCATATAATCTTGAAGTGCCACTGGAGGCTTGTTGAAAATTTTCAAATATCTTCTCTGTTTTTTCTTTTGGGATACCAATTCCTGTATCTGTTACTGCAAATTCAATTATCACTTTATCTTCATCCTGATGTAATAAATGAACACTTACTATAATTTTTCCTTTTGAGGTAAATTTTACAGCATTACTCACTAGGTTTAAGATAATTTGATGCAAACGAATTGGATCTCCTACTAGAACATCAGGAATTTTATTATCATATTCCTTAATTAATTTTAAATTTTTCTCTTGAATTTTTGTTTCAAACAAATGAAGCATAGCAGCTATGGAAGATTTCATTTTGAAAGGTGTTTTTTCAAATGTCATTTTGCCGGCATCAACTTTTGCTAAATCAAGTATATCATTTATGAGTACGATTAATGCATCGCCACTCATTTTTATTGCGTTTAAATATTCTTTTTGTTTGGTTGTCAATTCTGTTTTTAAAACCACTTTAGTAAATCCAATAATAGCATTCATCGGCGTACGAATTTCATGGCTCATATTAGACAAGAATTGTTGTTTTGCTTTTACTGCATTTTCCGCTATGATAGTAGCACTTTCGGCATTTATTTTAGCTTCTTCAGCAATTTCTGTGGCTAATTCAGCAAATATTCTGGCTTCTATCAGCTCCGAAGCAACTCTCTTTTGATCAGTTACATCTCGAGCTACAATTACAACTCCAACTACGTTTCCTTTATCATCTTTATAAACGGAACCATTAAATAATACATCCGTTAGTTTACCTTCTTTGTGGCGAAGTGTAAGCGGAGAATCAGCAACAGAACCTTTTTCGAATACTTCTTGATATACTTCCCTAGCTTTTTGTTGCTCAGTAAAGTAATCAAAAAAATCAGAATCTGTAAGTTCGTTACGCGTCATACCCGTAATATTTACCAATGCCTCATTCATATCTGTAATCTTACCGTTGGTGTTTATAGTGACCAATGGATCCCGACTTGCTTCAATTAGACTAAGAGAATATTGGGAAGCTAATTTTGCTGCGTAACTAAGTTCTTCCAGTTCTTTAGTAGCAATTTGCTGTTTTACCTTTTCTTTGTTTTGAAATTGAAGTTCCTTGTTAGCAATGATTAATTCATCAGCTCGTTTTTCTTTTTCATTATTTTGATACGCTAATTCTTCGTTAGCTATTACTAATTCTGCCGCTCGTTTTTCTTTCACTTTATTTTGAAAAGCAAGCTCTTCATTAGCAACAACTAATTCTGCCGCTCGTTTTTCTTTTTCATCATTCTGAAAAGCAAGTTCTTTATTGGCAACAGCTAATTCAGCTGCGCGTTTTTCTTTTTCATTATTCTGAAATAGAAGTTCCTTATTAGCAATGATTAATTCATCTGCTCTTTTTTCTTTTTCATCGTTTTGAAAAGCAAGTTCTTTATTAGCAATTACTAATTCAGCTGCCCGTTTTTCTTTTTCATCGTTTTGATGCGCTAATTCTTTATTGGCAACTCCTAAATTTAATGCCCATTTTTGCTCAGCAATATCTCTGGCAACAATTACAACTCCTAATACACACCCTAAATCATCTTTATAAACAGAACCATTGAACAATACATCTGTCAATTTACCATCTTTATGCTTCAGTGTAAGTGGAGAATCTGAAACAGAACCTTTTTCAAATACTTTCTGATAGACTTCACGTGCTTTTTGTTTTTCGGTAAAATAATTAAAAAAATCAGAATTTATTAAGCCATCTCGATTCAGCCCAGTAATATTTACTGTAGCTTCATTTACATCCGTAATTTTTCCTTCAGGATTTATTGTAATTAAAGGATCTAAACTAGCTTCAATAAGACTTCTGGCGTATTGTGATTCTTGATTTTTTATGCTTTCTAGGTGTATTTACAAAATTGACATTATTTCTTTTTATTTTGAATTACCAATTTCTTCAATTGGATTACGCCTCTTGTCTTTCAATTGTTTAAAATGCGAAGGAGAAAGACCGGTAACTTTTTTAAATTGACTGGATAGATGGGCAACACTGCTGTAATTCATTTTCCAGGCAATTTCAGTGATATTTAATTCCCCATAAATGATCAATTCCTTAATACGTTCTGTTTTATGAGAAATTATAAATTGTTCAATTGTGGTCCCTTGCACTTCCGAAAATAAGTTTGATAGGTACGTGTAATCGTGATTTAATTGTTGACTTAGATAATCAGAAAAATTAATTTTTATATTTTCTGTTGAATGGTGAACCATCTGGATAATTACATTTTTTATTTTTTCGATTAGCATGGATTTTTTATCATCCATTAATTCGAGTCCGGAGTCTAAAAGCGCTGTTTTTAATCGTTGTCTTTGGTCCATAGAAATGTTTTCCATGATTTCAACTTCGCCTAAATCTACAACCATGAAGTGTAGTCCAAGTTTTTTCAATTCCTCTTTTACCGCCATTTTACAGCGATTACTGACCATGTATTTTATGTATAGTTTCAAATTATTTTTTTTAACAGATTATGTAAAAATCGAATAAAATTTAGCAACAAAACTTATATAACTAAAAAAAAAAATTATATAATTCACACATTATTAATTTTAATAATATAGTGTTTTAAAAAAAATAAGCAATTAGAAAAGAATCGTCATTAAAGCAGATTCATTAGTTACTAATTTTAATAATGTTTAAATTTACGAATAAACAGTTAGAAAGATTATGAATTGAGTTATAATAAAAATAGTAGTACCCTGTAATTGTATTATTCTTGAAATATGGATAATAAATTACTGTATGCAAAATAGTATTTATACGAGTTGTTTGAATACAATATTTCCAAAAAAAAAATATATTCGTGAATAGATTCTTTTGAATTATTATTTGGTAATCAGATAGGCTTAATACCCTTTAAAGTTTAGGACTTTTCCGGATTCATTACTCAAATAGTTATGCTGAACTGTAAAAAAAACTTTTTGAGCAATGAATTTAATTGTATCATTTTAAATTATTTCATCGAGAAAGGAGTGACCCAATCTAATGATTTAATAGATGAAACTTTATTTTCTTGGTTCATAGAAACACGAAGTTCCTTATTAGCTACTTTCTTTGTATACAATGCTTTGTAACGAAAAATAGTTGTTCCGTCAAAATTATTGTTGTAAATCTCAATTAATTGAATATCAATGAAAGTCCCATAATATTGTCGAAATCTCGTACAGGTTTTTGTCAATCTTTCCTCTGTCGTATTTTTGATGACAGATTCTGTTGCTTCATTCTGGTTGAAAGGCTTGAATTTAGAGGTATTACAAGTCATTAAAACTCTCTTTCCTAATTCATACGCTTTATTTTTTTTGCTTTCGTTAACTTCGGTCAAACCAAGTTTTTCAATTTTAGCTTTGTCCGGTTCAGCAGTTGTAATAACTTTTTTTGATTTACATCCAATGAGCAGTAGAATGCTAAAGACAATAATTATTTTTTTCATTTTATATAATTTTTAATAAGATATTCGGGTCTGGACAGTTCTTTAAATATTGCTTCAAGTCATTTTCACTGCAAACTCCAGGATAATCACCAAATGTTTGTGAAATTTTTTCTATGATCTGAAAATGTAAATGGGGTGCATAATCTCCATTCACAGCAGCATCTCCTAAAGTCGCTATTTGTTGTCCTTTTTCGAAAATATCACCAATTTCAATATCGCTGATACTTTCTAACGAAAGATGACCGTACAAAGTATAAAAACGCTGATTTTCTATTTTATGTTCTAAGATAATCGTTGGACCATAATCTCCTACACCCGTATTGTAATTAAAACTATGTACAAATCCATCAAGTGCCGCTAATACTGGAGTTCCGGCTTTTATCCATAAATCTAAACCAATATGGATATTTCGTTCCTCAGTTTTAGAATCATTGAAAATATCACTTCGTTTGTACAGATTTCTAATTTCATTATAACCACCAAAAGCTACTTTAGCATTGTTTTCGACTAAATAGTTTTCGATATATTTTTCAAAATCATTTGCAGTGTCAATAGCCTGTTTAGTAAATTTTTCATTTTGTATCGATAAATCCAATGGGATGTATTGGTTGTAATCTATTGATTTGTCTATCACTTTTACATTTTGGATGTCTTTTAAGATAGTTTCTAATGCAGTCATAATTTGTATTAATTTTTTATAATTCTTAAATTTAAAATAAAAAATGGCAACATAAAAATTTAGGTAGTTTTATAACTTTTAATTGTGAAAAATGTTTTTAAAAAAATTGCCAATATGAAATTTCATATTGGCATTCTAACATTTTGTTGCCATAATAATGGGGTGTTACTTTTTGATCTCCACTTTTGCTTCACCACTGGAAAGCTCTACGCTGGTTTTAGTTTTCCCATCTTTTGTAGTGACACTTACACCATTTGTAGCTACTTTTATTGAAGTGCTATCTTTCGCTTCAGCGGTAACAGTTGTAGTTGTTGTAGTTGTTTTACTTGAAGTTTCAGTTTGTGTTGCTGGAACTGGAGTTTCTTCTTTTTTCTTGCAGGATACAATAGCAAGTAGTGATAGGATTCCTAAAAATAATGATGCTTTTTTCATATTTTATGTTTATTAACCAATTAATTGATTTACAATTTACTGTTTTAAATCTATAAAAGAGAAAATTGATTTAATATTAAAAAAAATCCCAATCGTAATAGATTGGGATTTCAATTTATGATATTAATTCTTAATATAAATTTGGATATTTAGAAGGATTAACTTCGTTCATCATTGCATAGACTTTTTCAAAAATATCTTCTGCAGAAGGTTTTGAGAAATAGTCTCCGTCTGTTCCATAAGCAGGTCTGTGTGCTTTTGCAGTTAAGGTTTGTGGTTTGCTGTCTAAAAAGGTATAGCCATCTTGTTGCTCAATTATTTGTTGTAATATATATGCCGAAGCCCCGCCAGGAACATCTTCGTCAATAACTAACAGGCGATTTGTTTTTGCAATACTTTTTACCACATCTTGATTGATGTCAAATGGAAGTAAAGACTGTAAATCGATAATCTCACAGTCAATACCTACTTCAAGTAGTTCATTTGCGGCTTGTTGCACTAATCGCAATGTTGAACCGTATGAAACTAGTGTAATATCAGTTCCTTCTTTCAACGTTTCCACAACCCCAATTGGAGTTTTGAATTCGCCATAATTCAAAGGCATTTTTTCTTTTAATCGGTAGCCATTCAAGCATTCGATTACTAAAGCAGGTTCATCACATTCTAACAAACTGTTATAAAATCCTGCTGCTTGGGTCATATTTCTTGGAACCAAGACATGAATTCCTCGGATGGCATTTATAATCATTCCCATAGGAGATCCGGAATGCCAGATTCCCTCTAAACGATGACCACGAGTACGTATGATTAATGGTGCTTTTTGTTTTCCAACAGTACGGTAGCGTAGTGTTGCTAAATCATCACTCATGATTTGTATTGCATACAATAAATAATCTAAATATTGAATTTCAGCAATAGGACGTAAGCCTCTTAATGCCATTCCTATTCCTTGACCTAATATGGTTGCTTCACGAATTCCCACATCGGCAACACGTAATTCTCCATATTTTTCCTGCATTCCTTCTAGACCTTGATTCACATCTCCGATGGCTCCGGCATCTTCACCAAAAATCAATGTTTCAGGATATTTTGTAAAAATAGCATCAAAGTTATCACGTAAAATCATGCGACCATCCGTGTCTTCTTTTGCGTTTTCTGGGTATACCGGAAGAACCTTTTTGACAGAAAAGACATTTAAATCTGTTTCTGAAAATAAGTTACTACTAAATTTTTCCTGGGTAGTTTTAGTATAAGAACTGATCCATTGTGACAATTCTTCTTTACCGTTTTCATTTAGGATTAAGCGTAAAACTTTACGTGCTGTAACTAGAATTTCCTTTTTCAAAGGTGATTTAATACTGCTTAAATCAGATGTGAATTGTAAAATTCTATCTTTATTTTTACTGGTCTCCGCTATTTTTTCTAATAACTCGATCAGTTGTTTTTGCTCTTCAATAATGGGTTCAATAAATGCGTTCCAAGCTGCTTTTTTACCTTCTAAAACATCTTTTTTGGCTTTAGCATCAATAGCATCGATTTCTTCAGGTGAGGCAACGTTGATTGCGATCATCCATAATTTCATTTGGCGGATACAATCAAAATCTCTTTCCCATGCTAATCGGTCTGCATTTTTATATCTTTCATGAGAACCTGAACTGGAATGTCCTTGTGGTTGTGTCAATTCATTTACGTGAATTAAAACAGGAATGTGGTTTTCTCGGGCAATATCAGCAGCTTTTTCATAAGTAGCAATTAAGTCAGCATAATCCCAACCCTTTACTTTTAGTATTTCATAGCCATTGCTGCCATTTTCTCTTTGATATCCTTTTAAAATCTCAGAGATATTTTCTTTAGTAGTTTGGTGTTTTGCATGTACAGAAATTCCATACTCATCGTCCCAGATACTCATAACCATAGGAACTTGTAATACTCCTGCAGCATTAATGGTTTCAAAAAATAAACCTTCAGATGTACTTGCATTTCCTATAGTTCCCCATGCAATCTCATTTCCTTGATTAGAGAAATTAGCTGCATTTGGTATTCCTGAAACTTGTCTGTATATTTTTGAAGCTTGCGCAAGTCCTAATAATCGAGGCATTTGTCCAGCTGTTGGAGAAATATCAGCACTTGAGTTTTTTTGTTTTGTTAAGTTTTTCCAAGTTCCGTCTTCATTTAAACTATGAGTAGTAAAGTGACCACCCATTTGTCTTCCTGCTGACATTGGTTCTTGTTCAATATCGGTATGGCCATATAAACCCGCAAAAAATTGTTGCACGGTTAATTCGCCAATAGCCATCATAAAAGTTTGATCTCGATAATATCCGGAACGGAAGTCACCATTTTTAAAGGCTTTCGCCATGGCTAATTGTGGTACTTCTTTTCCATCACCAAAAATGCCAAATTTAGCCTTTCCAGTCAATACCTCTTTACGTCCTAAAAGACTACATTCTCTGCTGATTATAGCTAATTTATAGTCATTCATCACCTCGATTTTGAAATCTTCAAATGTCAATGTAGGAGTGGTTTTTTCTTTTATCATAATTGAAAAGTATAACTTTATGAGACAAATTTACTTAAAAACTAGCTATTTTCATAATTCATAAAAAAAAATAAATTTAATTATTTCAATTTATTCTAATAAAAAGAAGAATATTTTTTTGTTATATATAATTTTATATTCGTTATATTGAGAATTATTTAATAAATAATGAAAATTATATTGGATTAGAACCATTTTCGATTAAAAAGATTGATTAATGTTTTAGGCGAAAAAGTTACTATAAAACGTACTTTCTCATTATAATTATTTTGCACTATTTCCCATCCATTATTAGAGTATATAGGAAAATACAGCTCAAAGTAATCTGTAACAAGGTTGAGGCGAATACCGCTGTCGTATAAAAATGTTGCATTTTGGTTTTTATTTTTAATAAAACCTACATCTCCGTAAATTTCTATCCAGTTCCATACGCTCACGCTTGCATTTAAGCTGGTAATCCATCTATTAGCATAAGGAGTATTCATTTTTGATTTAAAACCACCTTCTGCTAATATGAATTGCTGACTATAAAAACCAGTACTTTCTGATCGGCCAAAATAATTATAATCAAATAAATAATCAGTAGGTCTGTCTGATGCGAAACTAAAAAATTCTGATTCAGTTTTGTTATATAAAAAACTTCCCGCATAGAATCGCAAATTAATTTGACGATTGTTTTCAAAAAGCTTTCGATATTCTATTTCGCCATTTACTTTTCCAAATTCTCCTGAAATTTGAATATTTGAACTAAAATTGAAATGATTCGTTACTTCGGTTTTTGTGTTCACATAACGTGCATCAAATATGGAATAATTAGATGGAGCATTGTCCATTGCAAAAGCGCTTTTTTCCCTGTTTACAATAACTTGGCGCAAAAGTATCAGCTGTTTTCTGTTGTCTCTGAAATTTGGCTCCCGAATTCGCAATTGCACCATAGGATTTAGTCTCAGGTATGAAGCATCCTGCGCATAATGAAAGTAAGAGCCACTAACAGAGTATTTTACATTGTAAAGTGTGCTGTTTCGATAATTTTGATTGACTACAAATGAAGCTGATCCAGATAAATTATTGGATTTAGTAGAGTAGGATGGATTGATGTCAAAAGTAAAAGGCTTGTCTAAAATAGTTTTATTATGCAATCGCAATCCAGGTGTTATTCCGTCGTATAAATTATAATATATAGAAGGTACATATAAAACCTGATTGTAATAAGGGTCTTCTAAATCTTTCATGAATACAAATTTAACAGGACGATTATTGGGAAAAAAACCTTCTATTTTCTTCCAATTATTTCTTAAATTGTATTCTGGTACTTCGTTTTTTAGATTTAATACGATCTTATCAATATTATTTCGTGGAATCGTAAAAGTACTGTCACATTCTTCGATATCCAGCCATTGCTTAAAAACAATTTCTCCTTTTTTGGTGCCATAAACTGGAATTGGAATAGGAGTTTCTGTTTTGTTTATTACTGAAAAAGTGATGCTGTCTCTGGTTTTCTTAACATTGGAAAATTTATAATCAATAATAGCTCTGGAATTAATAATGGTATTAAAAAACCAGTTAATGTCTTTTTCAGTATTTGATTTTAGGATGGTTTCAAAATCAGTTCTGGAAACTTGTTGTTTCTTATTTTGATTGTAAAATTGCTTTATACTGGAAGGTACAGCATCATTTTGTAAATAATTATCCAAAAATCGAATACTTAATCCGGAGCGATATTTACTAGCTATTTGTTCATTGAATTTTATTAAAGTGTTTTTAGGATCGCCAAGCGGTTGGTCTAGATTTTTTCGTGCCATTAACATATAGAAATAACTATACTGATCATTAAAACCTATATTGGCAATATTAAAACTTTTCAATAGTCTAATATTAGAGGCACTTCCCATCATTTTAGTATTGGGGTGATTTTCATCCATATATTTCATCATGGCATAAACCTGCAATCCGTCATATATCCAGTTGTCTTTTCGCGGATTTATTTGTAAACTTGTTCTTAAATATTCATTCAGATAGGTTTTTAGAAATTTAATTTCAAAAAGAAATTCATCCGAAAACGGGCTTATAAAAGAAGGAAGCTGATTCAATCCATAAAAAGGATTTCTCTCGTAATCCGTTTGAGAAACAATAATCTTTTCATGAGGATATTTCCCAATTAAATCGTTTGTAAAATTTACGATACGATCTATCACAATCGCTTTTTGAATATTATCTAATTTGTTGTTTCTTAAATCGGTCAGTACTTCAACAGCACCATTCTTATAGCTTTCAAAATTAGTTTTTGGCTCTATGATAAGATTAAAATCGGCTCTGTTATTTTCTGATAATTTATAGTTTATAAAAGTGTAATTATTTGATTTACTGCTTTTTAAATCAGAAATAGCTTCGAAATTTATAGGTATTTTTAAATCAATATCAAAACTTGAATAGGCATTAGCGATATCATCTAAATTAGTATTGCTGTAGCGAATAAAATCATGGTTTTCATAACGGGCTGGGGTAAGAAACCAGTTTTTAAGATGTATAATTCCGTTATTATTGTATCCGTATTTTGTAAATTTAGCGCTGGGAATTTTAGTTATATAAGTAATGTATACCATAACTTTCTGATTCGGAAGTAAATTTTCGGCTAGTTTAACTTCAATCAAATCAGGATTTTTATCTGGTCTATCCCATAATAAAACCAATTTATTTTCGTCTAAAATAATTATATTTTTCGTGCTTCCGCGTTCTTCCTCTTTAGCTAAGTGAAAACCTCTATAAAACTCATCAGAAAAACGTTTGGCTAAAGGAGTGTTTTTAGTTGAAAAAGCATTATTCCAATCGTTCAATACAATCGAGGTTAACGTATCGTTTGAGTGATTAAAAAAAGTAATTTGTTGTAGAATAGTCAACGTTTTATTCTCCGTATTTAACTCAGCCGTTATATCAGAATGATGTTGTGAATAATGTTTTATTGGAAGTAATAAAACAAGAGTATAAAACGTAATTTTAAAGATTGAGTTCAAATTCAAGAATTATTTTATTAAAAAAATAAATATACTTTTTTTTTAGAATAAAACACTACAAGAAGGGTCTAATTAACATAAAAAAAGCCGTCGATTTAGACAGCTTTTGTATTAAAAATTAGGGGTTAAATCGTATTTTTTATAGAATTTATCTAACACATCAACGACTTCATCTTCAGTATCCACAATTTTGAATAAATTCAAATCTTCAGCGCTTACCGTATGTTCTTTTTCTACTAAAACTGTTTTAATCCAATCGATTAATCCGGACCAAAAACTGGTTCCCACAAGTATAATAGGGAATCTGGCTATTTTTTTTGTCTGAATCAAAGTAATCGCTTCAAACAATTCATCCATGGTTCCAAAACCTCCTGGCATTACCACAAATCCTTGGGAATATTTAACAAACATTACTTTTCGAACAAAGAAATAATCAAAATTCAAGTTTTTATCGCTGTCAATATACGGGTTGAAATGTTGCTCAAAAGGCAGCTCAATGTTCAATCCCACTGATGTTCCTCCGCCTAGATGTGCGCCTTTATTTCCGGCTTCCATAATTCCCGGCCCACCACCGGTAATCACACCGTAGCCGGCTTTACTTATTTTGTAGGCAATTTTTTCTGCCAATAAATAATTAGGATCTTCAGGTTTGGTTCGTGCGGAACCAAAAATACTCACACACGGACCTATGCGTCCCATACTTTCATAACCGTTTACAAATTCGGCCATGATTTTAAAAATCGCCCAACTATCATTGGTTCTAATCTCATTCCAAGTCTTTCTTTTTAATCGGTCTTGGATTACTTTATCCTCGTCATTATCAAAATCTTCTAATCTCATATTCTCTATTTTAAATCTTATTTTTTTGGAGCTACTTCCAGCTATTCGTTTCAATCTTAATCGCCTAACCCCGGCTCATAAGGATTTCCACTGCTATCTGGGCTAATACTTTTGAATACTAAAGTAATTCTTTTTTCAAAAACTGCGCAGTGTAACTCTTCTTAATTTTTATGATTTCTTCAGGCGTTCCTTTGGCAATAAGCTGTCCGCCACCTTTTCCACCTTCAGGGCCAATGTCAATTATGTAATCTGCCAATTTGATAACATCCATATTATGCTCGATAATTAATATCGTATTACCTTTATCAACCAGTTTATTAATTACTTCCATCAACACTCTAATGTCTTCAAAATGCAATCCTGTTGTAGGTTCGTCCAGAATATAAAACGTATTTCCAGTATCTTTTTTGGATAATTCTCCTGCCAGTTTAATACGTTGTGCTTCACCACCAGAGAGCGTAGTGCTTTGTTGTCCTAGGGTAATATAGCCCAAACCAACATCCTGAATGGTTTTTACTTTTCTATAAATCTTCGGGATCATTTCAAAAAATGGAACCGCTTCATCTACAGTCATATTCAACACATCCGAAATGGATTTCCCTTTGTATCGAATTTCTAATGTTTCTCTGTTAAAACGTTTTCCTTGACAGGTTTCACATTCAACATAAACATCAGGCAGGAAGTTCATCTCAATCGTTCGCACACCAGAACCTTCGCAGGTTTCGCAACGTCCGCCTTTTACATTAAAACTAAATCGTCCCGCTTTGTATCCCCGAATCATGCTTTCAGAGGTCATCGTAAACAGATTTCTGATTTCGGTAAAAACTTCCGTATAAGTTGCCGGATTGCTTCTAGGTGTTCTCCCAATCGGACTTTGGTCAATATCAATCACTTTATCGATATGTTCTAATCCTTCAATTTTTTTATACGGTTGTGGTTTTTTGACACCATTAAAATAATACGCGTTCAAAATAGGGTAGAGCGTTTCATTAATCAGAGTAGATTTTCCACTTCCCGAAACTCCGGTCACACAAATCATTTTACCCAAAGGCAATTCTATCGAAACATTTTTTAAGTTATTTCCTGTTGCTCCGCTTAGTTTTAGGAATTTACCATTTCCTTCTCTACGCTTTGCAGGGACTTCAATTTTCATTTCGCCATTCATGTACATCGCTGTGATAGTGTGATGTTTCAAGATTTCAGCAGGTGTTCCTTTGCTGATGATTTCGCCTCCGTATTTTCCTGCTTTTGGACCAATATCAATTACATAATCAGCTCTTTCAATCATGTCTTTATCATGTTCCACCACAATCACAGAGTTTCCAATATCGCGTAATTGTTCGAGAGAATGAATCAGTTTATCATTGTCTCTTTGGTGTAAACCAATACTTGGCTCATCCAAAATATACAAAACACCAACCAGTTGCGAACCAATTTGAGTGGCCAAACGAATACGTTGTGCTTCACCGCCCGAAAGTGATTTTGAACTTCGGCTTAAAGCCAAATAATCTAAACCTACATTCATCAAAAAGTTTAATCGATCCTTAATCTCTTTGATTACTTCAGTAGCGATACGCTTTTGTTTATCAGAGAGATGACAATCTAAATTATTAAACCAAGTGGTCAAATCTGAAATGTCCATATCACACAATTCGGTAATATTTTTTTCATTGATTTTAAAGAACTGCGCTTCTTTTTTCAAACGAGAACCTTCACAAACCGGACATTTTATTTCGTCCATAAATTCCTTGGCCCAACGCTTTATGCTTGTTGAACCGCTTTCTTCATGTTGGTTTTTGATGAAATGCGAAATCCCTTCAAAATCAATTTTGTATTCTCGGGCAACACCTAAATCTTTTGAATTAATGGTGAACTTTTCTTTTCCACCATTCAAAATCATTTCCATCGCTTCATCAGGAATTGTGTTAACTGCATCTGTCAATTTGAAGCCATATTTTTCACCAATAATTTCCAATTGCTTAAAAATCCAGGATGATTTATATTCGCCTAATGGAGCAAATCCTCCTGCTTTTATCGATAATTTTGGATTTGGAATAATCTTCTTTGGATTAATTTCATTTACCGTTCCTAATCCGTTGCAATGGTCACAAGCGCCTTTTGGCGAATTGAAAGAAAATAAATTGGGTTCTGGATTTTGGTAGGAAATTCCGGTAGTTGGACACATCAAATTCCTACTGAAAAAACGAACTTCATTTGAATCTTGGTCTAAAACCATCAACACATTTTCACCGTGATGCATGGCAGTGTTAATGCTTTCTGTCAAACGTTTTTCATTGTCAGCAGTGTCTTCAATAATCATGCGGTCCACTACAATTTCGATATCATGTGTTTTGTAACGGTCGAGTTTCATTCCTAAAGTAATATCCAACACATCACCGTTTACACGAACTTTAAGGAATCCTTGCTTGGCAATTTGTTGAAAAAGTTCAGCATAATGTCCTTTACGAGCACGAATAACTGGAGCCAAAATATTGATTCGTTTTCCTGAAAAGTCCTGAATAATCAAATCCTTGATTTGCTCATCAGAATAAGAAACCATTTTCTCGCCGGTGTTGTAGCTATAGGCATCAGCGCCACGAGCGTACAATAAACGGAGGAAATCGTAAATTTCTGTAATCGTTCCTACGGTGGAACGCGGACTTTTACTGGTTGTTTTTTGTTCAATAGCAATTACAGGAGAAAGTCCATCAATTTTATCTACATCAGGACGTTCTAAACCACCCAGAAATTGACGTGCATAAGCAGAAAAAGTTTCTACATAACGGCGTTGGCCTTCGGCATAAATGGTATCGAAAGCTAAGGAGGATTTCCCAGATCCAGAAAGACCGGTAATTACAACCAGCTTTTCACGAGGAATGGAAATATCTATATTTTTTAAGTTGTGCACACGAGCGCCTTGAACTTCAATGGTATTTTCTTTGTCTAGCATGTTTTTTATAAATTCCGAATGGTCGGAAGCAAAGTTACCATTTTGATTTATTCTTTCGATAGAACAGTTTAGAAGATTGTGTTAAAAAGGGGTATAAAAAAACGCTAATTAGAGTTAGCGTTTTCTTTTTCGGGTTGCCATATAATCTTCAACGGCTTCTCTGGTCGTTAGCCAGTTTCTACCTTCTTTGTAAGCATCAATTTTTCCTGTTCTAGCCAATAAACTAATGTATTCTTGGCCGTAAGGCATATTAGGTTCTTGAACTAAATTTGAAATTGCTACATATTCTTTGTCATTTCCGGGTAAAGCATTAATGTAAATATTGAGTGTCCTTTCAAGAGATTGACACATCAAAAGGGTTAATTTTTGATAATTACCACCATTAGCTTGGTTAAGAGCTTCATAATATTTCTTCCTGTCATTTTTCAAGATTATGGCAGGCGGAAAACCAGAACGCATCAACAATAAATTCATTGCCAACCGAACCGTGCGACCATTTCCATCAAAGAAAGGATGTATCCAAACTAATTTATGATGAAAAACGGTTGCAAGCTCAATATCATTAAGCTGCAAAGGATTTTTATTGATGAAATCAATCAATTCACCCAATAAATCCGGAACTTTATTTGCATTTGGTGGGGTAAAATTAGCGCCTGTAATGCGAACACCCCCATTACGAATACGTCCTGCAAAGTCATCTTCGATAGAACGCAAAACTAAACCATGCAAAGATAAAATATCTATACTCCTTAAATTGTAATCGTCATCTACGATAGAATATAAATAGTCAATGGCTTTATCATGGTTGTGAGTTTCAAAATGTTCTCTAAGCGATTTGCCTTTAATGGTGATACCTTCTTGAATAACCATTTGTGTCTCTCGAAGGCTCATTGTATTTCCTTCAATACTATTAGAGTTATAGGTCCATTCAATGGAAAGGCTTTCCCTGATTTTATGTAAGGCGATATTTGGCAATGGTCTGCTGGTTTGCAGAACTTGCTTTTTTTCATACAATCTTTCAAAAGTTGTTTGAAATTCTTCTCTATAGTTTACGTCTATCTTCCACATAACCACAAAGGTACTTCTTATTATCGGATATTTTACATTTAAACGCTATCCGATATTAAAATTATTCAATCGTCATCGATTTTAGTTTTGTTCGATAAGCTTCAAGCGCAACAGATTTGGAAATAAAACCGTAATATTTCCCTTCTTTGAGAACGGGTAAGAATGCTTTTTTTGATTTTTCAAACTTATTCATGACCATTTCCATGCTGTCATCAGGAGAAATGATTTCTGCAGGTTCTATCATTATTTCTCTAACCAAAGTGTATTTAACTCGGTAATTATTAAATATTATTTCTCGAATATCATTAAAATGAACAATACCTAATAAGTTTTGTTCTGTATCAACTACCGCAAATATCACTTGGTTGGAGTGAGAAATGAGATCAACGAGTTTTTCTAAATTTTCATTAGGGGAAACCGTTAAATAGTCGGTTTGTATAATAGAAGTAGTCTCTAAAGTCGAAAGGATATTAGTGTCTTTATTGCTGGTAAATGCATGGCCTTTTTTGGCTAAATTCTTAACATCCATCGAATGTTTTTCAAATCGTTTTGAAATTGCAAAACTAATGGAAGCCACAATCATCAAAGGAATCATCAAGTTATATCCACCTGTAATCTCTGCAATTAAGAATATTGCAGTCAAAGGCGCATGAAACAAACCACTTAAAATCCCCGCCATTCCAACCAATGTAAAATTACTAACAGGCAATTTAGTAAGTCCTGTGAGATTTATAAATTTGGAAAAAAAGAAACCAACATAAGATCCCAAAAATAGCGAAGGAGCAAAATTCCCTCCGTTTCCACCGCTGCCTAAAGTGATTCCTGTTGCAAAAACTTTCAGCATCATAGTCAATCCTACAAATACCAATAAAGCCCAACTATTGTCTCGAAAACCACTGAATAATGTGTTTTCCAATAATTTCCCCGGATCATTGTCTGATAATGTTTTGATGCTTTCGTAACCTTCTCCAAAAAGCGTTGGGAAAATAAAAATAAGAATGGCTAAAATCGAAGAACCAAGCAACGCTTTTTTATAAGGTGATAATTTTAGTCTTGCAAAAAAATGCTCTACTCTCTGAAAATTTCGGGAATAATAAACAGAAATAAACCCGGTAAACAAACCTAAAAGGATATAAAAAACAATGTTATGATAATCAAAACTTTGTTGCTGTTTGAACGAAAGTAAAATTTCTTCATCTAATGCAATTACAGAGACCAAAGCACCAGTGGCAGCAGCAATCATAATGGGAGTAAATGCTGCAATACTCACATCCACCAATAGTACTTCGATAGCAAATAAAACCCCGGCAATAGGCGCATTAAAAGCAGCGGCAATTCCCGCAGCAACACCGCAACCTATGAGAAGCGTTCGGTCTTTATAACTTAATTTATATTTTTGTGCATAGTTTGAACCAAACGCGGCTCCTGTAATGACAATAGGACTTTCTAAACCTGCAGAGCCGCCTAAACCAACAGTTAACGAACTGGTTACGATTTGGGCATACATTTGTTTTTTTGGAATAATACTCGCTTTTTTTGCAACAGCATATAAAATTTGTGATGTTCCTTTTTGGATAGTTCCTCCCAAAACTCTTTTGACAACAAAAACAGTAAGCAAAATACCAATTATCGGCAAGATACTATTAATGAATCCCAATTTTAAAATTCCACTGACATAAGTAGCAAAAGAAAATACCCAGTGTGCAAAGGTTTTTAAAACGATAACAGCAAAAGCTGCAGAAATACCAACCAAAACCGCCGATAAAAATATAAATTGCTTGGGCGTCAACATGGATTGTGCAAAAGCTATTATGGTTTCTAATTTCGAAATATATTTTTTGAACATGATACTTTTTAAAAGGGGGTGCAAAACTACTATTATTTTAATTTCAACAAATATTTTTCAACGCTTCTTTTATACTTAATGGTTTTAAATTACTGTTTTCTACAAACTGCTTTACAATTTCGGGATTTGACTTTGCATATTCCCGTAACGCCCAACCAATTGCTTTTTGAATGAAAAACTCCTTAGAATGAGCTTGTTTAAGACATTCTGAGAATAAAAAATCAGCATTCGTTTTTTGTTTGTAACCCAATTGAAATAAAATAGCACTTCGGTTCAACCACATGTTTTCTGAACTTGAAAATCGTTCTATTACATTTTTGGTTTCTAATGGAAATCCCAACAGATATTCTCCTAAAATGTACTTAGCAATCGTATCAATGCTATCCCACCAAGAATTATTTAGTATCAATTTTTCAATAAGTTGGATATCTTCTTTTATATAATTTCCCTTGAGTTCTTTTATCAAAATTTCAATCGCACAATAATGAAATTCCCGTTCTGGTTTTGAATATAGATCTAGTGCTATTACTCTTGCGTTTGCTGAAACCTCGTTTTTGTTTTCTTTCCAAATTTCCTTAAAAATACGTCTTCGTTCTTCCGTTTTTATTCCAAAAAAAGGAAAGTTATTCTTCATGTATTTTGCCATCGCAAAGGCATTTTCAGGATTTTTATTTGCTGTAAAATCGGTTTCTAAGGCAAATATAAAGTTCATAAATAGTAAATTTGTCGTTCTCTTGAGCGCCGCCGAAAGATTAAAATCCAACTGCTTTATCGTCTCCTCTAAAATCAGCACCACCTTCGAGTTTTTTATTTGGTAAAACCAAAATAGCATCTACTTTTCCTATTACTGGTGTTGTTTTTTCATTGATAAGATATCCTTTTGATTTCAAGGTTTCAAAGGTTTTAATGTCGAAAGTATTAGGTTCAAAAGTGATTAAATCTGGTAACCATTGGTGGTGAAAACGTGGTGCATTTACCGCTTCTTGCATACTCAAACGATACTCATAAACATTTAATATTGTTTGTAATACTGATGTAATAATCGTAGAACCACCGGGAGAACCCACAACCATAAATAATTTTCCGTTTTTCTCAACAATTGTTGGTGTCATGGAACTCAACATTCTTTTTTGCGGTGCAATGCTATTGGCTTCATTTCCTACTAATCCAAACATATTCGGTTCACCCGGTTTGGCACTGAAATCATCCATTTCATTGTTGAGGAAAAAGCCTAATTCATCACAGTAATATTTAGAACCATAACCGTCGTTTAATGTTGTAGTTGACGAAACTGCATTGCCGAACTGATCTACAATCGAATAATGGGTAGTCTCTGTACTTTCATTATAATTTACTTTTCCTTCTTTTATTTCCGATGATAAAGTGGCTTTTTCAAAACTAAAATTTGACATTCTTTGTTTCAAATAATCATCTGCCATTAAAGCTTTCAAAGGAATTTTCACAAAATCTGGATCTCCCAAATAATAGCTTCTGTCGGCATAGGCTCTTCTTTCAGCTTCTACAATAACTTGAATGGCTTCTGTTGAGTTATGTCCCATTTTAGTCAGGTCGAAAGGTGCTATCATTTTGAATATTTCAGCCAAGCATATTCCGCCACTGCTGGGTGGAGGCATAGAGATTACCTTTAAATCTTTGTAACCAAAAGTAAGCGGCGTTCTCCATTTGGCTTCGTATTTATTCAAATCTTCCAAAGTGATTATCGCTCCTTTTTGCTGAAGGTATTTGACTAATATTTTAGCAGTTTCTCCTTTGTAAAATTCATCTCTGCCATTTTTTGAAATTCTTTTTAAGGTAGTTGCCAGCGCAGGATATTTGATGATATCATTTTCTTTGAAAGAAGTTGCAAATAATGTTTTATTGCCATTTACTTTTATGATTTTGTCGCGATACGCAGCTAATCTATCTTCTTGTTTTTTGGTAACAATAACCCCTCTTTCTGCTAACTCAATTACTGGTTTCAGAATTTCTTCGATAGGCAAGGAACCCAATTTTTCATGAACTGCAAAAACACCGGCAATTGTTCCGGGAACCCCTATGGCAAGAGGAGATTCTGTGCTTTTTCCTTTAATGACATTTCCTTTTTCGTCCAGAAACAAATCTTTTGTAGCTGCCAATGGTGCTTTTTCTCGATAATCTAAAGAACCAGTTTCTCCGTTTGCTTTTCGATACACCATAAAACCGCCACCTCCAAGATTTCCTGCAAACGGATAGGCAACAGCCAAAGCCAATTCGGTTGCCACCATTGCATCAAAAGCATTGCCACCTTTTTTCATGATTTCAACTCCAATTTTTGAAGCTTCTTCACGTGCCGAAACAACCATTGCTTCATTAGCAACAAGTCCTGTGGGTTGAACCACTACATTTTGGGTTTTACAACCAATAGAAAGAACACTCAATAGAATAATAATTTTTTTCATTCGAATAGTAAAATTTAAAAACCAACGGCTTTATTATCGCCTCTTTTGTCTGCGCCACCTTCCAATTTTCCATTTGGCAACATCAAAATCGCATCAACTTCACCAATGATTTCTTTGTTTTTTTCATTGATTAAATATCCTTTTTTCTTCAAATTAGTTAATAATTCTTTATCAAATGAATTCGGTTCAAAAGTAATTTCATCCGGTAGCCACTGATGATGAAAACGTGGTGCATTTACTGCTTCTTGCATACTCATATCAAATTCATACACATTCAATATCGTTTGCAACACCGATGTGATAATGGTGGAACCTCCCGGCGTACCTACAACCATGAACAGTTTATTGTCTTTTTCAACAATCGTTGGTGTCATGGAACTCAACATTCTTTTTCCGGGAGCAATACTATTGGCTTCACTTCCAGTCAATCCGTATAAATTAGGAACACCAGGTTTGGCACTAAAATCGTCCATTTGATTATTCAAAAAGAAACCCAATTCATCACAATATATTTTAGAACCATAATTATCATTTAAAGTAGTCGTTGCCGAAACTGCATTTCCTTTTGAATCCACAATTGAATAATGCGTAGTTTGGTTGCTTTCATATCCTTTGATTGTTCCATGGGCAATATCCGAGGATTTTGAAGCTGTATCGAATGAAAAATCACTCATTCTTTTTTCTAAATAGGATGGACTTAGTAATTCTTTTACTGGAAGTTTTACAAAATCTGGATCACCCAAGAAATAATTCCTGTCAGCATACGCTCTTCGTTCTGCTTCTGTAATTACTTGAATCGTTTTTACGCTGTTGTGTCCCATTTGCGATAGGTTGAATGGCTCAATCATTTTCATGATTTGATTGAGACAAATTCCGCCACTGCTTGGTGGTGACATTGAAGTGATTTTTAAATTTTTATACTGAAAAGTAATTGGAGTTCTCCATTTAGCATTATAACTGTTCAAATCTTCTAATGTGGCATTTCCGCCTTTTTTGGCAAGAAAAGCAACTAATTTTTGAGCTGTTTCTCCTTTATAAAATTCGTCCCGACCGTTTATGGCAATTCGTTTTAATGTTGCTGCTAATGCGGTATATTTTATCGTGTCATTCTCTTTATATGCTCTAGAAAACAAACTATTCTTGCCATTGCTTTTGATAAAGGAAGCGCTGTAATAAGCCAAACTTTCGGCTTGAAATTTTGTGACAACAACACCTCTTTCGGCCAAGGCAATTACAGGTTCCAGAATTTCATTGATGGGTAAAGAGCCATATTTTTTGTGGACTTCAAATATTCCTGCAATCGTACCTGGAATTCCCGATGCCAAAGCCGTTGCAGTACTTTTTCCTTCAATTACATTTCCTTTTGTATTCAAGTACATGTCTTTTGTGGCTGCTAAAGGTGCTTTTTCTCTATAATCGATAGCTCCAGTTTCACCATTTGCTTTTCTGAAAACCATAAAACCACCACCGCCAATATTTCCTGCCTGTGGATGTGAAACTGCTAATGCCAGTTCCGTGGCAACCATCGCGTCAAAAGCATTTCCACCTTTTTTCATGATTTCCACTCCAATCTGTGAAGCTTCTTCACGGGCGGATACTACCATAACTTTTGAAGTTACTAAACCAGTTGGTTCTACCGTTTTTTCATTCGATTTGCAACCTAAAATGGTAAAGGCAAGCAGAAAAAGTATTTTTTTCATAAAGTGATTATTTTAGTATTCGAAAATAGGATTAATTCTTGAAAGAAATTGGTGAATTCCTCTTCAAATTCTAAATAAAATTCAGAAAGTTCATTGGTAGCAAACCGCATTTTAGATTCGTTTTTGGTTCGTTGATCCATTTGCGTCAAAATGCGATGGATTCCCTCGATTGTTTGATAACTCACCAGCCAATTGTGTTCAATCATATAGGGCATCATTCCCTTAGTTCTTTCCGAAAGAATACTGTGATTATCGTGTAATGATTGGTAAAAGCGTTCTACAAATTCTTCTAATTTTTCATCGGAATACTTATTCCAGTTTTTAGCTAAAAAATGATCATAAAAAACATCCACAATTACACCTGCGTAATGATGGTATTTTTCATGAAGGCGTTTGGTGCTTTGTCTAAAAATGGGATGAGCGTCGGTGAATGTATCAATGGAGCGATGTAAAATGATTCCTTTCTGAATGTCTAAAGGATAACTTTCAAAATGTTTTCCCCGAATTCCATCGGCCATGAAATTACCAATTTTGATTAAATCATTATCACCGGAAAGATAGATGTGTGCTAGAAAATTCATTCGCCTAATTTAGGAATTTAAATGATGAATTTTGAATTCTAAATGACTTTTATAAACCGTCAATTATTATATTTGTGAGCAGTTTAAAATTTATAATTCAAAAATTAAAATAATAATCAATGACTTTAATAAAATCAATATCGGGAATTCGTGGAACAATAGGAGGTAAAGTTGGGGATAACCTGACACCTGTTGATGCAGTTAAATTTGCTTCGGCGTATGGAACTTGGTTGAAAAAATATATTGGCAAAGAAAAAATTACTGTTGTTGTAGGTCGTGACGCCCGTATATCGGGACCAATGATTCACAATTTGGTAGTGAATACTTTAATTGGTTTAGGAATTGACGTGATTGATTTGGGTCTTTCGACAACACCTACTGTTGAAGTTGCTGTTCCTTTAGAAAAAGCCGAAGGTGGAATTATCCTTACTGCTTCCCACAATCCAAAACAATGGAATGCGTTGAAATTATTGAACGAAAAAGGAGAATTCCTGAATGGCGAAGAAGGGCTAAAAATTCTTGAAATTGCTGAAGCGGAAGCTTTCGATTTCTCGGATGTGGATGATTTGGGAACCATTATGATTAATGATGCCTATATGGATATACATATTGATGAAGTATTGAATTTGCCTTTGGTAGATGTTGATGCGGTGAAAGCAGCTAAATTTAAAGTGGTAGTGGATGGTGTAAACTCTTCGGGAGGAATTATTATTCCAAGATTATTGGAATTAATGGGCGTTGAAGTGGTCGAATTATACTGCGAACCGAATGGGCATTTTCCTCATAATCCAGAGCCGTTAAAAGAACATTTAACTGATATATCCGAATTGGTTGTCAAAGAAAAAGCCGATTTAGGAATCGTTGTGGATCCTGATGTAGATCGTTTGGCTTTCATTTGTGAAGACGGTGAAATGTTTGGTGAAGAATACACTTTGGTTGCTTGCGCCGATTATGTATTGAGTAAAACACCGGGAAATACGGTTTCGAATATGTCTTCTTCTCGTGCATTGCGTGACGTGACTAATTTGCATAACGGAAGCTATGAAGCAAGTGCCGTGGGCGAGGTGAATGTAGTGGAATTAATGAAAAAGAATAATGCTGTGATAGGTGGTGAAGGAAATGGTGGAATCATTTATCCGGAACTGCATTATGGTCGTGATAGTTTGGTGGGAGTGGCGTTGTTTTTAACGCATTTGGCAAATAAGAGAATGACAGTTTCTGCTTTGCGTGCTTCGTATCCTGAATATTATATGAGCAAAAACAAAATCGAATTGACGCCACAAATTGATGTTGATGCGATTCTTGTTGCCATGACGGAGAAATACAAAAATGAAGATATTACCACTATTGACGGAGTGAAAATTGACTTTACTGAAAATTGGGTTCATCTACGAAAATCGAATACAGAACCAATTATACGTATATACACCGAAGCGGCTTCACAAGAAAAAGCAGATGCATTGGCGCTTAGAATCATTGACGAAATAAAAGCAGTGGCTGGAATATAATCACGTATTTTTATACAAAACGAACCCTTTCAAAAATAGTATTTGAAAGGGTTTTTTTGTTTGAGATATGATGGTCTGACTTTTCGTTTAAATTATTTTAGACAATAATTTTAATCCAAAAGACGTTAGTTTTCGTAAATGAATAAGAACATATAATTTATGTTACATTACGATAGTATCAATATTCCTAATTTAGAAAAACTTTGAAAAAAAAAATTAAATTACTCGCAATTGTTTTGTTCCTCTCGGTAGCATCCTGTTCAAAAGAAGATGATCCCTTAGCTAATCCAGTTGCAATAAATCCTAATACGAATAAACAGCAAACAGGAAGTTCTGCCAACGATTTATTATCGGATAAAAAGTTTAAGAGTATGGTTATTGAAGTAGTCTACGTAGCCGGTTTTGAACCAAGTACTACAGCTATTAATAATTTTGTAAACTTTCTTACAGCAAGAACATACAAGCCAAACGGAATTCGTGTTATAAAACGTTCTATAGCATCTCCGGGGAATTCACCTTATTCTAATGAGGAGATTACAAGTATTGAAGATCTTAACAGAACTAAATACAATAATACTGATGAAATAGCGGTTTGGGCATTTTTTGCAGATGGAAAATCTTCAAAAGACACTGATACATCAGTTATTCTAGGAACGGCCTATAGAAATACTTCCTTTGTTATTTATGAACAAACGCTTCAAGCATTAAGCGACAGTCCATTTGAACCTAACAGAAGTTTATTAGAAACAACAGTAATTACCCATGAATTCGGACATATTCTTGGATTGACAAACCTTGGTACAGCCTTGCAAAGCAATCACGAAGATGCTGAACATCCAAAACATTGTATTGAAAAAACGTGTTTAATGTATTGGTCTTCAGAAACTGGCGGTGGTATTTCAAATATGGTTTCAGGTGGTACAGCTCCACAATTAGATGCGCAATGTATTGCAGATCTTCGTGCCAATGGAGGGAAATAAAAGTAATATTATAATTGATTTGTTTTAATAAGAATGCCCAAGAAATTTTCTTGGGCATTTTTTATATTTTCCAAAGGATATAAGCTTATTTTTTAAAAAGACACTTTGTAAATTATTCCTGCGGTGAATTTCCTAGTTAATCCATCAGGACGAACTTCACGAACTACAAATGGTGTAGCTAGAGATAATTCAATACTGTTTTTAGCACTAATTGCATAGGCGCCAATTATGTTTCCGTTTATGGTTAATCCATCAGAGTTTTGTATCGTTTCTCTATTTCCAAAAACATTCTCAAAACTATCTTCCCCTAAATGATAAATGAATAATACATTGGGTTTAAAAGTGAATTTTTTATTAGAAGTTTGGAAAGTATATGTCGTTCGAAACAAAGCGTCTGATTTTCTTTCGAATAAATTAGTGGAAGTGAAATCATCTGTATTAGAGAATTCCTTGAAATACGAATTTTTATTGTTATTGAAAACAGGAATCTGAACAGCCGTATTAAAATCCCATTTTTTATAATTAAGATTCAGTCCTGCGATCACATCAAAAGTTCCCAAACTAGATTGATAGTCTAAAGGAATTGAAAACTCATTTATTTTAAGATTTGAACTTGTAAAAGGTATTTTGAGGCCCAAAAGGGAACTCCATTGCGTATTTGTTTTTGGTTTCCAATTATAATTCCCTATCAAATAGGCATCACCAAAAGCACCTCGTTGACCAAAGCTTCCGCCAGCAACAGAATATGTAACTTTAGAACTTAATGACAATCGCTCGTTTATAGTTCTGGTATAAGTAATATAGGGTGAAATATAAGTCACATCAGCTTCACCAGCACCAATAATACTTCCCACTTCAATCCCGTTTTTTAATTCTTTATCGGTCGTTTGAAAACCGTTTCCTATGGAACAAATTCCGGCATCGCTACAACCTTGTGCAAAGGAGTTAGAGCATATTCCAATAGCGATAATTAGTAGTAGTTTTTTCATAAATTAGATTTTAATTTTGAGATAATGGTGCTACTGCAAAAAGATGATTGTATTGTTGGCAGTGAATTAGTACATATTTATAAGCTGAAAGATTTACTTGTATTGGGATTGCATAGACTGTTGAAGATGTTAAATTTCCCAAATTCACAAAGTCTGTAGGTGTTTCATTCTTAGACAAGTATACTTTCAAATCAGGACCACTGGAAACACTGAAATTTTCCAATCGAACTTCATTTTGATTTCCATTCAAATAAATTTTAGCTGAACCAGTAACTTTAATTCCTGACGTTGGTGTAAAATTACCGGTAGCCACAGGAGGAGTGTTTTCTGGAATTGAGGTACTTAACTCAGCATCACGGGTCAAATCGCCTTCAACTTCACACGATAGTAAAAGCAAGAAAATAGGTAGTAAAAAGATTTTTTTTTTCATGGCTAGAATATTTTAGGATTCATCAACCAAATATAAACCGAATGAAAATTATAGTTTGTCAGCTACTTTACATTT
Organism: Flavobacterium pasteuri; assembly: GCF_048286615.1. NCBI lineage: Bacteria > Pseudomonadati > Bacteroidota > Flavobacteriia > Flavobacteriales > Flavobacteriaceae > Flavobacterium > Flavobacterium pasteuri. The sequence goes on along the minus strand of NZ_JBLVPN010000007.1, from coordinate 174,760 downwards.
GGATCATATTTATAAATTTATTTAAAATAAGTATTCACTAAATTTGAAAAAGACTATTTAGTAAAAATCAATATATTTGAACTCAAATAAAACACACAATGATTATTAAAGAAGTACCATCACAATTAGAGCAATACTTTCAGCAGTTTCGTAATAACATAATCGGAATAGATCAAGGGTTTGAATCTCCTTACGGACAAAAACAAATTATTTATACGGATTGGACAGCCAGTGGTCGTTTGTATCGTCCTATTGAAGAAAAATTGATGAATCAATTTGGTCCTTTTGTAGCTAATACCCATACAGAAACTACGGTTTCAGGAACAGCAATGACTAAAGCCTATCATCAGGCTCGTCACATTATTAAACACCATGTGCATGCAAGTGCTGACGATGTTTTGATTACCGATGGAACAGGAATGACCGGCGTTGTCAATAAATTTCAACGAATTTTGGGCTTAAAAGTACCTGAAAATTTAAAAAACTTCATCACTATTCCAGCCGAAAAGAAACCAATTGTTTTTATTTCGCACATGGAACACCATTCAAATCAAACGTCTTGGTTAGAAACTATTGCTGATGTTGAAGTTATTCCTTCTTCAGAAGATGGTTTGTTCAGTATAGAAAATCTTGAATTTTTATTAGAAAAATATAAAGAAAGGCCTTTTAAAATAGCTTCAATAACCTCTTGTTCAAATGTTACGGGAATCAGAACTCCGTATCATGAAGTGGCAAAAATAATGCATCAACATAACGGACTTTGTTTTGTTGATTTTGCTTGTTCAGGACCTTATGTGAAAATTGATATGCATCCTGAAAATACTGAAAGTTATTTGGATGCCATTTTCTTCTCGCCACATAAATTCCTTGGCGGACCAGGAACTTGTGGTGTTTTGGTCTTTAATAAAAAATTATATCAAAATTTAGTTCCTGATAATCCTGGTGGAGGAACAGTAAGCTGGACGAATCCTTGGGGAGAACATAAATACATAGATAATATTGAAGATAGGGAAGATGGTGGTACTCCGGGTTTTCTTCAGGTGATAAAAACCGCATTGGCAGTTCAGTTGAAAGAGCAAATGGGAATTGAAAATATCTTAAAAAGAGAGCACGAAATAGTGGATTATATTTTCTCCCAATTAGGAGCTATTTCTAATATTAAAATTCTAGCTGGACAGCACCAGGATAGGTTAGGAGTGATTTCTTTCTTTGTGGAAGATTTACATTTTAACTTAGGTGTAAAATTGCTGAATGATAAATTCGGAATTCAAACTCGTGGCGGTTGTAGTTGTGCCGGAACCTACGGACATTTTTTATTGCATGTAGACCAAGAAACCTCCCATAAATTAATTGATGAAATTACGCTTGGAGATTTAATCAGAAAACCGGGCTGGATTAGAATGTCTATTCATCCTACAACTACAAATGCCGAAATTGAATTTGTTTGTAACGGAATAAAAGCATTAGCTGAAAACCATAAAAAATGGGCTTTAGATTATGATTATAATTCAGCTACTAATGAGTTTGTCAATAAGAACGCGCTACCTTTAGAAGATGAATTGGTAAAAAACTGGTTCTCCTTATAAAAAGTTGAAGTTTTAATAAACTAAAAAAAATCACATATTATAAACAATAGCGTTTATAATATGTGATTTTTTTACGAAACACTGTTTCTGATTGCTGTAAACTGAATCCTGAACACTATCTTCTGTGTTTCCATCTTTTATGTGTCCAGAAATAATATTCAGGAGCTTCCAGAATTTGTTTTTCTACTTCTCGTAAAAAGGTATTGGTAATTTCAAAATCAGGAATTGATGTGGGATTGTCTGTAATGGGTACAAAAGTAGCTTCATAAAAACCTCTTTTTACTTTTTTTACTTTTACAAAAAGAATATTCAAATCATATTTTTTGGCTAGCATTTCGGCACCGGTATGAACTGGAACTTCAATGCCCATGAATTTATCCCAATGAAAAGCTCTGTTTAATTTTGGAGATTGATCACTGGCAAGTCCGTACATACTAAGAATTCCATTTTTTTGGTTTTCTGCCATCAACGGAATCGCTTTTTTAGTTTCTACTAATTCAGCATTGTATTTGGAACGAATGTCACGTATTAGTTTATCAAAATATTTATTGGCAATTTTTTTATAAACGCCTATTCCTTTAAATTTTGTTTTCTGGTTAATAGATAATAACCACTCCCAACTTGCATAATGAGAGGCCAGTAAAACAGTGCTTTTGCCTTTGTTTTCATATTCTTTTACCAATTCAATATTGGTAACAACAAATCTTTTGTTCATTTCTGCAGATGAAATCGTCATAGTTTTAATCATTTCTAAAAACATATCACATAAATGGTGGTACGATTTCTTTTCAATTGTAAGACGTTCTTTGTCATTGAGATGAGGTAATGCCAAAGCTAAATTTTCCTTTACGGTTTTTTTGCGGTAGCCAATAATATGATAAACTATTAAATAGATGAAATCAGAAAACCAATAGAAAATCCTAAATGGAAGAATGGAAATAATCCATAAAAACGGGAAGGCTAAGATAAAAACAAGAAATTGCATGCCGTTATTTTTCTTGCAAATATAAGCCAAAAATGTAGACTGATATAAATTTTGACAGCTTACTGTATCCCTATTTTAGAATGACTATATTTACAATTCACAATAAATATACTTTATGAATACCGTTTTAATAGCAATAATTGTAGTAAATGTTTTAATTAGTTACAAAGGGTTTAATGACCTTTCTTTTTTTAGAAAATATGAATTCCATGTTGGAAGTATTCGTTCCGGAGAACAAATTAGGATGTTATCCTCTGGTTTTCTTCATACTGATATGACCCATTTGATTTTTAATATGTTGACACTTTGGTTTTTTGCGCCTGTAGTCATTAGTTATTTAGGTGATTTTTCCTTTTTATTGGTTTATTTCGGGAGTTTGATTTTTGGAAGTTTACTAACAATGGTTTTTCATAAAAATGATTATGGTTACAGAGCTGTAGGAGCATCTGGAGCGGTAACTGGAGTTTTATATTCGGCAATATTGTTGCAGCCTGACATGATGTTGGGAATCTTTTTCGTTATTCCAATGCCCGCTTACATTTTTGGAATCCTTTATTTGTTGTATTCCATTTATGGTATGAAGGCTAAGAATGATAATATTGGTCATACTGCCCATTTTGGAGGTGCTGTAGGAGGTTATTTGATTACTTTACTAAAAGAACCTACATTGTTAGTAGATCATACTTTAATGGTGATATTATTAGCTATTCCAATAGTCATTCTTTTCGTGATGGAAAAAATGGGAAAATTATAATGGCACAACTTTTGAAAAGGAATTAGTACAAACAATTAAATTATATAAAAATGAAAAAAGCACTATTAATTCTGTCTGTTCTATTTATTTCTATGTCTTATGGACAAGAAGTTAAGCAAGTTCCTCAAATAAATGTAAGTGGAGAAGGAAAAGTAAAAGTTATTCCGGATCAGGCTACTATGACAGTAACTGTTGAAACAAAAGGGAATAATGCCAAAGATGTAAAAAAACAAAATGATGAAAAAATTGAGGCTGTTTTAAAGTTTATAAAAAAAATGAACTTAGCGCCAGCAGATTTTAAGACACAACGTGTTTCATTGAATCCACAATACGATTATGAAAAAAAGAAACACAGTTATAATGCCACTCAAACAATTGAAATTCTATTGAGAGATTTATCTAAATATGATGAATTGATGGAAGGTTTGGTAGACCAAGGAATTAATAGAATTGATAATGTTACTTTCCAATCTTCAAAATTAGCACAATATCAATCTGAAGCTAGAAAATTAGCGATGAAGGATGCAAAATTGAAAGCCGAAGATTATGTTTCTGTTTTAGGACAAAAAGTAGGGCGTGCAATGACTATATCGGATAATTCACAAACCTATTATCCGCAACCGATGTATGCAGCAATGAAAACAATGGAAAGTAGTGATGCTAGTGCTCCAAGAGAAACGTTAGCGGTAGGAGAGATCAATATTACGGCTAATGTGACTGTGAGTTTTATTTTAGAATAAAGAAGCTAAAAATTATATTTTAGAAATCCCATCTCAGATAAAAATGAGATGGGATTTTTTTTGAATCAACTATATCCTAAATATATAAAAGTATCAATTAAGGTAAATAAAAAAACTCTTCAATTGTTTGAAGAGTTTTCGTGGGGAGAGCAGTCCCGAAGCTTCGGGAGAACCTGCTAAATTGTTTGCAAAAAAAATGTCTCAATTGCTTGAAACGTTTTAGTGGGGAGAGTAGTCCCGTAGCTTCGGGAGAACCTGCTAAATTGTTTGCAAAAAAAAACGTCTCAATTGCTTGAAACGTTTTAGTGGGGAGAGCAGGATTCGAACCAATAAGTTGGAACCCGCGCCTATACTGCATTTTCAACTACTTATAAACTGATGTGCCACGATTTTGCCACAAAACTCAACATGACAATTTTAAGCCATTTTTTAAGTAAATTATTTAATTAACTTGTTTAAATTGAATGATGTAATTCATGTTTTGAAAATCAAAATTAAGTAATTTTATGATAGTCTAAAAAGTTTATTTAATATTTTTTTAGTTTACGCTAATTTAATATTTTTTACTAATAGTGTCCTAAACAGTATCTTGAATCAATTGTAATACAGAAAAAGACATTGCTTTTGGATGGAAATGCGTATCGAACTCCAAGAATGAATGTGATTTAAAATAATATTTATTTGATTAACAACGATTTAATGAATAAAAGAACCTGACTAATGAGTCATTTTCTGATTTGTCCTGATACCCTAATTTCAAAATTTTATAATGTCAATTTTAACGCATCATTTAGTCGTAATGCTACATTATCCCAATTAATATTAGTAAACAAAGCATCCACGAAATCGGTTCGTTTATTTTTGTATTTTAAACAATAGGCCTATTCCGTAACATCAATAACCAATAAAGGAATGGGAGCCATTGTGTTAGTTTTTCGTGGTTTTCGCATTATAAAATTACCAAACTATCGCTGTATGGCTGATATGCCAAAATTCCCCAACCATTGCCATCTACATTTTTTGAGGTAGCAGCAATTAATATTTTAAGTTTATCGAAACTCCCTAAATTTTTCTCAATTCGCTTTAGCAACTCGTCTTGTGATGCTGTTTTTTTATTAGTTAGGTTTGTCCAAAATATGGAATGTAAGATATGCGATGAAAAATGATAGGATAACTTCTTTGTCCAGAAATCTACAGTTTCCAAATTGTTTTCGTCCGACGCTTTTTTTATCATTTGCAAATCCTTCTTTGCTACTTTTACCCCATCACCGTGATGAAAAGTATAATGTAGATGTAAGGTTTTGGCATCCATATAAGGTTCTAAAAACTTTCGTTATATGATAAAGTCTGTTGAATATAATTACCATTGGCATCGACCAATTCATCAATTGAATTTTCAGCTAAATTTTTAGCAAATGCGCTTGTGGTTGGAAGCATTAATGCAGATGCGCCAAATAACGTACTTGATTTTAGAAACTCTTTTCTGTCCATACTGTGAAGTTACTTTTTTTAGTCTTCTACATTCTTCATTTTCATCAAAAGTGAATAAGCCCCTTTTATCACGATCTTTGCATCATTTAAATCCTCTGAAATAATTTCAGTAAATTCATTTTCTGTATTTCCTGTTGTTACTTCTCTCATTTCAAATTGATTGGTTCCCTTTTCTATAAAGATATAATTTTTGTTTTCATAATTCACAATAGCTTCAGATGGCAGCACATTTGACTGCTGGCTACTTAACTCAATTTCAGCATTCATATACATTCCCGGTAAAAGTGCTTTGTCGAAGTTTGTAAAATGGCAGTGCATTTCGGTACTTCTGTTTTCGGAAAAATCTTTACCGATTAGAATAATTTTGCAATAATATTTTTTCTCTGTATTGGTATTGGTATAAGCAACTACCGATTGGCCAATAGCCAATTTATCGATATCTTTTTCAAAAACGGTCAAGGCCAAATGAATGTCAGATGGATTTACAATCTCGAATAAAATGTCGCTTGGGCTTACATATTTGCCAGTATTTACATTTACTTTCGATACATAACCGCTTATTGGCGAATAAATATTGATACTTTTTGAAATGTTCTTGGTAGAAACATTACTTGGATTTATCCCTGCGAATTTTAATTTCGCTCCATATGTTTGGATCATTACCGATAGTGAGTTGTATTCTGATTGTGCTTGTTGATACACTTTATCGCTGCTAGCTTTGCTTCGGTTGAGTTCTCTTTGTCTTTCGAATTCGGCTTTTGCATATCCTATTTTTGCTTTAGCCAAAAGGTAATCTTCCTGCAGTTGAATGTATTGTTGGTCTTCTACCACACACAAGACCTGCCCTTTGGTTACATACATTCCCTCTAAAAGTTTGGTGTATTTTAAATAACCACCCATCGGCACACTTATTGACACTAAGCTTTGAGGCGGTACATCTATTTTACCATTTAATTTTAAGGTAGAAGAAACTTCTTTTTGCTCAATTTTTCCCGTTACAATACCTGCATTTTTTATTTGTGCATCAGTAAGAGTTGTCGTGTTTTCGACAGTTGGAGTGACTTCTGTTTCGCTTTCCGTTTTCTTGTCTCCACAGGAAGAAAGGAAGATTAAAGCTGCAATTGTAATGACTATATTTTTCATAATTTGTATTATTTGTTTTGAAGATTTTAAGAGATTGATTTAATAATTCTCTTTTTAAATAAATGATTTGTTATACTTCTATTTTAACACGAAGAAGTTTTATGGAATTTATAAAGACTAAAGTATCAGGAAGTAAATGAATAGCTGCAGCTTCAATCGGTCCAATTATTCTAAGCAAAACAAGGGTAATTCCAATTACATGAACGACACCAACCCCTACAAAAATATTTTCACGAATAGTTCGATAGGCTCTTTTACTAATAGCACGAGCCTTGGCGATTTTTTCCAACTTATCCTGCATCAGAACGATATCAGCCGCTTCCATTGCTGCTTCTGTTCCCATAGCACCCATTGCTATGCCAATATTTGCCTGGACTAAAGCAGGCGCATCATTAATGCCGTCGCCCACCATTGCAATCTTAGAACCGTCTTTTTGCAATTCTTTTATGATATTGATTTTGTCTTCGGGCAATAAATTGGCTCTGAAATCGGTAATTCCTATCTGATTGGCAACGTGCTTGGCCGTTTCAGGATTATCTCCGGTAAGCATAACTATGTTTTCAATTCCACTTCTTCTTAAACCTTCAATCATTTCTTTTGCACCTTCACGTATCGCATCGGATATATAAAAGATACCCGCCAATTTATTATCAACTGAAAGGTAAATAACAGAATCGGTACTACTTTCTGAGGATTTCGACACCGGTACTTTACTTTCTTCCATAAAGAGCTTGTTTCCTAATAAAACAGACCTGCCATCTATTTTTGCTGAAACACCACGTCCTTTTACCACCTCGAAATTTTCAGGCTCGCCATAGGTAAGTTTTAATTGATCGGCATAGCTTAAGATTGCTTTTGCCAATGGATGACTGGAACGTCGGTCAACAGCAGCAGCAAATTGAACTAATTGGATTTCATTATAAGCTGGATCTAATATTTCAACGGCATTCACAATAGGACTTCCAACAGTTAATGTGCCGGTTTTATCAAAAACAATGGTTGTTACTTTTGCAAGCTCTTCTAAAAATAAACCTCCTTTTATCAAAATGCCTTCTCTCGCAGCACGTGCAATCGCCGCAATGGTAACAAGCGGTGTTGCCAAACCTAATTCGGCAGGGGAGGTAAAAATCAGCAATGCAATGACCAGTTTGACGTCACGTGTAAAAAAGTAAACCGTACCCACAAAAATAAATACCACCGGAATAAGCCACGAAGCCACTTTGTCGGTGAATTTTTCAATAGGTGCTTGCTGGCTTTCTGCCTCTTCCACCAGTGAAATGATTCGTGAAAAAACGGTATCTAATCCTGCTTTTGTCATTTCTATATCGAGCGCACCTAATTCCAGTATGGTTCCGGCAAATGCTTCACTTCCTGCTGTTTTTTCCTGAGGTACACTTTCGCCGGTTATAGGTGCCTGGTTCACAGAACCCGATCCGCCAATCACTTTACCATCAACTGGGATTTTTTCTCCGGCTTTTACCAGAACAATATCACCTATTTTTAAATCGGTTATTTGCACTACGGATTCTTGATTCTCTTTTTTTACTATTGCCGTTTTAGGAACGGAACCTATTAACTCTTTGATAGAAGCTCTTGCTTTTTCGGTACTCGCACTTGCGATATATTCTGCAATAAGGATTATCATAAGTACGACAGCACCAGCCAAATATTCCTTACCAAGAACTGAAATTATTACCGCTATGGTAATAAACAATTCGGTACCTATTTTTTTTTCTTTGATGATATCCAGTACTGCGGTTTTTACTAATGAATAAAGACCGAAAGCCATTGCGACTATCAAAACGGGTAATGGAATAATTTCAAAATAAAATAACAAGCTCGCAATTCCTACGGTGATAATCCGTACAATTTCCCAAAGGAACTGCCGCGAAAAAAAGGTTTGTGTATAATTCATAATTAAAATTATTTATTTTGAAAATTAATATTTGGCTTAAAAATAATAACACATAAAATGGCTAAAGATAAGGTTAGAATCCCACCATATAAAAAGTCAGTTTTAGGGAACTGCGAACCTAAAAAACCAGCTATCGGATAGGCTATTGCCCACCATAGATGCGAAAATGCAAAGTGGGAACCATATACTTTTCCCTGATTTTCGGATGAAATGGTTTCGGCAATTAATGTTTCTGAAGGCATTTCAGCGAGACTTTGGCCTAAACCCGCAAAGAGCCATAAAACTAGAAGTGTTGCATATCCAAAATAATTAACCAAACAAATTGAAATCCCTAATAATAATGCACCACTGATTAATGATGTACTTCGTGTTTTAGATTTGTCTAAACTTCCTAAAATAAAAGCTGAAATGGCTGCACCAATCCCGAAAGTTGCCATGGCCCAACCATAATATTTATCGTCAAGCAACAAATCATTCTTAATGTGACTTATGGTATTTACCAAAATCATTGCACCGGCAATTGCAGAAACAAATTCGATACCCAAAGCAAATTGCAATATTTTATTACCGAACAACAAGCGAATCCCTTTTATTACATCGTTCCAGGTACTGCTTGATTGTTTTGCCAGATCATTCACTCCTTTTTGAAGATCGTTGGCAGAAATAGAAAGAATTAAAATTCCTGCAATAATAAACGAAATTGCATCTAAAAAAAATATTTGTCTTACGCCAAACCAAACGGCTACAATTCCTGCTAATGCTGGACCTAAAATTCCCAGTAATTGAAATGTTGCAGTTGACAGTCCAATAGCTTCCCTGTAATATTTATTTTCAATAATTTGTGGAATGATAGCACGGTAGGTTGGGGTAAAAAAGGCATTAAACACATTTAATAAAAATACTAAAACGTAAATTTGCCAAGCAGACGTGATAAAAGGAAGACAACAAACCAGTGCCATTCGTGTAAAATGGGTTACATATAGAATTTTTTTTCGTTGTACTTTATCAGCCAAAACTCCTGCAAATGGAGAAAAAATTATAAATGCAGTAACTCGTAAAGTTAATGCTGTTGCGAGAATTATTGGTGAATTTGCTGCGTCTATCTGATAGGCTAATAAAGCCAACCCAACCCACGAAAACGCATCACCCAAAAGACTGATGGTTTGCGCCATATACAACTTAGCAAAGGTTTTATTTTCTAATACTATGAAAGGTTCAATCAATATTTGTTTTAAATTCATCATTAATTAGATAGATAATTAAGTTCAACAACACTTATATTCAATTTTTTAACCGCTTCAATATAATTGTTTTGAATTTCGGTACTTTGATTAATAAGCATTACCCATTCCAAATAATTGATATCACCATTGATGAATTTATCATTAGCAGCTTTGGTTACCGAATCCACATTTTTCAACGCCTGACTTTCGTAATAGGCAATCGTTTCTTTGTGTTTTTTATATTCCTGGACTACTTGCTGATATTGATTTTGAAACTTGATTTTTTCATTATTTAAATTATTTTCAGCTATTTGAGTGTTTATCTCTAATGCCTTTTTCCTGTTATTAATTGCTGTATTGAATACCGGAAGTGCCACTCCAAATTGTCCGTAAACACCATTATAACTGTCTTGAAACTCAGTATTTGCTTTGAAAGTCTGCCAATACACGCCGCCTATTAATTCGGGCAATTTTTTAGATTTTTCAAGTGAAACTTCCGCTTTGCTGCTATTGACTTCTTGCTCAAATAATTTTATACTGGGTTGATTTCCAATAGAATTTTTATCTAAATTTTCGGTAAAATCCATTTTTAATTTATCGGAAACCGGGACAAAGTCTTTATCGGAATTAAGTAAATACTTGAATTGTGATTGTATTATTTTATAATCACTTTGTAATCCCAGAAGTTGAATTTTTATTTGCCCAGATTGGTTCTCAGCGGTTGCTTTTTCTAATATATTGCTTTCGCCTTTGTCAAAACGAAGCGCTGAAATCCTTAAAAATTCAGAATAAACACTATCACTTTTTAGCAACAATTTTTCCTTTTCTTGTAGATACATCATTTCGTAAAACACGACTGTTACCTGTCTGGTCAATTCCTTTCTTTGAATAGCTTCGTTCCATTGCCCTTTTTTGGCTTCTTCAATTAAAAGTTGTTTCTGCCTTTTGTAAACGGTTGGAAATTTTATGCTTTGCGAAATACCAATTTTCATATCATTTACATTGCTGTTAAACTGACCGTATTCGCCAATAATTCCCGTGTTGGAAATGTCATAACCTGTTTTGGTCATTTGTTGCAAGTACTCTGAATTTAGTTTTCCGCTTTTAATTTTGATATTATTTGAAAGAGCCGTTTCAATCGCTTTCTCTAATGAAATTTTTTCCTGAGCATCTGCATTTTGAAAAGAAAAAAACAGTCCCAATACCATGATTGTTGTAATTGATTTTATCCTTTTTGGTTTTAAATTAATTCCTTTTTCAAACATGATATATAATATTGGTAAAACAAATAATGTTAAGAATGTGGCCACTAATAATCCTCCGATCACAACAGTTGCTAATGGTTTTTGCACTTCGGCTCCGGAACCGTTGCTTAATGCCATCGGTAAAAATCCTAATGAGGCTACAAATGCGGTCATTAAAACTGGGCGTAAACGTACTTTGGTGCCTTGTAAAACAATTGATTTTAAATCGGTTTCACCCGATTTTCGTATGCTATTGAATTCTGCAATCAATACCAATCCATTCAGAACCGCTACACCAAATAAAGCTATAAAACCAACTCCGGCACTAATGCTAAAAGGCATTCCCCGCAACGCTAAAAAGAAAATACCTCCAATTGCCGAAAGTGGAATTGCAGAGTAAATCAATAGCCCTTGTTTTACTGAATTGAATGCGAAATAGAGCAGAATAAATATTAATAGTAATGAAACCGGCACAGCAATCATCAAACGGTTTTTGGCTTCATTTAAGTTTTCAAAAGCTCCGCCATAAGTAGGGTAGTAACCCGCAGGAAATTTTATTTGAGCATTGACTTTGCCTTGTAATTCTTTTACAATACTTTGTACATCACGGCCACGAACATTAAAACCAACAACAATCCTACGTTTGGCATCTTCTCTTTGGATTTGATTTGGGCCTTCGGTAATTTCAACTTTGGCCAACTGTGATAAAGGAATTTGCGAACCCGTGGACGTTGGAATTAATAAATTTTGAACATCCGCCAAATCCTGACGTTTTTCGCCTGTTAAACGAACCACTAAATCAAATCGTTTTTCACCTTCGTAAACAACCCCAGTACTTTGTCCTGCAAATGCGGTGTTTACTATTCGATTAATATCCTGAATATTCAATCCGTATTGCGCAATAGAAGCTCTGTTGTAGTCAATTACCACTTGTGGCATTCCAGTAACAGTTTCTACATAAAGGTCGGAAGTTCCTTCTACTGTATTTACAATTTTACCTAATTTATTAGCGTACAAAGCCAGTGAGTCTAAATTTTCTCCAAATATTTTGCAGACTACATCTTGCCTTGCACCAGTCATTAATTCATTAAATCGCATTTGCACTGGATACTGAAAACCGTAAGAAACACCGGGGACAGCTTCTAATTCTTTTGCCATTTTTTCTGACAATTCATCAAAAGTTTTAGCAGAAGTCCATTCGCTTTTGTCCTTTAAGATGATCATCATATCACTGGCATCAATGGGCATTGGATCAGTAGGCACTTCACTACTTCCTGTTTTGCCTACAATTTTCTCCACTTCGGGAAATTTTTCTAGTAATATTTTTGCACCTTGCGAAATGGCTGTCATCGAAGTTTGCAAATTACTTCCCGGCAAAACCCTTGTTTCTACTGCGAAATCTCCTTCTTCTAATGAGGGCATAAATTCGCCACCCATAAACGAAAGTGTAATCAGTGCTAAAACAAATAATGCCAAAGTTACAGCGATAATTGTTCTTGGAATTCCTAATGCTTTGTTCAGAATGGGTTGGTAGAAATTTTCTAATTTTTCCATCATTCTATCTGAAAAATTTTTTTTGTGGGATATATTTTTATTCAAAAATAAAGCGGTCATCATCGGAACATAAGTCAGCGACAATATAAAAGCACCAAACAGAGCAAATGCAATTGTTTGTGCCATAGGCAAAAACATTTTCCCTTCAATACCACGCAAAGTAAAAATGGGAATGTACACGATCAATATAATCAACTCCCCAAATACGGATACATTACGCATTTTTATTGACGTTTTCAATACGGTGTTGTCCATATCTTGCTGTGAAATTTGTGAAGCTTTCCTGCTGTGAAGACTAAATAAACAGGCTTCAACAATAATAACTGCACCATCTACAATCAGTCCAAAATCTAATGCTCCTAAACTCATTAAATTACCGCTCACCCCAAACATATTCATCAGTATGACCGCTATCAACATCGCTAAGGGAATAACTGAGGCAACAATTAATCCTGCTCTTATATTTCCTAAAAAGAAAATTAAAACAAAAAGTACAATTAATGCTCCTTCCAATAAGTTTTTTTCTACTGTTGAAATGGAATTATTCACCATTTTGGTTCGGTCTAGAAAAGGTTCCAGAATAACGCCTTCGGGTAATGTTTTTTCGATTTGTGCAATACGATCCTTAATACTTTTAATAACCACATTACTATTGGCTCCTTTTAACATCATTACTACCGCACCCGAAACTTCGCCAGATTGCACTCCTTTCTTATTAAAAGTCATTGCACCATATCGAATAGCGCTACCAATACGAACATCGGCTACGTCACGGATAAATAACGGGCTACCACTATTCGTGTTTTTAATAGAAATGTCTTTTATATTTTCGATGGTACTAATTAATCCTTCACTTCGGATGTATAAAACTTTAGGTCCTTTTTCAATATAAGCACCACCCGTATTTTGATTGTTTTTTTCTAATGCAGTAAAAACATCCGTAATTGTAATATTATACGATTGCAATTTATTTGGATCAATGGCAATTTCAAATTGTTTCAATTTTCCACCGAAACTACTTACTTCTGCAACACCTTCAACGCTTAATAATTGACGGCGAACAATCCAATCCTGAATAGTTCTCAACTCGGTTACATCATATTTTTTTTCGTAACCGGGTTTGGTTCGAACAGCATATTGGTAAATTTCACCTAGTCCTGTTGTTACTGGAGCCAGAAATGGATCTCCAATACCTTTGGGGATTTGGTCTTTTACCGCACTTAATCTTTCGGTGACTTGCTGTCTCGCCCAGTACACATTCGTTGCATCATTAAAAACAATGGTAACCACTGATAAACCGAAACGAGAAAAACTTCGAATTTCTTTCAGTCCAGGAATATTACTGTTGGCTTGTTCAATTGGAAAAGTAATCAGTCGTTCAATATCGGTTGCACCCAATGAAGGTGCCGATGTAATAACCTGAACTTGATTGTCTGTAATATCAGGAACGGCATCGATTGGCAATTTGGTAAATTGATAACTCCCATATCCGATGAGCGCAAAAATAAATAGTCCAATAATGAGTTTGTTTTTGATTGAAAACTCTATAATTTTATTTAGCATATTTTTTTTAGATTTATGGTTAGTCAATAGTTAAATTGAATATTGACCTTTTAATTTTAGAGTAACTGTAATATCTTTATTTTCATTATTCCTAAAAAACCATCCATGCTTTCCTTCAAAAGGAGCATAAAAAGTTCCTACCATATTATTGGAATAAGCAAGGGTGTAACTTTCAAAATAGACATCATTAACTGCCTTTGCCTGTTTTACTTCACCGTGAAAATCTAAATAAACGGTTCCATCATTAGTTTTCCATTCGTATTTCATTTTCCCACCTTTTAGCATATAGGTCTTATATTCAATCCCTTTTCCTGCAGGAACAATTACTTCAACCGTATCTTCTCTTTCTGCGTATTGCTTTTTTGGAATAGGATTATCTGCCTCGACTGGTCTTTTTACTTCTGGTCCAGAACCTGCTTTTTCCATTTTTATTAGAGGAAATATTTTTTGTGCAGTTGTTTCTTCTTGATTTTTTTGAACATGAAGCTTACTGAACCCGAACAATTTGCCTGTTCCTATTGGGTCTATTCCATATTCGGCAGGTAAAACAGCGCTTACTAAAATTAATATGGAAAGTAGTAAAGCGAAGATAACTGCTTTGATAATTTGTTTTTTATTTACTGTTTGATGATTTATTTCTGACATTTTTTAATTTTTAAGATGTAAAATAACCTGTTAATTGATACCCTATTAAAACAAATCCAGCAGCCATAAGTATCGTATTTGTTATTGTTGAAAATTTCATAAAGCTGGAATGTCTGCGCCATAAAGTGATAAAGATTAACACAAAAGTTAATGCTATAAATTGACCTATTTCGACACCAATATTGAACCCAAGCAGATTACTATACAATCCTTCTTTTTCAAATTTGAAATCCTGCAATTTGCTGGCAAGCCCGAAACCATGAAATAATCCGAAAATCAAAACAGCTGCTTTTGTATTGGGTTGCATTCCGAAAAATCTCTTGAAACCACCTAAATTATCAAAACCTTTGTACACTATTGAAAGCGCAATGATTGCATCAATTAAATACGAATTAATTGATATATTACTCATAACGCCAAATAACAATGTTGCGCTGTGACCAATTGTAAAGAAACTTACATAAAGCAAAACTTCTTTTGGGCGATAAAGGAAAAAGATAACGCCCACTAAAAAAAGCAAATGATCGTAACCCGTAAGCATGTGTTTTGCACCAATGTAAAGAAATGGACCAAAAGCTACGCCATCATTTCCTGTTAAAAAAGTCTTTGTATTTTCATCGACACCATGAGCAAATACATTTCCGATGCATACAAAAAGTAGTATGACAAGGAGTATTATTTTTTTTGAGTTCATAATTTTATTTTCTTTTAAAAACTACTTCTCTCCTGAAATTTTCGGAAGAGAAGCAGCCTGATAAATTATACTAATGAGTGTGTCCATGAGCCGCATCAACTTTGTCTTGCTCCGCTTGATTAATGCTATCCGTACTTACTTGATTAGTAGTATCTGTGATTGTTTGAACTTGTTCTGTGGTTTCGATTGTTTGAACTTCAGTGTTCTCCGTTTCGTTGTTTGCTTTTTTGTTACAAGAAATTAACATTCCGATTGCTATAGCAGCTAGGATTAAAATTTTTTTCATAATTGTAAATTTAAATTGGGTTTATAAAGAATAATAAAATTGAATTAATGTTGATGTCCATGATTAATATCTTGTTCAGAAACTTGGCTGTTTCTAAATTTAGAAGAGATTGTCTTTCCATTGACAAGTAATGTGATGGTACAATACGCATATATGCTTGCTTTAGGAACTTGGACAAATAAAGAATTGTTGGTGTCCAAAGAAACTGGATTAGTTGCTTTTGTTTTATTGAAAAATTCAAAAACTACCAATCCAGTAATTTTTTTATTTGAAACTGTTTTTCCTTTCGCATTGAGTACGTAAAAACTAATATTATTTTCTCTTTTGACCATTTCTATTTTGTAGTCGCCTGAATTCTGAATGATGCCACCATTTGGTCCTTTTGATTGATTTTCGTTTACTTGTGCATTAGAAATTATTGTTCCTGCTACTAGTAAGAATATGCCAATTGCGATTGATTTTATTTTTTGCATTATGGATGTTTTTAGAGTTAAAAAAATGCATTGCATTACAGGAAAGCACTAAAAACGCTATGAGAGTTTGTGATAACTAAAAAGATTTTAGTTATTGGGTAACATAAAATTCTTAAACGTCTCGCTAGTGATGAATGGTAATGGAATTGATACAAGGTGTCGATTGCTATAGGAAAATAGCAAAGCCTATTTTAAAATAAGCAATCAGAAATATTTAAAATATAACTAATTACGATTTAAAATAAAATTAATTAACTCAACTTAGGAGGAAGCCAGATAGAGGCAAAAACGCTGGAAATGTAAAAATCCTGACTGAAAGGTACAGTGCGGTTTAGATTAATAATGTTAGGCTTGCGAAAAGAAAACTCTGTTTGGTTTTCAAAAGCAAGAACCGTATTCACATTTGCATTAATTGTCTTGAAAGGTAAATTTTGATGATTCTCATTTTCTTTGCTCGAGTGTTTCTCAGTATTATTATAATGAAAATCAATAAAATCAGCAAATGAAATATCAAGATCATCATCGTGGTCGTGATGTTCTGTAAAGTGTTCTATTAAGCTGGGTAATTTCAATAATTGCCACATCTCTGTGTTGGCACACAAAAAGATGAATAGGAATGATATGGAAATTATTTTTTTCAAGAATGTAAAAGTAATAAATTTTATTGATTACCAATATTTTGAAAACAAAATATTAAGTAAATCTTAATTTACCAAAACTTCTAAACCAATTTTAATAATGGCGCATCAATTGTGTTGACTTTTAGATTGTAATGTTCTCTGTCAACTAATCAATAGATGTATTTTATTAGGTATTTCATACTAAACTCATTTAAAATCGTTTGAAATAAGATTTTTTTAAAATTGTAATCTGAAGTTGTCATCACTAAGTAATTTGGCTTGTACATTTATAAACATAGGTAAAGTATTATTAGACATGGCGATGGCGATATGGGTAGAATAAAGACGATAAAACTGCTAATTGTTTTATGAAGTTAATCATTCCTACAGTATGGAATATATTATTTATTTGTGAAAATAAAAAATTCCTAGTTACATCCTTAATTGAACCGTAAATTTATAGTAAAAAGTATCGAGAATTTGTATTTGGTTGATGGTTTAACTTAAAAACTAGAACGACAACTGTGAAAAAATCAAATCAATATGATGAGTCCTTCAGTCACACTCTGCGTAAACTCTTCCGA
The DNA here is from genome assembly GCF_048286615.1 of Flavobacterium pasteuri. Lineage (NCBI taxonomy): Bacteria > Pseudomonadati > Bacteroidota > Flavobacteriia > Flavobacteriales > Flavobacteriaceae > Flavobacterium > Flavobacterium pasteuri. The sequence continues at coordinate 157,260 of NZ_JBLVPN010000007.1, read as the reverse complement.
GCTACCAAAATAGAGTTTACGATCATTACCAGAGAAGGAAGTATTGAGGTTATTGCCTCATACGGAGATTCTATAATAATAGCCAATAGCAATCATTTGTTTGTTTTAATCAATTATGAAACTGCTGAAATCGGGTTAACACTTAGTCCAACTACTTTACGCACTACAATAGATTCAATGAATGTAAAACTTATTAACACATCCATAAAGCTAATAATCCTGAAAGGAAAACTGAACATTCCCTACTTGAAGACATTTACATCCAGATCACAAACTAAATTTTGAAGCTTACTTTTTTTGAACGGATTTTTTTACCTATTTTGCTTTTTCCTTAATCAAATCCATACCGCATTTGGGACATTTTCCCGGTTTAATGGCATGAATTTCAGGATGCATTATACAAGTGTGGGTTATAGACTGCGTCTAGAGAATATCTGTTTTTTTGAAAATTTTCCTTTCATTTCTATCTTCTGCATAGCATAGGAGCTTATCGCGAGTATAAATGCTAATGCTATTATTATTCCCATTTCTATAATTATAAAAGTCGCATTAATCATTTTCTTCTTCTGAAATTGTTGGCTCCTATAACGAGTATTAAAATAATAACTACTATAAAAACCCACCAAAAAGTGTGCATTCCCATGAAAGCATAATCTCTCAAATACATTTCTCCGTTACCGTTATTCAACATAATTCTATAGTGTTAGGGTTAAATAAATTATTAATGATGCGCTTTATGATCTTCTTTCTTTTCTGGCTTTTTATCCATTCCTTTCATTTTATTCATGTCTATTTTTTCTTTTTTCATTTTCTCCATCATTTTCATCATTTTCTCACTTCCCATCATCTCCTTACACATTCCAGCCATCATAGCGTCATCGCCTTGTGATGATTCTACCATTTTTGACATCATGCTTTTCATCATTTCTGGATTATCTTTCATTCCTTTCATCATTTCTGACATCATGCTTTTCATCATTTCAGGATTTTCTTTCATCATTGCCATCATTTTAGCATGATTTTCTTTCATCATTTCTGGATTCTTCATCATCATCTCTGACATCATACTTTTCATCATTTCCGGATTTTCCTTCATCATTCCCATCATTTTCGCATTACTATCCTTCATCATTTCCTTTTCCTTCTCCTGCATCATTATACCGCTTTTGCTATTCATAAGTATCCCCATCATCTCTTTTGACATACTTTCATTATTAGCAATCTCATTCATAATTTCCATTTTCTTATCTGATTTTGAGAGAACTTGGTTGGTTGACTGGCAGGAATATAGAAGACCAATTAAAACAACCGTTAATGCAACTTTTTGTACCGTTTTCATGATATTGAATTTATTTGTTAAACATATTAACAGTATAAAGGTCTGCGTTTTAAAGCGAAAAAACCTTGTTAAATATTAGAATTTTCATTCTTTTTTCTCCATTAAATTCATTCTCCATTTGGGACATTTTCCGGGTTTATCCGAAGTAACTTCTGGGTGCATGGGGCAGGTATACGTTTTTTGAGTTTCCATTTTTTTTATATTTTAATGTTGTTTGTATTTGTATTATTTGGACATATCCATATTTTTATCCATTCCAGTCATTTTGTGTGATTGCATTTTTTTATCATTCATCATATCCATCATTTTAGGATTATCCATCATCGATTTACACATTTCAGACATCATCGTAGTATCTGTTTTAGATGCTTCCATCATTTCGGTCATCATTCCTTTCATCATAGCTGGATTATCCTTCATCATTTTTATAATATTTTCGTGATTTGTCATCATCATTTTTCCTTTACTACTGGTCATCATTGCTTGCATCATATCTTTAAACATATCGCTATTGTTAGCAATAGTATCTATAATTGCCTTTTTTGTATCTGAATTTGAAAGAATTTGATTTACATCAGTTTTGGATTGACACGATGTAAACAAACCAATCGATACAATAATTAATGTGATTTTTTGTAATGTTTTCATAGTTTATAATTTTGATTGTTTAAAATCTCTTAAATAATTCCTCTAAACGAAACTTTATTTAAGAGATTTAAATACTCATATTTTACTCATGATACTGCACTTAACTTACTCATATTACTGCACTCAACAGCACATTTGCGACAGGCTTCTGCACAATTTTTGCAATGCTCCATGTGCACATGTTTTTCACATTCTTCGGCGCAAGCTGTACAAATTTCGGCGCATAATTTGCAGATTTTTTCAGCAAACTCGCTTCCGCTTGCCATAGCCTGCATTGCAAATAAACAAATAGCTGCGCAATCATGATCTAGTTTTATGCAACGCGCTAACATTTTTACGTCTTGCTCATTCAAACATTCACTTTCACAATGTGAACACTCAACTGCACATTCTGAACATGCATCGATACAATCTTGAAATTTTTGATGACTCATCTTTTTTAAATTTAAATTGCAAATTAATTTTCGCAGTATAAAGGTAGATTTTTAGCATATAAAAACGTAAAAGAATTCTATAAAATAATTACATAATTCACACATTATAAGAAGCTTATCGTCATTTTATAAAATGTAATTGCAAAAAAAGGACACTTGTCTTTTAGAACAAGCATCCTTTATATAAATTTAAAATTTGAGTTTTTTAATAATTCAAAGTAGCACCAAAACCAATTCCCATATCACTATCATAGTGTGTAGTTATTCCAAAGTTTCTTTTGATAATATAACGTAAGCCTGCCATATATTCTTTGTCGGTATTCCACATTAAACTCATTCGTAGTCTTTTAGAAACTGGGATGTCTTTTCGTTCAAACTGTAAACGCACATTTCCATCAGTAAACACTTCGGCTTGTGCCATTATAAGCAGTGGTAAAGTGTAATTAACCCCTGCACTAAAAACAGCTCTATTGTCTTTGGTATTCGTTTGCCCAAATAGATTTCTTTCTTGCACGTCTATTCCCCCTTTTCTAGATCTCCAATCAAAACCTATAAAAGGCATTATCCATTGCATTTTTCCAATGTATCTTCCAATATGGGTTTCGGTTTCATAACCGTGGTGTTCTTTGTAACCTAAACGCCATTCTGTTCCTATGCTCCAACGTGTACTTTGATACATTGCTTCTCCATCGTTTCCGTTTGTGGCAAAATCATTTTCGGCCATAAAGTGAAATGCTCTATCGTCAGCAAACAATTTGCGTTGCGCCAATTTAGGGTTTGGGATTAATGGATTTGCAGGTGAGTCTTCATAACTAAAAACCCTGCCCATTCCGCTCATCATGTGATATAAAATATGACAATGAAAAAACCAATCGCCACTTTCTGTTGCAGCAAATTCGAGCGTATCAGTTTCCATTGGCATAATGTCAATGATGTTTTTCATTGGAGCGTAATCTTCTTGACCGTTGATTACCCTAAAATCATGTCCGTGCAAGTGCATTGGATGGCGCATCATAGAATTGTTGTGAAGTATCATGCGTACGATTTCTCCTTTTTTAATTAAGATTTTATCACTTTCTGAAACTACTTTGTTATCCAGACTCCAAACATAACGATTCATATTTCCGGTAAGTTCAAACTTTAATTCTTTTACTGGTGCATCTTTCGGAAGATTGGTTTTTGTTGGCGATTTGAGCATGGCATAATTTAATGTAGTAATATCTGAAAGTGCATTGGAATCATATTGATTGTCCATGCCTTGCATTTTATGGTCTCCCATATTCATACCCTCTTTTTTCTCCTTGCCTTTATCCTTATCTTTCATCTCCCATTTATTCATCTCCATTCCATCCATTTTATCTCCCTCCATATTCATATCCGGCATTTTATCGTCGCCTTTTTTCTTTAGCTCACCAGTAATTTCGGGATACATGACTACGTTCATGTCCATTTGGTTAAGCGACATTTGCATTCCCATATCGTCTAGATCTCCGTTCATTTTCATCATGCCGTTCATCATCTTCATTCCTTCAAAATATTTTAACTTGGGTAGAGGAGAGGCTAATTGCTTGATACCATCACCTAAATATAATGAAGCTGATTTCGTGCGATCTTCGGATGTAACTAAAAATTCATACGCCGTTTTATCGGCAGGAATGGTAACGATAACATCGTAGGTCTCGGAAACGGCGATAATTAATCGATCTACTTCGACTGGTTCTACATCGTTACCATCGCTTGCTACAACTGTTATTTTACCGCCAGCATACGTTAGCCAGAAATAAGTGGAGGCACCTCCATTTGATATTCGTAATCGGACTTTATCGCCTGCTTTAAATTGTGAAAGTTGGCTTTCATTTTTTCCGTTTATTAAGAATTTATCGTAGTACACATCGCTCACATCCATCGCGTTCATTCGCTTCCATTCGTTCTTAAGTTTGGTTTTAAAATAGCCGCTTCTTATGGCTTCTGCATAACTTTGGGTTGTTCCTTTTTTAATAGCAAACCAATCCGAAGCATTATGCAACATTCGATGTACATTATTGGGATTCAGATCTGTCCACTCACTCAAAACTATGGGTATGGTGGGAATATCAAGCTCTTCTCTTTTATTCATAGTAAAAGAACCGTACATCCCTATTTGTTCCTGTAATCCAGTATGGCTATGATACCAGTGCGTACCGTGCTGAATAATTGGAAATTTATACAAGTGGGTAGTATGCGGTTTGATTGGCATTTGTGTAAGGTTTGGTACACCATCTTCTTTGTTGGGTAAAAACAAACCGTGCCAATGCAACGATGTTTCTTCGTCCAATTCATTGTGCACATAAATTTCAGCGGTATCGCCTTCCGTAAACGTAAGTGTTGGCATTGGTATTTGTCCGTTTACGGCAATGGCTCTTTTAGGTTTACCCGTGAAATTTACGATGGTGTCTCTCACATACAAATCGTACCGAACTGTTCTTGGCGGTGTATTGTTTACAATTGTTTTTATGGAGCCTAAGTTTGCTTTTGGCATATCCATTTTGCCCATCTCATGATTTTTAGGAGCCTCATTATTATCCGTTTTCATATTGTCCATGTTGTCTTTCTTTTCAGAAGTCTTTTCCATGGGCATTTGCATATCATCATGCTTTTTAACTACCGATTTCTTAACTGCTTTCGGTTTTTCCTTTATCAAAGTCATCCCGCATTTAGGGCATTTTCCTGGCTTGTCAGCGTGAATTTCGGGGTGCATTGGGCAGGTGTATGTTGTGGATGCCACCTTATTATTATCCGTTTTCATATTGTCCATGTCGTCCTTCTTGTTAGAAGCCTTTTTCATGGGCATTTGCATTTCATCCTGCTTTTTAACTACCGATTTCTTAACCGCTTTTCTTTTTTCCTTTATCAATGTCATTCCACATTTAGGGCATTTTCCCGGTTTGTCAGCGTGAATTTCGGGGTGCATTGGGCAGGTGTACGTTGTGGGCTGCACCTTTTGCGTCTTTTCTTTTTTTGACATATCCATACCTTTCATATCCTGTGCTTGGGCAAAGGAATAAATAGACATAATGAATATTAATACTATAATTTTTCTCATTTTTTTTAGTTTAAAATTGATTTACTAATTCTCATGGTTATTTGTCCAATTCTTTGAGCTTTGCTTTCATCTGGTCAATTTCCGCTTGCTGGCTGGTAATAATATTTTTAATTAATTCCTTTATTTCAGGGTCGGTAACCGATGACTCTTTACCCATTAATATTGCTGCAGCATGGTGTGGTATCATTGATTTTAAAAATTCTTTATCTCCAACCGCTGCCTGTTGCCTAATGCCTGCAAAAAATAGAATCAAAGCAATAAAACCAGTGACAATCAGTGAAATATTTAATTTCTTATTTCCGTACATGCTACCCATTACTAGAAGTTCAATTATGAGCATCGGCATGGTCATCAGTCCAGCCATGTAAAATTGGTTTATATTGGGTATTACATTGGCAAAAACATCTACCATTGAATACATTAGTATGTACATAGCTATAAATGATACCACTATCATAATCGCTAATTTCTTGTACATAGTCAAACTTAGTGCTTTTGGATGCTCTTCTGTTGTGTGTTTCATTTCCATAAATTTTTGATTTAAAAATTAATTTATTTTTTCAATAGTAACTCTAACTCTAAAATTTGTTTTTTAAGTGATTCAACACTTTTCATTTTTTTTAGTTCTGCTATTGATAAAGCTTTTTTCCCTGCTTCAATTGCACTTGGATAGTCTTTTAGTTCCGTTGCTATTTTTTGTCTCAAATTAGGATAGTAAAAATTCTGCGGATCTAATTTTTCGGCTTCAATTAGCCAAGCTATTGCTTGTTTGGAATCTCTGTTTGTACTGTAATAATAGTTTGCCGCTTGAAATAATAAATTAGCATCTTGAGTTCTTTCTTTAATGATGTTTTTATCTATTACTGCTAAAATATTTTCATCTGCTTTACTTTTTAATGGAATTTTCACCATCGAATTTTCCCATACTATTTTTAGAAATCCCTCCCCTTTACTGTTAATATCATTTACTTCGATTGTAAATGTTTCATAGAAATTGGGTATGCTTTCTACTGGAACTGTAAAACGAAAAACATCTTTTTTGGCATCATATCCAGTTTCGCCATGTAATGTAGTATCTGTATTTACAATTATTGTCCACTCCTTTTTTGAAGGTATTGTGAATATTGAGTAACTACCCATTTTTAAAGTAGTATTTCCAAACACAATATCTTCATTGGTCGTTATTGAAGTACAATCACTGGCGCCAGTTCGCCAGAGTTTTTCAAAAGGGACTAATTCACCAAATATTTTTCTGCCTCTTGCTAGTGGTCTGCTGTAAGAAACTTTGATCATTGTGCTACCCAATTCTTGTTCAAAGGATGCAGATGGACTTGCAGAAGTTAGTTTTATTTGAGCTTTTTCTTGTGCCGAAATTACTAAAGCTTGTAAAATAAAGAAATGTATTAGAATTACTTTTTTCATGGTTTTTAATTTTAAATTGTTTTTTTTATTATCTTAATTTCTATTCCATTCCGCCACTTTCGGACAAATAACTTATACCATTCGGTTTTTTGCCTACTGCAATTGTATTAATTACTTTTTGAGTTGCCACCTCTATTACTGAAACAGTATTGTCACCACTATTGGTTACATAAACTGTTTTTCCGTCTTTGCTAATCACTACACCATGCGCTTTTTTGCCTACGGTTATCGTTTTAATAACTTTGTTACTTGTTATGTCAATTACAAAAACTTTATTTGAAACAGATCTACCCATTGTTTCCCCTTGATCGGCTACATATAAAAATTTGCTGTCTGGCGTGGCATATAATTGAATTGGACCTTGTGCATCATTTGGTAATTTTATTCTTGTTATTTGAGCATTTTTAATATCATATTTTACTACTTCTTTAGTATCATACAAACTCGCAAAAATAAATTTTTCATCTTGTGTAGTTGCAACTTGCACAGCCACTCCTCCCAGAGGAATATCAGTTATTGTGCCATCAGCAATAGTAATAATCGACATACTTTTTGCATCCATATTCGCAACATAAAGTTTTCCGTTTTGATGTCTAAAACCGTGTGGTAAATATCCTTTTCCTAGTTCAAATTTTTGAGTTATTTTATATGTTTTGGCATCGACTTTAAATATCTGATTTGTTTCATTTGCAGATGCATAAGCATATTCTGATTTATTATCTAAAACGACATGCGCCAGATGCAAATCCTTACCAAGCTCAATACGTTTTTTTATTGAATTAGTGTTTGGATCGATTACTATCAATTGGTTTGTTGCTGTACTATCCATAGGTATTGCCGTCACCCAAACAGATTTTCCATCAGGTGCAACTTGTACGTTATGAGCCATGAACATCATTCCTGAAGAGTCACTAATTGATATTTCTGTATTTTTTGTACTGTCCTGAAGGTTTATAACAGAAATACTACCTCCGTCCTCATTGGCTACGTATACTTTTGCTAATTGCATTGTTTTTTTAGGATTATTGCAGCTGCCAATTATTAAGCCAGCCACTACTAATACTACCATAATCTGAAATTTTTTGAGTACTACAAGATTTTTCATTTTTTTATTATTTAAGTTGATTTTGCTATTTTTTCCATTATTGAATAGTCTGAGCCAAATTTGCAAATTGCGTCACATTGGTTTCGCAATTCAGAAAACAGAATGTATTTGATATTCATTTTTGAATTTTTTATGACTGGTCTATTTAGCTGAAGAATCACATCTTTTTCGCGACTGTCCGGAATGATGATATAGAACACCTCTTCGCCATTGGAAATACTAAAATACAAGTCGGAAAGTCTTAAAATTCCAGAATAAATACTGGTGCTTTTTTCGACTTCAAATGCACCGATGATACTGTTTGTTCCTTTTTTAAACCAAAGTACATCAATGAGTTTAATCGTGTTTTGGGTGTCTTTGTCCGTTGGTAATTCTGGAAACTTACTAATTGACATAAACGAAAAACTTTGACCATTAAACGCTTTACTTTTATCATTACTGGCTGGTGTAACATCATAACCCAATGAAACTCCAATTTTAAGCAAATGGTACTGCATTTCGTTATGAAGATTTTCTGCCAATTTTTCTTCCTGAATTTCTTTTTGTCGTTTTAGTATATTCTTTTCAAACCGAGTACGTTCGTCTTCGCTTAAATATTCATCATTACCAATTAGCATTTTTTGGGTTCCAATTTCAAAACACAATCCCGCAATCGCTCCTAAATCATTTGATAATTCAGATTTATGTTTGCTGTTGGTTTCTATTAATGTCTCTCTAATTTTTAAATATTCTGTCCAACTTCCTAACTTCTTTTTGTCTTTGAATAAAAAATTAAATCCGTTTAGAATTGCCGTATTGAAAGGCGGACACCAGGTTGGGTGTAAAAAATATAAGATACTTGCCACTGCGGGGCCTAAACCTTTTATTTTTAATTCATCCAATTTTACAATTTCTTTTACAACTTGTTCCTCGGTTTTTGCGTTTATACAGTTTTCGAGAAATTGCCCAAAAGCGATTTTATTATTTTGATTTTCGTAAATATCTGGAATTCTTAATTTTGGTTTCCAATAAAAAGGATGTGCAACTCCAACAAATATTTGTTTTTGTTCTGCAATACAACTCAACACAAATTCTAAACTACTCCCTTTAAAATCATTTGGAAAAGTCTTGTTTTTGATATCGTCAATGACTTGTAAAATTCCTCTACGAATGGTTCGAAACGCTTTTAATCTTTGGTCGTTATCGACAAACCAAGTATTGTAGACACTTTCTGTATCAGTTTTGTATTGTTGAATGATTTGAGTAAGGTTATTCATTTTAATTCATTATATAAATTTCTATTCTTATTTTCTAAAGTTTCAAACTTCTTAATCTTAACGCATTTACAATTACCGATACAGAACTAAAACTCATTGCCAAAGCCGCTATCATAGGAGAAAGTAAAATCCCGGAAAATGGATATAAAACTCCGGCTGCAATTGGCACACCTAAAACATTGTAGAAAAAGGCAAAAAACAAATTTTGTTTAATGTTACTCATTACTGCGTGGCTCAAATTTTTGGCTTTCACAATACCTTGTAAATCGCCTTTTACTAAAGTTATTTTAGCACTTTCTATCGCCACGTCAGTTCCGGTTCCCATGGCAATTCCGATGTCTGACTGTGCTAATGCAGGGGCATCGTTGATGCCGTCTCCTGCCATGGCGACAATTTTTCCTAGGGATTGGAGGCGTTTTATTTCATTTAGTTTGTCTTCGGGGAGGGCTCCTGCGATGAATGAACTAAGGCCGAGTTCGGCGGCAACGGCTTTTGCGGTGTTTTCATTGTCGCCCGTTATCATTATTACTTCAACACCCTGACGCATCAGTTCTTTTATTGCTTCTTTGCTTGTCTCTTTTATCTTGTCTGCAATGGTAACAAAACCAATTACAATTCTATCTACAGCAATATAGGAGACGGTTTTTCCTAGTTTTTGTTCGGCTACAATTTTATTTTCCAATTCATCAGAAACTGTGGCGTTCACTTGCTCCATTAGTTTTTTATTTCCGAGTGCCACTTTCTTACTGGTTACCGTACCAATAACCCCTTTTCCGGCAATAGCTTCAAAATCCTTTACGTCGATTAATGAAATGTTTTTAGCTTTCGCAAAATTGACTACGGCTTGCGCCAAAGGATGTTCGCTGTACTGATTTAAGGAAGCGATGTTTTGCAATAGTCCATTTTCGTCATTTTGTAAGGAGAACACTTTTTCAACAGAGGGTTTTCCTTCGGTAATGGTACCTGTTTTATCGGTTATCAGAACATTTACCTTGTTCATGTTTTCCAATGCTTCCGCATTTTTTATGAGCACTCCAGATTGTGCCCCTTTACCTACGCCAACCATTACCGACATTGGTGTGGCTAATCCCAAAGCACAAGGACAGGCAATTATTAATACTGCAATGGCATTGATAAAACCATAGACTAGGGCAGGTTCCGGTCCAAATTTTGCCCAAACAAAAAAGGTTAAGACAGAAACTACAACTACAATCGGTACAAAATATTTTGCAATGCTATCCGCGAGTTTTTGAATCGGTGCTTTGGATCGGCTCGCATCATTTACCATCTTAACAATTTGCGAAAGCAAGGTTTCCGAACCAACTTTCTCGGCAATCATAACAAAGGATTTATTTCCGTTTATTGTTCCCGCTATAACTGAATCATCAATCTTTTTATCAACAGGAATAGGCTCTCCTGAGATCATAGATTCATCTATAGTACTTTCTCCATCAGTAATTTTTCCATCTACTGGAATTTTATCTCCCGGTTTTACTCGTAATAAATCTCCTTTTTTGATGTCGTGAATCGAGATTACTTTGTCCCCTCCTTCGATAACCAAAGTCGCTTCGGTGGGCGCTAATTTCAATAATTCTTTTATGGCACCGCTAGTTTGACTGTGTGCTCTTGCTTCTAATAATTGGCCTAACAAAACCAAGGTTAATATGACCGTTGTTGCTTCAAAATAAAGTAACACTGTGCCGCTTACGGTTTTAAATTCATTTGGAAAAATATCAGGAAAAAACATGCCAACCAAACTAAACAAGAAAGCTACTCCAGTACCAATTCCTATCAGCGTAAACATGTTGAGATTCCAGGTAACAATTGACTTCCAGGCGCGAACAAAGAACATCCAACACGCATAAAAAACCACGGGAAGCGTCAAAATCAATTGTACCCAATTCCAGTATGAAATGCCCATTATCTTTTCTAACGGATTATTTGACATCATTTCTATAGTAGCTATTGCGAAAACAGGAATTGTAAAGGCTGTTGCTACTTTCATTTTCTTAAGCAAATCATTGTAAACCTTTTTGTCTTCACTATCTGTAGGTTCCATTGGTACTAAATCCATTCCGCAAATAGGGCAGGAGCCAGGTTCTTCTTTGATTACCTCCGGGTGCATCGGACAGGTGTATAATTTTTTGACCGCACTTAATTCATGAACTTTTTCTAAATTCATTCCGCATACTGGACAACTCCCGGGCTTATCGTAAACCTTGTCTCCTTCACAATGCATCGGACAATAGTATTTGCCTTGATCATTACTTAGTGAAGGTATTGTATCCATGTTATCACTAGTTTTAGTACTGCAACACGATTTTGTTATTGGCTCATTGACATTTTTGTGAGTTGTATCGTTAGCGCTACTCATTTCTATAGTGTACTTTCCAACGGTTGTTAATGCCTCTTGAAATTGATTCAGTGGAATGTGTTTTTCCATTGTTATTGTTGCAATTGGAGGATCCAAAGTAACCGTTGCTTGAATTCCATCGATGGCATTCAATGTTTTTTCCACTTTAGAACGACAGCTATCGCAAGTCATTCCGGTAATTTTATAGGTATGTATCATATGTTTTTTAAAATAAAATTTACTCTTTCATTTGGTGTTAATAATGGAACAAAAATGACTGGAAAACTTAATGTATTGTAAACCTCAATAATTAATCTATGAATGGTTTTTTGTGCTTCTTCGTCTTCTGTTCTTGCATAGTCTTTTGTAAATGGTAATCGGTCTAAAATAAAAATCTTTTTATAAGATACCTTCTTAATGGCACTAAGTAATTTTTCGTCAAAATCAAGATTTAAAAATTGATAGTAAGCCATTGCATCAGGAATAGCCCTGTCAAGAAAAACAGTTTCAATCGGTGATAATTCTGCTTCTTGTTCAATTTGCATATCTAACACCGCTAATTGAAATTTTCTTTTGTTTTCTCTTATTTCTTCTAGACTTTTACCTTCTTTCCTCATACTATCAATATAATGCCTAGCGTGCTCAATACTTGTTTTATAGCCCCTTTTAGATAATATATCAATTACTGTTGTTTTACCTGTACTGGGTCCACCTGTAATAACATACCAATTGGTATCTACTTTTTGATTATCCATTTTCATAACTTTTAAAATTGAAAGTAGAATATGCTTTATTCGTACTCGTTTCAATTCGCTATTTATTTGTTATCGTTCCAAGTTTTGTCAATGATTTTTGCAAAGCACGCAGATAACATTTTTTTATTATAGAACACCTCCCGTCCCAGTAATAGTATGAGTGTGTGTCATAATTTTTTATTTTTACATTTTCATTCCTTCCATCGGGTCACTTCCTTTTCTGAATTTATATTCACTATTTATGGCATATGCTCCGGTAATAACCACTTTTTTAGAGCTATCTATTTCAGATTTGATTTCAATCATCCCATTTATTTCTATTCCAGTTTCTACCATAAGATTTTCGAATACTCCTGTTCTTTTTTCAATCCATATATAAGAAGCATTTTCTTCCCTGATAACAGCATCAGTAGGTATGAATACTCCTTTTATATTGGATTGTGTCAATCTTGCAATTGCCTGCATTCCGGGTTTCAACAGCAAGTTTTGATTGGGCACCTCCATTCGAATTAAAAGCAGTCTGGTATCTGGATTTATTTCAGGATTGATAAATGAAATTTTTGCAATTATAGTTTTATCAGGATAATCAGTAAATGAAACTTTGGCGTTTTGTCCAAGGTGCATGCTTTTTGCATAATTTATATTCACCTGTGTTTCGAGCCAAAGACTTTTTAAATCTGCCAATTTAATTATACCAACACCCTCCATTGCATAACTGCCCTCTGTTGCTATTATCTCCGAGATAGTTCCACTGCTATTACTATAGAAAATAGTGTACGGAGAAATTTCTTTACTCGATTTTATAGTTTCAATTTGGGCATTGGATAAACCAAAGAATAATAGTTTTTGTTTGGCAGCAATGAGCATCGTACGTGCATTTTTTCCAAAATCACCTGGCATGGTAAGTTGTTTGTATGCTGTGAAGTAATCTTGTTTGGCTATGGCAATATCTTCACTATACAATTGATATACTGGTTCGTTTTTAGCAACATAATCACCAACCGTTTTGAAGTATAACTTTTCAATTCGCCCCATTGCTCTAGCAGAAATGGTGTTAATTTTTTCTTGATTAATTGTTAAAACCCCTGTATAATTTTGCTCTAAACTGCTTTGAGTTGTTGCAACAGTTTGCGTGGTGATGTTCCCCAATTGTAGCTGTTGTTTACTCAAGCTTATCTCATTTGCAGCTGTGTCATCACTTTTTATTGGAGTTAACTCCATATGACAAATGGGACATTTTCCGGGCTTATCTTCCTTTACTTGAGGATCCATAGAACAAGTGTAAAAAATAGTTTCTTTGTTTTTATGTTTGCTATGGTCTTCTTTGTTTTTAGTATTGCAAGCTATAAATACTGCAAATAGTATTGATAGAATGCCTATTATTTTTATCGTTTTCATAATTACTCGGTTTTAATAAAGCTTTCGCTATCAATTAAATATTGTGCATTTTTAGCAAGGGTATCTTCAACGGCAATTCCACTGATAATTTGAATAAAATCATCTATTTCAATTCCTGCTTTTATTGCAGTTGCTTTAAAGCCATTATTCTTTTTTATAAAAACTATTTTCTTGTTGCCAATACTCACTAATGCTTGTTTTTGCAACCAAACCCCTTGTATTGAATTTGTTTTCACAATTCCTTGTAATCGCAGACCTATGGGGAATTTTATTTTATTGTTGTTTAGGTATACCCTAATTCTATTGGATTTATCTGCTGGATTAAATTGAGTTTCAATAAAATTTATTTGTGCATCAATGAATTCATTTTTGTCTAATTCTGTAGCAATTTTGATAGTTTGATTGGTTTTGATTAGACTATTGTACCCTTGACTAACATTAAAGATACCCCATACTTTATCTGTATTTACTAATTTAAAAACTACTTCTCCCTTTTTTATATAGTTACCTTCTTTTATATTTAATATTTCGGTATTGTTACTTGCACTTTGCATCGTCGAATTGCTTGTATTATCCATTTTTTCTGTTCCTTGAATAATTCCAGAAGCTGGACTGTAAATTGAAACTTGAGGATTTACTTTTTTGGAAGAAGACAATGAATTTATCTGATTTTTAGTCATTCCATAAAGCAATAATTTTTGCTTTGAGGCTTTAATAATTGATGTATTATCGGAATCATTGGAAACTAAATAAATAAAATTTTGCTGTTCTGTCAATAACTCAGGGCTGTATAAATCAAATAATTTCTGTCCTTTAGCTACTTTTTGGTACTTATAATTTACATACATTTTTTCTATTCTTCCACTTATTCGAGCAGCAATATTTACTGATGAATTTGGATCGTAAGCCACGATACCGGGCAAATTTATCTCACTGCTTAATGTAGTGTCTTTGGCTGTTGTAGTTTGATAATTCCCGACGATAAAATTATCAGTAGGTTTCAAAAGATTGTCAATAGAATTATCTTCCTCAGCTTGGCTTTCTGTTATTTTTTTTACTAAAGTCATTCCGCAAATAGGACAATTACCAGGTTTGTCGCGAATAATTTCGGGATGCATAGAACAGGTATAAACTTCTGTTTGATGTGAATTCTCCGAGTGAATCTCTGACTTTATTGAAAAGAAATAGACAGCAAATCCTATACTAGAAATTACGATTAAAATTAAACTATATTTTAAATATTTATTCATAATTATTTGATTTCCAGTTGTTTTTCAATTTCTACTTGTGTGCTTAAAATATTTTGTAATTTATCCAGAACATCAATTTGTGCCATATTTAATGCTTCCCAAGCATCCAATACTACAAACAGATCTCCCGTATTATTCTGCCAAGCCAATATTGCAGTATCATAGTTTCGTTTTAAGGCAGGAATGATATTTTTTTCAGCAATATCATATTGTTTTTTTAGGTTTATCAATTCTGTATTCATACCCGAAATCATTCCTGCTGCTTCATTCAAAATCATTTGCTTTTGCCAGTTGAGACCTTCATTCTTGATTTTAAAACTGTTGATATTGGCTGTATTCATTTTTGTTGACCAAGGCATGGGAATAGTAATCATTCCCATTAAAGAGAATTGTTTTGGCTGTTCTCCAAAGGCAAACATATGGTCATATTTGATACCAAATTCTGGCAATAATTTTGCTTTTTCGGTTTCAATTTTTAATTGATTTAATACCATTGTTTTTTCAATAGCTTTAACATCACTTCGGTTTTGGGAAAGTGAGGTTGTATCTGCTTTTATGGCATCAAAATCATTTAATTTATAGGTTTCATCTATTTCAAACAAAGTGTTTTTATCTCTAGCCATCAAGGTATTTAGCATAATTCGCTTCTGGGAAATATCGTTTTGTAACATTACAATCATACTTTGTAATGCACCGTATTGCGATTTTGCTTTGTAATAGGTTGGCAATTTATCCATATTATACTGATAGCGTATTTCCATACTTTTTATCATATAGTCTAAGAGCAATAAATTATCATCAGCAATTTTTATTTTTTTATTTAATACCAGCCATTGGTAATAATTCGTTTTTGCCAGTGCCTTTAATTGATTAATCGTATAACCTTTATTTTCTTTTTCAACAGATGACATTGCATTCATGTAATTGAAATCAGACCTAAGTTTTCTAGCATTCGGTATCATTTGTGTAACACCAACCATGTAAGATCCCATTCCTGGGCCCATTTCATCGGCTTTCCATAATTTACTATTGTAAGGCGTCATAAAAAAACCCGTTTCCACTTGTGGAGGCATCCAACTTCTGGCTCCTTTTGCCGCAGCATCCATACTTTGAATATCGGCATCATACATTTTTAGTTGTGGATTATTTGTTTTGATATTCGTCAAAACAGCATCCAACGAAAGTGTTTGCGCCACCATATTAGCAGTACTTAAAATCAAACAGCTTATTGCGATATAATAGTTATTCTTTAACATCTATAAGTTCTATTTTGCCTTTTGTTTTTAATTCTCGAAGTTTCACCATCTCAAAAACTATAGGGGTTACTAATAATACATAAATTGTTGAGGTAATTGTACCCCCAATGAGTGGAACCGTAATTGGCAGCATCACATCTGCACCCGTTCCTGTTGCCCAAAGAATAGGGATTAATCCAAACAAGGAAACGGAAACGGTCATCAATTTTGGTCTCAACCTTTTGGCAGAACCGTCAATAATGTATTGTTTCAAAATTGCTTCTGTAATTGTCGCTGCACTGTTCCCGTGTTTTTCTACCATTTTATTCATTGCTTCATTCAAATAAATAGTCATTAACATAGCGGTTTCGATTGCCATTCCAAACAATGCTATAAAACCAACTGCAACGGCTACTGATAAATTTATTCCATAAAAATAGACCATAAAAATCCCTCCAATTAAAGCAAACGGTACGGTTATCATTGTAATCAGTGCTTCTTTCATAGAATGATAGGTGAAGTACAGAATAAGGAAAATAATGATAACAACTATAGGTAAAATCATGCTTAATGTTTTATTGGCTCTGATTTGGTTTTCCCACTGTCCGCTCCACTCCACATAATAGCCTTTTGGCATTTTAGTAATCATTGCATTCAATTTTTTTTGCGCTTCTTTTACCGTACTTCCTAAATCACGCTCTCGTACATTAAACAGTACACTGCCTCGAAGCATTGCATTTTCGCTATTTATCATTGGAGGACCATCGCTTATTTTTACATCGGCAACGGCTTCTAATGGAATAGGACCAAACTCCATTGTTTGCACTTGGAGTTTTTTTAACGCCTCAATACTATTTCTGTATTCTTGAGCATATCTTGCATTTACAGAAAATCGTTGTCTTCCTTCTATAGTTGTGGTAAGTTTCATTCCACCAATAGACGCTTCCACCACATTGTTTATATCATCTATTGTAAGTCCGTATCTTCCAATGACCTCTCTTTTTGCCTCGATATCGATGTACTTTCCGCCAGTAATCGGTTCCGCATATAAATCTTTTACGCCAGAAGTACCTTCAAGGGCTTTTTTTATTTTTTGAGATAAAACATTGATAGTGTCTAAGCTTGCTCCGTAAATCTTTATTCCTACATCGGTTCTAATACCAGTAGAAAGCATATTAATCCTATTAATGATGGGCTGTGTAAAACCATTCGTAACTCCTGGAATTTGAAGTTTATTATTTATTTCATTAACAATATCGGCTTTCGTTTTGTCTTCTCTCCATTCGTGTTGGGGTTTTAGTAAAACAATAGTTTCAATCATGCTTATTGGACTATTATCGGTAGCAGTGTTAGCGCGTCCGGCTTTTCCTAAAACATGAGCCACTTCGGGTATCGATTTTATCAATTTGTCTTGCACTTGCAAAATTCTTTTCACCTCAGAATTGGATACGTCTGGTAATGTTACAGGCATAAAAAGCACGGAACCTTCATCTAAAGGAGGCATAAATTCTGTACCTAAACGGGTAAACATTAAAACACCAATCAGGAGCGCAATTATATTAATACCTAATACTGTTTTCCTCCATTTTAAACAAAAAATTAAAATAGGAGTATATATGCTTTCTAGTTTTTTATTGATTGGATTTTTGTTTTCTGGACGAAGTTTGCCTTTAAGCAGAAAACTAATTAGAACTGGAGTAAGGGTAATGGCTAAAAAAGCATCTACTATAAGTATAAACGATTTTGTCCATGCCAATGGGCTGAATAATTTACCTTCCATACCTGTGAGAAGAAATACAGGTAAAAAGGAAGCTATCACAATGAGTGTTGAATAAAAGACACCTGGGCCAACTAATTTTGAAGACTTTTCTATAAGTTGTAACTTTTCTTCAGAAGATAAGGGGTCATGTTCTTTTTTGAATATATTTTTTATTTTATCTTTCATTTTATTTCCGAATTATTTTGATTACTCTCCATTTCTTCCTGTTTCTCCGAAATTGTCCTATACGCATTTTCCACCATTACAATTCCGTCATCGACAACAACACCTATAGCTAATGCAATACCCGTTAATGACATGATATTAGATGATATACCAAATGCTTCAAGCAAAATAAAGCCAATAGCCACAGATATAGGCAATTGTATTAAGATAATTAAAGCACTTCGCCAATGAAAAAGAAAAAGTAGTATAACAATTGAAACAACAATCATTTCTTCTATTAAAGTTCCTTTAACAGATGCGATTGCTTTTTCTATCAATTCACTTCTGTCATAAGACGTTTTAAAAGAAACGCCTTCAGGCAATCCTTTTTCAACTTCTTTCATTTTTTCTTTTACTGCTTTTATAACTTTATCTGCATTTTCACCATAACGCATGACTACAATTCCTCCTACAACTTCACCTGTTCCATTTTCGTCAAAAATTCCCAAGCGTAAATCTCCACCCATTTGTATCGAACCAATGTCTTTTACCTTTACTGGAACGGAATTATAATTTTTAATAGCAATGTCTTCTACATCTTTTATGTTTTTTATGTACCCTAAACCTCTTACTATGTAAGACATATTACTCATCTCAAATTTTCGACCACCAACATCATTGTTATTTGCTTTAACAGCATTCATCACTTCCATCATACTCACATTGTAGTACTGCATTTTTAAGGGATCTAACACTAATTGGTACTGTTTTTCAAAACCACCAAATGATGCTACTTCAGCCACGCCGGGAACAGTTTGTAATGCAAATTTCACGTACCAATCTTGTAAAGCTCTTTGTTCTCCCAAGTCCATACCGTTAGCCTTTAAATGATACCAAAAAATATGGCCAACTCCAGTTCCATCTGGTCCTAATGTGGGCACTACATTTTGAGGTAATAATCGTTGGGCATAATTCAACCGTTCCAACACTCGAGTTCTTGCCCAATACACATCTACATTATCTTCAAAGATGATATATACGAAACTCATCCCAAACATAGATGCACCGCGAATATTTTTAACTTTTGGTATTCCTTGCAGGTTTGAAACCAAAGGATAGGTTACTTGTGCTTCTATAACCTGTGGACTTCTTCCCATCCATTCTGTAAATACAATAACTTGATTCTCGGACAAATCCGGAATGGCATCTATGGGGTTTTGTTGTACGCTATAAATACCCCAAGCTAATAAGCAAGCTGAGACGAGAAGAACAACAAATCTATTTTTTAGTGAAAATGATATTAATTTTTCTACCATAATGTTTAGTTTTCTAATGAAAGACTATCTTTTGTTTTATTTATCCAATTGATTACTTCCTCTTTTTGAGCAGGTGTTACTATTGCATTTTTATGAAGTAGCGTGTAGGACGCTAAGGGCATTTCATCAGATTTTATTTGTTTGATGATAGCTTCTAATTTGTTTTCTTGTTTTCGCTTGGAATACTTTCCAAACTCATTAAAGTTCAAATCCTTTTTACCATCTTTAATGTGTTCTTCCATAAAAAACCGTGCTGGCTGAATGTAAGAATATAATGGATAATTGGTATTGTTACTGTGACAATCGTAGCAAGATGTCCGTAAAATAGTTTCAACATTTTTAGGAACATCGTACATTTTTGTGAAATTTGCAGTTAATTCCTGCTCATAACTTTCATTACGAGCAGGTTGATATAACTGCATCAACAAAAAAATAACAAACCCAATTATGAGTATTTTCTTGATGATTTTTTTCATTTTATAATTGTTTTTTCATAGAACCACAAGTAAGCATTTTCGAACCGTAGTAAGGATTTTTTATTTCTTTGCTTTCACTTATCCAAATAGCCCCTTTTCCTTCATTATACATAGGACAAAAGTCTTGATATAGTTTTTGTTTTGCTCCAAATATTTTTATCAAATCATTCACATCTTTACTCAACATCGCAAAATGTTCTCTTTGGTGGTCAATTTTCCCACCATTATCACCAATGTGTTCTGCGTGTTCTTTAGCATCATCAGCAATATCAATATATTCTGTTTTCAATTTTGGATCTATTGCATTGGTATTGACTTTATTGAAAGTTGCATATAATGCTTTACCCGCATTGGCTGCTCCTTTTGTATCGTCTTTTGTGAGTGCGTTTTTGAGTTTTAAATAACCAGAGATTATTTCGCTTGTTGAAAATGTTGTTTGGGTAACCGATGTAGCTTCAGTATTAACTTCAACTGTTGTTGTATCATTATGACTATGACTACCATCAGTATGATCATGAGCTGCTTCATTTTGTACAACTGGTTCGGTTAATTCCATTCCACATTTTGAACATTTTTCACCTTTTTTTCCTGTAACCTCTGGGTGCATTGGACACGCGTATAATTGCGAGGTACTCTCTGTTGTTTCCGAATTAGTTGTTGCAGCTTCTTTATTTTTTTGATTACAAGAAACTAGTACAAATGCCATCGCTATGGCTGAAAGGATTAGATTTTTCATTTTATTATTTTTTTAATTGATATTGTTGGTATTTGCAACATTTTTTGATGAATATTTTTTTGAAAACCCATTTTTATATAGAAATTAATTTTTTCATTTTATAGGGTCATTAAAATCATTGCATCCTTATTATTGGTATCATGTGCATTGAATTAAACTAAAAGGAAATTTAAAATTTATGCGACTGGATTATTTTTTCTTACCCTCCGTTTTAGCCATTTCCATTCCACATTTAGGACATTCCCCCGGTTTGTCAGAAGTTGAGCCATCCATTGGACAAACATATTTTGTTACAATTTTAGTTTTAGGTTGACTGCCTTTTGTAGCGTGAGTATCTATCTTTTCGGTAATTTTTACCATTCCAGTTCCACATTTAGAACATTTCCCTTCGGTATCAGAAGTTGAGCCGTCCATTGGACAAACATATTTTGTTACAATTTTAGTTTTAGGTTGACTGCCTTTTGTAGCGTGAGTATCTATCTTTTCGGTAATTTTTACCATCCTAGTTCCACATTTAGAACATTTCCCTTCGGTATCAGAAGTTGAGCCGTCCATTGGACAAACATATTTTGTTACAATTTTAGTTTTAGGTTGACTGCCTTTTGTAGCGTGAGTATCTATTTTTTTAGTGGTTTTTACCATTGTCATTCCACATTTGCTACATTTTCCTTCTATTAAACTCACTTCTTCTGGATGCATTGGGCAAGTATAAGTTGTTTTTTGAGCTTCCTTTTGCGAAGATTTTGTAGCTTCTTGAGCTGATGCTACTGTGCTAACTGCTAAGAATACGCTTAGTACGATAATTAGATTTTTCATTTTTTACAGTTTTAATTAATTGTTTATAATATTAACACTGATCAATTGCAAGCCATTTTAATCGTTTATCAAATTTACATTTGATATTTTAGAAATTAATAGTTTACATTTTTATTACAACCCCATTTGGTTTTTTACCAACATTGATTGTTTTAGTAACGGTATGATTGGTAACATTTACAACAGAAACTGTATTTGCTGTTTGGTTGGTTACATAGGCAGTGTTTCCGTCCATAGTGAAAGAAATTGCGTGAGCACCAGCACCCGTATTAAAAGCGCCACCGTGCATCCACATCATCATACCAGCATCCCAAGTCCAATAATGTACTTTTCCATTCATTGGATCTGAAACCCATAATTCGCTTTTTGTTCCGTTGTGTGAGGCAATTCCGGGCATAAATCCTAAAATAATAGTTTGGTCAACGGCATTTGTAGCTACATTTATAACAGAAATAGATTGTCCGTCTTCGTTATCAACATACATTTTACCATCTGTACCAGTCCAAGCTCCAACAGGATTGTTACCAACTGTAACCGTTGCAACTACTGATTTTGATGCTACATTGATTACTGAAACGTTATCATCATCGCCATTAGCAACATAGGCTTTTGTCCCGTCCGAAGAGAAAGTTAATTCTGCAGGCATCATACCTACAGTAATTGTACTTTTCAACGCATAAGTTGTAGCGTCATACACCAATACTTTTCCGTTCATATCCATTTGAGGCACCCAAATTTCTGTACCATTTGGAGAATAAATAGTATTGTGGTTCATTACAGGTAAACCCATTTTTTTAACAATTGAACCAGTTGTTGCATCAATAACAACAAGTTTACCCGACATAGTTCCTGTCACTGCGTGTCCTGCGCTTAAATCCATTCCCGGAACTCCAATTGCAAGATGATTTGAATGTGAAGAAATATGGTGTGGCCACATTATCATATCTGTATCGGTTCCCATCAATGGAATAGTTCCTGTAACTTCATTAGTTGATAATTTGATTACTGAAATTGTTGCATCTTCACCATTGACAACATACGCTGCTGGATAATTAACGTTTAATGCTGCATTTGTCATATCCATATTATCATCTTTATTACAAGATGATAAAAGTATTGCTCCAATTATTGATGCGGTAAAAGATATATTCTTCATTTTTTAAAGTTTTAATTTTATTATTTTATTGTTTCTACTGTTTTACCACAACTCAACATTTGTGATCCGTAGTAAGGATTTTTAATTGTATTTTCTTTACTTAACCAATTGGCATCTTGCATCGGGCAATATTGATAATAAACCGGTTCAGTAAATTTTGAAACTTTTATCAACTCATACGTATTTTTAGATAATGATTTGAAAAGCTCTCTTTGCTTTTTGATATCCTGTGTTTCAGAAATATTTTTTGCATCAGCAGTTAAATCTTTATAAACTTTCATCCAAGTCATATGTACATCCATTTTCAATGTTTCCATTTTTACGACAGTGATTGCGGTTAAAAAATCTTTTGACTTTGCAGAAGCCGTTTTACTATCTGTTTTTACCAAGGCATCTTTCAATGAAAAATAATTATCGAAAACTGGTTTTAGTTGGTCTGTTCCTTGGTTTTCAGTCATTGTTGAATGGTCGTTCATTTCCATTTTAGTTTCTTCGGATTTTGTTTCCGTTTTTACTGCAACTTTTGCTTCACGATCGTATTGACAACATCCCGGAAGTTTTGAATATGCAGCATCTGGAGCAAGGAATTTTTCGCTATCATAACCCGCAAGTGCAATACGTTTTAAGATTTCATCCTGATTGGTTTTTTTAGCATCATAAGTAAGCGTAGCCATTTTGGTGTCTTTATTCCAATCAACATTGGCAATTTTCTTGTGACTTCCTGCTTTTTCTATGGTGGTTTCGCACATTCCACAATTCCCGAATATTTTTACGGTTTCAGTTTTAGCGTTTTTGATTTGCGCATTAGACACTGTGAATGATAGCAATAGAGTTATTGCCATCACTATTTTTTTTAGTGATTTCATTGTAAAATAATTTTAAATTGAATTAGTTAAACAAGAACAAAATGACAGCACAACAAAGCCAGCCTTTTGAAAATGAAATTAACTGAGAAAGTAAATGATTTAAAGCAATAATTGCTTTTGATTTGACACAATTATGGCTATCAAATTTAAAATTTAGCCTATTTTTGGTATAAGCCATAAAGAATTGAAACCAGAAGAAATGGAGGTTTCGTAATTGTAAAAATTTTGTTTTTCTGAAAAGAAATTAAAAATATTTTTATTAAAGTTCAATTCATTAATAGAAACAGATGTTTTGCAAGAAGAAGCACAACCACATTTAGAATGGCTGCATTTTCCTCCACAACCCTTGTCGTTTTTAGTTTTTGAATGACTATTGTCTTTACAACAATCATCTTTGTCTATTTTTGAGGAAGTCTCTTTTGAAGAAGAATGTTTCGATGAATTATTTTCACACGCAAAAGTTACTGCTGGCATCAACAATAAACCAACAACAACGATTAATAAAATGTGAAACTTTTTCATTTCTGTAAAAAAATAAATATTGTAACAAATGTAGAGAAATAATCTTAATACTCGCTAAAAACTTACTAATTTTTTATCACTACAATTTAGCTTTAATTTTTATTAAAAGTATTATTAGGGAAGCGAATAGATAAAGACTGAATACTTTAATCTTTGATATTTAAAAAAAAAACAACTTTTAAAATTTATTTAAATATAGAAAACGCTAACAAAATTATTTTTGGGATAAGTAGTTTAACGATATCGTATTTAATAAAATAATCTTAAATTAAGTAAACAAATATCAAGAACTTAAGTTACAAATAATTTTGAATCAACCTCTTTAAGCAGTATTTAAATAATTATTTAAAAGATGTGTTGTCTCATAAAGAAATCTCTGAGCAAACTGAGAATGTATTACTTATTAATAATGATTAACAACCAAGAAACCTGATAAAATCTACTACAAAAAAATGTGTTGTTTCAAATGCTTGTTAGATTAAATACATTTTCTTTTTTTTAATTTTATTACTGTTTTTTTTATCTTATATACTTTTTTCTAATACATCAACTAATGTTAAATCCATATTTGAAAAAACTCTACATATCTTAACATCTTTATTTTTTATACCAATTGATAAGCCCTCAAAAAGCAGATCAAAAGTGTCTTTTAAATTTTTATCAGCAACTTTTGGACTCAATGAAGCCCATATTTTTTGTGAATTTTCAGTAATATGTTTAAGTTTCTCCCAATCAACGTTATTTTGATTTAATAATGCCAAATTTTTAAAACCCATATAATCTAAATGTTCAATTTGAATTTGATTATCTATTTTAGATCCGTCCGTAAAATTACTTATGTTGAATTCAAAAATTTCTGTCGAGAACAATGCAATTTCATTGTAGCTATTATGATTTATTAATTTTTTTAGTCTTTCAATTTTAGTCTTAAGTAATAGTACACTTTGTGAAGCAATATTTTTTTCAAAAATTCCTTTAGAATTAATTTCTTCAATTTTACTCATTGATTTTATAATTCCATTTTTATTTTTATCTAACGCAAATTCCGTCATATCCTCAAATGGAGATAAAATGAGATCCAAATTATCAAAAACTACTTTATTGGGTTCTGTTTTAATTTCCTTTTTAATTACTCTTGATTTTAATTCAATAGCATCTGATTTTTTCTGTTGGCAAGAAATGATGAAAATCATTATCATTCCTGTCATTAAGCTTTTCAAATTTTTCATTTTATTGTGTTATTTAATAATTTCGAGTAAAATTAGGTGGCAATTCTAATTTAATTCTATCGGTTAATAAAATAATAAAAAAACAGTTTTTCTACAGTTTTTAATTTCATTTTTGTTTATTAAAACATTTTAAATGTCAAAATATATACTTCTAGTTCTCGTTATTTTAAGTTTTACTTCATGTGATGTTTATAAAACGTTGCGTTATGGTGGCCTGCCAAGCCAAAACGATTATAAGCATTTTGCTCAAAGAATTATAGAAAATGAAAGTCCTGTTTACAATTTTTACAATTCTAATAATAAGTATCAGTTAGGTAAAACGATTGGTGTTACAAGTCGTGATTTAAATGCAACAAATATTAGTTTAGATAGTTTTGCTGTTATTCATAAAACAAAAGCATTACTAATAATTCGTAACGACACAATTTTATATGAAAACTATAATAAAAACTATAATAAAACATCTACCTTTTCTAGTTTTTCAGCAGTAAAACCTATTGTTTCAAGTTTAATAGGAATAGCAATTGACGAAGGAAAAATAAAAAGTGAAAATGATTTGTTAATTACCTATTTACCTCAATACAAATCCAAATCTGGTTGGGAAAAAATTACCATAAAAAATCTATTACAACATACATCTGGAATAAAATTTACTGATAACCCATTTAATCCTATTTCTGATAATGCCGAATTTTATTGGGGAGACAATTTAAGAGAAGAATTAATGGATTTAAAATTAGAGAGCTTACCTAATTTAAAATTCAAATACAGTAGTGCAAATACTATGTTATTAGGTTTAATTATTGAAAAGGTATCAGGAGGAACAATTTCACAAAATTTGGAAGAAAAAATTTGGAAACCTATAGGAATGGAAGCATCTGCATCCTGGAGTTTAGACCGAAATGATAGTCAAGCAATCGAAAAAGTCTTTTGCTGTTTACAGGCTAGAGCGATAGATTTTGCTAAATTCGGCCGCTTATACCTTAATAATGGCAATTGGAATGGCATTCAAATTATTTCAAAAGATTGGATTTATAATTCAACACATACTGATCCCGAAGGAAATAACAAGCATTTTTATAATAATAATTGGGGAATAGGCCCCTTAAAATATGGAAGTTATTACGCAATTGGTTTGTATGGTCAATTCATATATGTGTATCCGGAAAAAAATATAATTATTATTCGATTTGGAGATACTGATACAAAGTATCATCCTAGCTATTGGAAAGATATTTTTATTCAGATTATTGATCAAATGTAATTACTATTATAATAATTACTTTATTTCTCTTTAGGCATAGAATTACTAGTTTAAATTTTATTGAATAAAAAATAATCAAACTAGCAAAAAAGTAAAACTAATTAAAAAAAATACACTTACGAATTACTTTTAAAAATGACCATTTTTTATATCTAAAAGGTTATTATTTGCTTATTATTAAATTACTTAAACAATGCAAAAAATATATTTCATAGTAAATTCAATTTACTTTAAAGAAAATAACAATTTATCACTTGAATTAATTAAATCATTATTTGAGGAATATGAGTACGAAGTTAATATCAGTTATTCTGAATACACAAAAACATTCCATTAAATTAACAAAAGAAGCTATAGAAAATAAGCCAAACAGTATCATTGCTTGTGGAGATTATGGAACCAGAAATGGAATAGCATCAATGCTAATTAATACATCAATAAAATTCGGAATTATTCCTATTGGAAGTGGATTAGCATCAAGTCTTAAGATTCCAATTGAAATAACAAATGCTTTGGAAGTGATTAAAAAAGGGAATACTACTTGTATTGATGTAGGGAAAATAAATGAATACTTTTTTTCAATAATACAGGGTTAGGAATAGATGCGGAAATAATAAAAAAACAATATGAATCTGCTAAAAAAATACTTTCGTCTTGTGTTATATATTCAATAGAAGCTAGTCTTACATATAAACCCAAAACATTAAAATATACGTTAGAAAAAATAAACATAAAATTGATCCAATATTGTTATTTGTCTCAAATTCAAACAAAATAGATATAATTTATCTTTAACTCCTGAAGCTTTTTTATCAG
The DNA here is from genome assembly GCF_048286615.1 of Flavobacterium pasteuri. Lineage (NCBI taxonomy): Bacteria > Pseudomonadati > Bacteroidota > Flavobacteriia > Flavobacteriales > Flavobacteriaceae > Flavobacterium > Flavobacterium pasteuri. The sequence continues at coordinate 129,862 of NZ_JBLVPN010000007.1, read as the reverse complement.
ATGGATATTTAGATTTAGTAATTGTTTCTAGAGTAAATTTGTTAAAAAAAAGTATTTTAGGAATTCAGATTTTATCAAAAAAATATGAAAATAAGAACGTCACTAGAAGATTGATAAAGGATTTAAACATATATTTCGAAAAAAAACAAGATTGTTTAATCTAAATTGACGGAAAACATTTAAGTATAAATGTTGAACGAATTCACATAAAAATACTAGAAAAAAGTTTAACAATAATAAATTAATAAATATGGATAGTAGAATCCTATTAATAGCATTTTTCATTACCCAGACTATCTTTTCACAGCAAATACAAAAAGATTCTGTAGTTGTGAAAAAAATTACTTATAAAGAACTAATCATACCAACGGTACTTATTGGCTATGGTGTTGTTGGTATTGAAAGTGATGGATTAAAATTTGTAAATTATGGAATAAAAGAAGAAGTCAACGAGAACATTGATAAAAAAATTACAATTGACGATTTCTCACAGTATGCCCCGGCATTATCAGTTTATGGCTTAAACGCATTGGGTATAAAAGGAAAGCATAATTTTAAAGATAGAACAATAATACTGGGTACTTCCTATTTAATAATGTCAGCCTCAGTATTAAGTTTAAAATCAATTACAAAAGTGGAAAGACCCGATGGCTCAGCTTTCAATTCGTTTCCTTCAGGACACACAGCTACTGCTTTTGCAGGTGCAGAGTTTTTATGGCAAGAGTACAAAGATGTTTCAATTTGGTATGGTATTTCGGGATATATAATTGCAACTGGAACAGGTGCTTTCAGAATTTATAATGATAAACATTGGCTGACAGATGTTGTTGCAGGTGCCGGAATAGGTATTTTAAGCACTAAAATTGCCTATTGGATTAATCCATGGATTGAGAAAAAAATATTCAACTCAAAAGAGAAAAATAGTATGTCAGCTATTGCGCCTTTTTATAATGGTAAACAATTAGGTATTGGGCTTTTAAAAACTTTCTAACACAAAAGACATCAATACCTTTTTCAGGTACTGTAATTGAAAGTATACAACTGTCTCTAATGATAAAAAATCTTGTAGTGTAGATGGTTCTTGTTGTGCAGGAGGAAAAATACCTCCAAAAAAAATCATAAATATTTTAAAGAGCGTCCCTATTGAGGGACGCTTCTTATTTATTTCAGATTTAAAACTTCATTCGCTGTATTCTCACGGCATTTAAAATGGCTTATAAAAGCAAGCTAATATCAGTGAAAATTTTACATAATTAAAATTTTATTTAATATCTAGCCATTTATTTGTTCCACCACAAAGCCAATTTGCATTGTAACCTAAATCGTTTAATAGTTTTGCTGCGTCAGAAGAACGGCCACCACCTTTTCCACATGCTGTAACAAATAGACATTCTTTATCAAAGTCTTTAATTTGATCTTTTAGCTCTGTTATGACAATATTTATGGCATTTGGAATGTGTGCTTGTTCGAATTCTTCTTTTGATCTTACGTCAATAATTTGTACTTTTCTGTTTTGTTGAATTACTTTTTTCACTTCGTCCACTTCAATACAGTTTTTCATTATTTTTATTGTTTCTGGCATACGAAATTTAATAATGATGGAAGATACTATTGTAAGTCCACCAATGAGAAAAATAGCATAATCGACTCCAAATAGATCTGCTGTTATGCCTGAAATGAAAGCTCCAAACGCATATCCCAAATCTCTCCAAAGACGAAATGTACCAATACTTTCAGCTCGTTGTTTTGGACTGGTAGCCTCGGCAATTGCGGCTAAAAAAGTAGGGTAAACTAATGCTGTTCCTAAACCTAAAACTGCTGAAATGCTCGCAAGCATAATAAAACTATGACTGAAGGGCAAAAAAATAATCGCTATTCCTTGTAACAGCATTCCCCAAAACAACATTGCTTTTTTAGAATAAATATCAGACATTTTGCCTGTAAAGAGTTGCCCGATTCCCCAAACTGTTGGATAAATGGCGGTTATAATCCCAATGTTTTCTGTATTATAATGGAGTGAAAGCAGAACAATTGGCAATAAGCCCCAAATCATCCCGTCGTTAAGATTGTTGATTAAGCCTGCTTGTGTAACGGAACTTAAAGTTTTGTTTTTAAAAGTTGTTTCCATAAACACATTGTCCAATTGTTTTGTATTATCTGTTAAACTTTCTTTTTGTGTATGTAATCTTGTATTTTTTACAAAGAAAAGGGTTAATAAAAAACCAATAATAGAAATTCCAACGCCAATATAAAAAGGATAAGGTGTTATACCATATTTGTTAGCAACATACCCTGATAAAAACGCAACGATACCCACCGCAAAATAGCCTGCAAATTCATTTAAACCCATGGCCAACCCACGATCTTTTTCGCCAACTAAGTCAATTTTCATAACTACGGTGCTACTCCAGGTTAAACCTTGACTAATGCCTAATAAAATGTTTGCAAAAATCACCCAATTCCAAGTCTCTGCATTCATTAATATGAAGGGAATAGGCAAAGCTACAAACCAACCAAATAGCAACAAATTTTTTCTGCCAAATCGATTGGCTAATTTTCCAGCAAAATAATTAGTTATTGCTTTGGTAATTCCGAAGGCGGTAATAAATGATAAAATAGCTGTCTTTGATGCGATTCCAAATTCAACTTCTGCAAATTTCGGGAATATACTTCGTTCCATTCCAATCATTCCACCAACGAAGGCATTGACAATGACCAATATGGTAAACTGCTTCCAATTTTCTTTTAACCCCAGTTTTATGTGTTCTGTATTCATATTGTTTTACCTTTTTTTATTAATTTCATAGTATCGTTTAAAATGTCATTACTATTTTATTCTTTCGTACCAGTTCATATAGGTTTTTCATTGACGAAAACCTGCTAACTATGGTTCTTAATTTTTCCAGATTAATTTCTTAATAAGCCACTCTGCTCTTTATTAAAAAGCAGTAATATGGTTCAGTCCGAAAAAATAATATATTGTATGTCGTTAATTGTACAGCACTATTTTTCTATTTACTACGCCGTTTAAGAAATGTTTTTTTTTATTTCTTCAAATTGTTCTTTGGTGATTTCACCATTTGCGTATCTTCTCTTTAAAATTTCTATTGGTGATTCAGAATTCGGCCCGCTTTTGGTTTGCAAATATTTTTTTACTAAAAAATAAATTGCGAGAATGATGATAATGGGAATGAACCACATTCCCCATCCCATTCCCCAACCTGAATTGTTCATCATAATTTTAGATTTTAATTGATTTTAAGACTACAAAACTTCCTTTACCGAAACCCGGTTCGGGTTGTTCAATTCTATTTTCATTGGGAACAAAAAGTGTTTGCCAAAAAGTAAAATTTCCAAAACCTGAGTTGGATAATAATTCGGTGATTTCAGCAATGGAATGAAAGTGGGCCTCGTTGTAAAACTTGTTTGTGTTTTTCTGCAGCTCATATTTTTTGCCAAGTTCGCTGTCAAGATCAATCATGCCAATGATAAATTCTCCTTTGGATTTTAAGATGCGATGCACTTCCAGAAATGCTTTTGGAATATCGCTAAGAAAGCAAACGCTTGTAACCATTGTTGCAAAGTCATATGATTGATTTTCTAATGGTAGCTTTTCGGCAACAGCATTGATGCAATTTATCCCTCGCTTTTTGGCAATATTTGCCATACTTTCTGCCGGCTCTACTCCGAATTTTATATTTAATGGCTGTGCAAAACGTCCTGTTCCAACGCCTATTTCAATTCCAGTTTTATTTTCAGGAATGGCTTTCTTTAATGCAAGCAGTTCAGATTGATATAGATTGAAATGTTTGTCAAACCACTCGTCATAATCCGTAGCATACTGGTTATAGACTTGTTTGGATGTATGAGTTGTTTTCATTATTGCGATAGGATTACAAGTTTTGCTCTATCTGTTTTTTTATTTCTTCTTCAGCGATTAAGCCGTTGTGTTTCCATACCTCTTTTCCGTTTTTATAGAGAATAAAAACAGGTACTCCAGCAACGTTATAGGCTTTTCCTACCTCTTTGCTTTTATCCACATCAACTCTCATCACTAAGGCTTTGTCTTTGTAATCGATTTCTATTTTATCCACTATTGGAGCCATTTTCCGGCAAGGCGCACACCAAAAGGTATGGAAATCGACTAATATCAGTTTGTTTGAATTTAGCAGAACATTAAAATCTTTCAGGCTGATTTGTTGAATTTTGTCATCTTTAGCAAATTTAGATTTCGTAATAGGGAATTTATTGTTTTCCCATTGGATAAAACCACCTTCCAGATCGTATATCCTGTTGAATCCATTTTTCTTTAAAATCTCGGCTGCCTGGGAGCTTCTTCCTCCTGATTTGCAGTAAACATAGATTTCTTTATCCTTTGGAATCAGATTTATTTTTTCGACGAAATTATCATCGTAGAAATTAATGATACTTGCATTGTTGATATACCCTTCCGAGATTTCCTGAGGTGTTCTAACATCCAGTATGATACCTTTTCCTGCATCAACGAGTTTTTTAAATGTTTGTGGATTTACAGTTTTAATATAAGGCTGCGTTTCCTGGGCCTCAGCATGAAAGCAAAAAGCGGTAAAAAATATTGCAATTGCTATTATTGAGAGCTGTTTCATAATGTTTTTTTAGAGTATTATATTAACTTAATATGTTCCACAAATTTCAGCAAAATAAAATACTAATCCTTTAACAATTGTTAAATAATTACCGAATTGCAGCCCTAATCCTGCTTAAAGTAACTTGGGTAATTCCCAAATAAGAAGCAATGTGTTTGAGAGGGACTCTTTGTAAAAGAGTAGGTTGTTCTTTTATTAATAATGTGTATCTTTCTTCGGCGGTGTGGAATTGAATTGCTTCCATTCTGTTTACCGTATCGACATAACCGGCTTCAAAAATTTTACGAAATAACCTTTCAGTCTCTGGATAAGTATCGTACAAATCAAAAAGTTGTGTAGCATCAATTGCTACGATTTCGCTGTCTTCTAAAACCTGTATTGCTTTTCGTGATGGCTTTCCTGTAAATAAACTTTCTACTCTGGCTATGATGTTATTTTCAAAGATGAAACTTTCTGTAATATCAACTCCATTATGATAGTAATAAATTCGGGCAATTCCTTTGTTTATGAAATAGATCGTTTTGCAGGTATGACCGATGGATTGCAGGTCTTGATTTCTTTTAATTTTTAATACTGTTGCTATTTCGGCAATAGCTTGAGTTGCCCTTGCTGAAATTGTTTCAACCCCATTTAAATAAACTGCCAATTGAGTATGGGAATTTGGAAGGATGTATTGATTATTTACCATTTAATTTTTATGTTACTACTCGGCAGCGGTATATAATTTCATAGTACCTTTTTTGAATACTACTTCATCGATATGCCCCATTTTTGATTCATCGTTTGTTATTAAGTGCATGTGTAAAAACGTATCGTGGTGTGTAAAAATGGCTTTATGTTCTGTAGAAAAGAAGCCTATAATTTCTGATGACTCGTTTTGTAAATGATAGTTTGTTTGTCCTTTGTGGGCTTCTTCCGGAAATACTTGCTGTATTTTTTATAGGCTTTCTGAACTTGGTCTGTATCTTGTTGGCTCAAATATTTTTTGAGCACGGAAGGCTGAAATAATGACATTGGTAACGCTTTTTTTTGAGTTTACTAATGTAGGATTTTATTTCTGTATAACGTTGGGGTGAATGGAATGAGTTTTAAACAGATTTATATGGTGTTTAAAAAAAATGCTTGTCTTTTTACGAGGGCACTGAAAAACTTCGCTTATTTTGATTAGAGTCGTTTTTTAGACAATAAAGAAACGCTTATAACAGGATTTTAAACATCCGTTATAAGCGTTTTTCTTTTTGTAACTGTTTTTTAATGTAGGTTGTATCAGTCTATTTTTGACTTATATAGTTTCATTTTGCCTAATGCGCGTGTAGATTGCATTTCCTATATTAATTTCAGTATTCTTTTTAAGTTGACCGCGAAAATTGCTATTGCACCTTGCATTTGCATATTGGTAATACCATACGATATCGCTCTATCATACCCATGTACATTTTTTAACTCACTGTTTTTCGCTTCTATTTTGTATCGGTGTTTTGCTTTTTCTTTGTAATAATCAGTTTCTTGAAAGCTGATTTGTTCTTGGTGTAAGTCTGATTTTATCGACACCGAATATGTTTTTGTCTTGGATCCCTCTTTATAACACCCCTCTTTTAAAGGGCAAGTCTTACATTTTTCTACATCAAAATAGTAGGTGTCTACTTGATTCTTTCCAACATTTTTTTTGCCCTGAACAGCCTTTCGTATAGCCATATGACCTGCAGGACAAACAAATCTATCGGCATCTTTATTGTAATCAAATTTATCTTCGTCTTTTCTAGCTCCTTGTGCTATTGTAACATTCAGTCTAGCTACCACTTTAATATTTTGCTCTCTTGTGAGTTTGAGATTTTCTTTTCCTGTATAAGCTCCATCGCCAATAATAGTATCAACATCGATTCCGTTTTCCTGACTAATCTCTAAAAGTTTAGGTAATTCTGGCCCATCTCCTTTTTCGCCTGATGTGACTACAGCCGCTGTAATGATGCGCTCTTCGGTCATCGCCAAATGAGTCTTATATCCAAAGAAGGAACTATCAGCGGATTTATGACCTGTTTTAGCATCTGTATCTTTTGATAACGTAAAATTTTCCTGAGTATCTTCTATTGTTTCTTTAAGCAAGTTTAATTTTTCTTTTACAGCAGGTATAGAGCTTAAAGCTTGTTCTTTTTCAATTACTTTCTCCAACTCTTTACAATAGGTCAATTCCTTTTCTAATTCATTAGTGTTGTTCTTTTCGGGCATGCGTTCTTTCCATTGGTCATCAAATAAATAAACCGTTTTTCGTAGTAGTTTGGAACGCTCTCTCAATACTTCAATTGCTGAAAATGGATTCGATCTCGATAAAGTATGTGTGGCATCAACTATAATAGACTTTGAACGAACAATCCCTTTTTCGATAGCAATAGAAACTGTTTTGCCAATCAATAGATTTAATAAGTCGGTGTCCTTCAAACGTAGTTTTCTAAATTTTGTCAAGGAACTTGAATTTATGACATCTTCCTCCGGTGCCATTTCCAAAAAATACTTAAAAGACATATCAAAACGCGAACGCTCCACTACATCAACATCAGAAACGGTATAAATTGTTTTCAGAAGTAAATACTTGAACATACGCACAGGACTCTCTGCTGTGCGTCCATTATTGGCGCAATACTTATTTAACAACTCATCGTAGATAAATGAAAAATCAATCAACTCATTAATTTTCCTTAGCATATTATCCTTGGGAACGATTAAATCATATAACGAAGAATACGGACTGAACTGAATTTTTTGTTGCTGAACTAACATCTAAAAAGCCTTATGGTTACAGTTAAAAATACGAAAAAAGGAGCAAAAAACTATAGTTTTCTACTCCTTTTTTATTAAATAATTAATTCTTAAAAAGACTTTTTCAGTGCCCTCCTTTTTACAACAAGCATTTTTAAATTTGAATTATAACTAATCTTGAAACTTCATTCTTTGGATTCTAACCGCATTTAGGATGGCTAATAAAGCTACGCCCACATCGGCAAAAACTGCCTCCCACATGGTGGCTAAACCACCTGCACCGAGTATTAAAACAATCGCTTTTACCACAAATGCCAAAGTGATGTTTTGCCACACAATTTTCTTGGTTTGTTTTCCAATGTTTATGGCTGTGAATATTTTATGAGGTTGATCGTTTTGAATCACAATGTCAGCCGTTTCAATTGTTGCATCGCTTCCTAAACCGCCCATTGCAATGCCGGCATCGGCAAGGGCAACTACTGGCGCATCGTTTACACCATCACCAACGAATGCAATTTTTAAGTTTTTTAATTTCAATTCCTCTACTTTTTCCACCTTGTTTTCCGGTAATAAATCGCCATAAGCCTGGTCAATGTTTAATTCTTTTGCCACTGCATCTACAACGGCTTGTTTATCACCTGAAAGCATTACAGTTTTCACGTTTATTTTATGTAAACTCTGAATCGCTTCTTTGGCATCTTCTTTGATTTCATCAGCAATTAAAAAATATCCTGCATATTTTTGATTGATTGCAATAACAATAATCGTGAAAGGTGTAGTATCGATTTCGGGATCATAGATGATATTGAATTTTTTCATCAGTTTTACATTCCCTACCAAAATTTCTTTTCCATCTACTTTTCCTTTAAGACCATGACCTGCAATTTCTTCTACGTCGGTAATTGTTGCTTCTTTTTCTGAACCTTTTGCATATTCGATAATAGCCGTTCCAACAGGATGTGTCGATTTAGTTTCTAGTGCTGCTGTATATTTTATTAAGTCGGCTTCGGAAATATCCACAGCAACTACTTTTTGTACTTTGAAAACCCCTTTGGTCAGCGTTCCTGTTTTGTCCATCACCACTACTTCGATAGATGCCATTAAATCCAGAAAATTAGATCCTTTAAACAAAATCCCATTTTTGCTTGCAGCACCAATTCCTCCAAAATAACCTAACGGAATAGAAATCACCAATGCACATGGGCAGGAAATCACCAGAAAAATTAAGGCTCTATACAACCAATCACTGAAAACGTAGTTTTCCACAAATAGCATTGGAAGCAAACAAATCCCGATTGCCAGAAACACAACCACTGGTGTATAGATTTTGGCGAATTTTCTAATAAATAATTCAGTTGGTGCTTTTTTGGCAGTTGCCTCTTGCACCATTTCTAAGATTTTAGATAATTTACTATCGGTGTAGGCCGTCGTTACTTCGACTAGAACAACCGTATTGAGATTGATCATTCCGGCAAGAACGGTTTCATCTTTTTGTTTGGTATCTGGTTTACTTTCTCCTGTTAGTGCTGCGGTGTTGAACGAAGCGGTATCCGAAAGTAGCTTTCCGTCTAATGCTAGTTTTTCTCCTGGTTTTAACTGAATAATTTCTCCAATAATTATTTCAGATGCTTTTTTTATAGTCGCATTTTCTCCATTCATTACTGTTGCTTCATCAGGTCTTTGGTCTAATAATAATTTGATGTTAGTTTTTGCTCTTTGAACAGCCAAGGTTTGAAACACTTCACCAACGGCATAAAAAAGCATTACAGCAACACCTTCAGGATATTCACGAATTGCAAATGCACCAATGGTAGCAATGCTCATCAATAAAAATTCCGAGAACACTTCTCCTTTACGAATACTTTCGAATGCTTCTTTTAAAACAGGGAAGCCAACTGGAAAATAAGCAACTACATACCAAATTAACCTAATCCAACCTGTAAACCAGATTTGCGTAAAGAAATTATCAAAAGCGATTGCTATGAGTAATAATGTAAAGCTTATTAGTGCCGGAAGAAACATTTTGAGCGTACTTTCATTTCCGCCTGAGTGGTCATGGTCGTCGTGTCCATCATCTTCTGAATGTTCGGATTTGTAATCAACTGTACAACATCCTGATTGCTTATCGGTTTTGCTGTTTATTTTTTCTTCTAGTGTACAACAAAGCTGCTTGCCGTTTGCATCGTATTTATGTTTGTGATTTGGATCTGTATTTATCATAATTATTTAGAATTTAAATTTTAATATTCTCGATTATTTTTTAAGTTTATAAGGTTAATATGTTATTTATATTAAAAAGCACTGGCTGTTTATTTAAATATTTTGTTTGATAAAATTATTTACCAGAATACGCTTTTTGCATTTTATTACGATTAATAATTAACCGCTGAGATTAGAAATCGTATTGATTGTAAGCGCCACAATAATTGTATTAAATACAAATGAAATTAGGCTATGCATTAAAACAAATCTCCTGATTGCCTGAGAAGATATTGTAATATCGGAAACCTGAAATGTCATTCCGATAACAAAAGAGAAATAAGCGAAATCAATATAATCTGGTTGCATTTTGCCTGGAAAATCAATACCACCAACGTTACTTCCAGTGTTTAATTTATTATGATCATGGTATAGGTGCGCATAACGAATTGTGAACATTGTATGCAACAAAATCCATGAAAAAAAAATAGGGGATAACGAAATAATCATATGGACTATTTTATTAGCTGAGTATTCATTTTTTTGAGCTATTAAGACTAAGGTACCAAAAAGGCTAAAGCAAACGGCAATCAATATGATGACGAATATCGCTTTAAGACCGTCATCTTGCTTTTCTACGACTGAGCATAAATCTTTAGAAGTTGTCGAAAAAAAGAATAGCCAGCTTAAAATAATCATTGAAAAACTAAAAGTATCCCAGCCAATTATTATTCTGCTGAATATTTCAATTTTAAAAAATGATAAAAATACAAATACTAAAATGGACACTACTAGACAAAATAGTAGTTTTTTTAGTCCACTTACTTTCGCAATAAATGATAATTCTTTTTGCTGTTTTTTCATGATTGTAATTTTACAATTATTATCGGTATTAGTCTTGCTTTGGGTTTTTATCGTTCTGAATCCTGTTTTGCCAATTTCTGTAAAAACTGAAATGGTTAAGCGACAACATGAAGTACAGCATGGCCGTAGTCACTACGGATATTACGTAAAATCCCAAAGCAGCGGCTACACCGATTGCAGAAACCGCCCATATATTCGCAGCAGTGGTGAGTCCGCTGGATTCGTTGCTTTGCTGTTTATTATAAATAATACCGGCACCCAGAAAACCTACCCCTGTGATTATATTAGCAATAATCCTTGATGAATCATCAGTTTCTGAAAAATGCATTCCGACAGCTGTAAACAGAGCGGCACCGGCACTTACTGCGCCAAAAGTACGTATCCCTGCATTTTTGTTCTCGCGTTCTCGCTGGTAACCGATTATGCAACCAAGTATTGCAGCCATAAGTATTTTGGCTACCATTATCAGTTCAAATTTTATATCTGCATCTATCATTTCATAAAGTATTACATTAAGTAAAAAGAGGTTGGCTTTTCTTGTATTGGTAAATTTGTATCGTTTATCATTTCTTTGAGATTAATCTCAATGGTTATAGCAAGGTTTGTCATTGGTGTATCTGAAGGGGAATTTTCAAAAGGGTCTTGCAATATTATAGCTGTACGCTCTATAGTGATGAATATTAAGGGTATCAATGTAGTTAAAAAAATTTCTTCAATTATGTACTTATCATCTAATCCAAAAGGTAGTAACGTAGCAAATACATAAATTAATAAATGGATTAACAAGCTGTAAGATTTTGGAAACACTGTGTTTTTAATACGTTCGCATTTTCCCATGGCATCGCACAAACGGCTTAAAGTACTGTCAATATGAACTTGCTTAAATTCACTTATTTCAAGTTGAGACAATGCGACACTATGTTTGTTCAGAATTGCGTTTGGAACATTTTTGTCTGTGATGTTTTGCTCATTAATATATTGTTTCACTTTATTTGAAAAAGGTAATCCTCGTAGAGATTCACCCAAGGCGTAGCACCAAATTATTTGTCGATGTGCAAATATTTCAATTGTTTTATTATTGGAATTATTTTTTGGAACAAACTGTATTAATTGTCTTATCAATGTTCTAGAATCATTAACTATAGCACCCCAAACTATTCTTGCTTCCCACCACCTTTCATAAGCCTGAGCTGTTCTGAAAGCTAATAATACAGATAAGGCAGTTGCTATTATTGCTGTCATACTAGTCGGGATTGATATTTTAGACAGAAAAGAGTATTGATCTACAATGCCTACTACAACTGCATAGGTTACAATGGTGATAATATCATACTTAATTTCTCTAATGAAAGTGAAAATTGATATTTTTCTATTTAACAGCATATTTTTTTGATTATGAATTAGCCTTTATAATTGTTTCGATAGCTTAGGTGTTTCCTTTTATAAACTGCCTCCCAATAGTGTCTAACTTTTTTTGGGGGCAGTCTATTTGTAAGGTTTATTTATTTTGATCGTATTATAGTTTAAAATTCACTTTTTAATGATCGTGTGATCCGCCGCCTTTCATTGCAGAAAGTAGATAAAAAGCTCCTTTTACAACAATTTTGGCATTGGCAGGAATTGCTTGTACAAATTTTATTTGAGTATAACCTAAATCAGTAGTTCCCGGTACCACTTCAATCGCTTTAAAGTGCATTTCGTTGTGCTCTTCTTCTTCTCCTTCTGCGTGTTCAGCGTGTGCCTCTCCTTCTTTGTGATCGTGAGTTTCTTCTTTTGCTACTGGTTTTTTTTCTTCGTGGTGTTCCTCTTGGATATAAACAAAGTATTTATCCCCATTTCTCACAATTGCATCTTTTGGCAATGCAGGAACAGTTTCATTATTGAGGTTGATATTGGCAGAAACATACATACCGGAAATCAATCCTTTTGCATCAGCCGGATTTATTTTCGCGTGCACCGCTACAGTTTTACTTTCGTTAGAAAACGATTTATTAATACCAAATATTTTCCCTTTTATTGCCTTATTGGATTGATTGGTCAATACAAAATCGACTTCCTGACCTACTGAAATAGCACCTAAATCTTTCTCATACACATTCAAATCCAAGTGCATTTGGCTGTTATCAACCACTTCAAAAAGCGGAATTCCTGTTTCAGCAAAAGCTCCTTTAGCAATGCTAATTTTTCCGACATATCCACTAATTGGTGAAACTATTGGTATTAAAGCACTATTACTGCTTGTACTTACATTTAATGCTCTTAATTTGTTTTTTGCAGCTTGCGCTCTCGCCTTTTCTACAGCCAGTTTTGCTTTTACTTCCTGTAATGTTTTTCGCGGATTCACATTTTCGTCGGTCAATGTTTTTTGACGGTTGAATTCCAATTGCAAATACTCAATATTGGCTGTTGCCGAATTATAGTCTTCCTGCATTTCAACAACTTCCAGGTTTTGAATGGTTGCCAAGACTTTTCCTTTGTTTACAAAAGTACCTTCCAATACAAAAATATCCTTAACAGTACCACCAATTAGCGTAGCCACTTTAGCGGAATTTTGTGGAGGAACTGTAGTGTATCCATTCGCTTTTATTACTGTATTAAGGTTACGATTCTCAATAGCACCAAATTCAACACCAACCGTTTTAAATTGTGCAGCGGTTAGTGCCACTTCATTTTCGGATTTTTCTTCTTCATGAGTTTCTTCGGCTTTCTTGTCGTTGCAAGATGTAAAAATTAATAGGCAAAAAGCAAATGGTAATAGAAAAAATTTACCGCTCATTTTATTTTTTATATTTTTCATTTTAATGATTATTTGTTGTTATAGAATGATGGGAATTGCAATTGAACAGCACTTTGGTTGTATATATTCAAAGTTTCGGCATATTGCTTTTTGATGTCGATTGCTTGGTTCAGAAAACTGATGTATGTCCAGTAACTCATATCACCATTGGCATAACTTTTTTGTGCCGTTGTAATAATTTGTTCCGCATATTGCAATCCTTCTTTTTGATAATAGGATAATCCTTTTTGTTGCTTTTCAAATTCGTTTTGCAATTCTTGTATTTGTAGTTTCAGCGATAGCGTATTTTTCTCTAATTCCAGCTCAGATTGCGTAACACTTATCGCCGCTGCTTTAGCACGAGCTGTATTAACACCGCCAAACAGCGGAATTTGTAGCCCAGCAGTAAATCCTTGAAACAAAGATTTTGTGTCAATGGTTTGTGCAAAATAACCTAATCCCAGTTTTGGTGTTCGCATTGCCTTGAACGTATTGGCTTCTTTTTGATATACCGAAATTTGTTGTTGATAATAATCGGTTACTAAACTTTCTACTTTCGATTTATTCACATTAGTTAGAGTTGTAAACTGTACTGGTGTATTACTATCCGGCACAATGTTCTCTTCGGTTTGAACAAAAAATTGTAATTGCTTTTGATAAATAGCCAAATCATATTCTAATTGTGCTTTTTGGGTTTCAATTTCTTTAACCTTTACTTTGGCACTAATTACTTCGATGTTGCCACTTTCGCCAGTACTGAAACGAAGTTCTGCATTTTTTAAGAATTTGATATAAATGTCATTCAATTCGTTATTCAGTTTTTGAATGGAAACACCGTATAAATATTGATAATACGATAAGGTTACCGCTTTTTCGATTTCATATTCAGATAATGCTTTTCGTTTTTCGGCAAGTTTTACCAACTCTTCTTGAAGCTGTCGATTGGCTTTAGTAATTTTTCCTATCGGAAAATATTGCTGTACCGAAACATTGTGGTCATAATCTACACTATTAAATTGTCCGCCTTGGTACTGTACTTGCAATGGATCCACTTGAAAAGCCGTCTTTTTGAGGACGGTTTGTTTTTCAATTTCTTTATCGGCAATTTTCAAATTGATGTTATTTGATTTAGCCATTTCTATAGCTTTTTCTAACGTAATTGTTTGACTATTTTGAGCAAAAGAGAAACTACTTATCAATAAAATAATTACTGTTACAATGGGTTTTGACATATTTTTTCTTCTTTTAATTCCTTTTTCAGATAATAAATATAAAATCGGTAAAACGATAAGCGTTAGCAATGTTGCCGAAAATAATCCGCCAATAACTACGGTTGCTAATGGTTTTTGTACTTCGGCACCGCCGCTGGTTGATAATGCCATAGGTAAAAATCCCAGTGAGGCAACCGCAGCAGTCATTAAAACCGGTCGAAGTCTAACTTTAGTCCCTATCAAAACTCGTTGCAAAGGGTCTGTAATTCCTTCCGTTTTGAGTTGGTTGAAATAAGAAATCAATACAATTCCGTTTAAAACTGCAATTCCAAACAAAGCAATAAAACCAATTCCTGCCGAAATACTAAAAGGCATTCCTCGTAACGATAAGGCAAAAACACCTCCTATGGCAGATAGCGGAATGGCTGTAAAAATTAGGCCTGCCTGTTTAACGCTTTTGAATGTAAAAAACAATAACACCAATATTAAACCCAATGCAATTGGCAATGCTACTGATAATCGTTTATTTGCTTCGACTAAATTTTCAAATTGTCCACCATAAGTAATATAATATCCAGAAGGAAGCTTGAAATCTTTATCCAGTTTTTGCTGAATTTCTTCTACTACACTTTTGATATCTCTCCCTCGAACATTTAAACCCACCGTAATTCGGCGCTTACCATCTTCACGGCTTACTTGAACCGGACCTTGCTCATAATTCACAGAAGCGACTTGTGAAAGAGGTACTTGGTTACCATTTGGTAAAGGAATAAATAAATTGCTCACATCAGTTATATCGCTTCGATTGGCTGCATCCATACGAACCACTATATCAAATCGCTTGCTTTCCTCGTAAATTTTACCGGCACTTTCTCCGGCAAAAGAGGAACGGATAATTTGGTTTATATCCGTTATATTCAAGCCATACAAAGCGATTTTATTGTAATCATATTTTACGGTTATTTGAGGTAAACCCGTTACTTTGTCCGCTTTTAAGTCTCCAATACCTTCAATATTATTGACTTTTGTAATCAATTCTTTTGCCTTAGTATCTAAAATTTCTAAATCGTCTCCAAAAATTTTGATGGCAATGTCACTTCGGCTTCCCGTCATTAATTCATTAAAACGCATTTGAATGGGTTGTGAAACTTCAATATTTGCACCAGGAATGGCCTCCATTTCCTCTTTCATTGCATTCGCCAAATCTTCCCAATTTTCATAATCACCAGTCCATTCACTTTTGTCTTTAAGCACAATAATCAAATCGGCACTTTCTATCGGCATCGGGTCAGTCGGGATTTCACCACTACCAATTTTTGAAACTATGGTTTTTATTTCCGGAAATTTTGCTTTTAAGATTTTTTCATACTCGGTAGTGGTTTTAACCATTTGCGAAAGCGAACTACCTGTCATAATTGTAGCATTAATAGCTAAATCACCTTCTTCGATTGTCGGTATAAATTCGCCTCCCATATTTTGGAAAACAATAACTGCAAAGACAAACATTCCTAGAGCAATTGCTAAAACTGCTTTCTTGAAACGCAAGGCGCTATCTAAAAATGGTGCATATATTTTTTCAAACCACGCCATCATTTTGTCACTAAAATTGGGTTTGTGTTCGGTGTTTTTTGATAAAAACATTGCACTCATCATAGGTACGTAAGTAAGTGAAAGTACAAATGCTCCAATAACTGCAAAACCTACGGTCATGGCCATGGGTCTAAACATTTTTCCTTCCGTTCCTACTAATGCCAGTATAGGAAGATAAACGATTAAAATTATGATTTCACCAAAAGCAGCACTGTTCCGGATTTTGGATGCCGATTGATATACTTCGCTATCCATTTCCGTTTGTGTTAAAGCCTTTTGCCTTTTTAGTTTTTGTAAATGGTGCATTGTGGCTTCGACTATAATTACCGCACCATCGACTATAATTCCAAAATCGATCGCTCCTAAACTCATTAAGTTTCCGCTTACGCCAAAAGCATTCATTAAAATTACTGCAAAAAGCATGGACAACGGAATTACGGAAGCGACAATTAATCCGGCCCGAAGATTTCCAAGAAATAATATCAGTACAAATATTACTATTAATGCACCTTCCAATAAGTTTTTGGTAACAGTTCCTATAGCACTATCTACTAATTTTCCTCTGTCTATAAAAGCTTCGGCAACCACTCCCTCTGGAAGGGTTTTGTTGATTTGCTCCATTTTTTCTTTCACTCTATCAACAACCGCACTAGAGTTTTCTCCTTTAAGCATTAGTACTAACCCGGAAACAATTTCGCCTTTTCCATCTTTGGTTGAAGCGCCATAGCGCAATGATATTCCTTCATTTACTGAAGCCACATCCCGAACCAAAACTGGTGATCCGTTTCTGTTTTTGACCACTATATTTTCTAAATCTTTGATTCCAGATGCCATACCAACACCACGAATGAAATAAGCATATTGGTCTTTCTCGATATAGGCACCACCAGTGTTTTGATTATTTTTTTCTAAAGCTTCAAAAATTTCAGTTATTGTTACTCCTAAACTATTTAAGGTATTAGGATTAACTGCAATTTCATATTGTTTTAGTTTTCCGCCCCAAGTGCTGACTTCGGCAACACCTTCTATACCTTGTAGTTGCGGAATAATAATCCAGTCCTGAATGGTTCGTAATTTGACTGCATCGTATTTATCTTCATAGCCCTTTTTGGCATATACATCATATTGGTATATTTCTCCTAGACCGGTAGATATTGGCGCTAATTCTGGTGAACCTGCATATTTTGGTATGTTTTCTTCGGCTTGTTTTATGCGTTGAAATATTTGTTCTCTCGCCCAATAAATATCTACATCGTCTTTAAATACAACAGTAACCACCGATAATCCAAATCGAGAAATACTTCGTAACTCTATGACTTTTGGAATGGTTTTTACAGCTTGTTCAAGCGGATATGTAATTAATTGCTCTACTTCCTGACTGGCCAATGTAGGAGCAGTAGTAATGATTTGAACCTGATTATTAGTTACATCAGGTAATGCATCAAGCGGCAAATTTTTAATGGAATAACTTCCCCATGCTATAAGTACGAGGGTAAATAAAAGTATAATGAACTTGTTCTTTATACTAAACTGTATGATTTTGTCTAACATTGAAAATATTATAATGAATTAGAAATTAGCAAATAGAATATTTGCCATTATTTGTGATAAGATCACAACTTTCTAACCCGAATCCCAATAGCTATCGGGACGGGTATCATTATGCTATTTGAGGGGGTTGCCAAATACTTCCGAAGAAATTGGATGCAAAAATAGATTTATAGAATGGCTCTTTGGTTTTAATAACCGTAAAAATTAAAGGAAAATCGAATTTAATTGGAAAATGACTTAATATTTGCACTCCACAACAATTGCAAGCGCAGAAAGGAGAACACAAATCTTTTTCTTTATTGTGGGAATGGTTTTCTTTATAGGAGGAAAGTTCCTTTGATATATGTACCAAACTATTTACTTCCAAATCAGCACAAGGCAAAAATGAAAGTGCTGTTAGATAAATTGATAGTATGATGTTCATCCATTTCACTTAGGCAAAAGTAGCAATAAAATTTTTATGATTTAAGGATTAATTAATTTTATTGTCATATTTTTATTTAATACGAAATATTTATTTAGTTCTGCCTAAAAATACTTTTTTGCAAATAAAAAACATTTCTTTAATTTATAAAATTACTGCATTACTATTATTAATGGATTTTACATCATGTGAACCCACTTTTACAGATATTCCAGCTGATGATGAAGTTTTAGACGGACCCATTGATGGTCTTTCCCATGAAGAGTCAGCTCGTTTCTTAAAAGGTGACGTTGCATTTAGTGAAGTTTTTACTCGCGAAACAGGCCTTGGATCAACATTTGTTGCAGCAAGTTGTACTAGTTGTCATGCAGGTGATGGTAAAGGACACCCCTCAACCACACTTACTCGGTTTGGACGAATTGATGAAACCGGAAATTTATTTCTAAATCAAGGAGGTCCACAATTACAAAATAGATCATTACCCGGATATTTACCCGAACAAATTCCATTTGGAGCTACTTTTTCTAAATTTACTCCGCCCGCTAATACAGGTCTTGGATTTTTGAATTTTGTAACTGACGATATTATCATCGCAATGTCTGACCCAAACGACAGCAATGGTGATGGGATTTCTGGTGTTCCAAACTGGATAGTAGCTCCATCCTTTATTACACCGAATACTGATGCAATTTCACAAAACGGAAAATACATAGGCCGTTTTGGCAAAAAAGCCGCGGCTTTTAATTTATTTCATCAAACAGCTAGAGTTTCGTTACGTGCGTAGCATGAACAATGAAACTCTAGCTGTTAACAACAGTTATTATTTTTCAACAACTAAGTAGATTAAGAAAAATTCCGAAATTTTATATTTCTCATACCATTTTTCAACATCAATATTCCCTTTTGATACTTCACAATATCCTAAATTACCTTTATCGGGATTGTCATTTGGCGGAGTTATTAAAGCAATTTGTGTTTCTTTTCCAAGTTCAAAATCAATTTTATCAGATTCATTTCCGCTTACATCTCTGAGTAGAAATGAGCCATCTTTGAATTTCTTATTAATTTCAAAAATTTGTTTATTAAAAAAATTTGGAAAGTAAAATCCAATCTTTTCGTTTTGTAAAATATGCTGGCTTACAATTGAAAAATTGAAGTTTTTTCCAATTTTTGGTAGCTCTTCATTTTTAGTATCTATTACATTTTTTTCAATTTCTATTCTACCGTTTTTGTATTTACGAATAATTATTTTAAAGTTTTTATCTTTCAATTTTTCAGAATTTGAAAAAACAATATTTAGTTTTTCAATACCTTGAAAGTTCTGTATTATAAATTCTTTTGAACCAAATTCAGGATTGTCAAATTTGGATATCATTTGTATTTTTTCTTCCTGACCATAAGTTGATAAAGAAATAAGAGTTAAAGTCAATAATAATAGTTTCTTCATTGTATCGTTTTTTTATAATTACTGCTAACGTCAGTCTGTGAAAAAACCTCTGTTGTATTATGATCAAATATAACAAAATACTTGTATAAAAAGAAGATTTTTCGTATTTTTAAGAATGCAACACATCATAGGTATTTCCCTTCACCAAATGCGTTTTTCAAGTTTAGAAGAGACTATAAGTCCAGATAATCAGGTGCGATTTATAGATTCCTTTGTAGAGCTTAGTGATGTTTCTAAGGTTGATTTTGCTGTAAAAACGCTCAAGATCGAAGGTCGCCCGAGTTTCAATAGTAAAGTGTTTCTAAACATCTATTTATACGGTTGTCTAAACGGGTCATAAGTGTTCGAGATCTAGAAAAGGAATGTTTCAGGAACATTGCAATGCAATGGCTTTTAGAAGATATTCGTCCCAATTACCAAAGCATTACCGATTTCAGAAAATATACCCCAATCGTATCAAAGAACACTCTCAAACTATTTGTATCGTTCTTGAAAGATGCTGATTTGATAGGTTGCGAAACCATAGCTATCTATGGTTTTTTGGAGTTAGCCAAAATACAATTTCCTGTTAAAACTAATTTTATGGGTAAGGGAACTTGAGTTCAAAAGTGATGGAAATCACGAAAAAAACAAGCTAAAAACACTGTAAAAAAAAAGAGGCTCACTTGCCTCTTGATATTCTCTCTCAAAACTTTACGATAACTCCACAAGTGTTGACGGTATGTAATCGGTTCCGTTCAAAACGGGTTTCATTGGCCATTCTGCACCCGGAATGAAGTATAGCTGTTAAAATACCCACTCCTTTGTTTTCGGGCCGTTAGCAACATTTTTTGTCTTGCTGAATTGGTGGACAAGCAACACTTCCATAACTACAATAAACACAACAATCTCCTTGTTTTGGTTTAAGAACCTGTTTGCATTTTTCACAGTCGTAAAAAAATTGGCAAGCATCTGTCGGCATTGTTTCTTCTTTCTTGTGTCCGCAGTTTGGGCAAGTGATTGTTGATTGTAATTTGATTTCCATTTTAATTTTCTTTTTTGTCGGTTACAGAATATCCTGTTGAGTTTATTGTTTTTTCAATTTCAGAAATGTTAGTTTTTGAGTTGTCAAATTCTACGATTGCGTTTCCATTTTCGTAAGAAGAGTTTGAACTTATTATTCCTGTCAATTTATTTACTTCGTGATTTACGTGTTCGCCACAACTTGCACAAGTCATTCCGCTAATCGTAAATTCTACTTTTTGAATAGTAGATTTATCCACCACTTTGTTTTGCTTTTCTGTCTTTGGGTAGAAAATACTTGAATAGTATGGAAAGGCAAGCATAACGATTGCAAATGCTGTTACAATTCCTAAAAACATTTTTGACTGAATGAATTTTGGTTTTTCTTCTCTCTCGCAGTTGCAGTAAATTTGCTTTTTTGGTTTCAACTTTTGATACCAAGCAAAACCCAGCACTAAAATTGTCAAACCGATAAAATACGGTCGTAAAGGTTCGAGCCAAGAAAAAGTTGAAGCAAGTCCGCTTGTTCCTGCGATTAAAGCCAAGACGGGTGTAATACAACACAATGACGCTGCAATTGCTGACAAAAATCCTGCACCGATTAGTTTGTTGTCTGTTTTCATATTGTTTCTAAAATTTTGTTTTCGTCAAGTATTTTGAAAAATGGTTTCAGCATTTTTTCATACTCTTTTGTCAATGAGTAAAAAATGGTTTGAGCTTCTCGTTCTGATTCAATGAGTTTTCTGTCTTTGAGTTTACGCAAGTGTTGCGAAACTGCTGAAATTGTCATACCGAGAATGTCGCTTATATCACAAACACAAAGTCGTTTTTCTTCATAAAGCAGAAATAGAATTTTCAGTCTTACGTTGTTTCCCGCCAATTCAAGTCCGTTCGATAAATAGTCAAACGACCCGTTGAGTTCAGATACTCGGTCTTTACAGCGATTTATTTGTTTGATATCTGCTTGTTGTCGTTTGCAAGAATTATTATCCATAATGTAAATATAGTTAATTTGTTTATTTAAGCAATTACTTAAATACAAAACTTCAAAAAAAACCATTTGTTTGTTGGGGGTGTCAGTTACTCCCAAATTGACAAGTATTCGTTATAAAATAAAAAAAGATGCTTTAGCATCTTTTGGGAGTGGTATTAAATTAAGATCAAATTTTATTTTTTGTCAATTTCTTCAAAACTTGAAAAAAAATTGAACTAATTATTTATAACGGCTTTTCAGGCCAAAAATCTTTTGGTGAACAATCTAGAGCTTTTGCAATTAAATTTAAATTAACTACATTGTACTTAGCTTTTTTCGATGGAGCTTCTATTTGAGAAATAAATGTAATGTTTTTACCGATTGATAATGATAGTTCTTCTTGTGTAACTTTTTTAGTTTCTCTAATTTCTCTAACTTTAGAGATAACATAACGTTCTATTTCATCTAATGATTCATGCATAAGTCAAATTGAAACAAAAAATGATTAATATGTTATGTACTATAGTACATATTTAAAATATATTTATATATTTGTAATTGAATTACATTGAAAAATGTATTTTTGCGATTCTTCATATAAAATATTTGAAGCATTCGCTTAGAATCTCGTATCAGAAAATTGGCGTTTTATAACCACGAGATGATAAGTAAGATGCTCACGTCCCATGGCGTGGGCTCACTTATTTGTGGTTAAGGTATGCCAATGCCTCTGATGCAATAAGCTGAGTTCCATGCCATTTTTTATGCGCAAAAGTTACTCCCTTTTATTCTTAGCAAATCTTCTTTTGTACAGTATCGTAAATCAATTAATAGAATTAGTTTGTTTGGAAACGCACTGCCTGAGTTGGGCTGCAACTGGCAACGGCAGTGTACTTTCCTAAAAACAACATAAATTCAAAAGCCTTTGCACCCAAAAAAAGAGTGCTCTCAAGATCTGTGGTAACAGCAATAGCGCAAATCGAAATAATAAATTGAAAGACAGCAAACAACAACGAAAAGATGAAATACTATAAAACTATAAAAGTTACTTTAATTCTGGCTTTAATTACACTGATAATTTGTTGGCTTTCTGGTTCCAATGCTTTTATATAAACAGCAATAACTAAGAAAACTAACTATTTATTTTCAGATCACACGGCTTGCTTAGATGTGACAACACCTAATAAAATACAGATAACGCCTATGACTTAATAAAAAATAAAATCTATGCCTTAGCACTTTCGAGGCTAATCAGAAAAAAAAGGCCCTCTAACTCTTCTTGGCGGACGAATAGAGGACCAAAGCAAACTAAACCGAAGTCTAACTAAACCAATTCAAAAGTATGAAAAAAAAATCATTTTTGAAGTTTTGGACAACAACACAACTGTCCAAACTGTACTGCATCCTTTTCCTGTGCTTCATAACAGGATTAAATGCTCAAACACGATCTATCAAAGGCAAAATTACCGATGATACCGGCACAGTTCCCGGCGTAACCATCAAGGTTAACAATAAGCCAACAACAACATTTTCTGATGAAAATGGAAACTACACCATACTAGCCGCTGAGAATGATGTTTTGGTTTTTTCCTATCTAGGCTATAAAACGATTCAAATTGTAGTTGCAGATCAAGCAACTATCAATGTAAAATTGACTGAAGATGCAACGACTTTAAAAGAAATCGTAATCAATGCCGGATATTATTCTATAAAAGAAAAAGAGCAAACCGGTAGTATTGCAAGAATGACTGCAAAAGACATCGACAAGCAACCTGTCACAAATGTATTAGCCGCAATGCAAGGAAGAATGGCAGGTGTCAATATCATTCAAGATGGGGGAACTCCCGGCGGTGGTTTCCAAATTAAAATTAGAGGTCGCAACAGCATTCGTCTTGATGGAAATGAACCATTATACATTATTGATGGAGTTCCCTATTCAAACGAGTCTATAGGAAGTACGAACACTTCAACGGCATTACCAAGCCAAGCCAGTCCGCTCAACAGTATTAATCCCAATGACATTGAAAGCATCGAAGTATTAAAAGATGCTGATGCGACTGCAATTTACGGCTCAAGGGGAGCAAATGGTGTGGTCTTAATTACCCGAAAAAAAGGAAAATCAGGTAAAACAAACATTTCAGTAACTGCCTCAACAGCCGTTGGTACAGCGACTAAATTTGTAGATCTGATGAATACGCAGCAGTATTTGTCGATGCGTAAACAAGCATTTATCAATGATGGAATTCTAATATCGGATACCGATTATGATGTAAATGGAGCTTGGGATCAAACTCGATATACCAATTGGCAAAAGGAATTATTAGGCGGTTCATCAACAATCAATGACTTTAGAACCAGTATCTCTGGTGGTAGTGAAACAACGCAATTCTTGATTAGTGGGAATTACAGAACCGAGGGAACAGTCCTTCCGGGAGATTTCAGGTACATTAAAGGAGGTATTCTTAGCTCAATAAACCATACTTCTTTAGATAAGAAATTCAAAATCTCTTTTTCGGGAAATTACACGGCACAAGATAATCTACAAGCAGCGACAGATTTGACGTTAACAGCGCGTTATTTGGCACCAAACGCTCCCGCACTTTACGATTCAAATGGAAATCTGAATTGGGAAAATGATACCTTCGAAAATCCTTTGGCACCTCTAAAAAGTACCTACCGTGCGAACACCAATGACTTAGTAGCCAACAGCGTGTTGTCTTATGAACTACTTCCAGGTTTAGAAATAAAATCAAACTTTGGTTTTACCGATTTAAAAACCAAGGAAGTTCGAACGATACCATCCACCATTTACAATCCCGTTTACGAAGTTGGGAGTGACAATTCATCAATGTACTTCAACCTTACCAGCAGACAATCATGGATTATAGAGCCACAACTAAGAGGTTTCAAAAATTTTGGAAACCACAAATTTGATGTACTACTGGGGATGACAAGCCAACAGCAACGTACAGAACGCCTATTCCAATCAGGTATTGGTTTTGCAAACAACAATCTGATTAACAACTTAGCTTCTGCAATTACAAAAAACACAACCAATAGCGATACCTTTTTATACCGTTATCAAGCTTTTTTTGGTCGCATCAATTACAGTTACAACGAAAAATACTTTTTAAACTTTACAGGTCGTCGGGATGGATCCAGCCGATTTGGACCAGGCAAACAATATGCTAATTTTGGTGCTATTGGTGCTGCATGGATTTTTAGCAAAGAAAAATTCAATCCAGAAAATAGTAAAATGAGTTTTGGAAAACTCCGTTTTAGTTATGGAACTACGGGCAATGATCAAATTGGAGATTATCAGTTTTATGATACCTACGGTACAACTGGTGCTAATTATCAGAGCATAATTGGGTTACAACCTACACGACTTTATAATGCCGATTTTGGATGGGAAACCAATCGTAAACTAGAATTAGCTTTAGAAACTGGTTTTTTTAAAGACAGAATTTTTAGCACGCTAGCGTTGTATAGGAATCGTTCGTCGGATCAATTGGTGGGTATTCCTATGCCAGCTACAACAGGTTTCTTGTCATTGAATGCGAATCTTGATGCTACCGTTGAAAATTCAGGTTTTGAATTTTCCGTTAGAACCCTAAATATTGATTCAAACTCTTTTAAATGGTCAACAAACTTCAATGTGGCCGTTGCAAAAAATAAACTACTTTCTTTCCCGAATCTTTCAGGTTCCACTTTTGCAAATCGGTATGTGATTGGACAATCCATTGATATTGTAAAATTATACCAAAGCAAAGGTGTTAATCCACAAACAGGATTATACGATTTTGTAGATTTAAATGGGGATGGAAGCATAACAGCAGGCGACAAGCAAATTATCAAGGACTTATCTCCTAAATATTTTGGAGGCATCCAAAACCAATTGGACTATAAAAATTGGCAATTGGATTTTTTATTGCAGTTCGTAAAAAGAGATAATTACGATTACATTTCAAATGTTCCGGGAGGTGGTCCAGTAAACCAAAGCAACACTAGTGGTGATGCTTGGCAGCAAATTGGGGATCAAAGCAGTTCGCAACTGCACACTACGGGACTAAATGGTGCAGCGGTAAGCACCTATTATAGGTACATAGAAAGTGATGCCGTAATTACAGACGGCTCTTTTATCAGACTAAAAAATATATCACTTTCCTATGATATTCCGTTACAAGCGACCACTAATGTAAAATGCAAACTTTTTATTCAAGGTCAAAACCTGCTGACATTTACATCTTACAAAGCAGGTGATCCCGAGTTTAAGTTCTCAGGATTCCTCCCTCCGCTAAAAGTGATCAGTGGCGGAATGACATTAAACTTTTAATCCTCAAAAAATAGTAATATGAAAAATTTACAATTTATAACGGTACAAACAAAGCCATTTCAGGTGTATCGCATTCTTTTGGTTTTGGCACTGATACTGTCTTCAAGTTCCTGTAGTGATTTTGTGGAGGTTCCATTGCCTAATTCTCAGCTTACAGGAACTACAGTTTTTGAAAGTGAATTGACAGCAAATGCAGCAATGGCACAAATCTATGCACAACTTCGTGACGGCGGCATCCTATCTGGGTTACCTACTGGTGCATCTGTCAGAATGGGATTGTACGCGGATGAATTACAAGATTATACCAACTCTACAATTTCGCTACCTATTTACAACAATGCGCTTACGGCTGACAATGCTACTGTGGCGTCACTTTGGACTTCAAGCTATAGTCAAATATATAACGCAAATTCAGTTATTCAAGGTGTTGAAAATTCGACTGGGTTGCCTATTGTAGTTAAAAACAGAGTGTCGGGTGAAGCACTATTTGTTCGTGCTCTAGTGCATTTTTATCTGTTACAAATTTATGGTAGCATCCCCTATATTACAGGAACCAATTATGAAATTAATAGAAAAGTTACTCGCAGTTCTGCTGATGAAGTCTATGCAGCAATCGCGAAGGATTTAGAAAGTGCCAGTACTAGATTGCCTGAAAATTATAGTTCTTCGGATCGTGCCAAACCCAATAAAATGGTGGCCAAAGCTATGCTGGCCAGAGTATATTTATACATGAATAAAAATACAGAAGCAGCAAATGAAGCAACTACTGTTATCAATAGTCCGCTTTATGCTTGGGAAACGGATTTAAACAAGATTTTTCTAAGAAATAGTAAAACCACTATTTGGCAATTAGCATCAGCAACAGCGGTACGAAACAGTAATGAAGGTACAACTTTTATTTTCGTATCAGGGCCACCACCAGTTTGTGGGCTTCGTACTGATTTTATGAATGCATTTGAAACAGGCGACCAACGCAAAGTGAATTGGACAAAGTCAGTTACCACCGGACTAAATACTTGGAATCATCCCAATAAATACAAACTGCGCACCGCAACTACAAGTTCGCAGGAATATTCTATTGTGTTGCGCTTAGCAGAACAATATTTGATTAGAGCCGAGGCAAGAGCAAAACTAGGCGATTTAGCAGGCGCAAAAGAGGATTTAAATAAGATAAGAACGACCGCTGGTTTACCAATAATTACCTCAACTATTGCAACTGAAATTTTATCTGAAATTCAAAAACAAAGAAGATTTGAATTTTTTACGGAACACGGTCATCGCTTTTTTGATTTAAAGCGCAGTGGAACAGTCGATGGAGTACTATCTGTTTCAAAACCAGGCTGGAACAGTTCAGATATTTTGTGGCCTATTCCAGAGCTAGAATTGAACGCAAATCCAAATTTACAACCACAAAACACAGGATATTAAAGTTATGAAGCTATTAAAAAACAATAGTACTATCGCTTTCAGTTATTCTTGTAAAAAAACAATTTTGTCATTTTGGATAGTAATATCCTGCTCTATTTACGGGCAGGATCATTCCAAAAAGAATATTGCTGAAGCAGAGTATGAAAGGTGGGGCAAATTAGAAAACAGGGCTATTTCCCAGAAAGGAAACTGGATATCATTTGATATGCAGTATAGCAATGGTTCAGATACACTCTTTGTAAAACATACGCAGAAAAATATTGGATTTAGTTTTCCACAAGGAACACAAGGCAAATTTGGTGGTGAAATTGCATTTGGTGCCTTTCAAGGAGATAAAGTAATAGTAACTAACTTAGAAAATAGTGCAAACATTATTATATCAAATTGTACTGCTTTTGAATTTGCCAACAGCGGAAAAATTATTGTGAGCTATTCCAATGATGGGGAATTAATGGTGAGGACCATAAAAAATAAAGAAATCATCCAACTTCCAAATGTAACAGAATACCAATTGGACCAGCCTAACAATATCCTGACTTATCTCACTAACAATAATGGGAAAAGTAGTTTCGGAACAATAAATCTTAGAACAAACCAAAAAACAGAATATCACACAACGCAAAACAAATTATCTGGTCTGACACTAGCAGAATATGGAAAAGGTGTTTTTTGGCTCGAAGAGGGCGTCAACGAGAAATACACAAAACTGAACTTCTACAAAAACCAAGATAACAGTATTCAAACCTTTGAACCAAAATCATTCTCAAATTTTCCAGAAAAGCATGAAATTGTTACCACAAAATCTTTCAAAATTTCAAGTGATGGTAAAAGAGTGTTTTTTGGAATCGCGAAAGTCAAAGAAGAGGCAACACCAAAAAAAGACGATGTTGAGGTTTGGGATACAGAAGATTTATGGATTTATCCAAAAGCAAGCAGGGAAAATTTAGAAGGGTATTCCACTTTATCGGTTTGGTTTATTGAAGAAAAGCACTGGAAAACGATTACAAATAAAGAACTCCCTTTTGTACAGCTTAACGGCAGTAAATCAGTTGCATTACTTTACAATCCAACTGCATATGGGCCTCATTTTAAGCGCTATGGTGAGGTTGACTATTTCTTGTACAATCTGGCTGATGGTACCAAAAAGTTATTTTTAGAAAAGCAACCTGGCGAAAATTACTTATTGTCTTTTTCCCCAAATGGAGCGTACATATGTTATTTTAAAGATAAAAAATGGTGGCTGTACAATATAAAAACACAATCTACGGTGTCAATTGTGCCACCTGCAGGTTCTGAATGGGTTTCAAATGATTTAAAGTACATAACAAGACCACATGTTTTTGGAATGAAAGGATGGAGTGATAATGGAGAATACCTTTTGCTACAAGATGAATTCGATGTCTATCAATTTGACATTAAAACAAATAAACTAAAACGCATTACTAACGGACGAGAAAGCGGTACTTACTTCACTGTAGATGGTTCAAATATCAAGCAAATAGGAAATGATAATTACAATGGCTGGGCACTAACTGAAATTAATTCAGCTAATGATTTAATTGTTTCAGCAAGAAATGCGACCACCAAAGCACAACAATTCAAATTAGTTTCTACATCCAACACTTTAATTCCACTAGCAAATAATGCTACAAAATCAGATGAATTGCGTAGAGCCAATAATGAAGTCTATGTCTATCGAGAACAATCGCATAATGAGTCTCCAAGAATTGTATCATTTAAAAATGGTGTAAATAAAGTTCTGTTTGAAAGCAATAGCCATGATAAAAATTTCAATCAAGGAAAGGTAGAACTAATTTCATTTTCGAATTCAAAAGGAGACAAACTGCAAGGTTTATTATATTATCCTGTAAATTATGAAGTAGGCAAAAAATATCCGATGATTATCAATGTGTACTCGCAAATCACGAACGCACTGCATGAATATTGCATTCCGACTTTATACAACGATACCGGTTTTAATGTGAAACATTTTGTGCAACGGAATTATTTTGTCTTATTACCAGATGTGAAATATTATGAAGGAGAAACCGGAAATAGTGCACTGGATTGTGTTGTTGCGGCAAATAATGCCGTTGTAAAAACAGGAATGATTGACGCAAAGCATATTGGCTTAATAGGGCATTCTTTCGGAGGTTATGAAACAAATTACATTATTACAAAATCGAAAATTTTTGCAGCGGCAGTATCGGGTGCAGCAATTTCAGACATGGTAAGTTGGTATTTTAGTAACTCAAAAAGTCTCAATATCCCAGAATTATGGCGAAGTGAATCGCAACAATGGAGAATAGGAAAATCTATTTTTGAAGACAAAGAGTTGTACCTAAAAAATTCACCAATACTTTATGCAGATAATGTTACTACACCATTACTGTCTTGGGTGGGTAAAATGGAGACTAATTTACCCTACGAACAGAGCTTACTTTTTTATAATGCATTGAGGAGAGCCAAGAAAAAGAATGTTTTATTGGTTTATCCAAAAGACCAGCATGTAATTGTAATCAAGGAGAATAAAATGGACCTTACAAAACGAATTACCGATTGGTTTGACCGATATTTAAAGGAATAAAATAAATAAGTGCAGTTTGAAAAAACTGCACTTATTCGTTAATCTACGGATTAACAGTTCTAAAAAGCGGCGTAGAACAGGTCGTTTCACTATCTTTATCGAATACTTGTGAAGAACCACTCATACAAAAAGCATTTCCAGTAACATCGCAATCTACGTTTACCAGTTTACAACTGGAAGGGAGTGGTGAATGGATATAACCATTAATAATTGCAGTAGCCGTTTGGCTTTCTTTAGCCTTACTAGTGGTTACAGCAGCAGCACTAGCCAATGAGAATGCTACCATTGGAAGCACCATCAATTTTAAAAAATCTGTTTTCATAATAAAAAAATTAATAATTATTATTTCGATCTACTCTTTTCTACAGGTTTTCGATCTTACCCCTGATACCGGCCAGTATATCTTTCATTTTATTTTTTTAGTTGCGTTAACATTGGGGTCCCAAAAGTATATTTTACAATTTGATGTCCTACTATTGCATACAAGGCCTTTTCAGTTATCAATAAATCACTCATTTTCATTTTATTTTCGTGGTAGATGTAGAAACTGAATAAATAGATTTTATTCGTAATATCATAAACATCAATTATAGACGCATAGTTCCAATTTTTTTTACTTTCATAACGACCACGAAGGCCAGATTGATTAAACAAAAGTTGATTAAAGGCCGCACTTCTTAAATTAACAGTATAAGGCGGAGCTGCAAGTTTACTATCCCCTGATTTTTTGACTCTGACTACTTTTAATTTTGCTTTGGTAGTGGTATCAATAGTCGTAACGTGATGGACAAGTTGCAAAGCTGTATCGGCTACAATAAATTGATTCCGATAGAAATACGTATAAACGATTTTCTTTAAACCCTCACTGTAAGTCAGGGTTCCGTCCGTGTCAAAAATACCGTCTATTTGTTTTTGTAATAAGTGCTTTTGCTTTCTAATTTTTAAAGAATCATCTAAAGCTATGGTACCCAATATATTTTCGTAAGTACCTAATTGTTGCCCTCTAAATACACAAAGAGTAGAATCAATTGGCTGTAATGTAGTAAAGTAAGGTTTTTTGGAAACCCAAATGGTAGCTTTCCAATCAGAAACTAAACCCCGATAAATGATAGGAATAGAACCATCATAAAGAAAAAAATGAGCACCCACAATTTTTGTTTTAACGACTCTAAAAGGTAAAGTATCCGGAATAAGTTGAATAGAATATTGTTTTTTATGTTGTAATGTGCTGTCAAACTCAATGATAGTTAATGGAGAAATGGTATTTCCTAAATAGATCTTTCCTTTAGAGCGGCCGGCAAAGTAAAATCCATAATTATTTAAGTTTTTTGTTAAAGTCCTTGATGCAACGTTGGGAGTAAATCGACGAATAAATGGATTTTGCTTCTGCATAGTACCCTCAGATGATAGAAATAAAAAAACAACGAAAAGTACACTTGATACTACTATTAATAACAGTGAGATAATCCCTTTTTTATCATATTGATGAAGCAACAGACTACAACTACCTATGAAAATGAAAAAAAGGTTGAAAATCAAGTGTTCAGTCCATCCTAACTTTTCTAAAATTCCACCACAAGAGCATGGAATAAACGAACTAAAATTCAAAATCAAAATAATATATGTAGTAAAAACAGTCATTAAGCCCACTGATAAATAAAGTGCCTTTATTCGACTTACTCGCAGAGATAAAGCAAGTACTAGTCCCAATTCCGCAAAAATTACAAGAAACGAGATAGAAGCAGCATAAGCACTTAAAAGTGGAGACTGGCCTAATTGTGTTTGAAAGTTTTCAAAATCAATTAGTTTACTGATTGCAGCATACGTAAATAAAATGATATACAGGAAGCAGACCATCTCTAAAAATCCATTTTGTAATTTAATATTCAGTTTCATAGTACTTTTTATTTAAAGCAAAATTCTGAATTATAAAATGACTATAGTTGTCTTTTTGGGAGTAAGAGATGACTAAAACGGATAACTTTAATCCTCAACTGACGAAATAAAACCAACTTCATTTCGCTTTAATTCGTTGGGAGAAAAACCAAATTGTTTTTTAAAAGATTTTGAGAAATTGGGATAATTATTAAAACCATTCATGACAGAAATGTTTTTTAACGGTATTCCAGTATGTTCAATCATAAAGAAAGCTCTTTTGAGTCGCTCTTGATTATAAAACTGATAAATACTAGTCTTAAAAAAATGGCGAAAACCATCTTTTAATTTATGTTCATTAGTACCAAATTTAGAAGAAAGTACCTTTAAGGAGGGAAGGGGTTCTTCAAGGTGTGCTAAAATATAATCATAAAGTTTTTGAATCAATAATGCATCTGCCTTTCGAGTTTTATTATGTTTCTCGTTTTCATTCCCATACAGTAAAGGACTATAAGTATCTTGACGTGCAGGAGTAACCAGATTTATTATAATTTCCGAACGATTAACCAACCTTACAATGTTACTGGCAATCGAAATAGGTAAATGTTCTTTAGGTGTAAAATCTAATGTAATAGTTATAGGCAAAGTACTATTTGCATCAAGTACTTCTTGAAGTTGTTCAAAAGAAACTGTAGTAATAATGTCCGCCAAAGATAGGTTTATCAACTCAGATTCGGAATGACCCAAAAAGGAAGTAACTTCAGGAGTAAAGCTCTTGATTAAAAAAGAGAAATCTAAAACAAATGTACTTAGAGCTGTAACTTGAAAGGTCTTATGTGTATTAATGTAACCAATTTGAAAAACCGACTCCTTCATTTCTTCCGCTACCATATTAATTAAAACAACTATCGTTTCCAATTCTTCATCATTTGAACTTAAAGGAATGCGAGTGTTGAAATTGCCACGTGCCATCTCAAATAACATTTGATGAATTGTAACAATACGCTCTTCGTTGTATGTTTTATTCATAAGATTCAACTTTTAATTCTTTTTTCTTAAATTAAACGCTAAACAAACCCTTTTAGATAAATTAAAGCGTCATCTTCTTTCGTGAAAATTTGAGTAGGTACAGAGGGCTTACTAATCTCTACATAAAAAGTACTAATAATCAAGGAAAGTTTTTCATGTACAATAAGTGCTACTGCTTGCGTCAAAATAGAGCCCGACTGTGCTAAATGATCTCTTCCAGCTTTCTCAGTAGCAACAACACCTCTAATATCACATAAAATAGGATAAGTGCATTCGTTTTGAAAATGAATTCTATCGGTTACAACGCACTGGGCTACTCTTAAATCAATAGTAGTGTTAGGTTTGTATTCAAAAAAGAGAATGCCCCCAGAGATCCAAAACCTGGCAAAATCATTCTCATAAAAATCATGTGCTGCAATCATGTTTTATGGATTTAATTTTTCTAATTTAACAAAAATATAAACATCTATTAATAAGTCACTTGCCAATTTGGGATTATTTGTTGCAATTTGGATGTTTTAGTTGTCAATTCGGGACTTTGACTTGTTATATTGGGAGTATTGAGGTATTAGATGAAATAACTTTCAATTTTTATGATGAATTTTAGATATCTAATTTTTAAAACAACCTAAACAATTTAAAAATGGCAAAAATTAAGCACAATAATTTCATAGACACAGTTGATGAGGTTTTATCAGGAGCAAAAAAAGAAGGAGTACTACATCTATATGCAGAAGACAAAAAATTGACAGGTAGGACAATCCAAGTTAAGGGAAAGGAAATGTTTCATTTTGGTACAACAGGTTACTTGGGACTCGAACAAGACATTCGGTTGAAAGAGGCCGCAATAGCAGCCATAAACAATTATGGTACACAATTCCCACTTTCAAAGTCATATATTTCGCATCCGCTTTACAGTGAACTAGAGCAAAAAATTGAATTAATGTATGGTATACCGCCCATTATAACAAAGAACAGTACATTAGGACATTTAGCTGTTATCCCGACATTGATAAGAGATGAAGATGCCGTAATAATGGATCATCAAGTACATTGGAGTGTACAAAATGCGTGTCAGCTTTTAAAGCTACGGGGAATTCCAGTGGAGATGATCAGACATAGTAATTTGGAAATGTTAGAAGATAAAATCAAACAATTAACTACCAAATGCAATAAAATCTGGTATATGGCTGATGGTGTATATTCCATGTTTGGTGATTATGCACCTATCCCAGAATTATTGGCTTTGACTCAAAAATATTCTCAGCTTAAACTCTATTTTGACGATGTTCATGGTATGAGTTGGCGAGGTAAAAATGGAACTGGTTTTATTTTTGATACAATAGAAGAACTTCCCGAAAATTGTATTGTGGTGAGTACATTAAGCAAAACCTTTGGAGCCAGTGGTGCGACGGTATTTTGCAGGAATCAGAATCTAAGAGATAAAATCAAAAATTTCGGCGGACCATTAACCTTTTCCGCTCAGTTAGAACCTGCATCTGTAGCAGCAGCAATCGCTTCGGCAGACATTCATTTATCTCCTGAAATAGAATTGAAACAAAAAGGGCTAGCGGATAAAATCGATTATTTTAACCAGTTATTATCAAACGGAAACCTCCCCATAATTTCAAAAAATGATTCGCCAGTGTTCTTTTTGGGTATGGGTACGCCTGCAACAGCTTATAAGTTTGTGCATCGCCTATTTGAAGAAGGATTTTTTCTGAACTTGGGAATTTATCCAGCAGTTCCAATAAAGAATACAGGAATCAGAATAACATTATCGAGCCACAATAAGCTAGAAGATATTACAGCCTTAGCTGATGCAATGGAATACCATTTTCCCAAAGCTTTGGAAGAAACAAATAATAGTGAAATCAAAATCAGACAGGCTTTTGGAATGGACAATAAAAAAGCAGAAAATATTGCACAATCAAAAGAGCAGGAGCTTTTTATCGAAGAAAAAAATACCATTCAAGATATTGAAAAATCAGCATGGAACCAATACATGGGAAAACAAAATATCTTTGATTGGGAAGGACTGGTATATTTAGAAAAAGCATTTAGTCAGCATCCAGACTCAACCAACCAACAGGATTTTTACTATTATACCATTAAAGACAACAAAGGTACCATAGTATTAATGACCTTTGTTACCTATGGTCTTTGGAAAGACGACATGCTGGCTACTGAATCGGTCTCCATCCATTTGGAAGAAATAAGAAAGACTAATCCTTTATACCTCACCTCAAGAGTATTGGGTATGGGCTCTCTATTTACCGAAGGAGAACACTGCTTCATCAATCAGGAACATCCTTTGGCAGAAAAAGCATTGAAGCTATTATTGGATAAGCTGGAAGAAAAATACAATGACTTAAATGCAGACATGCTAGTTTTAAGAGATTTCGAAAAAGACAACAGCTACAACAAAACAATAGTAGATCAAGGTTATTTCAAAATAGACATGCCGGAATCCTGTGTAATTGAAAACCAAGTTTGGCATTCATACGAAGAGTTTACAAAAACATTATCGCTGCGTTCCCGTAAACATTTCAATAAAGAGATAGAACCTTATGAGAAGTACTATGATGTTTTGATAAAAGATAAATTGAGCAAATCAGAAATAGCAAGAACATATCAACTTTACAACAATGTAAAAGACAATAATTACGCTATCAATACATTCCGATATACGCAAGAAATTTTCGAAAATATGAATGAAAGTCCCAACTGGGAATTTATAATATTAACCTTGAAAGCAGAACCCGAAAATCCATTTGTTGGAGTTATGTTCTGCTACAAAAACGACAATCATACCTATGTCCCGGAATTAATAGGTATGGATTATAAATGGGCAAAAGAATACGAACTGTACAGGCAATTGTTATTTCAAACCATAAAAAGAGCTAATGAGTTGCAACTTCAAAAGATTGATTTTGGGGTGTCAGCCTCATTTGAAAAAAGAAAATTAGGAGCTAGGATAATACCAAAAGTAGCCTATGTTCAGGCAAGAGACAATTACGCAATGGAACTTATGAATACTTTGCAAAATGATTACAAATCAATTGCAAAATGACGAAAGATATTGACAACTAATATTTAAAAAGATGTTTGAAAAAGCGATCGAATCATTTAATGCTGTCTGCAATGAAATTTTAGAGGCAAACGATACAATGCAAAATAAGGCTTGCAATGGAATTGTATTGTGTAATAAAACATTAACGAACTTAAAAGAGATAGTTGATAAAAATGATTTCAACACCGTTCCGGAGGAGATCGATTTTTTCAAAAATATCAAACCCGTTCCTATGAGTTTATTGATCTATTTTACAGAAGTGCGTTCCTGCGAGCTAAGAATGCCAAAAGCGGGTAACACTTATAAAGTCGAATTCCTCCAAAAAGAATTGCGGAAAATTAATAAGTTCTTTTACAGAAATGCCGATTTTGTGCATTATATGGAACAAGGATACAGTTATCTGGATCATCAATTCTTTACTCGAAACCATCGCGATAATTTTCCCTTTACACCTATGACTGATTATTACCAATTTCCGGAATTTTCAACATCGCAAGACATGCTCTGGGCAAAAGTAAAGGCGATGTATCGATTTATTCATTACATCCGACAAGCACTAAAAAGACTAAAAGTGGATGATTCTGATATTTTTGAAGAAAAAAAGCATAAAGTATTGGTATGGACAGGGCCAAAAACAGCTTTGACAGAATTAATCTACGCCTTGTTTTCTAATGGAACAATCAATCATGGTGCGGCAGATATTAATATGATAACGACATCATTTGAAGATTTTTTCAACATCAAACTAGATAACATCTATAAAACCTATACTGAAATTAAAGCACGTAAAAGCAGTAAGACAAAATTTCTGGAGGAATTAACGCTAAACCTACAGCAAAAAATGTACAGAGAAGACCAAGAATAAAGCCTTAACCACTATGCCCACAAGCAGTAAATCCTAATTTAAAAGGATATACTGCTTTTTTTTATGCCAGAATCAATCAAAGAACAATTACCAGAAAAATTAAGGTTTTTACTTTTTTCGTACTACGAAAGCCATGGGGATAAAATCCAATAAAAGCTGCTGAATTTTATAAAAACATACTAAACAGTACTAATCTAAAAACAGAAATCATGGTTGCACTCATTTTTTATGACAAGATCACTCAAATAATTGGAGCCTAAAAAGATAATATTTTAAATCGAATAAGAAATCATCATTTTATGGAGAATTATTTTCCAGTAAAACCAAGGCTTTAAGAATTTTAAATGTTAAAGTTTTTCAGTACTACGAAAGCCATTGGGATAAAATCCAACAAAAGCAACTGAATTTTGTAAAAGCATTTTAAACAGTACCTCTATCTGGAAGAATTGCTACATACTGCGTATTGAACCTAAATTTTTGATTATGAATATCGACAGAATAGAATTTATGGCTTGGATGGAGCGAATCATGGAGCGATTTGACATCCTTATGGAA
Organism: Flavobacterium pasteuri; assembly: GCF_048286615.1. NCBI lineage: Bacteria > Pseudomonadati > Bacteroidota > Flavobacteriia > Flavobacteriales > Flavobacteriaceae > Flavobacterium > Flavobacterium pasteuri. Next base: position 92,698 of record NZ_JBLVPN010000007.1, on the reverse strand, counting down.
TTGGCAAGTGGGACTAAAAATCAACATGCGATTATTGATGGAGAAGAGCTGTTGGACAATCAGGATATTTTACAAATACTGAAGATAAGCCCACGATCCTTGCAGCGTTACCGCTCTTCCGGTAAGTTACCCTATTATACAATTAGTGGAAAAATTTATTATAAGCTCTCAGATGTGCACCAGTTCATCAGAGAAAGCTTTACCGCTCCCATGTCCAAAGTAAAAGTCAACGGCTGACAAATGATGTCAATCAAAGCCAAACGAAGAGAAACAGTGACAACTTCTTTACTTTCGATATTGAAATAGAAAATATTCAGATTATGAGCGAAAAAACTTTAGATACACCAAAATCTCCCGAACAATTATCTCAGATATTATTGGTACTGGATAAAGAGAAAAATAAAATTCAGGCTGTAAAGGGCATTGATAAAAATGGCAAGCTGAAAACCGTTGAACCTATAAAGAAAAACCAGAACCAGTTTATGCGGGTGGATAAGAATGGCGATTTATTTTCTAACTTCTTTTCTAATTTTTTCAGCCAATTAAAGGATCCTAGTCGCTTTTCCTTTTTCAAAGTTCCTGAACCTGTTGCTATTGATATGGCAAAGGAAATGCAACAACAGATGGATAAACCAAGTCCCGAAGTGGAACAACTGATGAAGCAATACGAAGTGAAAGCAGAACCTGATAAAAATAATAATAAACAAGAAAATAAAAATAGTATGGCAACAACACAGACAACATCAGAAAAAAGCGAATACCGCTATAAACCAGAACAGATTGACTGGGAAACAATGAATAGTCTCGGACTGAACAAAGAAAAACTTGAAAAGATGAACCTCCTTGATCCTTTATTGAGAGGGTTTAAAACCAATGAGCTTGTACCTGTAAGCCTTAATCTAGGCACTGCCGTTACCCGTATGGATGCACGTCTGTCTCTGCAACAAAATGATGAAGGAGTGGTTGTGGTTGCCATTCACGGTATCCGCAAAGAACCTAACCTGAATTTTGCTTTTTTCGGTCATGAGTTCAGTAAGGAAGATAAAGAGAACCTGCTCCAAACAAGCAATATGGGGCGTGTGGTCAATCTGACTAATCCTAAAACGAATGAGACCATTCCCTCTATTGTCAGCGTAGATAGGCTGACTAATGAGCTTGTTGCTCTGCGAACAGACAAAATCAAAATCCCTGATGAGATCAAAGGAGTGAAACTGGATGATGTACAAAAGCAAACCCTAATGGAGGGTAAGCCGCTTCATATAGAGGGTATGACTTCCAAAAAAGGAACTTCGTTTGATGCAGAGGTACAATTCAATGCCGACAAACGTTTTGTAGAGTTCTTGTTTGACAGAAATAATACCAATAAGCAATTGCAAAACAATGAGCAAAGCCAGTCGAAGGAAACTCCGAAAACTTTTAGAGGAAAAGAACTGGATAATGAGCAATATCAAAAGTTCAAAGACGGTCAGACTGTCTATGTTAGTGGATTGGTGGATAAGAAAGGTAAGGAATACAATGGTTACATCACTTTCAACAAAGAGACAAACAAAACAGATTTTTCTTTTCAAAACCCGAACAAAATTAAAGAAGAGGCAAAACCTACTGAAGCTCATAAAACACAGACGGCAGTCAATTCTGAAGGCAAAACTGATGAAGCGACCAAGAAGATCAAAGAGACTTTAAAATCAGGACAAAAAAATCCCGACAGCAAGGAACAGCTGGAGGAACAGGAAGCAGCCAAAGCGCCGGCCAAATCTAAAGGACGTAAAATGTAATGTGCCATGAAATGCCTTTTGCATTCCATGTGACAAATAAAAAACAGTAAAAATAAACACATGAAAGTAGTTATTGCTGAAAAACCAAGTGTAGCAAGGGAAATAGCCAGCCTGTTGGGAGCCTCCGAAAAAAAGGATGGTTATCTGACAGGTAACGGTTATTATGTTACGTGGGCTTTTGGACATTTGGTGGGCTTGGGTATGCCGGAAGATTACGGCATTTCCGGGTTTCAGAAATCGTCCCTGCCGATACTTCCCAATCCTTTTTTATTGACCGTCCGAAAAGTCAAAAAAGACAAAATCTATGTAGCAGATACAGGAGCGTTAAAGCAGTTAAAAGTAATTGAACATCTCATTGATCGTAGCGAAAAGATAATTGTTGCAACCGATGCCGGGCGTGAGGGTGAACTGATATTCCGCTATATCTATGAATACCTCAAAAGCAACAAACCCTTTGAACGTCTTTGGATTAGTTCACTGACCGAAAAGGCAATCAAGCAGGGTTTTTATAGCCTAAAGCCTGGTAGCGATTTTGACGGATTATATCAGGCAGTACAGGGGAGGAGCCGAGCTGATTGGCTTTTGGGCATCAACGCTTCTCAGGCATTAAGCATTGCTGCAGGCAACGGGATTTATTCGCTTGGAAGAGTACAGACACCTACACTGGCTTTAATATGCAGGCGTTATCTGGAAAATAGAAATTTTTCGGTGCAACAATACTGGCAAATACAGGTGTCCCATACAAAAGAGTTCATAGACTTTAAAAGCCTTTCCAAAAACAAATGGCAAGATAAAAAGCTGGTGGAAAATATATTAAAGTCCATCGAAAGAAATGGCAATACAGTTACGGTTACCACTGTAGAAACCAAAAACGTGACGGAACAATCGCCTTTGCTGTTTGATCTGACTGGCTTGCAAAAAGAAGCCAATAAAAAGTTGAATCTGACGGCTGAAGAAACCTTGAACATTGCCCAAAGCCTGTATGAAAAGAAATTTATTACTTACCCGCGTACTGGGAGTAAATATATTCCTGAAGATATGTGGGCAGAGATTCCAAATCTTATAAGGGCCTTACAGGATATGGGAGCCTTCAAGCAAGCAGTAACCAAAGTGAAATGGGGGCATTTCAATAAACGTATCGTAAATGACCTTCGTGTTACCGATCATCATGGTCTTCTGATTACGGACAAAATCCCATCAGCATTACAGGCCAAGGAAAATGCCGTTTACAATATGATTGCCTTTCGACTACTGGAAGCAATTTCACAAGCCTGTACAAAAGAGATAACCGATATTACTTTACAGGCTTTGCATTATGATTTTGCCCTGAAAGGCTGCAAGATATTGGAACCAGGTTGGCGTTCCATCATAGGTAATTTCTCCAATGATGATGCAGAACCTGTTCAGGAACTTCCCAAACTGAAAAAAGGTGATGAACTCAAAATCAAAGATGCTTCAGTTTTGGAAAAGAAAACCAGACCACCTGTGCTTTATACTGAGGCCGGACTTTTATCAGCTATGGAAACGGCAGGAAAGGAGATTGAAAATGAAGAGGACCGAAAAGCAATGCAAAACGTAGGTATTGGTACACCAGCCACAAGAGCCGCCATTATTGAAACCCTGTTTAGCCGTAACTATATCCAAAGGGAAAATAAATCCCTGATACCTACCGATAAAGGATTGCAAGTCTATGAACTGGTCAAAGACAAGAAAATTGCCGATGTAGCAATGACCGCAGAGTGGGAACTGGCTTTGCAGAAAATTGAAAACAACGAAAGTAATGCGGAAGTTTTCCAAAAAGAAATGGAAATCTATGCCACATCCATTACCAATGAATTGCTGCAAACGGCCATTGCACAAGAAAACCTGCCTACCCTTGTTTGTCCTAAATGCAAAAAGCCGCAACTGATTATTAGGGATAAAATTGTTAAATGTCCTGATGAGGTCTGCAACTGGGTACAGTTCCGAAATATATGTGGTGTGCAGGTAAGTATAACTGATATTGAAAGTCTTGTCAATACTGGCAAAACTTCTCTTATCAGAGGAATGAAAAGTAAAGCCGGAAAGAAATTCGATGCCTATATTGTATTGAATGAGAAAGCGGAAAGCTCCTTTGAATTTGAAAAATCTAAACTTCCGAAGAAATAATGAGCAATTCTATCACTACCCGTCAGGAAATTGAGAACCGAATTTATACTATAAGAGGGGTGCGGGTTATGCTCGACAGCGATCTCGCAAGGATTTATCAGGTAGAAACCAAAGTCTTCAATCAGGCTGTAAAGCGGAATACAGACCGCTTTCCTGAAAACTTCCGTTTCCAGTTGACTCAAGATGAATTTGATACTATAAACTTGAGGTCACAATTTGTGACCTCAAGTTTGAATTATGGGGGAAGGCGTTATCTGTCTTATGCTTTTACCGAGCAGGGTATCGCTATGCTTTCGGCAGTACTCCATAGCGATATTGCGGTTAAAGTAAGCATCGAGATAATGAATGCATTTTTGGAAATGCGTAAGATGCTCGTTGATAACGCAGCTTTGTTTCATCGACTGGATAAGATGGAACTGAAACACGCAGAAGCAAACCAGAAATTTGAAGAAATCTTTAAGGCTCTCGAAAGCGGAAAGTTGCACAGTGAAAAGGGCATTTTCTACAACGGGCAAATTTTTGATGCCTATACCTTTGTATCGGATACTATCCGCAGTGCCCAAAGTTCCATTATTCTTATTGATAATTATGTGGACGATACGGTGCTAACCTTGTTGGGTAAGAGAAATATTAATGTTACCGCAACAATCTATACCAAAAGTAGAAGTAATCAGCTACGGCTAGATGTACAACGATACAATAGTCAATATCCTCTGGTTGAAGTTGAAGTCTTTTCGGATGCCCACGACCGTTTTCTCATCATTGACAATACCGAACTCTATCATATTGGAGTATCATTGAAAGATCTGGGTAAAAAATGGTTTGCCTTTTCAAGAATGGATATTGAGATTGGCAGAATGCTTCAAATTTTATCCGTTTAGCAAAATTATAAACAAAATATAGTATGGAAACACATCAAAAAGACCTGTCGTATTTTAGGTTACGACTACAAGAATTATTGACTACAAGCTTTCCCGAAAAAACGTATGATGTTAAATTTATTGACCAGCGTTCAAGTTGGGCTTCCAATGCTTATGAAGGAGCATTTCGGGCAGGAAACCCCGTCAGTCAATGCGATCATATTGCTGATTATGTTTTATTTGAAGGATTGTACTTCTCCAGATTTGATACCGTTTTTCAGGTGGTTTGCAATGAGTTTGATACTACAATGGCAGACGAAGAACTACGACCGTTTGCCTTCAAGATGTTGCCTGTTTGCGACCCTGTTTTTACAAACTACAAATTGGAGGATGACTTTGCCTATTCTTCGGAGTTTAAACTGCTCTATACCGAACTGACTGGAACTATAGCCATTTGGATAGAAGAAAATGGGCTTCAGTAAACGTCAACATCTCCAAAGGAATATTGATGCCTTACGAATTGCTTTTAAAGTGGAAAGAGACAACCGAAAAGCCTCCGTAAGCGAGAGACAGATAATGATGCAATACAGCGGATTTGGCGGTCTTAAATTCGTGTTGAACCCTGCCCAAAACCCGATAGACATTAACCATTGGAAGAAGACTGAACACGAAATCTTTCCTCTTACACAGGAACTCCATCAGCTACTAAGTGAAAATGCCACTGATGAAAAGCAATACCGCATTTATGTGGATAGTATGCGTAGCTCCGTACTTACGGCATTTTACACACCGCCTTTGGTTATTGATGCCATTTCCACTTCTTTACAGGAGAGCGGTGTAAACATCCAAAAATTTCTGGAACCTTCTGCCGGTATCGGTTCTTTTATACAATCTTTTGCCGATAGAGACTCACCTCAGGTTACCGCTTATGAAAAGGATCTGCTTACAGGAAAAATTTTAAAGCAGCTCTATCCCGACAGTTCTGTCCGAATAAACGGTTTTGAAGAAATACCAGAAAGAGAACAAAATAGCTATGATGTGGTTGCTAGTAATATCCCTTTCGGTGATACTTCCGTTTTTGATCTTTCCTATTCTAGAAGCAGGGACACTGCAAAAGTACAGGCTGCTCGATGCATACACAATTACTTTTTCCTGAAGGGAGCAGATATGCTCCGTGAGGGCGGTATACTGGCTTTTATAACTTCACAGGGTGTACTGAATAGCCCTAAAAATGAAACCATTCGTAGGGCATTGATGAAGGATAATAATCTGGTTTCAGCAGTTCGATTGCCAAACAACCTGTTTACTGACTATGCCGGTACGGAAGTCGGTAGCGATTTGATAATCCTGCAAAAAAATTCTACAAAGAAAAGTTTGACCCAAGCGGAAGAACTGTTTTGTCAAAGCAAAATAGCGGAATACAATAAACCAAACAATGCCTTGTTTCAGGATAACGTAAGGATTGTCCATACTACACGTGTGCTAGGCACTGATCCTTACGGACAACCTATATTTATTTATACGCACAAGGATGGGGTGGAAGGAATTGCCAAAGATCTGAAGCAAATGCTAGCGGAGGATTTTAGAAAACATTTAGATATTGGCTTGTATAAAGGTGAACGGAACGATTTGCCTGTTGTACAAATTCCGATAAAACCAACGGTTACACCTCCCGTTGCCGGGCCTGTAACCATTAAATTGGAAACACAGGCTTTATCTGCTTCAATAACAAATAAGGATATTGTCAAAGAAGAAAGGCAACTGAGTATTTTTGATCTCTTTGAAAATCCAGAAGAACTGACGGCTGTTGCCACTCCTGTAAAAGCAGTTGCAACAACAAAACAACCAGCCAAAAGAAAAAGAACTGTGACCAGGTATCAGGGAAACCTGTTCAGCGGTTTGATGCAGCAATCTCCTGTTCCTATTTCTCCAGTAAATAATAATACTCTAAGTGAAATGAATGCACAGGTAGTCATTGGCGATTTGTTTTCAGTAGTGAGCAGAAATGGTCTGATTGAAAAGATTACCGTAGAGAAAACTATTCCTGAACCTGCAATTTATACCAAGGAAATACACTCTTTTCATCGTAACGATAGTCTTGCAGTGGATAACGGCTGGGTAGGTTATCTCAAAGATATTGAAAGTGAAAAGAAGCAGGCAATGTTTCATCCTCTGAAATTATCGTCCTTGCAGAAAGCAAGGGCTGAAGCCTATATTTCTGTACGGGATAGCTATCTCGATTTATATCAGAAGGAAGCCGATGTGCAAATTGAACATAAAGAAGAGAGAGAAAAATTTAATAAGGTATATGATGCCTTTGTAAAAAGCTACGGAAATCTTAACAGTGCCGAGAATATCAAGCTTATCAAAACAGACAGTTCAGGTAAGGAAATCCCTTATCTAGAACGGGTGGTGGGTGGTGTAGTACATAAGGCAGATATCTTCCACCGTCCGGTAAGCTTCTCCATTACCACATTGACTGCTGATAATCCTGATGAAGCATTAGCTGCATCGCTGAACAAATACGGCAGAGTTGATCTGGGTTATATGTCCAAAATCAGCGGTATGCTATCCGACAATTTGAAAGAGGCATTACAAGGACGTATTTTTTACAATCCTTTGGAAAAGGAATATGAAATAGCGGAAAGATGGGTAGCTGGTAATGTAGTGGAGAAAGTCACAGCAGTAAAAACATATCTCGAAAGCAATCCCGATGATAGGCAGGCCAAACAAAGCCTTACGTCTTTAGAAGAAGCTCGTCCAAGACGAATTGAATTTGAAGAGCTGGATTTCAATCTTGGTGAACGCTGGATACCGACAGGGATCTATGCTCGCTTTGCTTCTCATCTTTTCGACACGGAGGTGCGTATTCAATATTCTGAGACTTCCGATGACTTTTCTATAAAATGTGATCAGAAAAATGTACATATAAGGGATAAATATGCTGTCAAGTCTGAAAGTCGAACATTTGACGGGATTGCTCTGCTGAAAAATGCATTAGTTAACACCACTCCTGATATTACTAAAAAGGTCATAATTGATGATAAGGAGATCAAGGTACGGGATATGGAAGCCATACAGATGGCGAATACAAAGATTGATGAAATACGTACAGCATTTACCGAATGGCTTCACGCCCAAAATGATGAGTTTAAAAAAAGACTAACCAACCAATATAACGATACCTTTAACTGTTTTGTACGACCGCAATATGACGGAAGTCATCAGGAATTTCCCGGACTGGACAGGAAAGGCTTAGCTATTAATGACCTGTATTCGAGCCAAAAGGACACAGTATGGATGATCAAACTGAACAACGGTGCGATTTGCGATCACGAAGTTGGAGCAGGAAAGACATTGGTGATGTGTACCGCAGCACAGGAGATGAAACGTTTTGGAATGGTACATAAACCAATGATAATAGGATTGAAGGCCAATGTTCATGAGATTGCAGAAACGTACCGTATAGCTTACCCACACGCTAAAATTATGTATCCTGGCAAAGAAGATTTTACCCCACAGAAAAGGAAACGGATTTTCGGAGATATTAAAAACAACGATTGGGACTGCGTGATATTGACCCATGATCAGTTTGGCATGATACCCCAGTCACCAGAAATGCAAAAGGAAATCCTACAAGTCGAACTCAACAGCGTGGGAGATAATCTTGCCGCTTTAGAAGCACAGGGCAAGGAGATTTCAAGGGGAATGCTCAAAGGTGTAATCATCAGGAAACAGAATCTTGAAGTTAGACTGAAAACCTTGGAATACGACATCGTAAACCGAAAAGATGATGTAGTGGACTTTAAGATGATGGGCATCGACCATTTATTTGTTGATGAAAGCCACCAGTTCAAAAACCTAATGTTCAATACCCGCCATGACAGGGTTGCGGGTTTGGGTAATATGATGGGAAGCCAAAAAGCCATGAACCTGCTTTTTGCCATCCGCACCATCCAGGATCGCATACAAGGAGATATGGGCGCTACCTTTCTTTCAGGAACAACTATCAGCAATTCCTTAACCGAGCTATATCTATTATTCAAATATCTGCGTCCAAGAGCATTGGAAAAACAGGGTATCAATTGTTTTGATGCTTGGGCAGCTATTTATGCAAGGAAAACAACTGATTATGAGTTTTCAGTAGCGAATAATATCGTTTCAAAAGAGCGCTTTCGTTACTTTATCAAAGTGCCGGAACTTGCACAGTTTTATTCGGAAATCACAGATTACAGAACCGCTAAGGATATTGGTATAGATCGTCCGGAAAAGAACGAGGTGCTTTATAATATACCACCTACGCCTGATCAGGAAGTATTCATCCAGAAATTGATGGAATTTGCAAAATCAGGGAATGCTATCTTATTAGGTAGACCTCCGCTGACAGATCGGGAAGAAAAAGCAAAGATGTTGATTGCTACAGATTATGCCCGTAAGATGTCGCTCGATATGCGGATGGTAAGTGGAAAATACGATGACCATCCCGATAGTAAAGCTTCCCATTGTGCTGCCAATATAGCTAAATACTATCAAAAATTCCATGCGCAGAAAGGAACGCAGTTTGTCTTTTCAGACTTAGGTACTTACAAACCTGGAGAATGGAACGTCTATGGAGAAATAAAACGTAAACTTGTAGAAAATCACGGCATACCACCACATGAAGTCCGTTTTATACAGGAAGCTAAAAATGATAAGCAACGTAAAGAGCTTATCAGCGGAATGAATGATGGAAAAATCCGTGTTCTGTTTGGTTCTACAGGTATGTTGGGAACTGGTGTAAATGCACAGAAAAGAGCAGTTGCTGTCCATCATTTAGATACGCCGTGGCGACCAAGCGATCTTGCCCAACGTGACTGAAGGGCCGTCCGCAAAGGCAATGAAATTGCCAAATTCTTTGCCAACAACAAGGTAGATGTAATTATCTATGCAGTCGAAAAATCGCTGGATGGCTACAAGTTTAATTTGCTGTACAATAAACAGCTTTTTATTGACCAGCTTAAAGCCAACAATCTTGGAAAGCGAACCATTGACGAGGGCAGTATGGACGAAAAATCGGGAATGAACTTTTCTGAATATGTGGCTATCCTTTCGGGCAACACTAATCTTTTGGAAAAAGCGAAGCTGGAAAAACAGGTTGCCGGATTGGAAAGTGAGAAGCAGGCATTCAACCGTTCCAAATTCAGCTCAAAATACAAGTTGGAAGACAGTACCGCTAAATTGGAGTCTGCTGGGTCACGATTGGAACGAATGAGCCTTGATAGGGAAAACCTGGAACAACGCTTACAAAAACGACAGGACGGTACGATACTGAATACTGTCCAACTTGATGGATTGTCGCCTAATGCAGATATGAAACAGATTGGAACCAAGCTTAACCAGATTGCCGATAAAGCTCGTACTGGTGGTCAATATGAAGAAATAGGCAGCCTATATGGGTTTGCATTGTTGGTTAAAACCGAAATGTCCGAAAAAGAGGGTGTTGATATTAGGGTCAATCGTTTTTTGGTACAGGGTGAAGGCAACATAAAATACACCTACAATAATGGCTTGATTGCTAATGATGAAAAGCTTGCGTCAATGAACTTCCTTAATGCTTTGGAAAAAATACCTAGCTATATAGAGCAGGAGCAAAAGAAAATTGCTGAACTGCAAAAAGATCTACCTGTACTTCAGGAAGTTGTCAATGGTACGTGGAAAAAGGAGAGCAGGTTGAGAGAACTAAAAACCGAACTCGCGGCCATTGACAGGAAAATCCAATTATCTATTGCTCCGGAACATAAAGAGCAGGAAGAAACAAGTAAAATGGAGGGTTTTCAGGTGCAGGAAAGACCACATAGGAATTTTGTAAAGCCTTGATAATAATAGAGATTATTTCAATATGATAATTTACTACTAATCTTTTTGTAAGGCTTTCGAACTTGTGTTATTCTAGAGCTTAATTTATGATGTTTTCCATTTGAGTGAATTTTTAAAAACTTTAATTTTAAGTTGATTTCACAATCAGTTGTATTGAAAATCATTAAATTTTGTTTGCCAGTTAATACCTTTTCCCTATCATCATCTTCTTTTAATATATAGCTCAATTCTAATTTTGGGTCATTAGCTCTATGGTATTTTTTTGATTTGTTTTTTAGAAATCGGATATAATCCTCTGTAATCATTTCATTGAAAAAAACCGTGCTAAGACAATTTACAAATTGAAGAATGTTTAATTGGTTCACATCCTCTTTTCTAAAATCTCTACAATTTTATCTTTTCTATTCCCAATTTTATAAATTGATGAGTCAAAAAACACAATTGTTAGCTCAGGACTTAGAGGGATAAATATTTTTAACCCAACAAGAGCATAGCCACTTTTTGAGTGCCTCCATTTTTTTTGTTCAAGGAATTGATTGTACTTGACAATTGGAAAATCAGAAGTTATAAATGGATTTGAAGTTTTATTTACTAAGAGTTTAAAATCTAAATCGGTTATATGTTGAATTATTGTACCTGTCTTAGATAAAGATAATTTAACATGTTCTTCGTGGGTTAATTTAGGGACAAATTTATCGGTATCTACATTTGGGTCAAGTTCCTTAAGTTTTCTCTCCATTTCTAAAAAGTGGTTTTTAATTGCTTCAATAGGAACAGGATTTCTTGCATCAGTAAGAGCTACAAATGATAATAATTCAACATGCTCGACAGAATTTTTCTTTGGAGGTGTTTCATTAGAAATTATTTCTTTGATCACTACGGCAAGTTTTCCTTCAATGTTTGCTAAATCATCTTCAATCTCTCCATCGAGGCCATAAAAAAAATTTTTAGAACCTTGAGTTTTTAACTTTGCTTGTTGAACATATATATTATTGAAAATATTAAAAACTCCAATTTGGTTCTTATTTCCGTCATAAGAAAAGTTACGTAAGTAGAATTTTGGAATATAATGTTGGTTTTTTTTATCTGTTGGCATTATTTGAAGTTTTTCTAATTGTTATAGTAGTAAAATCATTAGATTTTTTTGACTGTATCTACGATAGAATTTTAAATAAGTAATGTAAGTAAAAAAAGATGAAATCAAGAAAATAATTAAATTGTCATTATAAATCACGTTGGCTTTGTTCCGCCCAAGATTGATGATTTTTTAGTAGCAAATATAATGTTTTAATACGGTCTTTGTGTGAGAGAAGGATAGTCTCACTGGATTGCAAACCAACGATGTATTAGCATTTATAAATCCCTTTTGCAATTATCTCTTTTGTACCAGATGCTGCAGATCAGGGTCATTTTTAATACGCTCCAATTCAGTTTCAATAACCTGAATAATATCCAATTTTATCTGTCTGTAATTAGCTTCGATTTCCTGCTTCATCACATCTTCTCCTGCCTCGTTTACGAAAGATAGTATTTCCGGTATTTTTTGATAGTCTTTGGTTTCAGCAGCTACTTTATCATTGTCCACAACAATTTCAGCATGGAAGATTTTCTGTTCGATACGTTCATCAAAATTGTCTGATACAGCCCCTACAAAAACACCTTGGGTCAATGTAGAAATTTTAGATGCAGGAATGAGGCTGTCCAATTGTGTGGAAATGGATGTCGACGTATCATTACGGTTGATTGATAAACTCTGCCTTTTCTGCAACACCTTACCAAAACGTTCCGAGAGGTTTTTGGCAGTTTCTCCTACCACCTGACCACTGAATATATTACCCACGGTATTTTGTATAACCTTACTTTCTTTGTCTCCATAATCGCGGGTTAATTGTGAATAATCCTGAAAGCCCAAACAAACGGCCACCTTATTACTTCTAGCAGTGGCTATAAGATTGTCTAATCCACGAAAGTAGATGGTAGGCAATTCATCAATGATGACTGAACTTTTAAGCTGTCCCTTTTTATTAATAAGTTTCACAATTCTTGAATTGTATAAACCCAACGCTGCGGAATAGATATTTTGACGGTCAGGATTATTACCTACACATAGTATCTTCGGCTCTTTCGGGTTGTTGATGTCCAGTGAAAAATCATCTCCTGTCATAACCCAATACAATTGCGGTGAAATCATTCTTGACAAAGGAATTTTCGCAGATGCTATTTGTCCCTGCAACTGGTCTTGCGCGCCACCTTGCCAGGCATCCATAAAGGGTGATAGATAATTTTCCAATTCCGAATAGGTGGTTAGGATTGTAAAGACGTCAGCGTATTTTTTGTTGAGCAGTTCAATGGCGTGTGGAAATGTACAGTATTTGCCGTTTTCATAGATTTTAAGAAACCATATAATAGCCGCTAAAAGGATGATCGGGCTTTCTACAAAGAAATCCCCTTGCTTTTGTATCCAACTCCTGTTAAGATTCAGCATGATGGTGTACGCCGATTCGTAAGCATCGGATATATCGGTCATAAAATCAGGATTTATGGGATTACAACGATGGCTTTTTCTAGGGTCATCAAAATTAATGACGTAGAATTTCGGTTTTACCTTGTACTTATCAGTGTGTTTTAGTAAATGATTATAGGAAATTGTAGATAGGTCGTCAAACTTAAAATCATAGACATACATTGAAAAACCTTTTTCAATATGCTGCTTGATATAGTTGTTTACTACAGCATACGATTTACCCGAACCGGGTGTACCCAATACAATGGTCGCCCTAAAAGGGTTTACAATATTGATCCAACCATTATACTGTTTTTTGTTATACCAGAATTTGGTGGGTAAGTTCACGGAATATTCATTTTCCATCAGCTTAGTTTCCTGCTGAAAACTTTCGTTCTCATTATTGAAAACATCATCCATCAATTTGGTACGGAGCAGACGGCTTATCCAAACTCCTGCTACCATAAGGGAGATAAAGCCCAAACCTGTGGTAAGAATATAAAGAAATACAGGGATGTTTAATGACAGTTTTAACAATGATGTGTTCAGAAAGAATAGTACAAAACCAATTCCCAAAACCACATATATTTTTGTCCAAGTTATCTTTTCATTCTTTACACCTTTTGTTCCCAAACAGCTTAAAGCTAGAAGAACTATGGCAAATACTTTGGTGTATAAAATTTGTGAAAACAAGCCCGCCGTTCTGTCGAAATTACCTAAAATTTTGTTGATGATTTCTAATGTCCAGCCGCGTTCCATAAAGAAACCGTAACAAAACCAATAAAGGTGCATCAACATTATCAGAATACTCACGGCTCTCATAAATGCCATGATCTTGGCAAGCCCTCTTAAGTCGTCTTCTCCCTGCATTTTTAAAATATTAAAGTTCGGGCGTGAATTTAAAGACTGTAAAGACTGACTCTAGGAAAGTGGCAGTCGATGGCGGTGAGTAGCAGTATTTGGCAATCCTTTATTTTTGACCACTGTTGCGTATTCTTTTCTTCTCCATTTTATTGGCAAAATCCATTTCCTTGGATATACAAATAAAAACTGCACATTAAATTAAGCTACATTTTTGTAATTAATTTGATTGTTAAATTCTTCAATAATTGCATAATTCAAAGCAGAATGTCTCCTTTTTCTGTTGTACAAAATTTCAATGTATTCAAAGATTTTCAGTTTCATTTGTTCTTTTGAAATCAGTTTGTTTCCATAAATCAATTCAGTTTTCAAGGATTTAAAAAAGCTTTACGCTCCTGCATTGTCCCAACAATTTCCATTGCGGCTTATACTACGGGTTATTTTTTTATTGGAATCATGAATATTTACAAACTTTTTGCTAGCATATTGAACACCTTTGTCGGAATGAAAAATCAAACCTTCTTCAATATTTCCGTTTTTAACCGCCATTTTCCAAGCGTAGTTTAGTCTGTACTCATTCCATTGCTCAAACTCCATCCTATAATTTTTCGGTTGTATAAATCCATAATAGTTGTCAGGTATACAAATCCCTCTTTAGTTTGAACATAGGTGATATCAGAAACCTAAACTTTTGAAGGCATTTTTACAATAAACTCCCTATTTAATATATTTTCGACGATTAAGTAATTATGATTTGAGTTGGTCGTTACTTTGAATTTCTTACTTAATTTACTTCGCAAGCCTAACTATTTCATATATTTTGCTACAGTAATTCTTGAAATTTTATAACCAATACTCAGAAGTTCTAATGTTCTTCTAGGACTTCCGTATCGTTGTTTAGATTAAAAATAAATCAATGTTATCTGTTCTTTTATAGCGATTTTTCCTTGCTTTCTTGCAGTGATTATTTGTTTTTCCATCGATAATAACTTCGACTACTCACTTGTAGCACTTTGTATATTTTTAAATCGGGAATAGTTGTTCATTGTTTTTAATGAAACTACAAATCATCGACATCTCTTGGAAAAAATGCCGATTACTTTTTTTAA
Source organism: Flavobacterium pasteuri (assembly GCF_048286615.1). NCBI lineage: Bacteria > Pseudomonadati > Bacteroidota > Flavobacteriia > Flavobacteriales > Flavobacteriaceae > Flavobacterium > Flavobacterium pasteuri. The sequence continues at coordinate 77,586 of NZ_JBLVPN010000007.1, read as the reverse complement.
TATAACTCGCTCTAACTCGGCTTCTTTGTGTCTTTTCTCTAGTTCGGGACTTAGTTTTAAACTCCCTTTTCCAGGAAAACTTCCCTCTCCAAACTCCTCGAACTATTTGCGCCATTTGTATAACTATGGTGCTGTTACTCCCAGCTCTCTGACCAGTTGTGATATGTTTGTTCTATCAAAACTCAATTGGACGGCTTTTTCTTTGAAAGCTTTGTCATAAATTTTGCGGACTTGTTTCATAGGTTAAAATTGAGATTATTTCTCAACCTAATGTGATGGCTAAGTTAGTATGTCCAGAGAATCATGTTTATGAATCTCCTTATTTTTTTCTTATACTTCTTCTGGTATAATAAAGTTCATTAACAAGCTAGGCAATACAATCAACAACAACGGTAATGCAATTAAAAAACCTCCAATAACAGCAATAGCAAGAGGTTGGTGTAATTCAGAACCTGTACCAATTCCGATAGCTAATGGTAATAAAGCAATAATTGCTCCTAAAGCAGTCATTAGCTTTGGACGTAAACGTGTAGAAATTGCAAATACTATAGATAGTTTTTTATTTTTAGTTAATTGGTAAGTCTCATTAAATTGGAGATAGGTAAAAATAGCATTTTCACTAATAATACCAACTATCATAATTAAACCAGTATAACTTCCCACATTCAAAGGTGTACGGGTAATAAAAAGTAATAAATAACTTCCTGAAATTCCTAAAACTGAAATAAAAATAATTATTAATGCAACCCTTAAGTTTCTAAATAGGAATAACAAAATACCAAAAACTAATAGGGAAGAAGCAAATAAGATTAGCAAAAGTTCTTTAAAAGATTGTTGTTGATCCTTATATGCTCCAGCATAATCAATATAATAACCAGTAGGTAATACTACTTTACTGGAAACTTCTTGCTTAATTTGGTTCATTACTGTACCTAAATCTTTATTATTTAATCGACCTGTAACAACACACATCATTTGTAGATTTTCTCTTTCTACTTGAGCAATACCTTTTGAAATAGTAATATCAACTAAATTAGTGATAGGAATGGTTTTTCCATTAGGTAAAAAAAGATACGATTTTCTAATATCTTCTAAATTTCGATTTTGCGTATTTGGATAAATTAACCGAATAGGAACTACTTTGTCTAATTCTAATATGGAACCAATAACATTTCCTTCTAATAACGTTTGTAATTGAAACTGAAGATTAGTTGGTGTTATTCCGTATAAAGAAAGTTGTTTATAATTAGGTTGAATACTTATCGAAGGTCCAGCATAAACAATACCATCAAAAACATCAGCAGTACCGTCAATTTTTTCAACTATTTTTGCGACTTCACCCGCTATTTTTTGCAATTCTTTTTGATTGTTACCAAAGACTTTCACTTCAATAGGAGAAACAGAACTCATTAAATCTCCTAACATATCTCCAATAACTTGACCAAAATCTATTCGCAAAGCAGGTTGAGAAGTTTCTACTTTGTGTCTAATTTCATCAATAACATCATTACTAGTTTTGCTTCTATCTTTTTTCAATTGAATCAAATAATCACCTCTGTTGGGTTCGGTAATAAAGAATCCCATTTGAGTACCTGTTCTTCTGCTATAAGCTTCAACTTCTGGAACATTTTGAATAATCTTTTCTACCTCTACTAAAATTCTATCCGTTTCTTCCAAAGAAGTTCCTGGTGGAGATTCATAATCTAAAACAATACTTCCTTCATCCATTTCGGGTAAAAAACCAGTTTCTAATCGAGGAACTATAATAAATATTGAAATGAGTAATACCAAGCAAAAGCCAAAACTAATAAAGGGTCTTTCAACAAAATAACCTACCCAATTTTGAGTTTTTACATCATGATGAGCTTCAACTTTAGTTATTCCTTTATTTTTAGACTGTTTTGGAGTCAATAATAAATAAACTACGGGCAAAAGTATCCAAGTGACTAAAAAAGAACAGATTAAAGTAATAATCATAGTATCTGTTAGCACTTTAAAATAAGCACCTGCAACACCACTCATTAAAACAAAAGGCAGAAAGATAACAATCGTACTCAACGATGAGCCAACCATAGCAGGAAAAAGATAGTGTATTGCTTTTTGTACTAATGTAACAGTTTCTTCATCGGGATGTTCTTCATGGGTACGATGAATCTGTTCTACAACCACAATGGCATCATCGATAATTAATCCTAAAGCTGCCGCAATTGCACCTAAAGTCATAATATTAAAGGTTTGTCCCGTGTGATATAATACTAGTAAGGTTAAACATAAAGTAACCGGAATCACAATTAAAATGGTAGCACTTGCTTTTACTGATTTTAGAAAAATTATAGCAACGATTATAGCTAAAAATAAGCCAATTAATAAGCTATCTGTTACACTTTTTACTGCATCATTTACAAAAGTGGATTGCTTATAATAAGGTGTTATTTTTACGTCTTTTGGAATGATTTTTCGTAATTCTTGCAACTTTATTTCCATGTCTGTTGACATCGTTATTAAATTAGCGTTTGGTTGTTTTATTACTGCAATTAATACACTTTCTTTACCATTGGCATTAACTTTAATGTATTCTTTTGCTTCTTCAATAGCTATAGTTGCAATGTTTTTTAAAGTAATTATTCCTTTTCCTTTATTGCTAACTACCAAATTTTCAATATCCGATTTATTCGTTATTTGAGCATCTGTTAAGGTTAAGTATAGATAACGATTATCTGCTAAATAACCATTAGAAGTGATAAAATTAGTTTGACTCAAAACTTGTGAAACGGCATCAGGTGTAATTCCGTAGGCAGTCATTTTATTTTGGTCTAATTCAATCCAGTATTCTTTTTCTTTTCCACCTATTACTCGCACTTCACTAACTCCTTCTACTTGTGAGAAGAAAGGTTTCATTACATAGTTGGCTATTTTTTTAACTTCAATAGGTGTTCGATTTTTACTTTCAATAGCATAACCAATTACAGGAAGAATAGAAGGATTCATCTTTTCTACTGTAATCTGAATGGATGGTGGTAAATTACTACGAATTTGATTAATTCTAGATTCTATTTGTTGTTTACTGACATCTAAATCTGAATTCCAATCCATAAAAGCGGATATTTCACAGCTTCCTCTACTAGTTGTGCTTCTAACAGTTTTTAGGTTAGGTATTTTTTTAATGGCGTTTTCAAGAGGTTTTGTAACCGTAATCATCATTTTATCAACGGGTTGTTGACCCGCATCTGCAATGACTTTTATTTTTGGAAAGGTTATTTCAGGAAATAGACTGGTTTGCATTTTTGAGTATGTAAAAACACCTCCAATTAAGATCAAGAAAATAAGGGTACTTAAACCACTTTTATATTTTACAAAAAAGTTCTTCATTATTTAAGCGTTTTAATGATTTTTACTTTTAAAGTATCACCTACTCCATAATTTCCAGAAGTTAAAAATTGATCTTTCAAGTCAAATTTAGGGGCAATTATTTCAGTTCTTTCTTGATTTTTTATTCCAATTTGCACAGGAATTTTCACAGCAATAGAATCATTTATTAATTTCATCGTCCAAAATTCAGTTTCAATTTCATCACTTAAAATGGCAGTTTTAGGCAAAGAAATCAAAGAAGCTTTTTGAGATTTTGGTACACGAACCGAAACAATTAAATTTTCAGGTAAGTTTTCTTTCGTATCTATTTTTAAAAATACACTTTGCATCTGAGAACCCACATCAACTGAAGGAATAAATTGTTTTACAGTTGAATTTATAATTCTTCCATCTGGCAAATAAACAGCTAAGAAACTATTTAAATTGATGTACTTTTTTAATTCAAAAGGAACATTAATAATAACTCCATAACTCTCTAAATCATTTATAATAGCTAATACATCACCTTCTTGCACATAGTTTCCTTTTTCAATATTCATAGCAGTTACATAACCATTAGTGCTAGATTGAATGGCAACTGCTTTTCCAAAATGTAGATTTGGATCTAACTTATTTACATCATTTCCTAAGGCAAGTGCTTCTTTAGTTTTTATGGTAAATAAAGTTTTACCTCTATTAATTAAATCATTTGTTTTTATAGATACTGATGTAATATAACCCGTAATATTTGATTTAACAGGAGTCTTTGTGATATAAGAAACGGTACCAGAAACTTCTTCAAAATCATCTATACTTGTAGTGTCTATTTGAGTTACTGTAACAGGCACAATAACTTCTTGTTCTTTACTATTTGTTTCTTGTTTTTTACAAGAATTAAAAAAGAGTATGAACAAAAGAAAACAAGCGTTTAAAAGTATTTTATTTTTCATTGGTATTCCAGTAATTAAATTCATTGATTAGAAGTAATCTGTTGGTATTGTTTTGAGCAATAGTATTATGAATAGTAATGGAATTGTTTAAAGCTAAAACATAATCCGTAATAATTGCATTTCCTGAAACTAGTAATTTAGTAAAGGCTGTGATTAAAGTTTCATTGATTTTTAATTGTTTTTCTAATTTTTGAAGCAGTAATTCATTTTGATTAATCTTTATAATCAGTTGTTCTTGTTGTTGCTTATACTGTCTTTCAAATTGACTTTTGTACGCAATGTTTGTTTTTTGAGCTAAATCATTTTTACTAATTTGTAATTTTCTTTGATGACCATCATACAATGGAATAGAAAAATTAAACCCAAAACTATATCCAAAATTTTTATATGGCTGAACCGTTAATGTAGAATTATAACCTGCATCCGCTAATAAGGATAAAGAAGGTTTATAGGTGTTAGCAATATTTTTTCTTTGATTTTGAATACTTAAACTATCAATTTTATATTGATTATTAAAAATGGATTCGTCAGCTGTAATCAATTGATTTAATTCAAGTTTGGATTCCAATAATTCAACACTTTCCCTTTCGTTAGTACCACATAAATAATTTAGAACAGCTAAATCATTTACAAATTGTTGTTTCATTTGAAGAGTAATTAAATCTTGTTGTGAAACTGTAGACAGAAAAAGTAGATAATCCGTTTGTTTATAAATGGATTTCTGTGTTAGTTTTTTTAATATTTCTAACTCATTATTTAATAAATCAAGTTGTTGCTGTAAAAACACTAATTGTTTATGGTCTGAATAGGCAACAATATATTGCAATTGAACAGCTTTTTTAATATCATTAATTGTAATTCTTTTATTAAAACTCATCTTGTCTTTCAACAAGGTTAAAGATCGTAATTGGTTGTATTTTTGTTCTTTACCAATTATTTTTTGAGAAAAACCAACCAGTCCACTTACAGTTTGACCATTACTTAAAGCAGTATCATATCCAAAATTATTAATTACTGGTGCGTAATTAGTAAATAGATTAGCGTTAAGTTGTGGTTTTAAATTAGCTTTATAAACCAAACTATCAATAGATATTGCACTAGTTTGATTATTCAAATCTTCTAGTAAAGCTGAATTTAAAACTGCTTTTTCAATAAAAAAGTGCACATCTCTTTGCTGTGAAAAAGATAAAAGTGGTAATAGTAAAAAAATTATTTTTTTTATTAAACTCATGTGATTATTTACTGTTTTATTAAAATGCTTGACCAATTCCTATATAAAACAATCCATCTTCTTTTGATTTTCCATAATCAAATGATAGAATAGTTGACTGATTCCATGCAATTCGTAAACCAGCACCATAAGAAAATTTTATTTTTGTAAAATTCAAATCTTGCCAACGATCTCTTACTGTTCCTGCATCGAAAAAAGGAGCTACACCAAAAGCAAATCTTTGTTTTCCTAATTTAGCTTCTAAAAAGCGATATCTTAATTCTAAATTTGTAAACCACATAGAACGTGCTAAAAATCGATTAGCTCTATAGCCTCGTAAGGATTGTTTTCCTCCCAAAGCGTTAATGCTTCCATCTGGACTCCACTGATCTTGAAATTCAAAAAAAGGAGCTTCTGAACCAAAAATAGTTCCAACCCCAATTCTACTGGCAACAACAGTTCTTTTTCCAAAAGGTAATTTCCAAAAAACTTTACCTTGTAAAAATAGTTTATTAAAATTAAACTGCGAACCTATTAAGTTACTTGAGTATTCATTGGCTACTTCAAAATAATACCCTTTTGTTGGGTCGGGTTCAAAATCTCTTGTATCAAAAATAAGAGCTGTTTGAAGTATAGATATCCAACCACCTTCTAATCCAGTTATTTTTCCTTCTTCAAAATCTCTTCTTAAAAGTGAAAACCCATTAGGAGCTGTAGTTTCTCCTCCTGTTATTGGATTTATAGCTTCAGCTTCTTCTCCTTCAAATGTTTTATACCTTAAATGTTGAATTTCATAGCCACCCATTACTCTCCATTTTCCATTTCCAAGTGCATAATCTGCTTTAAGATTAAGCATGTATTCTGTTTCTCTAAATCTATTTGACAAGGCATCTGTTACAAAGGATGCTTCTCCAACTTCTCCAGGACGCAGTATTTTTCTAGCATTGTCATATTCAGCATATGTGCTATATGTTGTTCCTCCTTCTGGTGTTGAAGGTAATCGCAGTTGACCAAGAGTTGAATCTGTGAGACCAAAATATAAGTTTGTTGGATTTTGTTGGGCTTTAAAATCGACTTTAAAACGCCATCTGGTACCTTTGTAGTAAGGAATATCTAAAGACATCACAAGTTCTCTCGCGTTAGAAGTATAATAGGCAGCATTAACTTTTAATTTTGCTAAATAGGGTGTGTAGGGAAATAACGGATTGTTTCTTTGCCCATTCCAATAAACATTAGAACGTACTCCAAAACCAAAACCTGTAACTGGATCCGATGAGAAATCAGGAATACCTGTAAAAAATGTACCTTCATTTTTTTTTAACAAATCATCATCTGACATTCTTTTAGACTTCACAAACGATAGAGTGTCTTTTTCTTGTGCCTCTAGAAAGGGCATGCTTGCAATTGTAAATAAGAAATAATAAATTAACTTTTTTTTCATTTTAATTATATTTTAAATCGCATTAAACTATTGTAAATTAATAATTTAATGCGATTTTAGTATTTATTATTTTTTTAAGCTAATCTCCTTGAACGATTTTCAAAAAACTACCATTAGCATCAAAAAGTAAGTCACTGTTTTTGCCATCAATTTTTATTTCAGCTTCATAAGTAACTACATTTTTAGAATCAGTGATTTTTGCTGTTTCTTTTATGTTTTTTTTTGGATAATTAGTTTTTAAGTAAGTCAATGCTGATCCTGGTAATTCAGATTCAGTAATTTCAATTTCAGTGGCTAACTTGTTACCGTTTTTATCATAATCAGCTGAAGCCTCTTTTCCATTTAATTTAAATTCTGCCTCAAAGCCATCTTCTTCAATATCCCAATCTACTTTTGTATTTGGATATTCTTTTGCAAAGGCTTCAGTTACCACTTTTGGAACTTCTTTGTTTTCTTTAGATTGTGCACAACCTACTGAGCTTATAGCTATTGCAGCTAATAAAATTACTTTTTTCATGATTATAAGTTTTAAATTATAATGTAAAAGTCATGCAGAAATCTATTTAAAATCTATGTTAGTTGATGCATTGTAAAAACATGCAATTTATTTTCATAAGAATAAGAAATGTTGATATTGTAAACTTCAGCTATTTCTTTTACTATAGACAAACCTAACCCAATTGAATTGGGATTGTTAGATTGTTTCTCAAAGCGTTCAAATATTAGATGACTATTTAATGGAGTTTGAATACCTGTATTACTTATACAAATACTGTTATTTTTAATAGAAATAATTATTGAACCATTTTCAACATTATGACGAATAGCATTTTGCATTAAATTATTAAATAAAATATAGCATAGTTCATAGTTTATTTTAAAGTATAATTCTTCGGAATCTTCAAGGTTAAATTTTATATTTTTATCCAAAATAAAATCTTCGTTCAAAGCTTTGCATTTATCTATTAAAGAAAGAAGTGATACATTGTCTGAATGCTGATATTGTCTGTTTTCTATTTTAGAAAGTAATAATAATGATTTATTAATTCTACTTAATCGAATCGTTGCATCATCAATAGATATTAATGTTTTAAGTGTATCTAAATCTAAATCCTTATTCTGTAACAAAATATCTATTTTCCCTTTTATAATAGCAAATGGAGTTTGAAATTCATGAGAAGCATTTTCAGCAAATTTCTTTTGATTGTGATAATCACTAACCATTTTTGAAGTCATTTGATTCATCGAAGAATTTAATTCTTTGAATTCATCTATATCGCTTGATTCAAGTTTTATAATTGCTGATGTTGTAACATTGAAGTTTTTTATATAGTCTAATGTAAACCAAAAAGGCTGCCATAATTTTTTTGAAATTTTTATATTAATAAAATATATAATAGAAAAAAGCAAGAACACTATAGCAACAAAATTAATCAAAACAACTTCCATTAATTCATCAAATTCAATAGTGCTTTTTAAAACTTTTATTTTATAGTTTTTTCCTTTTATTATTGAATTTACTTCTAATACTTTATATGCAATATCTTCTTTTAAATGCTTTGAAAAAATTAATGTGTCCTCTATTTTTTGATTTATAATTTTATTTTTTTCAATTTCTTTTATAAAGACTTCGTTATTAGATTCAAGGATGCTTATTACTGAAACGTCTTCATTTTGAATGTAATTTTCAATAACCTCAACTCTTTGTTGTAATATTGATTCATTACTTTCTCCTATTTCATTTAGTAGAAAAAAATAGAATAATATGGTAGTCAATATTAATACTGGAATAGTATATAAAATATAATAATAACTTGTTTTTGTCAATAATTTCATTGTTCTGTATTAAAGGTGTAGCCAATTCCATATAAAGACTGAATATAATCTGAAGAACCTGCAGCTATTAATTTTTTTCTTAAGTTTTTTACATGGTTATAAATAAAATCAAAATTATCAAATTGATCTGCATTATCACCCCATAAATGTTCCACCAAGGCACTTTTTTGCACAACCCTATTTTTATTACCAATAAAATAGATTAAGAGATCAAATTCTTTAGCAGTAAGGTTTATTATTGAATCATGAATTAGAGTTTTTCTTTCATCTGGATAAATAGTAATTTCATTAATTGTAATTACATCTACTCCATCATATATATTTCGTCTTATTAAAGACTTTACACGAGCATTAAGTTCGGCTAAATAAAATGGTTTTGGTAAATAATCATCAGCGCCAAGATTCAATCCATCTATTTTATCATCTAATGAGTTTTTTGCAGATATAACAATTATACCCGTTTTTGGTCTCGTCTTTTTTATAGCTTTTATCAACTCTAATCCGTTTCCATTAGGTAAAGTAATATCCAGTAAAATACAATCATACTGATACAATTGTATTTTCTCAAAAGCAATCTCAAAATCATTGGCTACTTCTACTTTAAACTTTTCAAGTTCTAAATAGTGCACAATGCTTTTTTGCATTTCTGGTTCATCTTCAATAAGTAAGATTTTCATAAAATTTAAGTATTAGAAAAGTAATATTAATTAAAATTACAAAGCAAATCTATTCTAATTCTATGGTTGAACAACAAAATACAGTTTTACTACAGATTTCAATTAGTTATTTACGACCTAAACTCCAGCAAATGAACAAAAATGTTATTACTAATTTTGACAAACTTAAACTATCACTATTCTTTATCCCTTTTTGTTTATTAGTGATGATTTCCATATTTTTATATGTTAATCATTCTTTTAACGTTAGTAATTATGTGAAAATTCAAAAGGATGTTTTCTATGATATGAATAATTTCTTAGGACAGTACCCAAATTTCGAATATAACCTTACGCAAATAGGAGATGCATCAATATTTCTTTCATTTATCATTTTTTTAATTTTATATACCCCAAAAATATGGGAGTCGTTACTTACAGCTTCATTGGCTTCACTTATATTTTCATTTACTCTAAAAAGAATTTTCAGTGTACCAAGACCTGCTCAAGTATTTGATAACAATACATTTATAATCACGGGTAAAGCAATTGTTGGCAATACGAGCTTACCATCTGGTCATGCTTTAACAATGGTGACGATACTAACAGTATTAATGTACGGATTTATGCCAAAAAGTAAAATAAATAGAATTTTCTATAAAATCATGTTTTTACTTATTGCATTAGTACTTATATCGACAAGAGTTGGGGTAGGGGCTCATTATCCTCTTGATGTACTGATAGGTGGGATTATTGGTTATATTTGTGGCCTCATAGGTGTTTTTGGTAGTAGAAAATATGAAATATGGACTTGGATTGGCAATAAAAAATACTGGCCTCTTTTTATGGTACTAATTATTGGTTGTAGTATCACGTTAATAATCAAAATCATAAATCAAAATTTCATAATTTACTATTTGGCATTGCTAGCTTTAATTGTATCACTTTATAAATTCATTCATGTTTACACTAAAAAATAATATTAAAATATCTCATTTTGTTTTATTAATGAGTGTTTTTAACTTTTTATTCTTTCATTATCCTTTTTTTAAATTTGTCGCTAATAATCTCGATTATAATAGTTTAAGTGGTATTTCAATTGTAATAAGTTTAATTATTTTAATGTTAACTCTTAACGCTTTTGTTTTTTTTCTGTTTTTTTTTCTGTCTCGTTTTTTGGGAAAATTCATATTGGTATTATTCTTTCTAATTAACGCAATTGCTGTTTACTTTGTAAATACATACGGAGTGATAATAGATGAAAGCATGATAGGTAATGTATTCAATACCAATTATGATGAATCAAGTAGTTTTTTTTCAATAAAATTAGTACTTTATATAGTGATACTTGGAATCATTCCAAGTATCTATATAATTAAAGTAAAAATAATTAATGTAACAGTAAAGAAATTCTCAATCATTTCTTCACTTGCCTTACTGTTTGTTTTATTTTTAGTGTTGGTAAATGCTAGCAATTGGCTTTGGATTGATAAAAATTCCAAAACGTTAGGTGGTCTTGCGATGCCTTGGTCTTATGCTGTCAATACTTCACTTTTATATATTCATGAGAATAAGAAAAATGAAAAAGAAATTTTATTACCAAATGCTACAATTAAAGACAATCAAAAATCAGTTGTAGTATTAGTTATAGGAGAATCTGCAAGAAGTCAAAATTTTTCTTTGTATGGTTACAAGAAAAATACAAATCCGCTGCTTTCTAAAATAGACAAGGTATTTCATTTTGAAGCTACTTCTGATGCTACATATACAACAGCTGGTGTGAAAAGTATTTTGGAACATAAAAATACAGATGATTTATATGAAATTTTGCCCAATTATTTATACAGAAATAATGTAGAAGTGGTTTGGAGAACTACAAACTGGGGAGAACCACCAATCCATATTAAAAATTTCCAAAACAGAGATTTCCTAAAGCCAAACTGTATAGGCGAAGGATGTAATTATGACGAAGTTCTTTTAACAGGATTAAAAGAACAAATTTTAGCCAGTAAAAAAAATAAAATATTGATTGTATTGCATACAAGTACTAGTCATGGACCTACATATAGCAAAAAATATCCACCTCAATTTGAGAGTTTTAAACCCGTATGTAATAGCGTTGAATTAGGTAATTGTTCTCAAACAGAATTGATAAATGCTTATGACAATACTATTGTATATACAGATTATATTTTATCAAATGTAATTGATGATCTAAAACAACTAAAGGAATATAAAAGTACAATGCTTTTTATATCGGATCATGGAGAATCTTTAGGAGAAAAAAATCTTTATATGCACGGCGTACCGATTAGTATAGCCCCAAAAGAACAGTATGAAATTCCATTTATAGTATGGCTATCTGCTAATAGTTCAAAAAAATTAAAACCTAATAAGAAATTGACTCAAAATCATGTATTTCATAGTGTCTTAAATTTTTTAAACATAGAAAGTCCTATTTATAATGAGGATATGAATATTTTTAAAGAGTAATTTTTAAAATAGAATTAAAAAATTATTAAAGGAGATAATATAGTTAAACTGCTAAATTGCCTCAATCATTCCTAAATATATATTATTTTAAATTATCCAAATGATTTAATTATAAAACTTAATTTCAAAACAATGGGAAATTATGAAGTAAACTGCATCGAATTATAGATTGATACTACAGGAATATTTCTTGATACTGGATATTGTTTCGGTGACTAACATAATTAAATTAAAAATTAGCAAATTCAATTTTAATGAAAGTCTTTTGTAATGGGAGACTTTTAATTTTAAAACTTTATTATATGAAATCAATTACGCTTTTTTTTATCTCTGTAACTAATGTCTTCTAACCAGTTTTAACAATGATGTGTACAGAAAGAATAGCACAAAACCAATTCCCAAAGCCACATAAATTTTGTCCATGTTATCTTTTCATTCTTTACGCCTTTTGTTCCCAAACAGCTTAAAGCTAGAAGAATTATGGCAAATAATTTGGTGTATAGCGAGTGTGAAAACAAACCAGCAGTTCTATGGATATTGCGCAATATCTTATTGATGACTTCCAGTGTCCAACCTCTTTCAAGAAAAAAAACATAACAGAACCAGTAAAAGTTCATCAGAACAATCAGTATACTTACTGCTCTCATAAATACCATAATCTTGGCTAAACCTCTTAAATCGTCTTCTCCCTGCATTTTCTAATTATTAAATCTTTCGGGTGTTAATTTAAATGCAGTGCAGCTTGGCTATAAAATAGTGGCGGGCATTAGCGGTGCGTGACAACGCTTGGCGTTAAGTCGTTCCAATAAGGTTCAGATTTTATAATGATTTTTTATTAAATTTATACTCTTGAAAATTTTTTGGGTTATCTCATCAATTTGATAATCAATATTAAAGGGGAATAATATGAATTGGAATAATCCTGATGCTGATCCGGGAGAAAGTGAAGATGAATATATAGCTCGGAAAAGAGAAGAAAGTGATTCTGCTACTGGACTAATGTTTGTGGTCGTTGGGGGTTTTATTTTCGCCTTAAAAATAGCTGCTATTTTCGGTATGTTTTTTTATGCAGGATTTTTACTGTCTCAAAAGTTCTGGGGAGAAGAAACCGACAAATTTAAAATTTTGGGTTTCTCCCTATTATTTACCTACCTTATTTTCTGCATTATTTATTTCTTTAAAGGAGCTGTAATTGGCTTGCAGGCAAAGAATAAGAAGTTATGGATATTACCGTGGGTAATCTGTGTATTAATATGCTGTATTATTCCCGCATTTATAGTAAAATCATTTGTTACTGGTATGTTCAATCTGACAGAACGACAAAGTATATTGTGTATTGGATTGAGTTGGGGAGCATTTATACTTTTTTCATTATATCTCTATGGTATTTATCAGTTCAAGACACCAACTGTTCCGAAGATTTTGTACTGGAGCTATGCATTGGGATTGAAAGTGACTTTATAATCAGGACTTCATAATAAACGTAAAACCTACTGACCTCTCTTACGTCTTCTTTTCTTCTTCATTTTATTGGTAAAGTCCTGTTCTTCGTAATCTTCTCCTTGTGGTTCAGGCAACAGTCCCCCAAAACTTTCCATGATACTAGTTTCATTTGTGCTGAAAGCGGGGACTTCTTTGTTTATGAAATCGAATAATTCATGGGGCTTTTCGGCTGGTAGATCTTCTATAAAGTTGTGCCGGGGTATTTTTGAAGGTAGCTCGTTAAGCCTTTTTATCTCCGGTTTAATTGTAAGGTTCCAATAGTCGTTAAATGCATTAGCTGCAAATTCTTTTCCTAAACGGGAGCCATTCCAAACGGTTCTGGAATTATGGTCGATAAACGTAATGCCATAAATACGTCCTGTATCATTTCTACGAACAATTACATTAACTCCCTGTTCCGCTAATTGCTTCTTAAAGTTCTTTTCATCATTTGTCGATTGGAAGGCAATTTCAATCGAAGCTTTGATGGTTAGTTTTGCTGTCTGGTTTTTTAAGGCTTCCTTGGATTCTTCAAAATGTAAGGCTAAAGCCTGAAGCCCAGCATTTTTACCGAATAGGGAAGCCTTGAGCGGATGCCCAGCTTTTTCTCCTTTTTCATTTAAAGGAAAGTATAATAAGCCTTGCTTGATTTTTGCTTGCAGTTCGCCCTCTATTTTTTCAGTGGTAATATTGAATAGGGAAAGCAAAGCATTATACTCCCCCACCGTCTGGAATTTATAATACTTAGGCAGATACCGGACAACCGAAGCAATCTGGCTTTTTATATCTCCTGTGTGATAATTAACGGGACGAAAAATCTTGTCATTCTGCCGATGTCCTTTCTCCGTAGCCGCTAGTAATTCATATTTGTTTTCGAGTTCACGGCATACATTCATAGACCGTCTTTTTTCAAACGTATCCGAAATTTTTTTACCTTCTTCATCCACACAAACCGATACAATATGAATATGGGTACGGTCAATATCCGTGTGCTTGAATACTACAAAAGGCTGTTCCCCATAACCCAGCTCCTGCATATAATCCTGAGCCATCAGTTTGAACTTTTCATCACTTACATTATCCTTCGGGTCAGGATTGAGTGAAATATGCAAAATTGGTTTTTCAGTATTGCGGTTGGCTATCAGATAAGGTTCGAAAGATTGGGTTAATTGGCTAGCAGAATAACGACCGTGAGGTGCCTCTATTATTCTATTGGTAAACAGAATTTGTCCGTTTTCTTTCTCCACTTTGAGCTGATTGTATGCCAAAGCGCCGTATAAATTGCTCCCTCTTCCGATTTTTGCTATCATTTCAATGCTATTTTTTCAAATGATTTGCTTCAAATTCTTCTGTGAGCTGAATGATTTTTTGACATAATACTGCCATTGCAGCCGTTTGTTTTTCCAATTTGTAGAGATAAGCTGCCGCTTTTTTTTCCGAAAAATTGCGGTACAACAGCTTTACGACCTGATTATAATTAACGCCAATGGAACGGAACTGACTGTGAAAAGAGGTTAACCTCATATAAAAATCCAACACAGCTTTGTCTATTTTGACCGTTTTAATCTCTTTTCCAAACAGTACGGAAATGATAAATTTTGCTTTATTGACCATTCCCGATGCTTCAAAAAGCGATAATAATTTTGCGTTTTCTTCGTCCGTAAGGCGAAAAACGTGGCGGTTAATACTGGGATTGCTCTTGGGCGTCCGTCCGCCTTTATTCTGTTTTCTGTTACTGTTTTCGTTCATCACTAATCCATTTTTAACTTTAGCAAAAAGCCTGACTTCGGAAGGCTTTTCAGCCCCCAGCAGGGAAAGTTGTTTTCAGGCACGAACTCAGTTTCGAGTGCCTCAAAACACAACTTGCCGTGTTCTGGTGAACACAAAAATCCGCCCTTCGGGACGGATTAAATAAAGCAGGGATAAACGGCTTCGGGCCGTTCACTTTCTTACTTGATATTTCATAATATTTTTGCATAAGTCCGTTAATAAAAATCACTTTACAAAGTAAACTCCTCTTCAGTAGAGCATTGAGCTGTGTTGCAGTGCCAAACAGTGCCAATGAACGCCAATTCGTTCCACCTTTGAATAAGGACGTATATATCTGCATTTCTTTGTACCTGCAAGCGGATGTAAACAGATAACTATGTTGGTATGTAGTTACTTATTTATGTATGTAGTCACTTGTGTGTGTAAAAGCGTCCGGATGTGGATAGATGCAGTTGAGGATATGAAATCATATAGTTATATATGTGCATATTTACAGACTTGGGTTTGCATATAACTAGGTCTGATGATACAAACCTATATGTATAGGTGCCTAAAAATAGAGGTACATATGTTAGTATTCAAGCAGAGCAATACCTGTTTAAATGACCACATAGCTTTCTACAAAACTGCATATGTATTGGCAATAGCAGATAAGTATCTACCAACGCAACGATATAAGTAAATAATTAAATACAGTTAAAAATGAAAACAGAACACAAAACAGTATTCATTGCTTTTTCTTCCCAAAAGGGAGGTGTAGGCAAAACCACCTTTACGGCACTTGTGGCCAGTACGCTACATTATCGCTTGGGCTACAATGTAGCCGTATTCGATGCCGATTTTCCACAACATAGTTTAATGAAAATGAAGACCCGTGATTTGGCTATGGTGATGGAAAATGAATTTTTAAAAAGGGTGGCATTCAAACAATTTACAACCATTAACAAAAAAGCTTATCCAATCATTCAACATAAAGCTGAAGGTGTACTGGAAGCTGCGCATGATTTTTTAGAATCCATTTCTTTTCCGGTTGATTTTATCTTTTTTGATCTTCCGGGTACAGTAAACACTCCCGGTATTTTGAAAGCTCTGGCGGGGATGCACCATATTTTCACACCTATCATAGCAGATCGTGTAGTTATGGAAAGTACGCTCATTTTTACCCAGCTGATGAAGGATGTTATTATGAAAAAAGGAGAAACCTCCATTGAAACCATTAACCTGTTTTGGAATCAGGTAGATGGTCGTGAACGCTCGCCCTTGTATGAGGTTTATAATAAATTGATTGATGAGTTGGGATTAAGTCTGATGCAATGCCTTATCATGAACAGCACACGTTTCCGCAAGGAGAGCGAAGCCGGTGCCAAGACCGTTTTTCGTTCAACTTTAATGCCTCCCGATGAACGTTTGATGAAAGCTTGCCGCTTAGACCAGTTTATGACGGAATTTTTAAGAATCGTTCAATTATAATAGTATGGAAAAAGACAATAAGAAAAAAGCTATTCCTGAAATCAACGAAGAGCTAATGATGAATTTAATGGTAGATGGAGTAAAAATGGAAGGGTTGCAACTTCCGCCGGAAGAACCCGAAGCTCCTATGAAACCGTTACAGGAAAAGCCTTTAGCGGAGGAACGGAACAAAGGCAAAAAAGCAAATGATCAGGACTACATAAGTATATTTTTTAAAAGGCCTGGTACCAATGCCCGTGATGGCAAAACTGTATATATCCGACCTGATTTTCATGAGAAACTGTCGCGTATAGTACAGGTAATAGGTGAAGATAAGATAACCATTTACGCCTACTTAGACAATCTTCTCGAATATCATTTTCAGGAGTTCGGTGAGCAGATTACCACAAGCTTCAACGATAAGTACAAACCTATTTTATAATTATGGAAACAGTAATCGTTATATGCCTACTCATTGTTATTGCCCTGTTGTTGGAGGATAAGATTATCATCAGGAAAGGGGAGGAGCAAAAACCAACGCAGGAAAGACCGAATCCGAAACTACCTGATATTATGGGGCAACCCAAACCGATGAGAAGCCTTCCAGTGCCAAAGAGTGCCACTGAAAGCCAGATTAAAGAGCAGGAACAGGAAATAGATAATTTTGATGTTGAAATCGACGAAGAAGATATCGATATGCAAATTCCGCAGGAAGAACTGGACGAGGTTTTTGGGAATATGCCTGATTTGGAGGAAGAGGAAGAAGAATGGAACAGGTATGGAATATCTAGTGGGGATAACGGTTTTGCCCAAGGGGTTACCTTTGAAGAACTTAGCTCCGTGGGGATGCTGCTGCAAAAAGAAAAATTGGAGCCATCTCAAAAGGAAACAGCAGTTGCTATAGTTCAGAAAATACAAGGAACCGAATTATTCACCTTACTGGAGAATTCTATGGAAAGTGCTTCCCGTAAAATAGCTGAGCTATTAGACGGGAGCTTTTCTTCTGAAACGGATCCTGCTTCTTCCATTTTGCGGAAAAAGGAATTGGAGGATTTTGATATTGGGGAGTTTGTGTAGAATCCCCAATGTTTTTTAGAATCTCAAATTATAATTTTATTTATACAACGTCAAATTTTAAGTATTTCTCTATTCCATAAACTACTTCAAAATTATACTCTGCATAAATGCTACTATTCTCATTCTTGAAAATACTTCTCAGGGTTTCATTATCATAAGTGAAATGAAATTTATATTTAGAATTTATTGTACGCCTTTTATTTTTTAATATTCTTGCAATACATTCTTTAGAAGGTAAATTATGTTTGTTTTCTCCATTAACACTGAATAAATAATTCTCACATTTAATTATGTCATAAAGAGCATCATTGTTATTACTCTTACTACCATGGTGTGTTACTTTGACCCATTCACATTCTAATTCATTTGCAGGATTAAATCCTATATTATTTAATGATTTTACTACATCATTTGGATGAGAATCTGCCAACCAAAGAAATTTTTTATTATTAAATTCTGTAAGTACAGAGATACTACTTCCATTTTCAACCGAAACATCTTCTTTCCATTTATCCAAAGTAAAATCGCTGATGAGCATTTTGTAGTCGTTTTGTTGTGGTGCTACTGCGTAACTTATTTTTTCATCTTCTTCTCTTTCAAATGATTTTGTGCTATCTAAAGGATATTTTAACCTTAAGTTATCTAATTTTTGAGGAGATGGTGACAAAATCGTTATTTTTAATCCAAACAATTCAACTGGTTCCATTGAATTTGTAATGTCAATATTTAATAACTTATTATTCGATTTTAAGTACTCATATAATATATCTCCTTGTCCAATACTGGCAAATTTACTTGCACTCTTTGTTGATGGATTGAAATCATAAACTCTTGGTGGATTATAAAAATACTGATTTACGATTTCTTTATATTCACCATCATTAATAGTATCAATATACTTTATTATTCCACCAATATGATCATCGTGAATATGTGAGATAATCCATATATCAATTTGTTCTCCTCTATTTGTGATTTCTTGAATTTCTTTCTCTAATACATAACGAAAAGTCCTTTCATAACCTGCATCAATAAAAATATTATGATATTTATTATCAGTGCCAAGATACCTTAAGCTTGCAGCATCGCCACATTCAGCTTGAAAAAATTTAATTTCCATATTTTAAAAACTTTCTTCTTCAAAAGATTTAATTTGACCTTTAATAATGCCATTTTCAAAATAATAAACACCGCTTAACTCCTTATGAAAATTAGTATGTCTACTTGATTGATAAGACATTTTTTCACCTAGTACTGTCCAAATTATATCTAAATTATTTACATCCAAAAACTTTAAAAATTCTTTCTTTTTTATCATTAGACCTTTATAGTTTTTGTTGGTCACGATTATTTCATTTAATTCATTTTTAAATTGTCCATCAATTGGTGCATATTGAAGATTCATTCCTTTAAATATTGTCTCACAAGGCATATCATAACTAAAATGAGCATCTGATTTATCATCACTCATTTCTCCAACAGCATTTGAAGAGGCAATTATAAGCTTAAAGTTGGTATCACGAATTATCTCCCATTTATTTTCTTTATCACTATCTAAATATGCAGGTGACCAAAATTTCTCTCTATTTATTAATTTACTATAATCACTACTTTCTGGCATCCAATTTCCCCAGAAATTTTGATAAACAAGCCAATTTAGTATTTTATTCTTATCTTTTTTATTTATTAAATAACCTTGAATTTTATAAAATATCTCTTTATGTTGAACATCATATTTATCTTCGCCAATTGGTTTTGGTTCATTCCAAGAAACAAATTTTTTCAAAAAAAGCCAACTTTCATTATTTTTAGAGTCATTTTTCTCAAGAATATCTTTTACTATTGGCAAATCATCTAGTTTTTCAATCCATTCAGAATTAGTTTGATTCCAATATTTATAATCTAAATCTTCCCACCATTCTTTTTTTTCGCTCAAAATTCCTAAATCATCTTTTTCTTCATTTTCCTCTGGATTTTTTAAAGTAAAAGCAGGATCTATATCTCGAATATAAATTTGCCAAGGACCTTTGAAAAATTCATATTTTTTATCACTACTCCAACTAAATTTATTTAGTTTATAGTTATCCGAAATCATAGCTAAAATTTCAAAAAAAGCGATTCTTTGATATTTTTTTCCAATTCGCTCAATAGTATTTTCGCTTCTTGAAGTATAACGTGAAATTGAATCATCATATTGACCGTGAATTTTTGCATTAAACCCAAGTTTAAATACTCTATCTATAATCCAATATTTGAAAGAATTAATATCACTTTTATTTAATTTCCAATCTGCAGATATATATTTTGCTTCTAAAAATGGAATTACTTTTTCCAACAAATACAGTTTTTCGTTAGAATCAAAAATATCATCAATAAAATTCAACATTTTATTTAAAAAATCATCAATACTTTTTAATTGAGATTTGTGTTTATCTTCACCATATTTATATGTGAAAAGAGACTTATTTTTATTTATTGAAGCTTTTGTTTTTAAAATTTCAATTATTGTTCGTAAAAACTTCTTTTTACTATTATTTAATGATTTATAAAATGAATTATATTCTATTTCAAACGTAAAACTTGTTGGGGCAAAGTCATCTAAACAACCATCAATATGCTTACTAAAATCACCATAACCTGTTACTGAATGGTATATTCTATTGTTAGTTAATCTATAATCTTTTTTAGATTTAGGGTCATCATATGGAACGCTATATTTTAATACTTCTTCCTTAGAAGGCAGTCTGTTGGGTAGCTTACTTTTAAATGGAGGTCTTATTAAACTTATGTCAATTTTTAGTTTAGGATTTTTATATAAAGCATATTCTATCGTATTTCTTGCATAATCCCTTAATAAAATATGATTTGGAGGTATTCCTTTTTTGAAAATATAATTATAAATAACTAAAGCAATTTTATTGATCGAATCTACGTTTTCAGTTCTTAAAACACATCCATAGGCTATAGCATACAGTCTTTCAGATATGTATAAATCATCAATGTTTTTGAATACTTTTAAAATAGATATTAGTGCATCAGGTTGTTGCTCTAAAAGATTAACCATTGCTTTGGTAGTTTGGTCCCGTAATTTAATATTGGTAGAGGATAAAATCCAAGTTAGTGTTTGAGCAGTTAATCTAGTTGTTTCAGAATCTAACTTGTTAGAAATATCTGGTGTCCAAGCCCAATCAATTAAGCGACGAATGGGATAACCATTTTCATTGTCATCATAACTACTAAAATATCGTAAATGCTGTTGCCAAAAGCTATCTCTCACTGGCATTTTATAACTCTTCAATATTCTAAACAATCTATCACTATTAAATGGATGCCCTTTAATAGTTGATAATTCAATCAACTTATAAAAATAGTCATCGTCAGAAACTCTAAAATATTCTCCTCTGAACCAATTTACAAGTTTTTCATTATCTATGCTTTCAATCTTTCGCCAATTTAAGCTGTCTAGTAAAAAGCTATTTAATACTTCTATGATGTGTGATTTATGAAATTTATCAATTTCGTCATTCTCAAAATACCAATTATAAACTTCAAATATTTCTAACTTGAATTTTTCTGGTAACAAAATCGAAAAAGCTTCGAGAATACCTTCATTATACCAATATCCGTTTCTATCGCTAATTAATTTTCCAAACTTATTTTCTTTTTTAAAACTATTTATGACATCATCTGAATTACTAAAGTTCTTTAATAAATTTTCGGCAATATAAAAATCTCCAAATCGTTGGTATGCAAAATATATTACTTCTTCTTGCTGATTTGTTTTATAGTTTGTTTGTGGATTTGTTATGAATATACTTTCTTCTATTAAATCATTTAATAAAAGTTTGTGGTCTGGAAATTCTGTTTTTAGCAATTGTCTAACATCTTTGAGTAGTAAAGAGTTATTTTCATTATTGTAGTTTGCAAATGCTACTTTGTGAATTGCGTCTAAAACAACATTACAATATTTATACTCATCGCGTTTGTTTTGAAACTTACGATTTATTGAATCAATATAAACTTGAAAAATACTACTTACTCCTTGGAAACCCTGCGGAAATGTTTTTTCGGGTGTGTCTTTAATTGTATCACAGATTAATTGCAAAAACAACGGTTTTGTAAATTCAGGTGCTAATATTGGAAAGTTAGGTTGTTTTAGTCCGTGAAATTCGCAGAATAATTTAAGAGCTGCATATTCATTGCCTTTAAATCCTTCGTGAGTTTTAAAAGTTATTTTAGCATCTTTTCTAACATTCTCCGGAATTACAAAATCTAAATAGGTTGTTCTAATGGTTAAAACTAAGCCAAGAAAAGGATAGTTGCTAAATTCATTAATAAAACTTGCAATTCGAGAATTCCATAAATCCGCGCCTGCTCCTTCATTTATTGCATCAACTAAAAGTAAAACCCTTGAGCCAACTTGTTTTCCTATATTATTTAAAGTTGCTAATAATTGTTTATTTGTACAATTAACAGATAAATTGGATTTAGTGTTTTCCCAAATATCTTTGGAATTATTAAATTGCTGGCCAAGTAATAAAACGGTTGGCAAACTCCTTTTTAATCTAGTTTTTGCAATATCTCCCAATAAATGTGATTTCCCATTTCCAGCATCTCCTTTAATTATTAAGTAAGGATTATTGGCAAGATTAACATTTATCTTATTTGAAAGATCATTAATAAAATCATTATTACATTGTTTTATTTCTCTTAATCTGCTTGTTTCTTGCTCATAAGGAGTTCGATAAGTATGATCTTGTTTGACATTTTTATTTTTTTCCTCTTCCTCCCTTCTCAATTTATAGACTTCTTGAGATTTATCGTCAATACAATCATTGAGTTTTTCTAAACTTTCCAAAAGCCATTCTACATTAATCTTTTGAGTAATTGAATTTTCTAATTTTTTAATCCAGGTAATAGTTTTCTGCTTGACAGTTTCATATTCTGTCTCAATTTTATTAAGATGAATATTATCATTTAATTGTCTATAACCTCTTTCTACAATCCATTTATCAACGATATTTAAAAATCTTTTGAAGAAATAATCATCTTTTGCAATATCATTGAAAATTTTAGCAATTGGTAATTGAAAATTCAAGTCTTCATTAAATCTAGGACCTAAATCTTTTATAGAGTTTTGAATATGCTTACTAAAAAACTCAGATGTTAATCCGTAATTTCCAAAATATCCAAAAGTTATACTTGGTAGATATTGTTTATTTAACAATTCGTTAATTATTTCAATATATTGGCAATAGATAACTTTCCCTTTTTCTTCAGGTCTGAATCTAGTGAAAATCCCATATAAATAAATTTCGTCTTCAGCTATTATATAAATTGGACTCCCAGAAAAGCCCTCAATTGAATATTTTGAATAGTCTTCATGTAGTTGTAATTGAAATTGATTATCTATACCGTGCACCCAAGTTGGGTATAAAGTTGCAAGTTCTTTTCCATAAGTAGCGTTTGGAAACCCTTTAGTTATGAAATTACTATAATTGCTTCTTTCTTTTACAGGTGAAATTTTTGGAATTATACCAATAATATTTTCAACTTCTTTTTTATCTAAAATTAAAACAGCGACATCTTTAGTTATATCGGTAAATAATAATTCTCTACTTACTTGTACTTTGATAGTCTCATATTCTGTAGAATCTGATTTTAGAATGTCTATGCAGATTTCATTTCTTATGTCTTTGAATGTATCTCCATCTACGAATAGGCAATGTGAAGCAGTTAGTACGTAAACTTTGTCCTTAAAGTTATCTTGAAAATGTAAAACACCACTTCCTATATAATTATTGTTTGAATATTCTTTAAGTCTTACTGTAATTTTTGTAATTATTCTATCTAAGGATGTTTCTAACATAAGATTTCAATTATGAACAATAGGGAAAGCTTGTGAATTGTCCTTTTTAATTTATTATTTGTTCTATTTTCTTCATCAACATTTGAAATAGTTCTTCTCTAATTAACAATCTTTCATCATGCTGTATTGCATATTGCGATTTAAAATATAACATTATTGATTACTCAAATTTAGTGATTTTTACTATCACAAAGTAAATTATAAAGTCTTCTTCTGCCAAACAACTCCACATAAGGACAACTTATTAAACTGCAACTGTTTCCAAATGATATTTGTTCCGTACTCCTGTAAAGTACAGGAACAAAGAACAATTTAATTTTTTCAAATCATGGAAAAACAAAGAAAAAAAGTTTTGCTGTCAGCAATGGTAATGCTGACAGGTTTGGGTGCGATGGCACAGGGAGACGGTTCAGCTGGTATCACCGAAGCCACTCAAATGGTTACATCCTATTTCGATCCTGCCACACAACTCATCTATGCTATTGGAGCCGTGGTAGGTCTCATTGGAGGGGTTAAAGTGTACGGCAAGTTCAGTAGCGGAGATCCCGACACAAGCAAGACTGCAGCAAGCTGGTTCGGTGCCTGTATCTTCTTGATTGTTGCGGCTACCATTTTGCGTTCATTCTTCCTTTAATCCCTTGCCTTATGAATTACAATATCAACAAAGGCATCGGAAGAACAGTAGAATTTAAGGGCCTGAAAGCACAATACCTGTTCATATTCGCAGGCGGACTGCTAGGAACGCTTATTCTGGTCATGATACTTTACATGGCCGGCGTCAATTCCTACATCTGCCTATTTCTTGGAACTGGTGGTGCTTCGCTGATAGTATGGCAGACCTTTTCACTGAACAAAAAATATGGAGAACATGGTCTGATGAAAATCGGTGCAAGAAAAAGGCATCCTCGTTACATCATCTGTCGCAAGCCTGTACATCGCTATTTAAAGTTCACCCCTAAATCGAATGCCGTATGAGGAATGTAGCCAAGACCACTACGTTGGAAAAGAAGTTTCCCTTACTAGCGCTGGAAAACAACTGTATCCTGTCAAAGGATGCAGACATTACTGCCTGTTTTGAAGTGCGTTTACCGGAACTGTTTACGGTGGCTTCTGCGGAATATGAAGCCATTCATTCTGCTTGGCACAAAGCCATCAAGACGTTGCCAGATTATACAGTTATCCATAAACAGGACTGGTATATCAAGGAAAATTATGCACCCGATATTGCGGATGATGGTTTGAGTTTTTTGGGCAAATCCTACCAACAGCATTTTAACGAACGTCCTTTTCTTAACCATTATTGCTACCTGTTCCTGACCAAAACCACTAAGGAAAGAATGCGTACGCAGAGTAATTTTTCATCGCTTTGTAAAGGTGCTCTCATACCAAAAGAAATCAGGGATAAGGAAGCGATTCATCGTTTTATGGAAGCGGTTGCACAGTTTGAGCGTATTATAAATGACAGCGGATTTATCGGGTTACGACGCCTAACGGAAGAAGACATCATCGGTACGGATGAAAAACAAGGATTATTGGAACAGTATCTAACGCTGTCAAGGGAAGCCGGAACACCAATGCAGGATATAGCAATCGGAGCCGAAGAAGTGCGCGTTGGTAACAAAAGATTGTGCCTGCACACTTTATCCGATACGGACGATCTGCCTTCAACTGTATCAGCAGATACCCGTTATGAAAAACTATCTACCGACCGGAGTGACAGCCGTTTGTCGTTTGCTGCTCCAGTGGGCTTGCTCTTAAATTGCAATCATATCTACAACCAATATCTGTTTTTGGATAACAGCGAAGACAACCTACAAAAGTTTGAGAAGTCCGCAAGGAATATGCACTCACTGGCTCGATACAGTCGTGCCAACCAGATCAATAAAGAATGGATAGAGCGGTACCTGAACGAAGCACACAGTTTTGGACTGTCGTCCATCAGGGCACACTTTAACGTTATGGCTTGGTCGGATGACCCTAGCGAATTCAAACAGCTAAAGAATGATAGCGGTAGTGCTTTGGCACTGATGGAATGCAAACCCCGCCATAATACCACCGATGTGGCTACGCTCTACTGGGCAGGAATGCCTGGAAATGCTGGAGATTTTCCAAGTGAAGAAAGCTTTTACACGTTCATTGAACCCGCTTTGTGCTTCTTCACTGAAGAAACCAATTATCATAATTCGCCATCACCATTTGGTATCAAGATGGCAGACCGTCTGACTGGAAAACCTATCCATCTTGACATTTCCGACCTGCCGATGAAGCGAGGTATTATCACGAACCGAAACAAGTTTATATTGGGTCCTTCGGGAAGCGGTAAATCTTTCTTTACCAACCACATGGTTAGGCAATACTACGAGCAAGGCGCACACGTTCTGCTGGTAGATACGGGTAACTCGTATCAGGGATTATGTGAACTTATCAAAGGAAAAACCAAAGGCGAAGACGGGGTTTACTTCACTTACACAGAAGACAATCCCATTGCCTTCAATCCATTCTATACCGATGATGGCGTGTTCGACATAGAGAAAAGAGAAAGTGTCAAAACCCTGATACTTACACTTTGGAAACGTGACGATGAACCGCCGACCCGTTCCGAAGAAGTGGCATTATCCAATGCGGTAAGTGGCTATATAGAGCGTATCAAACAGGATGATGTATATCCTTCTTTCAATGGTTTCTATAATTACGTGCAGGGCGATTATCGTAAGGTACTACACGAAAAACAGGTCAGGGAAAAAGACTTTGACATCGCTAATTTTTTGAACGTACTGGAACCTTATTACAAAGGAGGTGAATACGATTACCTGCTCAATTCTGATAAACAGCTAGACCTGCTTTCCAAACGCTTCATTGTGTTTGAAATTGATGCAATCAAAGACCATAAGATCCTATTCCCAATAGTGACCATCATCATCATGGAGGTGTTCATTAACAAGATGAGAAGATTGAAAGGTATTCGTAAACTCATTCTGATTGAAGAGGCTTGGAAAGCTATTGCTAAAGAGGGAATGGCAGAATATATAAAGTATCTCTTTAAAACAGTTAGGAAGTTTTTCGGAGAAGCCATCGTAGTAACGCAAGAGGTAGATGACATCATCCAATCACCCATTGTCAAGGAAAGTATCATCAACAATTCCGATTGTAAAATCCTGCTCGACCAGCGCAAGTACATGAACAAGTTTGATGACATACAGGCAATGCTTGGCTTGACTGATAAAGAAAAGGCCCAGGTACTTTCCATCAATATGAACAATGACCCATCACGGTTGTACAAGGAAGTTTGGATTGGTTTGGGTGGAACCCATTCGGCTGTATATGCCACAGAAGTGTCGGTTGAAGAATATCTAGCTTACACCACCGAAGAAACAGAGAAAATGGAAGTGATGCGGCTTGCTGGTGAACTGGGCGGAAATGTCGAGCAGGCCATCAAGCGGATAGCCCTGCAAAGAAGAGAAAAGTAAAACAATTATTAATCATTTAAAGATCGAAAAACAATGAAAAAAATACTATTCATGGTGTATGCAGCTCTAATGTTGGCTGCAGCACCATCCGCAAAAGCCCAATGGGTCGTTACGGATCCCACAAATCTGGCTCAGGGAATTGTTAACAGTGCCAATGAAATGGTACAGACTTCATCCACGGTATCCAATGTCATTAAAAATTTCAAGGAAGTGGAAAAGGTATATAAACAGGGCAAAGAATACTATGATAAGTTGCAAGCTGTCAATAATTTGGTAAAAGATGCCCGTAAGGTGCAGCAGACAGTACTGCTGGTTGGCGATGTTTCCGAAATGTATGTTCAGAATTTTGGCAAGATGATGAACGACCCCAATTTTTCTGCTCAAGAATTAATAGCTATCGCCAATGGTTATGCAGCACTACTTAACGAAAGTACCGAACTGCTGAAAGAACTAAAGCAGATTGTAAGTTCTTCCAGTTTGTCATTGAATGACAAAGAACGTATGGATATTATTGAACGTGTGTACAAAGAAGTGAAGGAATACCATAGCCTTGTACGCTATTACACGAACAAAAATATATCAGTAAGTTTTCTAAGGGCAAAAAAGCAGAACAATACTAAAAGAGTATTCGAACTCTACGGAACAGCTAACCAAAAATACTGGTAAGTTATGGAATTTAATAATCTTCACGAGGTTCTGCGCTCCTTGTACGATGAGATGATGCCACTCTCCGCCGATATGGCGGCAGTGGCTAAAGGAGTGGCTGGTCTGGGAGCCTTATTCTATGTAGCTATTAAGGTATGGCAGGCACTAAGCCGGGCAGAGCCTATTGATATGTATCCTTTGCTCCGTCCTTTTGCATTGGGTCTTTGTATTATGTTCTTCCCGACCATGGTACTTGGAACCATCAATGCTGTGTTAAGCCCAGTGGTACAGGGGACACATGCCATTCTAGAAAAGCAGGTGCTTGACCTGAACGACCTGCAGACAAAAAAAGACCTGTTGGAACGGGAAGCCATGCTTCGAAATCCTGAAAACGCTTATTTGGTATCGGACGAAGAGTTCGATAAAAAACTGGAAGAACTGGGTTGGTCGCCATCTGATCTGGTCACGATGTCGGGCATGTATATGGAAAGAGGGATGCACAGCATTGAGCAGTCCGTAAAGAACTGGTCCAGGGAATTGCTGGAAATTTTATTTCAGGCAGCTGCTCTGGTAATTGACACCATACGTACTTTCTTTTTGATTGTGCTGTCTATTTTGGGTCCGATAGCTTTTGCTATATCGGTTTGGGATGGTTTTCAATCCACACTTTCGCAATGGCTTACCCGATACGTTAGTGTATATCTATGGCTACCCGTTGCCGACCTGTTCAGCTGCATGCTTGCTAAGATACAATCTCTGATTATAGAAAGGGATATCGAAATGCTTGCTGACCCGACTTTCATTCCCGATACGTCAAATACCGTGTATGTGATTTTTATGATCATTGGCATTGTGGGATATTTTACTATCCCAACCGTGACAGGCTGGATTATTCAGGCTGGTGGGGCAGGGAATTTTACTCGTAATGTAAACCAAACCGCAATGAAAGCCGGAAATATTGCTGGAGCCGGAGCCGGCTCGGCAGCCGGAAATATCGGCGGGCAATTACTCAAATAATGTAGAACGATTAATCAGTTAAAAATGGAATTTAAAACGCTAAGAAATATCGAAAACAGTTTTCGCCAAATCAGGTTGTACGCTCTTGTATTTGCTGTTCTCTGCATCAGTGTTACAGGATATGCAGTATGGCAATCCTTCCGCTTTGCGGAAGAACAACGCCAGAAGATCTATGTACTGGACAATGGCAAATCACTGATGCTGGCACTTGCACAGGATGCATCCATCAACCGTCCGGTCGAAGCAAGGGAACACGTAAGACGTTTTCACGAACTGTTCTTTACGCTGGCTCCCGATAAGAATGCTATCGAAAGTAATATGAGCCGGGCGTTTAACCTTGCCGATAAAAGTGCTTTTGATTATTACAAAGACCTTTCGGAAAAGGGATATTACAATCGTATTATATCGGGCAACGTACAGCAACGTATCGAAGTAGATAGTGTGGTCTGCAATTTCGACACCTATCCCTATTCGGTACGTACCTATGCCAGACAGTTCATCATCCGTTCCAGTAATGTGACCAAACGTAATCTGGTTACTTCCTGTTTTCTTGTGAACTCTGTCCGTTCGGACAATAACCCGCAGGGCTTCAATATCGAAAAGTTTACTGTTGTGGAAAACAAAGATATAGAGGTCATTGAACGGTAAAAACGCAGGATATGAAAAAATTACGAACTGATATGGACAAGTGGTTTGAGAAACTGGATGAACGTTGGCGAACACTGCCTTTAAGAAAACAGCACAAGTACACGCTTTACTTTTTTGCGGGGTATCTGTTGCTTAGCGCAGGGGTTATTTTCAAAGTATGGTATGATACCGGCAAGTCCAATAACGATATGGTTATCGAGCATATCGAAAACCCTGTTCTCAAAAAGAAAGGAAGTCCTGCACTCTTGCAGGATACAGTATCAACAATTTTAAAAAATAAGATTTATGAAAGAAAATGAGAATAAAAAAACGGTTGTTCGGGTAACGGAAGGTAACCCGAAAGAAACCGAAGATGTATTGCAAAACAGTACACAGAACAAAGCCCAAAAGCTTAAAAAACCGCTCATATTCGGTTTGATGGGTGTTGTGTTCTTCGGCTGTATGTACTTGATATTTAAACCGTCTTCCGAGAAAAAGGAAATCGATAAAATCGGACTGAACGAGGTCGTACCTCAGGCTACCGGTGCAGGAATGCCTGCCGATAAGGGTAAGGCATACGAGGAGGAAATGCTGGAACGTAAGAATCAGGAAAAACGGAACGCTCTCACATCTCTTTCTGATTACTGGAATGCAGACGAAAAGGTAGAAGCGGAGGAGGAGCTGCCTAAAGAGGAAGAAAGCTACAGCAGTGCCAACGGATCTGGAAAACAAAGTAATCCTGCTTTGAACAGTTACCGCAATGTGCAAAGCACATTAGGTTCTTTCTATAAGGACGATAATTCTGAAACGCAGGAACTCCGCAAGCAATTGGAGGAATTAAAGGGAAAACTGGCTGAGAAAGACGTTCCTGCGGGAGTATCGGTAGATAACCAATTGGCATTGATGGAGAAATCCTATCAGATGGCTGCAAAATATCTTCCTTCAGGTACAAATATGGGAGAAGTTGTACCTGCCAATGGTGCTGTTTCTAAGTCGACTTCGTCTACACAAAAAGAGCAGTTTGTGGCATTCACTTCTACAAGAAAGAACACCGTATCCACCTTGTACCGTGAGCCTACCGATAGTGCCTTTTTAGCAGATTGGAGCCAAAACAAGAACAGCCGTTTTTATACTGCCAGTGCTTTAGAACAAGTGGTACAACCCAAAAACAGTATTAAAGCCTGTGTACAGGAAACGCAGACCATTATCGGTGAAACTGGAGTACGCTTACGGTTACTGGAACCCGCCCAAACGCCTAATCGTAGCATTCCCAAAGGAACAATTTTAACGGCTAATGCCAAACTTGAGGGAGGGCGTTTACAGCTCAAAGTTACTTCCATAGAACTGGACGGAAATATCCTCCCAGTTGATATTACGATTTATGATCTGGACGGTCAGCAGGGTTTGTATGTGCCCTATTCGCATGAAATGAATGCCCTTACTGAAATGGCTGGCAATATGAGCCAGCAATCCGGGACGAGCCTGATGCTTACCCAATCGGCAGGACAACAGGTTGCCGCTGATTTGAGCCGTGGTGTAGTACAGGGCATTTCGGGCTATTTCTCCAAAAAAGTGAAGACACCGAAAGTTACCTTAAAGGCAGGGCATCAACTGTTCCTTGTTTCCATAAAATAATGTTAAACATAAATAGAATTAAACAATGAAAAATTACTTAAAAACCTTTTGGGCATTTGCCATGATCATTGGCTTTGCCGTATCCTCTTTTGCACAGGACAGTGCAAAAATTCCTCTTGCTTTGGGTAAGATAGAACCGTACTTTATGGAAGTTACTTATGACAAGACTTCGCATCTGATTTTTCCGACCGCTATCCGCTACGTGGATCTGGGCAGTGAATACCTGATTGCGGGAAAAGCAGAAGATGCGGACAATGTACTTCGTGTAAAAGCATCGGTAAAAGAATTTGAACCGGAAACCAATTTTTCGGTAATTACCAATGACGGCCATTTTTACAGCTTCAATGTGCATTACAGCTCATCCCCGGAGGTGTTGAGCTATGACCTGCTAACAATGCAAAAGACAGTGGACAAGGCTAATGGAAGTGATGTGCTTTTTGAAGAGTTGGGCAACAACTCACCATCTCTGGCAGGCTTGTTACTGGAAACAATTTACAAAAACGACAATCGAATTGTAAAGCATATCGGGGCGAAAAGTTTCGGCATACAGTTTATCCTGAAAGGAATTTACATCCATAATGGTAAATACTATTTCTATACGGAACTCGCAAACCGTACCAATGTTCCTTTCCAGATTGATTTTATCAATTTCAAGGTAGTGGATAAAAAGATTACCAAGCGAACCGTGGTACAGGAAAGACCAATGATACCGCTAAGAACTTACAAGCCACTGGGTGAGATTGGCGGAAAAATAACAGAACAAAATGTGTTCTTGTTGGACCAGTTTACCATTGCCGATGACAAGGTGTTATTGATTGAGATTTTCGAGAAGAATGGGGGCAGACATCAAACACTTCAGGTAGAAAATTCCGATTTGATTAAGGCTCGTTTGATTAACGATATGCACCTGAAATTTTAGTAATCTATTAAACGTAATAACAGAAAAATGAAAAAGTATATTTATACGATGATGTTTGTTCTTATAGGCATCACTATTGCACAGGCACAACGAATGCTGCCTAAACAGAAAGGACTGGAAGTAAACACAGGAACCTTATCCGATGACTATCCCGGCAGGAACTACTACCTCAATATCGGTATGATCGTAAACGGTAAAAATGGCAATTATCAGCTTTGGGTATTGGAATATACGTACCAGTATGATGAGTATAAAAATTTCCGTTTACCACAGGAAACCTATACAGTCGAAGGTGGTTACAGTTTCTTCCTGCTGGGGGATGCCCGTAAGAACATTACACTGAATGCAGCAATAGCTGGTGTGTTGGGTTATGAAAGCATTAACCGTGGCGAAGCTTTGTTGTATGACGGGGCAAAAATACTGACTGAGGACAATTTCATTTACGGGGCAGGCGGACGGCTGTCTTTTGAAACATACTTGTCCGACCGTTTTGTGTTGACTCTTCAGGGTCGCACAAAAGTTTTGTGGGGTACGGATCTGGAACAATTCCGACCTTCAGCCGGTCTGGGATTGAGGATTAACTTTTAAAATATAAAACAATGATAACATTTTTTAATAAATTCAGAATTGGCATACTGCCAATGTATGTATTGTTGGCAATCCTGATAAATTCTGTTTCATCCTGTAGCAAAGACGAACTGGAAATACAAAATGATTTCCCTTTTGAGGTAAAGGTGATGCCTGTACCCAAAGAGATTGCTAATGGCAATTCCGTGGAGATTAGGCTGACGATACAGCCAACCGGCAATTACAGTAACACACAATACTTTATTCGTTACTTCCAATCTGATGGACAAGGAACTTTGAAGTATTACGATGAACCGCCGTATCTGCCCAACGATTTGTATCCGTTGCGGGCTAAGCAATTCAGGTTGTATTATACTTCGGGCTCCACCGTCTCCCAATCCTTTGATGTATGGATTTCGGATAATTTCGGGAACGAAAGGCAGTTGAGCTTTGAGTTTAACAGTAGCGATTAACTGCCAGGTATTCGTTTACGTTTATATTATAAACATTCGCATTTAATCACAACCCGAAGTTGAGCTTCGGGTTGTTTCATTTAATGTTTTCCAGACGGATCTATAATACAAACATTGGATAACTCCATAAACCTTGCTATCTTTAAATAAAATATAGAAAAAAACTTCACTAAAGAGGATATTATTTCAGTGATAAAGTAATTTAACTGCATTCCTATGAAAGATGTAATAGCACGTACCAATAGATTTTATATCGAAATGTCCCGAAAAGTACTCTCTGAAAAGGAATATGATGTATTGCAGAAGCTCCTGATAGAAAAAATGACACTACAGGAAGTGGCGTCCATTTATGGGGTCACTGGTGAAAACGTCCGCCAAATTTTCGAAAGAACATATAAAAAAGTAAAAAGCGTAACGGAGTTACTTGCTGAAATTGATGACTATAAGCAAAAATTACAACAGTTAAAATACGACTTTAAATGCGAGACCCAGCAAATCAAAAAAAGGAAAAGTAAAACTGAAATTGAAATTGACCAGCATAAGTTACTAATTGCAAGCCATTTCCCTTTCAGTAAAAGAATGTATAGCATGTTCGAGGTTTTGGATATTGATACCATAGGGCAATTAGCTGAAATACCTCTGAAAAGTTTTGGGTGTTTCAGGCGATTTAAAGGACAGTGCAAAAAAGAACTAATTGCATTTATAGAATTTGAAAACATTGAACATCTTTTTGAAGGCTTTTCTGTTTGGAAAACACAGCCAATAGAGTAATTAGCAATGGTAGAAAATCCAATTTTAATATTGCGGTCTTCTTTTGCTTCTTTGCTTTGACCGCTGCTGTGGAAAGAAAAGAAGTCCCCTAAAACAACGAAAGGGATAATGAATATCCCTTAGAAATTAGATTGCAACCTGTTTGGTAAAATATGAGAGAGAAATTTAAGGATTGACATATATTTTAGCAAAGTGGTTGCACCGATTAGGCGCAAAAAGACTATCCCGACCATAGGAGGGAGTGTCTTTTTGCTGCCCGATTTTGACTTTCAGGCTACTTTTATGGGGTGGGTACGAAAGTCTTTCAGATTGTGGAAAAAGCCTCTGTACGGTGTCATACCATATCGAAACAAGCTCCATAAAAGCGAACAGCCCATTTGTGTTAAAGAGGAATTGATAAACAAATCCTGTTTCTCCAAAGCTTCCGCTAAACTGCAACTCGGTGTGTCGTCTTCTTGTTCGGACTGCTTCAATAATTCTCCAAATTCTTCCGTAATCATTGGCAGACTTGCCACCGTTTCATATTTTTCCGAACTGGGTTGGCGAATATTTCCTATGGTGGATAGTAACACTTGCCCTGTATGCTGGCTGTTACCAAAATCCAACCAATATTTCGGTTCGTCCCTGTAGTGTCTGCGGTTACAAATTTCTTTCAGAATTTCGGCAACTCCAAACCTCGCCTGTACATTATCCGCGCAGGTAATGTAAATAGTTGCCTGTGCTTCTTCGGGTATTCTGCCCAATCTGTCCTTTTCAAACTTTGCGGTTTCGGCTTTCCAATTTGTCCCTGAAAAGCGGTTGGCACGATTGATGAGTGCAACGGATTTGTACAAGCCAGTTTCACTTTCTGCAAAACGCTGTCTTCCTAAATTGGCATTGGTCACAATATCATCATCCCACAAACGCACCTGTAACCCTGCGTGTTCCAATTCGATTAAGCTATGGTTTATTTCCATTAAAGCGGTCAAAACTTTTGAACCTGTGCCACCTGCACCGATTAAGTTTACCGCAATGGGATTGTTTGGGCTTATCAGATAGTTATCTGTAAAATGTACTTTTTGTTTCTCGGTATTCATCACAAAAGATTTTTAAGGGTTTTGTTGTTCTTTTTCAATACATCTTTAGGAAAGGCTTCGCCTGTTTCAATCAGTTTTTTCCAAAGGCTTACGCAGTTCCCTTTTATGGGATTTTGTTTTCCTAATAAATGGCTGAAATAGCTGTTAAAAAAGTAGTCTTCCCAAGCATCGGTAAATTCCTCTACACAAGCAGAATTTTTAATGTCTATACTTACAGTTCCCATACATACTTTACCATCTTCATAAATGTTGAAGAAAGGAGCAAAATACAATGGTGTATTTTCTGTTGGTCTTCTGTCAGTAGTAAGAGCAAATACGGCAAGGCTGTTTTTACTAGCATACCAAAGCATTGACGGTACAGACGCTTTGCCGTTGGGAATGCCCAAGCCGTTTACAAAATATAATTGCTGTTCCTGTGCATTGGTGTACCAAAGTACAGTGCCTTTTTCGCTCGGATTAATATGCAGTATATTGGTCGGCAAAATTCCTTTTGGTTTTAAAAAGGCTTTGTCCTTTTCTTTATCGGTGTGCAAAGCCTTTGCCAATATTTTGGCTTCATTTACGGTCAATGGATGGGCATTGATAGGGTTTCCATTTTTGTTCATATCAAAATGCTCCACGTACATATCGGTATTAGTTCCTTTGGTTTGGTAAAAAACCAATGCAGATTTTGGATGGTAAAGCGTTCCAAAATTATCGGTTATGTCGTTTACGTTGCTCATTTTCTTGTTGTTTTATAATCATATAGTAGTGTGCATAGTTCGTCCAAAAGGGCAAACAGGCGGTTCTCAAAATCAAGATTGGTTTGTGTTATATTGCTTCCGTCAAAGTATTTACAAATCGTTGGTTCTTCCATTGCTCCATACTCGTTAAACTCATTGTTAATATTATCGGCAAGTCTCTCATACAGCCAACCTGTAGTATCAGCTATAAACGAGATGTATTTTTCCATTCCAATAGTTTCGGATTCGTTTTCATCAGTATAGGGGTCTTCCTCGGGTCTTGGTGCGTTTCGGAAAATGCTCTCGTGTGGATATTGTGAATAAAGGGCAAAGGCATCGCAAGCGACTTTTTGGCATTCCTGGTCGAATGTATCACGGCTTTTAAAGCGGTTAAAACGCTGTTCAAATACCTGTAAATTGATGCGATTGAATAGTTTTTGTTCAATTCGTTCGCCTATCCATTCGGCTTTTTTAATCTCTGCAATACAGTTATCCGTTTCTTCGGTATAATCATCTTGTTCCACGCAATCATTCATCATTTCGTACATCCAATACAGATAGCTGTTTTCCTGACTGTAATACGGTATATTAACAATATGGTACAGATAACTGCAAACCGAAACAAGCAATTGAGCCGTCTTTTTGCGCTTTGGTTCATGGAGCATTAAAAAGAGTGGCACAATTGGAATATAGTACAGGGTTGTACCCATGCTGTATCGTTCTTCGCTCGTAAAAAATGTTTTCTTACTATCCTGTACCAAACGTAAATTATCCCAATTGACATTGTTTTGTTTTAATTTGGTTTCAGCATCCCACATAGCCAAAGCCATATTGTAGGGATAGCCATAATCATGCGTTTGTAATGGTTCAATGTCGTAATGTTCTGCAAGTTGGGAAAGGGACTTGTAAAAATCCCTCTCCGTTTTTGCTGTTTTCTTGCAAGGCTGTGTGGATTGCACTGTTTTCAGTTTAGGCAGAAACGCACACTTTAGAAAACCATTGGTAGCATTGCTATCGGTACGGATTTCTGCTTGTCTTTCCGTACTTCGTTTGTGTCTTTGGTTCTCTGCATCCAATTTGCGAACTCGCCCAATTGTTGGTGCAGTTGTCGTTGTATTTTCTGTTTGGGTATGCTGATAGTTCCCGATAGGATATTGTGTTGCATAGTTCATCATTTTTGATTTTTGGTTTAACCTTTCGTTCCCATTACGCTCTCTAATTTGTACTCTATCTTATCATCACGGATAATAGGGGCAGATACTTTTGCGGTGGTTAGTCTAGGATAAGTATTGGCGTAAAAATTCAACACCGCTTCCACACTCCAACGTGGCTCGGGGTCGGTCAGTATGATGTCCTGTCCTTTATCTTTAAGTATAAATACTCGTTCTAACTGCGTTGCTAATAACATAACTTTTGGATTTTGTGTTAAACGGTAGTTTGTTCAGTCGCAAACAGACCTGTCGAAGAAAACTGGTTTGACAGTTCCGATTTGCATTTGCGTATCTCGTCTGCCTTTTCGGGGAAGTCGGTAATTTCGGGTACTTTCATCCATGCTTCACGGAACTTGCCCTCTTTTTCCAATTCGTCTGCCTTTGCCATACCGTCTTTAAACTTCTTGTCTTTGGCTTCCTGTTCTTTCTTCTCTTTTTCGGTTTTTTCTTTCTCCATTGCCGATTTCTTTTTGGCTTCTTCCAATTGCTTCATAAAGGCTTCCATATTAACCAATAAACCCGAAGCGGTTTGCAAAGGCGTTGTTATCTGCTGAAAAAATCCCTCGTCCAATTCTTCTGCCGTTCCCCTTAAATTAAGCGGTGGTATCAGTTGTTTTGCGTTATCGTCACATTGCTCATTTTGAAGCATTATAGAAACAATAAGGTTGTTTTCTATGCCCTTTGATATAGTGAGTTGTAAATCTCCTGTAATGCCCATTTGCGCTATCTGATTGAAAAAATTTGCATTCATCGTTTTAAAAATTTAATTGTTTTTTAATTCTTCTTTTATTGTTGTCAGCTTCTCGTACATATCTGTCCAGTAGGCGTTCTGCTTTTTGTCATAATCGGAGTAGCTTTTATTCTCATTCCTGTATTTTTTATACCGTTTGGTTATACGGATTGCTTCGTTAAGGTTTGTTACTTCAATAGGGCAACCGTTTAAATCTATTACTTTCATTTTCGGCTATTTAAAGGCAACCACCCGTAGGCGGTCGCCTGTGGTTATACATTCGGATTAATTGAAATTGAATACATCTGAACCGATTTTATCGAAAGAAGTACACAATTCAAATGCTTTCTGTGATTTGATTTGAGCGGTTCCACCCATTACAATACTTTGTAACTTGGCTTCATCATCTTTGTAATTGCGTACATTCTGATAGTACCCTGTCACAGCATTGTACGCCCCGAACAATGTGCCTTTGGTGGTATCCATTTGTTGAGTGTCGCTTGTCATGGCATAGGCAAAGGCATCTTGCACCACATTTTTGAACACTGTGGAAACTTCATCTTCCGCACCCTTTTTAAGCAAATCCAATGTTTCCTTGTTCGGGCAAAGAGCCAATTGGATTAGTTTTTTTACTTCTTGGTCAGTCACCTTTACTTTAGCCCACTGGTTGAATATTCCTTCTAACTGGTTACTTAAGGTATCCGCTAATCCCATAACCTTGTGGGCATTTTCCAAATGCTGTTTTGCTCCCGAAGTATGTTTGATGCGTACCACGTTGCTCATCGAACGAAGCGAGGCGTTAAGGGTATTTTGGCAAACAATACGGATAGGGGTGAAGGCTGCTGTTATGCTTCCACTGCCATCGTGTGAAGTGGTCAGGAAAATATACTTTTCCGTTACATCATCGCCATTCCCTACTCGGATATAGTCGGGTAGTTTGGCAGTGATAAAGATGCGTTCCCCTTGTCCCAATGCTCCTGCGGTTTCGTACAATATTCCTTGTGAACCACCAACAATGGCATCAAAGAAATTGAATGCTTCACGGTTTTGTACGATGTGATAGTCTTTGCCAACCACGCCCAATACGGCATTGTTATCGGCACGGATATTGGCATAATAGGATGGTACTTCCAATTCGCTACTACCTATTTCAATACCGTTCGTGGTTTCGATGATGCCCGAACCTTTGGTATATAATGGTGTTTTAATGACTTCATAATCTAATCCTGCGTGCTTGATTGCTTCTTCGCTTGTAGGGTATTGCTCTACGACTTGCCCTAAGCCGTGCCACGCTTTTTCTTTTACGCTAAAGAATGAATAACGTCCTGTTGTGCTGTTGAAATTGATATTATGTGCCATGATAAAATGATTTAAAAATTTGATAATTGTTTGAATGCTCTTGATTAAAATGGGAGGTCGTCCTTTTCCTTGTCGTTGCTGTTTCCTGCGTGAGCCTGCACCGTTTCGGATTTTTTGCCACCCCCGTGCAGTTTGATTTGCGAGGTGTTGAAGTTCAGTCCTGCGTGTGGTTGTCCGTCACTTCCTGTCCACGCCCTTGCACTTACTCTGCCTGTCAGTTCTACCACCGTACCTTTTGTGAGTATCTGCGCTACTTTTGGACTAAGCCAATACGCACAGTCGAAGTACGTTGTCTGCTCTATGCGTTCGCCCTGCTTGTTTCTGTAGCTGTCGTTAGTAGCTACCGAAAAGTTTACTACCTGTTTACTGTTTGACACATTGCGAACCTGCGCATCCGCTGTAACTCTTCCAATGATGTTCATGATTTCTACGATTTTTAGTGAATTACTTTTTTTTAAAATTTTATTCGGAAATGAGAGGAGATGCTGTTTTGTTTCATCAAATCCATTTGTAATATTTTATTTCTCATTGCTGACATTTTTTTTATTCGTTTAAAGAGCCGGAGTATGCTATGTTTTGTTTCATGAGCATAAAAAGGTGAGTGTTTAGCAACAGCAAGGCTTTGATAAAAAATACAACCTGGATGGGTGGAGATTTTTTATCAAATCTGAAGGACTAGGCCTTGCTATTGCGTTAAGAACACGGAGTTACCTTTGCTCCTGAAATAAGACAAAAGCATACTGGTTTTTATACAAAAATGAAGGGGAAGCAACGAAGAGATTGGTAAATGGTTCTAATGATCAGAAAATTTCATCAATATGACAAAATCTATAAATCGATGTTTAAGATTTTTTTTTAAAACTGCTGCCGAGGGAGTTATTGATTGATAATATTAAATGTAGTTACAGCACATGTAATGAGTGCTGCTGTTGTTATGCGGATAAATAATTATATAGTTGTTCATTAATATTAAGTGTTCACGTTTTCATGAACGTAAGTGTAAAGTGAACAAGATAAATGAGCAGGCAAATACTATATCTCTGATGATGATTAACAATCATCCTTCAGGAAAGCTCACAATCATTATTGGCAAAACTATTGATTAATTTATTATATTTGCATGATAGGCTAATTTATATGCAACAAGATAGGCTAATTTAAATACAACACAATAGGCTAATTTATGTACGGCGCGATAGGCTAATTACGATGCAAAATCATTAAGTTTTTTTTTTGTTTTGAAAAAATAGTAGGTTAATAATTTCGGATATAAAATATTTCAAGAAAAGAATAATATGGCTACACCTGGAGAAAAATTGGCGGCATCGCTTCAGATACTTCGTGATTTACAGGAGGATCAGAATATTGTCGCAATAAAATCATCGGAAATAAACAGAACGCATAGAGAGCGTTTGATAAAAAACGGCTTCTTGAAGGAAGTATCTAGAGGCTGGTACATTGTGTCAAATCCCCACGAAGCTGCTGGTGACACTACTTCATGGTATACATCCTATTGGCAATTCTGCTCACGTTATCTCAAGGATAAATATGGTGATGCCTACTGTATTTCAGCTGATCAGTCTCTCATGATACATTCAGGAAATAGCACTGTGCCTACACAATTGATTATTCGCGCATTGGAAGCTTCGAATAAAGTCATACCATTGTTGTATAAAACGTCATTACTGGAAATGAAGTCGCCACTTTCATATATGGCCGATATTGTCGAGATAAATGGCATCAGAATGTTACCATTGCACTCCGCTTTGATAAACTGCTCTACAGCAATGTTCGAAAGGAATGCGGTCGATGTACGTGCCGCGATGGCACTAGTGCAGGATGCATCCGAACTTCTCGGCACGCTTCTCGAAGGCTCACACTCAGTAGTGGCCGGACGGTTAGCCGGCGCGTTTCGGAATATTGGACGAGACCGTATTGCCGATGATATTTTGAAAACAATGAAAGCCGCTGATTACAATGTACGCGAAGCAGATCCTTTCCAAAGTAAATCTCCCGTTGCTCTATCATTCAGAGAAAGATCACCCTATGCAAACCGTATCAAGCTGATGTGGAATGAATGGCGAAAAGTTGTTATAAAGTATTTTCCCGATGAACCAGGTCTTCCAAAAGACAAAGAAAAATACCTTGAAGTTGTAGAACAGATATATGTCACAGACGCCTACCATTCCCTTTCAATCGAAAGATATGTGGTATCGGTAGAGTTGATTGAAAAAGTCCGCATTGGCGATTGGGACAGCAAGGGAAATGAAAATGATAGAAACCATAGGAATGCAATGGCAGCAAGAGGTTACTGGCAGGCT
Source organism: Flavobacterium pasteuri (assembly GCF_048286615.1). Lineage (NCBI taxonomy): Bacteria > Pseudomonadati > Bacteroidota > Flavobacteriia > Flavobacteriales > Flavobacteriaceae > Flavobacterium > Flavobacterium pasteuri. The sequence continues at coordinate 36,465 of NZ_JBLVPN010000007.1, read as the reverse complement.
ACACAAGCTGTAAAGAAAAGTCTCGGTAAAATTTTAGAAGGCGATAATGCAGGAAAAGTAGCTGACGAAGACCATAGAGATTGGTATCAGGAATTATTTTCGCCGAGTGTAGCAGCCGGAATTTTAAAAGCTTCGGATTTGGCAGGATACAGAACCAATCAGGTCTATATTTCTAATTCTCTGCACGTACCTCTAAAAAGAGATGCTCTGAGAGATGCAATGCCCACGCTTTTTGAATTACTCGAAAACGAAACCAGTGCCGCAGTGCGTGCAGTGCTAGGGCACTTTATATTTGTGTACATACATCCCTATATGGACGGCAATGGCAGGATGGCAAGATTCCTAATGAATGTAATGCTAGCCTCCGGAGGATTTCCTTGGACTGTTATTCCTGTGGAAGAACGTGATCCTTACATGGCAGCTCTTGAAAGCGCAAGTGTGAGAGGTGATATAGAGCCCTTTACAATATTTCTTTCAAAACTGGTAAGTGAAAGCTTAAAGGGAAAACCAGTCGCCAGAATATAAATAGTTATGCGTCATTGCAGATGATAAAGCTCTCATTTTGAGGGCTTTTTTACGTTATGATTAAGGGTGCTAATTCCAGTGATATTGACCACCCAATTCCAATTTAAAGTGAGCACCTGATTCCAATTCAAAATGACCACCTAATTCCGGAGCAAAATGACCACCCCATTTTTCATTAAAAACTACTCTTTTTCATCTGTTAATTAGTATTCAAATATACTTAAATATTACCCTTTGTTTATCCCTCTTTTTTTTCTCATAGATTCTCTGGATATGCAAATAAAAACTGCACATTAAGTTAAGCTACATTTTTGTAATTAATTTGATTGTTAAATTCTTCAATAGTTGCATAATTCAAAGCAGAATGTCTCCTTTTTCTATTGTACCAAATTTCAATGTATTCAAAGATTTCTAGTTTCATTTATTCTTTAGAAATCAGTTTGTTCCCATAAATCAATTCCGTTTTCAAAGATTTGAAGAAGCTTTCCGCCACAGCATTATCCCAGCAATTTCCTTTACGGCTAATACTGCGGGTTATTTTTTTATAGGAATCAAGAACATTTACAAACTTTTTACTGGCATATTGAACACCTCTGTCAGAATGAAAAATCAAACCTTCATCAATATCTCGGTTTTTAACCGCCATTTTCCAAGCTCCAAGCGTAGTTTCTTCTGTACTCATTCCGTCACTCAAACTCCAACCGATAATTTTTCTGTCGTATAAATCCATAATAGTGGTCAGATATACAAACCCCTCTTTAGTTTGGATATATGTAATATCCGAAACCCAAACTTTTGAAGGCATTTTTACAATAAACTCTCTGTTTAATACATTTTCGATAACTAAATAATTATGATTTGAGTTGGTTGTAACTTTGAACTTCTTGCTTAATTTGCTTCGTAAGCCAAGTTCTTTCATATATTTTGCAACTGTAATTCGTGAAACTTTATAACCTAAATACTGTAATTCCAATGTTATTCTAGGACTTTCATATCTTTGCTTGGCTGCAAAATAAATCAATGTTATCTGTTCTTTTATGGTAATTTTTAGTTGTTGTCTTGCTGTGATTGCTTGTTTTTTCTATCGGTAATAACTTTCGCTGCTCACTTGTAGAACTTTGCACATTTTTTCAATCGAGAATAGTTGTTCATTGCTTTTTATGAAACTATAAATCATCGAACGCTCTTGGAAAAAATGCCGATTGCTTTTTTTAATATATCACGTTCTAACTCGGCATCTTTGAGTCTTTTCTCCAGTTCGTGGATTTTTTCTTGCTCGGGAGTGAGTTTTAAATTTCCTTTCCCAGGAAAACTTCCTTCTCCAAATTCCTCAAACTCTTTACGCCATTTATACAACTGTGGTGCTGTGACTCCCAACTCTCTGGCGAGTTCTGATACATTTGTTCTATCATAACTCAATTGAACGGCTTTTTCTTTAAAAGCTTTGTCATAAATTTTGCGGACTTGTTTCATAGGCTAAAATTAAGATTATTTCTTAACTTTCTGTGATGGCTAAGTTAGCATGTCCACTTTACTAAAAATTAATTACCAGAAGTCGATGAACAGCCAATCATAGCCAAGAATCTCCTTTTAAAGCCGAAGATTGATTATTTCTAAATCATTGTAATAATTTAGTAGTTGTACCGATTACAAAAAGAAGTAAAAAAAGATGAATTTATTTTTTGGTAAATGAAAATATGTGAGAGTTAAATTTTAAAAAAAATGTAATGGAAGAAATTATAACAAAAGAAGATTTAAGGCAGTTTGGTCTGCAATTATTAGATAAAATGCGCATTATAGTACAAGAGACCACTCATGTGCAAACGGAATTAGCACAGCCAGAATGGCTCAAAAGTAAGGCTGTCAAAAAGCTGCTGGATATCTCTGCAGGTTCAGTGCAGAATCTCAGAGTGACACAGAAAATCCGATTTAAAAAAGTTCTGGGTTCGTATTATTACAATAAAGAAGATCTTCAGAAACTTTTCAATGATGAACCAGACAAATAAACCAAGTGAAGACCAAATCATGAACTATTTATCCATTTGTATGGATGATTCAAGGCTTAATGTTTGGCATCTTGCAATTTTAATGGCAATTCTAAGTTTGGCATACAAGCAGGGACAGAGGCAGAGAATTAAAGTCAGTCGCAGTAAAATAATGGCATTGTCGCATATAAATACACTGCCAACATATCATAAATACTTTAAACAGCTTCAAGATTTTGGATATTTCAAGTACAGCCCCTCATACCATCCAGACTATAGGAGTGAAGTTGAACTACATGAAAAAAGGTTATCTCATAACTAATGAGATAACCTCTTTGTTGTACTATTTATTTATGTTTCCAGTTTATGAATTAAGATGAGGGTATATTATATTTTTCCTTAATTGTTTTTATATCTTTTTCTAATCTTGAAAGTACAGCTAAATCTACTTTGGACATCTTAAAGGACGTTTTAGTCAATCTTTTATTGAGCAGTGACATTTCGCGTCCAATGGTTACCTGTTCTGTAATGGCATAGGCTTCCGTCTGTTTAACAGACGCATGGCCTAGCATTTCTTTAACTACATTAATGGGGACATTATTGTTTAATGTAACTGTACTTCCAAAGGTTCGACGTGCCATATGTGTATTTAGTGTGAAGGGAAAACCGCATAAAGTCGCAATCTCTTTAAGATACTCGTTCATTTTCTGGTTGGAAGAAACTGGTAAAACGGTGCCACGCTGTAAACAGAGAGGGTGCTCTTCATATTTTTTAATTATTTTTAGTGCTTGCGGTAATAGTGGGACATTTGTGGGAGAACCCGTTTTTTGTCTTTCAGACATTATCCAAGAATTCCCGTCAATACCATCTTTGATATCGGTTTTTTTTAATTGATATGCGTCGATATAAGCCAATCCCGTGTAACATTGGAATACAAATACATCTCTGACGACATTAAGTCTTTCTGTGGTAAAATAATGCCTTTCCAATTCATATAGTTCTTGTGTGGAAAGAGGTTTCTTAACTATTTTGGTTTTTCGACTTTTAAAGTTTTTAAAAGGGTCTTTTAGGATGACTTCCTTATCGATTGCACGAATGACAATTTTTTTGAAATTAGCAATGTATTTAAGCGTGGTATTATTGCTACAATTTCGAACTGTTCTCAGGTAAAACTCAAAGTCCTTAATAAATTCAAGATTTAGATCTGTAAATTCAATATCATCAGTATTAAATTTAAATCGAATAAATGACCTTAAATGATTTATCGTAATGGTAAAACGATCAAGAGTTCCTTTAGCATATCCTTTTCCCAGTAAGGCAGTCATTTCATCATTATGTTTTTGAAATTCTTCCAGTACTTTAACCCTTGGAGTTACGTTTCCTAATATGTAATCCATTATCTTTTGGGAAGTTATCGGTTTTCCGCTGTACATAATCTCGGTCTTGTATTCATTGATTTTTAAAATCAGTGAATCCAGAAAAAAGTTAAGGGATCTCGCATCTTCTTTGGTGCCGATAGCCCTTTCGGTTTTCTGGTCCCAGCGGGCGCTGTCCCATTTTCGTTTGGTGGATGTTTCCTTTGGCATCCCATCTACAGTTATTCTAAGATAAACTGTTCTAATTTTACTTTCATTGCGGGGGATTTTCAAAAAGAAAACCAACCCAAAGCTGCTCTCTAACATAATTCAACTTTTTAGATTAATAAATGTAGAATTATAGCATCAAAAAAACAAGTCGTTAACCTCGTTAACCTCTGTATTTACTAGTGTTTAAGTGGTCTTCTGTGGCACATTTTGCGAACATCGAAATGTGCCACGATTTTGCCATAGAAACTTTGAGCGTTTTTATAAATATTGAAAAGTGCTTTAAAACAAAAAAACCTGCGAATCCTTGGATTTGCAGGTTTTACCACGTTTTTTGCGGGTTTTTGAAAAGATTGAAAAAGTTGCCTTTTTGCTTCTTTTACCCTTTTGGTGGGGAGAGCAGGATTCGAACCTGCGAAGTTTACACAGCAGATTTACAGTCTGCCCTCGTTGGCCGCTTGAGTATCTCCCCTAAGCCTTTGAGTACAACACTTGTTTGTTGTAAGCGGTTGCAAATATAGAAACAGTTTTGGTTTCTGCAAACTAATTTTACACTTAATTTTACTATTATTTTTAATGCATTGGTATTGAATAAAATAAAAAAATCTCCACTAGGGAGATTTTTTGTTTTATACTGATAAATGCAATTATTTTGCTAGAAGTTCAATAACTTTTGCTCTAAGTGCATCACCTCTTAAATCTTTTGCGACTACATTTCCAGATGCATCCAGAATGAAAGTAGCCGGTATTGATTCTACTTTATATTGAGCAGCTATTGGTTCGTCCCAAAATTTTAAATTTGAAACATGATTCCAAGTTAGCTTATCTTTTGCAATGGCATCTTTCCAAGCTTTGGCATCCTTATCTAAAGATACGCCAATTATGTTCAGACCTTTGCTGTGTAACTCTTTGTATATTGCTACAACATTTGGATTTTCTTGTCGACAAGGTCCACACCATGAAGCCCAAAAATCAACTATTGTAACCTTTCCTAAATTTTCTTTCAGAGAAATTATTTTTCCTTGAGGATTAGGGCCAGAAAAATCTGTTCTTCATTTAGCTTCAGCAGCTGATGCTGGAGCAACAGGAGCAGCTCCTACAGCTGGCATTTTCAATTCAGCAAGTTTAGCTTTGATAGCAATACCTGGTTTTGTTTTTTTCAATGACTCTTCTAAGCTGTTGTATAATTTTTCAGATTTTGCAACATCAGCAGTTGGATCATTTAGCATACCTTGGATAATCAAAGCAGAAATGAATGCTTTAGGATGTGTTTCAGCATAAGTTACGTATTTAGCTTTTGAAGCTACACTAACTTCTTCTTGGATTTTAGAAAATTCTTGCATCAACTTATTGATAACAGTTGTATCTTTAGTTTGTTGAGCAGCTTCCATAGCTTTCATGTTCTTGTTTTGGAAATCCATAAGTTTCTTTTGAACTTTGGTGATTTCTTCATTAAATGCTACGTATTCGTCATTGTTATAAGTTCCTGAAACTTTAGATTTTGGTATACTGTCTTTATTAATGACGATAGTTACTTCAGCATTTTCTAATATAAAAGGTATTTTAGCTTGTGCTCCTTCTAATTGAATCGTGTAGAAAGCAGGTTCTGTTATGGTTCCTTTCATTTCGAATTTACCATTTTCAACTTTTACAGTATCTTTAGCAATCAATCCCATACCATTCGCATCTTGCGTTTCCAAGATAATTGTTTTACCATTTTCAATTCCTGTTGCAGTCCCCGAAATGATGTATTCATCTTTGCCAACTTTGCTACAAGAAATTAAAACAACAGCAGCCGAAAGTAATAAAATTATTTTTTTCATTATTAATTAGTTAATTAAGTTAAGGTTGCAAAAGTATTTAAAAAATATAAAATACAAATTATTTTGCAACCTAAATTTTTGTTATAATTTTTCATTCTTAATTAGAAGGTTTCGTGTATTTTATTTGTCTGTATTTTGGAATGTAAATGATTGATATTTATAATTTTAATTTTGATTCAAAATTTAAATTTTTCTATCCTAATTCCTTGTTTAAGAGTTAGTTGTTGCAAAGCAACTTGAAATTATGAAATAAAAAAAGCATCCTGATGAAGGATGCTTAATTATTTTTTGATTTTATAAAAAACTAGTCTTGGTTGATTGTTTTTCTCCAAGTAAAAGAATTTAGTATGTGTCTTTTTGCAAATCTTCCAGGAGAATCAGCATTTACCATTTTTACATACGTTGCTTTTGGCACGCTAATGTATTCGTAAACACTACCATTTGAAAAGTTGATAATCAATCTACCTTCAACAAATTTATAATCTGTGATGGTAGAAGTTGAGATTGTCTCAGTATATTCTGGTAAATTTTGTTTAATCGTTTCAGGATTGATACTTACCAAGAAATGGTATGCTTCAATGATTTTTTTACTGTTTTCTTCTGCAGCTTTCAATCCATCTTCATCGCCCTGAAATTTGTCAGGATGCGCTTCTTTCATAGCGTTGCGATAAATTGTTTTCAAATCTTTTAGCTCTGCAGTTTTATCTACATTAAGCAGTTTGCGGTATTCAACTATTTTTTTCATAAATAAGGTAACTACTTGTCTTTTACTATTAAATCAATATAATTTGATTTCAAAATCGACAAATTTTTTGCAAAGGTACACTTTTTTTTAAATTTTTAGTTTGTGACAAAAAAATATTCAAAAAAAAGAATTTGAATTCTATTTTTAGGTTAAAAAAGTAGGATGCAAAAACATTATTGCTGTGGTTTATTATTGGCTTTATCGAAGTTTTTTGATTTTTTTGGATACTTATTATAACTGATATCGCTTGGATTTTCAATTATTGATTTTATTGTAATCCAATCACCAACAGTATGTTTTTGGGCCATTTTATAGTCTAAAAGATATTCACCACAAAAAAAGTTGTTGTTCTCATCTTTTTCCATAATTCCGGTATAAACACCTTTTTGTAACATTCTTTCTTCAGAAGCTTTAGTCATAATCAATTTATTTTTACTAATTCTAGTTGGCAAAGTTAATCAAATATTATTTGTCTTTTTCTATTTTAGACTTTCTGATTACCTTTGTTTAATGGAAAAAATATTTCGTCCCAATCCCAATTCTTTCAAAAATACTTTTTGTGTCTTTAACGAAGCGTCTTTGGACAGCATAAAAGGATTAGAACTTCAATACGATAGTAAGTCAGGAAGTAAGTATTATTTTACTAAAGTAGGGATGTTTCGTTTATCAAATCATTGGGGACGATTGGCTAACAGTAAATGGCGTCTAGAACCATTAGAACCGGAAACAAATTCTAAAATAAGATTAGGTTTTGCACCTTGGACTAATTTTTATCCTGATAATGCTCTCGATGAATTGTATTATTTAGAGGCAAATTATCTGATGAAAACGGTTAATTATCAGCATAAAAAGAATCCAAATTATGATAATAAAGCAATGCTTAGAACCAGTTTTGAAACCACAAAAAGAATCAAGCAAGTCCGTAATTTATTTAATCTTACTTCTTGGGCTAAGTATTTTGAGTATAATGATTTAGATATTTTGAGAAAAAAAATTATTGACGAATTAATCTTTACCAATAAAACATTGGAAGAAATAAAAAGAGAAGTGAAGTCAATCTAAAGGATGATTTATTCAAAATGTTCTCTTTTAATCATCCGAAGCAATCAATTCTAAATCATTTATAGTAACTGGTTTAGATAAATAACCTAAAATATCTGAATATTTTTTTGATTTGTTTTTGTCCTCAGTGGCAATAGAAGAACTTACAATGTATACGGTGATGTTTTTGCTGAATTTAGATTTTAGCAATCCCATTTTTTCCATAAATTCCCAACCATCCATAACCGGCATATTAATATCTAAAAGGATTAAATCTGGAAGTATTTCACTATTATCTGTAGTAGTATTTAGGATTTCGTGCAATGCATCTATTGCTTCTTTTCCGTTTTTGAAAGAAGAAATAGTTGAAAACATTTCAGATCGTTGAATAATCTTATTTATGATGATTTGATAAATAGGATCATCATCGATGACCCAGATTACTTTTTTTGTCATTGGATATAGATTTTAAATGTTGTTCCTATATTGGGTTCGCTTTCCACAGTGATATTCCCGCCCATAGCATCAATTTGATTTTTTGTAATAAATAATCCAATTCCTTTTGAATCAGCATTATTAGTGAATGTTTTATACATTCCAAAAATTTTATCAGCGTTCTTAACAAGATCAATTCCAATACCATTGTCTGTAATTTGAAGAATTTTGTCATCATAATTAGTAATCCATTTAATAATGATAATTGGTTTGCGATCGGGATGGCTGTATCTTATACAATTTGAAATAATATTGTAAAGAATACTTTCTAAGTATGCCGGATTATAATTTATCATCACATCATCAGGCATTATAGTAGAAATTGAAACATTTTTTGAATTTATTTGTTCAGAAAGAACACTTTGAACAGTTTCCAAATATTGATGTAAATTTAATGATTCTGAAACTAGACCAATATTAGTTCTTATATTGATGACTTCGTTTAAGTGAATCATGGTTTCGTTTAAAGAATTAGAAACTGATTTTAACAATTGGATCATTTCGTTTTTTTCTTGCTCAGATTCTGAAGATTCAATCAAGGACATAATAGATGCTATGTTACTGGTGTGTGACCTTAAATTGTGTGAAACTATATAGGAAAAGTTAAGCAGTCTTTTGTTTTGTTCGGTCACTAAATTGAAAGACTCATTTAAATCTTTTTCGGCTTCTTTTGTAGTAGTGATATCAATCATGATACCCCGCAGACTAATAACTTGTCCATTCTCGGAAATTACATTGACAATATCTCTTAACCAGACAATAGCTCCATTTTTAGCAATCATCCGATATTCAAAATCATGATTTAAATTTTCTTTGGTTTTTAAAGTACAATAATCGATTGTCCATTTTCTGTCTTCCGGATGAATATGATCTACCCAAAAGGTTTTGCTCTCCAACCATTCTTCAGCGGTATATCCCAATATTTTTTCTGCTTTTTGACTTATGAAATTAAAAGCAAAAGTATTAGCATCACATTCCCAAACAATTCCATCAATAGTATTAATTAAAGACTCAATTCTTTGTTGTGATTGAAGAATTATATTTTCGGATATTTTTCGTTCCGTAATATCTTCAGTGGAAACAATGATTCTTTCCAGTGATTTTTCATATCCTTGAATTACATTCCATCTTAAATTTACATCACGATATTCTCCTACAGCAGTTTTTATTATAGAATCAAAAATAAATTGCTTCTTACCTTGTGTAATAGTTACTATATTTTTTATAAAATCATTTTTAGATTGCAAATTAAATAACTCCGATTTATTGTTAATTAATTCTTCCTTGGTTTTAACTTTATAAAGACTGAGACTAGCTTTATTAACAGCTATAACCTTGATTAAGGAGTGACATTTGTGAGCAATTGAGGGGTTGTTTTTGAAGTATTCTATAACTACTTCGTGTGGTTTATTTACTAATTCCAGTTCCTGTAAATATTTTTTAACACTGGAAAAATCTTCTTCCCGTAAAGGTAACGGGGAATCATCAAATAGACTTTTAAACCGGGTTTCACTTTTTTTGATTTGTTTTTCAGCTTCTTTTTTTAAAGATATATCTTCAACAATCGAGATAAGAGAAGTTAGTTTTTCACCTTTTTTAAAGAGTGGTGATACTGATAGGTTTACCCAAACAATAGCTCCGGATTTATTATAATAACGTTTTTCTATGTTGTATTCTTTAATTTTTCCGGAGAGCAATTGGTTTAATTTTAGTAAATCAGCTGCTAAATCATCAGGATGTGTTATTGCTTGAAAATTTTTTTCTTTCATTTCTTGATCTGAATAGCCAAGTAATTTGCAAAATTGATTGTTTATTTCTATGAAATTGCCAGTAGATGAATCAATGTGAGCTATTCCTACAGCTGCCTGATCAAAAATCGCTTCAAATTTTATTTCAGAATTAAAAAGTTTTGTGGCTTGAATGTTTACCAGAGTCTGCAGTTCTACTGGGATTTTTAATAAAGTATAAATCAAAAAACCAAAAAGAGCAGTTAGAATTAAACCTATAATTCCAGGAATCAGAATTTGGGCGTAATAATAATTTTGATGTTTCGATATTAAGTATAATTTCCAATCGCCATCAGGAATAATTGTAGATATGTTGTATTTTTTAGAAAAATCACTTTTGTTGGGCAAGTAAAAAATTTCCTTTTTAGTAGTTATGTTTTCCTTTGAAAATTGAAAATAATATTTTGAATCATCTACAGTATTTATTCCGGAAAATTTTAATAAATCATTTAATTTAATAATTACAGCAGAAAATCCCCAAAACATATTGTTCCTATAAACAGGAAATCTTCCCACAATACCCATTCCGCCTTGTTTTAGTTCTAATGGTCCTGCGAAATACATTTTTTGAGATTCAACGGACTTCAAAGCTTCTTCTTTAAGATAAGGAGATGTTAAAATATTTAAATTTATAGCTGCTTCATTACCCTTCATTGGATAAATATACTTTATCACTCCATTAGGAACTAGTTGTACGGCACTGATGCTATTGTTTGATTCCATCAGCTTTTTGCCTACATAATCAAAATTTTCAGGAACACCTTTGTCATTAATGGTTAATGCTAATGTTAGTGTGGTTGTATAGCAGTTTTTGAGGGATTGCTCTAAATTTTGATTAACAATATTAAGAATGCTATTCATCTCTCTCTGCTTATCTTCTTTTAGTAGTTGATATTCCTGATACACGATGAATCCTACAAAATAGCTAAGAAATAAGAAAGTGATAAAGCCCGTTGTTTTCGGTTTGTTTAAGAACCAACTGATAAATTTAGGGTATTTTTTATTGTCCATTTGCACTATTTGGAAGGATTGAGAAAACTCAATTTTTGATTAAATAAATGTATATAAAAATAGTATAACACCATACTCTTTTGGTATTATAGTTAAATTATTAATTTTAGCTTAATAAAATGTTCTATCTTGATTAATAATATTCATTGTCGCCTTCAAAATTAAATAAAAACTAAAATTTCCAAAAAAAAGTGCAATGTATTAAAAAAAAATAGGAATGATAAAAGTAAATATTAAAGGGAATTAAAGCTACTATTTTGGAAATGCTAAACTCTCCAATTAAAAACAATTTAAATTTGAATTATAAACACGAACTTTGCAAGAGTTCTCAGATTTGATAGTTTAAAAAAATGACATGGGTAGAAATAACGAAAGAAATATTAAAAAGCACAATGACAAGTTGCACAAAGCCCAGGATAAAGTAAAACAAGCGGAAATGTTGCGTAAAGAAAAACTAAAGCAAATTACCAAAAAGTTTAACGATACTAAGGATTTAGAAAATAATTAAAGATGGAAAACAATAAATTCGCGAATCTAAAAAAAGGGGTTCAGGAAATAATTGATTTGATTGCCAGTAGAAATGGTACAGATGCTAACAATAAATTAGTTGAAGTCAGTGAAGATTTAGATGAACTGCTAGACTTTGCAGAAGAAGATGAAGATTTAATAGAAATTAGTAAGTACCAGGTATTATTGAATCAATTGCAGCAAAAAATAATTACACTTGACGGACAATCGTAAGGTGTAGCTCTTAATAGTTTTGATATAAAATGACAAAAATAAAATGCCATTGTGGTTCCCTAAAAACCTTTGATGAATGTTGCAAACCATTTATTAATGGAACTGAAAAGGCAACAACATCTTTAGAACTAATGCGTTCCCGTTATTCGGCTTACGCTACCCATGCTGCAGAATACTTATTGGCAACAACTTATATTTCAGAGAGAAAACAGTATTCTAAATCTGAAATTCTAAAATGGGCGACTTCAAATCAATGGCTTCAACTAGAAATTATTGAGGCTACAGAAAATACAGTAACATTCAAAGCTTATTTTTTGGACAACAAATTACAAAAACAAATTCATCACGAATTTTCTACTTTCAAACTCGAAAATGGAATTTGGTTTTATGTTGACGGACAATTTTTTAATTAGTTTCAGTATCTGTTTTTTCTCTACTGTTTTTAACTAAAAATTAATAAACGTTTGTATAGAGGACATTTTTTATTAATGTAATTTTATTGTCTATGAAAAATGATAATAAAAAAGGATTTTATTTCAAGCAATACGAAGCCCCATTTCAGTCTCCGTTTGATAAACTCTTTGGGATTTTTAAAGAATTAATCACGCATACTTCTGGAGACTTTGATGAAGCTATCGACTGGTTGCGAGAATTGGATAAAGAATATAAACTCACCGATGAACACTACACAATCGATGATTTTATAGAAGATTTAAAGAAAAAAGGCTATATCCGTGATGAACTCAAAGAAGATGGAACTTCGGGAACTGGAATTACCGCCAAAACAGAACGCGCTATTCGGCAACAAGCTTTAGACAACATTTTCGGCAACTTAAAACGTTCCGGAAGTGGCAATCACAAAACTAAACATTCCGGAAACGGTGATGAACATACCGGCGAATTTCGAGAGTTTTATTTTGGTGATGGACTCGAACGAATTTCTTTGACCGAAAGTTTACGGAACGCTCAAATTAATAATGGAGTAGCAGATTTTATGTTGACCGAAAATGATTTGGTTGTCGAAGAAACTCAGTACAAATCCCAAATGAGTACGGTTTTGATGATCGACATTAGTCATAGCATGATTTTGTATGGTGAAGATAGAATTACACCGGCCAAAAAAGTAGCAATGGCTCTGGCTGAGTTGATTACGACACGTTATCCAAAAGATACTTTAGATATCTTGGTTTTTGGAAATGACGCTTGGACGATTGCAATCCGAGATTTACCGTATTTAAAAGTTGGTCCGTTTCACACTAATACTGTGGCAGGTTTGCAGTTGGCGATGGATTTACTCCGCCGAAAGCGAAACACTAATAAACAAATTTTCATGATTACTGATGGAAAGCCAAGTTGTGTTCGTGAAAAAGATGGTTCCTATTATATGAACAGTAATGGACTTGACGAATATATTGTGGATAAATGCTACACTCAAGCTCAACAAGCCCGCAAATTGCACATTCCAATAACGACTTTTATGATTACCAGTGATCCGTATTTGCAGCAATTTGTCAACCGTTTTACCGAAGCTAATCAAGGAAAAGCGTTTTACACTGGATTGAAAGGTTTGGGCGAAATGATTTTTCAAGATTATGAAGCTAATCGTAAAAAAAGGATAAAATAGCAGTCAATTTATTGTCTCAGCTGAGACCAGAATAAATAATAATTTCAATAGCAATTATAATAGTAATATGAAAATAGAAAATATAAAAACACTCGGAGAATTAAAAAAATCAGGTTACGAAAGTAAAAGCATTAAAGATGAATTGCGTTCCAACCTTAGAGAAAAAATAAAATCGGGAAAACCAACATTTGAAGGCGTTCACGGTTTTGAGAATACCGTAATTCCAGAATTGGAACGTGCTATTTTGTCGCGTCACAACATCAATTTATTAGGGCTTCGCGGTCAAGCCAAAACTAGACTTGCGCGTAAAATGATTGAGTTATTGGATGAATACATTCCGTTTGTGACTGGTTCAGAAATTAATGATGATCCGTTAAAACCAATTTCGCGTTTTGCTAAAGATATAATAGAAACTAAAGGAGATGAAACTCCAATTTCCTGGTTGCATAGAAGCGATCGTTTTTTCGAAAAATTAGCCACGCCAGATGTAACCGTTGCGGATTTGATAGGTGATGTAGATCCTATAAAGGCTGCAAATTTGAAGCTGTCTTACGCGGATGATCGGGTGATTCACTTTGGGATGATTCCAAGAGCAAATCGTTGTATTTTTGTCATTAATGAATTACCGGATTTACAGGCTAGAATACAAGTAGCATTATTTAATATTCTACAAGAAGGTGATATACAGATTCGTGGATTCAAATTAAGAATGCCGCTCGATATGCAATTTGTTTTCACAGCAAATCCAGAAGATTATACGAATCGTGGAAGTATTGTAACGCCATTAAAAGACAGAATTGGTTCGCAAATTTTAACGCATTATCCGGATACGATAAAAATTGCTAGAACCATTACAGAACAAGAAGCTAAACTGGATGCGATACAAAACGATATGGTTTATGTGCCTTCGTTAGCTCGAGATTTATTGGAACAAATCAGTTTTGAAGCACGTGAAAGTGAATACATTGATAATAAAAGTGGTGTAAGTGCCAGACTGAGTATCACAGCCTTTGAGAATTTATTAAGCACCGCTGAAAGAAGAGCTTTGAAATCTGGAGCTGATAAAACCAGATTGCGTTTGTCCGATTTTATGGGGATTATTCCAGCAATTACTGGAAAAGTCGAATTGGTTTATGAAGGGGAGCAGGAGGGAGCAGCCGTTGTAGCACAGCATCTAATTGGTGATTCGATTCACACTTTCTTCCCAGCTTATTTTCCAAAAATTGAAAAACTGGAAAAACAAGATGATAAAACACCTTACACGGACATCATTGAATGGTTTTTTGCTGAAAGTGGATTCGAATTATTAGACGATTGTTCTGATGAGGAATATGAAAGAATTCTTGGAAGTATTGTGCCGCTTGAAGTTTTAATCAAGAAATACCAACCACAATTGGAAAAAGAAGACAAGTTTTTCATGAAAGAATTTATTCTTTGGGGATTGGTAGAATACAAGAAACTGAGTAAAGACAGATTCTCGGAAGGTTATCAGTTTAAGGATATTTATGGAAGTTTTATCAGTAAATTATAAATAACAAAAGGGTTTAGATTGATTTCTAAACCCTTTTTTCTTGATCGTTATTGCTATTAAAAGGAGGGATTATGAATAATAATTTTATTTATTACATAATTAGTCTCTAACTGTTTTTATTAGTCTACCTTGCCCTGTTGGCAGTATTTTCAGTCAATATAAAAAGAAATGGAAAATAGCTTTGAGACTTTGATTGCTACTTATATTGAAAATAAGGTAGGTATATCCGAACATTTTTTGAGTACTAATTTGGCCAATAATCTAAAACAAAATTTAATTGCTTTAAACCAACAGAGTTTGTTGACAGAAGCAGGAACAGGTAACTCAGAAGCTATTTCTTACGATAGTGCTGTACGAAGTGATTCTATTTATTGGCTAGATAAAAAACACAACAACGCATTCGAAAATGAATTTTTTGCTCAAATTGAAGCCTTTATTATTTATTTGAACCAAAGTTGTTACGCCGGAATAACAGGTTATGAATTTCATTATTCGTTGTATGAATCGGGTGATTTTTATTTAAAGCATTTGGATCAGTTCAAGAATAATCCCAGCCGCAAATATTCTATGATTAGTTATTTGAATAGCAATTGGCAAGAAAGTGACGGTGGCGAATTATTGATTCATCAAGCAAACAATAATCAGAAAATTACTCCTACACAAGGGAAAACTGTTTTCTTTAAAAGTGACGAGTTGGTTCACGAGGTTTTAGTAACACAAAATACCAGAATGAGCATTACAGGTTGGTTAAAGAGTGATTAATGTTACTGCCTATAAAGATTAATAAAAAAAATCTATTTAATGTTTATAAATATTTGATTTTTGGTTAATATAAAAAAAGAGTGTTGCTAGAAAGGAAGTAGTATCATTTGTTTACACATACAACAGCTTTAAATTTAAATTTAACACTTTCAAAGTCAATAGGTGAACTTTTATCAAAATATGTGGCTCCCATAGTATTTAACATTTTTCCATTACCTAAAATAAGTTTGTCCCCTCGCTTTAAAAATGCCATTGGATTTTTAAATGTTACTTTTTGATTATCGCCCTGGATGAAGGTGTAACTGGCAAATAATGTATCCCCACTAAATTCTCCAGCGATTTTCCCGACTTTTTTTTCTGTATTGAAAAATTTCATTACCATATCCCCGGTTATTTTTCCGTTTTTTAAAGTATTTATTTTCAATTCAATAGTGTCTTGCTCATATAGCGCTTTAAAGCATTGGACACTTATTGGTTTTTCAGCTTGGATTTGTTTAGCCTTATCGACTTCTTCGATTTGATTTTTTTTACAACTTTGGAATCCTATACAAGCAAATAATAGACTAAAAAGAATAGAAGTTTTCATAGTATAAATTTTATAGTTAATAACTATAACTAATATAGTCAAAATAATGCTTTATATTTAAAATATTGACAGTTAATATTTTAAAATTATTTTTTGAATTTATTTCCCGATGCAGAAATTCGCAAAGATGTTTCCTAACAATTCATCATTAGTAACCTGACCAGTAATCATCCCAAAATGATACAAGGCTTCTTTAATATCAAGTGCCATCAAGTCGCTGGACAAGTTGGTTTCCAGTCCATATTTTACTTTTTGTATTTCATCTAAAGCTTTCAGTAATGAATCGTAATGTCTTGTATTAGTTACAATTGTTTCATTATTGCGTAATGCTCCAGTGTTGACAAATGATAGCAATTGATTTTTTAAATCCTCAACGCCCAGTTTTTCTTTGGCAGAAATAAGTAAGATTTCGGGAATTTCAGATTTTATATTTTGGATTTCACTGTCTTCTAGTTTGTCGGCTTTATTACCAATAATCACAAGCGGTTTCAATGGAAATTGATTTTTAATTTTCTCCAATTCTACTTTCAACTTTAAACCTGAAACTTTAAACTCCGAACTATCAAACAGAAAAACGACTACTTGCGCTTGTTCTATTTTTTCGAACGTTTTTTTGATTCCAATGCTTTCCACCACATCTTCAGTTTCCCTAATTCCAGCCGTATCGATGAATCTAAATCCAATTCCACCAATCACTAATTCGTCTTCAATAGTATCACGCGTTGTTCCAGCAATTTCCGAAACTATCGCTCGTTCTTCATTCAATAAAGCGTTCAAAAGTGTCGATTTCCCTACATTGGGTTCACCCACAATAGCCACAGGAATTCCGTTTTTAATCACATTTCCTACGGCAAACGAATCGATTAATCGTTTTAGGACAAACTCAATTCGATTCAATAATTCATGAAATTGGGTTCGGTCAGCAAATTCTACATCTTCTTCTGCAAAGTCTAATTCGAGTTCGATAAGTGAAGCGAAATTCAAGAGTTCTTCTCTTAGTTTAGCTATTTCATTAGAAAAACCACCACGCATTTGCTGCATCGCAATTTGGTGTGAAGCTTCATTATCAGATGAAATTAAGTCGGCAATAGCTTCTGCTTGTGACAAATCGAGTTTTCCATTTAAGAATGCGCGTAATGTAAATTCACCGGCATCAGCCATCCGACAGCCTTTTCGAAGCAATAATTGAATAATTTGCTGTTGGATATAAGTAGAACCATGACACGAAATTTCTATCGTATTTTCGCCAGTATAGGAATTTGGTCCTTTAAAAATAGACACTAGGACTTCATCCAAAGTTTTGGAGTCGTCCATAATATGTCCTAAATGTAAAGTATGCGTTTTTTGGGTCGTTAATTCTTTGTTTTTGATGGATTTAAAAACAGAATTTCCAATAGTAATGGCATCTTGCCCGGAAATTCGGATTACGGCTATAGCACCCGCTCCCGAAGGAGTTGCCAGTGCCACTATGGAATCGTGAGGTATCATATTAAAATTCAATTTAATGCAAAAGTAAGTAAAATTGATAACGCAACAAGACCTGCTTGTTAAACCAGTAACTTTATTTTTGTTAAAAATTCGCCAAACTGATAATTATCATATTAATTTATTTTTTCTTTCGTAATTTTATATAGATTATTGATTTGTAGTAAATTACTATATGTTATGAGAAAAATTTTATTTCCAACAGACTTTTCAGAGGTATCCAAAAATGCATTTATTTACACATTAAAATTGGCAGATTCCATAGATGCTGAAATCATTACTATGCATGTTTATCAACTGCCACAGGCAAACTATGTAAATGTTGCGGAATACTTGCATGAAATTTATGATGTTACGGAGTTGAGTAATTTTGATAACTACAAAGATGAAGTTCCCATTTTAAGGCATATTGCCGAAGAAAATAATTTAGATAAGGTAAAAATAAGTCATGTTTTAATTTTGGGTAATTTGATTGAGGAAATCCAAAAAATTACTAAACATGAAAATATAGATTTTATAGTAATGGGAACTAAAGGTGCGACCAGTTTAAAAGAAACCTTTTTAGGAACTGTTGTAACAAAAGTAATGAATGATGTAAAAGCAGTTGTTTTAGCTATTCCTGAGCGCTGTAAATACCAACCTATAAAAAATTTACTTTATATTACTGAATATAATTCTACAGATATTGAATCTTTTATGCGCGTTATGGCTTTGGCCAAAGTGTTTCAGGCACATATTGATTGTTTGCACGTAGAACCGCTACAACATAAAAATAAGAAAAACGATATGGAAGATTGGAATGAATTAATTAAAAACCATAATATTGCTTTACATTCCATTTCAGGGGATGATATTGAAGGTATTATTTTGAATTTCATTGATTTGTATAAAATTAATATGATTGCAATGCATGTGTACTATAAAAATTTCTTTCAAAAATTATTTGAAATCAGTCTTTCAAAAAAATTAGCATTTCATGTCAATGTACCTATTTTGGCGATCCACGAATGAATTTAATTTCGATATTTATCTAAATAACCGAAAAAAATAATTCAGCAATTTATTTTAATAAACGAACTTTTTAATATTTAATAAAATGAAAAAAATTCTATTTCCAACAGATTTTTCTGAAGTGGCTGCAAATGCATTTGTCCATGCTTTAGAATTCGCAAAAATAGTTCAGGGTGAACTCGTTTTATTGCACACATTTGAACTGCCAATATATGACAATCAGTTTTTTCCTGAAAATTATGCTGTCATTTATGATTCTTTAGAGTTGTCTCAGTTTGATATGTTTAAGGATGAAATCCCAAAATTGCGCGCTATAGCCGAAGAACGCCATTTGGATAAAATTAAAATGTCACATAGGCTTATGGATGGAGATTTACTTTTTAACATCAAAAGATCGATTAAAGAAGATAAAATAGATTTTGTCATAATGGGTACTTCTGGAGCTACAGGTTGGGATGCTTTTTTTGTAGGAACTAATGCAGGAGCTGTAATTTCTGGAATAGAAGTTCCAATGTTATGTGTACCTGCTGAAGCAAAATTCAAAAAAACAGAAATTATAGGATTTACAACCCGTTTTAGAACCAAAGATAAAAAGGCACTAAAGATGGTTTTGGATATAGCAAAAAAAACAAAGGCCAAAGTGAAATGTCTTTATGTAAAAACCATTGATTCTGATGTCTCTAAAGATACAGTTGCTAAATGGGAAGACGAATTTATTAATGAACCCATTGAATTTTTTGTCATCAACAGCGATGAAGTCAAAGAAACAATTCTGGATTTTATAATGTATAAAGAAGTAGATGTCTTGACAATGCTTACGTATAAAAGAGGTTTTTTTGAAGGGATTTTCAAACCTAGTTTAACAAAAAAAATAGCTACAAATTTTGATATCCCAATTTTAGCTATTCACATTGATTGATTACGTGTTGATTCAATTGAAATCTTGATTTCTATGTAGTTTGGCATCGCCATTGCCTTTTAATTTAGACTTCAAAGTAATCTATTTCGTTATATTTGCAATTCATCAAATTGAATTATGGAAATATACAAAGCAAAAAAGATTCGCTTTTCAACGGCATTAACTACAATCAATAAAAAGTACAATAGTATAAGTATTTTAAGACTTTTTACTATTGTACTTTTTTTGGTTTCTATTTATTATTACATCAAAAACAGCCAAATTATTTTTGTAGTTGCCGCTATTTTTCTTTTTGGACTATTTGTTTTCTTGATGCGCATTCACACCAAATTACTTTTCGAAAAGCAAGTTAATCAAGCCTTATTCGATATTAATGAAAATGAAATTTCGTACTTAGAAAGAAATAAAATCCCCTTTGAAAACGGACAGGAATTTAATGATTTTCATCATCCGTATGCGTATGATTTAGATATTTTTGGCGAACATTCCTTGTTCCAAAACTTGAATAGAACCGCTACTTTTATTGGTAAAAAAACATTTGCAAACCAATTGTTATCCATTTTACCAAATGATGAAATTACCAGAAATCATCAAGCAGTAAAAGAATTAACCGAAAAATTAGATTGGCGTCAGGAATTTTTGGCTTTCGCCAAAGTTAGCAATGACACTCAATCAAATTATGAGACGCTACTCAAGTGGAGTACATTCAATAGTACGCCTTTGTCTAAAATGAGTGTTTTTATTTCCTATTTTTCACCACTTCTTTTTCTAGGAGTTCTGATTGCTTATGTAGTGACTTCTAATACTTTTTTTGCTTCTGTTTTGTCGTATTTGTTTGTTATTAATTTAATGATTTTAGGACGTTTTATGAAGCGAATCCAAGCTGAAGTTGCTAATTCTACCAACATTGATAAAACCATTCATCAATATAGTTTGCTGTTGCAAAAAATTGAAAACGAATCTTTTCAATCACAAAAGTTAATCGATTTACAGCAAAAATTAATGTTCAAAAAAGAAAATGCCAGCGTTCATTTGAAACAATTAGCAGGTTTGTTTTCGAATATGGACAGCATTAGTAATTTCGTAACTGCTATTGTATTCAATGGAACGTTTCTATTTAATTTACATGTTTTAAAATCATTAATTCAGTGGAAAAAAGACCATGCTGAAGCATTAGAAAATTGGCTGGAAGTTATTGGTGAATTCGAAATGCTGAACAGTTTAGCCAATTTTTCGTATAACAATCCCGAGTTTGTGTATCCAACATTGAACACCAATTTTAAAATAGATTTCAAGGATTTAAGTCATCCTTTATTGAATGAAAAAACAAGAATAGGAAATGATGTGCGTTTTCATCCCGAATCGTTTATGATTTTAACAGGTTCTAATATGTCCGGTAAAAGTACTTTTCTAAGAAGTTTAGGAATCAATATGGTTTTATCAGGAATGGGTTCGCCAGTTTGTGCCAGTCAGGCAAACGTGCATCCGTTACCCGTTTTAGTTTCCATGCGATTATCCGATTCGTTGTCCGATAGTGAATCGTATTTCTTTGCCGAAATCAAGCGCTTAAAGCAAATCATGGACGAATTGGAAAACAGACCAGCATTTGTTTTATTGGACGAAATATTGCGCGGAACCAATTCAGATGATAAACGCAATGGAACAATAGAAGTAGTCAAAAAAGTGATTGGTAAAAAAGCCGTTGGAGCCATAGCTACACATGATATTGAAGTTTGCTTGACCACAAATGAGTATCCAAATATACTAACCAATAAATGTTTTGAAGTGGAGATTATAAATAATGAACTTCATTTTGATTACAAACTGCGTGACGGAATTTGTAAAAATAGAAGTGCTACATTCCTAATGAAAAAAATGGGAGTGATTTAGTTTAAATTGTTAGACTTCTTACATTAATTGTATTTTAATGTTTAGTTTGTCTTTGCGGGGAACGAAGCAATCACATACTAGATAATTATAGTGGATAATTGAAACTTTAAATACTTAGTGATAACTCTTTCGTTGGAACGAAAAATAGAGAAATGAATAAAAGCAAAAAACCGTCCCGATTTATCGGGACGGTTTCTTAAATATAAAAATGGTTTGGTTAATAGCGTATTTTTAAACTGAATTAACTGTTTAGCATTACAGGCATTACAAGCATTGTAACAGTTTCACCTTCTTCTAATCCATCAACAGGAGTAAGGATTCCGGCTCTGTTTGGCAATGACATTTCAAGCATAATCATATCGGATTGCAAGTTAGTCAACATTTCAGTCAAGAAACGAGAATTGTATCCTATTTGCATATCATCACCTTGATAATCACATGTCAATCTTTCTTCGGCCTTGTTTGAATAGTCAATATCTTCAGCAGAAACATTCAATTCAGCACCAGCGATTTTCAAACGAATTTGGTGTGTTGTTTTATTTGAAAAGATGGCAACACGACGCACAGAACTCAAAAATTGAGAACGGTCAATCATCAATTTATTTGGATTCTCTTTTGGAATTACCGCTTCGTAATTTGGATATTTTCCATCAATTAAACGACACATTAAAACATAATTGTCAAAAGAAAAAGTAGCATTCGAATCGTTATATTCAATTTTAACTTCAGCATCTGAAGTTCCAAGAATATTTTTTAAGATGTTCAAAGGTTTCTTTGGCATAATGAAATCAGCCACTTGAGAAGCCGTTACATCCGTACGGGCATATTTTACTAATTTATGTGCGTCAGTGGCAACAAATGTCAATCCTTGTGGCGAAAACTGGAAGAATACACCAGACATTACCGGACGTAAATCATCGTTTCCGGCAGCAAATATGGTTTTGCTTATGGCTGTTGCCAAAACATCAGCAGGAACAAGTGTTACAGATGGATCGTCTAAGTTAACCGATTTTGGAAATTCATTTCCAGGAGCATAAGCTAAAGCATATTTTCCAGAATTAGAACTGATTTCAATCGTACTGTTTTCTTCAACCGTAAAAGTTAAGGGTTGTTCAGGGAATGTTTTAAGGATTTCCAAAAGCAATTTTGCAGGGACAGCAACGCTTCCTTTACTTTCTGAATCAATTCCTAACGTAGCAGACATAGTTGTCTCTAAATCAGAAGCAGAAACCGTTAGCACATTATGGTCTAAATCAAATAAAAAGTTATCTAAAATAGGTAAAGTATTACTGCTGTTGATAACGTTACCTAAAACTTGTAATTGTTTCAATAAGTACGAACTCGATACTATAAATTTCATCTGTTTTGTTTTATTTTTTAAGGTATTTCTTTAATATCCGAAATACGTTACATTTTACAAATATATCGTAAACTATTCTAGTTTGGAAACTTTTTTATTAACATCTATTTGCTGTGTTTTCTTTTTCGAAGGAAAGTAAATGCGACTCCAAAAAGCACCAAAATAAGAATTGGAAGCCCGATAGTTAGGATTTGTGTTCGGGTATAGTTTTCATAAATTTTTTCTTTATCTAATAAAGGTAAATCAAGATCTTTGCTTCGAATGTTAATAAGTCCCGTGTCATCCAATAGATAATTGACGCAATTTGTGAGGAAATCTTTATTATCATACAAATTTCCAGACCTTTGGTCGTAGCCCAATTCTATCGGTTGAAAGTTTTTATCCAATTGGTTTTTTATCAAATCCCCATCTGATATCACAATCATTTTGTTCACTTTTCCTGTTGCTTGAAATGTTTTTTGTTCAAATGGCAACACTCTATTTTCAAACATGGAATGAAACGAGCCTTCTAATAATACCGATAATGGAATCTTTCCTTTGTTCAGGTAATCAGCAGGCGAAGTTTCTTCGGTAACGATATTCAAATTGACTTCTGTTGGAGTTCCTATTTTTTTAGAATACTGTGACGATTGCAACAAAATGGTTTTCTTAATTCCGTTTTTTAAGGTGTCAATTGGATTCGCAAAATCAAATTTGATTCCACCTAAATTTTTCACAATCGGATGCAAACTGTTTGGATACACTTGTGGTGCAAATTTCCAGTTGAATTCTTGAAATTGAGTTGCACTTCCTTGTTCCCCGGTGGCCAGTTTTATGGGACTTCCTTGTTCATCTTTTACTAAATCAGGATTGATTCGGATTCCGTATTTAAAGAACATATCATTCAAATTCAAATCTTTTGGATAGGCTAGAGTGGCTCCAGATGAATCGTATAAACTATCCATTTCCGCCGTAACTTGGTCAATCAACCACAATGTTTTTCCACCATTAATGATAAATTGATCTAAAACTTGTTTCTCCGCATCGGTAAACGTTTCAGTTGGTTTAGCGATAACAGCCAAGTCATATTTTTCTAAAGCTTCTAAACTTCCAATAGGATTTTTAGCAACTGAATCTAAAGTAAAAGGTCCGATATGGTAGCTTTCGCGCACCTGTAAAAGAAATTTAGCCATCAAAATATCTTGTAATTCACCGTTTCCTTTGATAACAGCAATTTTCTTTTGTTTGGCTTTGGTAATCTTATTCAAAGCTTCGGCAATTGAGTATTCCAAATGCTGAACGGAACCAATCACTTTTTGGGTAGTTGACGCACCCATAATGTTTTTCAGCAATGGAATATTTACTTCCTTGTTGTCATAAACGGCAATCGCCCAAGGAAAAACCATCGCTTGTGATTGCTTTCCTTTGTCGTCAACGGTTATGTTTATTGGCGTAAGCCCTTTTCTATACAAGTCTTTAATATTGTCCATGCTGGCGTCTTCGTTTTCCAAAGGATCTACGAATTCAAAAACAATATTGGAGTTGTACGCCTGAAATTCTTCCAGTAATTGTTTTGTTTCTTGTTGTAAACGTTTGAATTCGGCAGGTAAATCGCCTTGCATATACACTTTTATGGACAGCGGATTTTGAACTTGCTTTATGATGTTCAAAGAGGTCTGGGAAAGGGTGTATCTTTTATCTTTTGTTAAATCAAAACGATGAAAAAAGGAACTTCCTATCACATTCGCAAGTACTACAATTGCAAGGATAATCAATACTGATTTTAGATTATTTTTCTTAGAAGTATTCATTACGATTTGAAAGATTTTAGATTATAAACAGTAAATGAAAGAAAGACAACAGTTATGCTTGTAAAATAAAGGATATCTCTTGAGTCTAATACGCCTCGGCTCATGCTTTTGAAATGATCTTGCATTCCTAATGATGCGATTATAGAAGATACATTTGGAACAACTGAAGCTAAACCTTCAAATCCAAAATAGAAGAAGAAACATAAAAATACTGCAACAATAAAAGCCACAATTTGATTATCAGATAGCGTTGATGTGAATATTCCAATGGCTGAATAAGCTGCAATCAGGAACAATAGTCCAAAATAAGAACCAACTGTACTTCCCATATCGAGATTACCTTCAGGCATTCCTAAATTAGAAATAACGGCTACATAAATGAATGTTGGGATAATTGCCATTACAATTAAAAGCAAAGCGCCAAGAAATTTTCCGTTTACAATTTGCCAAATACTCAATGGTTTGGTCAACAATAATTCTAACGTTCCCTGTTTTTTTTCATCCGAAAAACTACGCATGGTTACCGCGGGAATTAAGAATATCAAAATCCATGGTGCCAAAGTGAAAAACGGAGTCAAATCAGAAAAACCGGTATTCAGAATGTTATAATCTCCTTCGAAAACCCAAAGAAACAATCCGTTGATAATTAGAAAAATGGCGATTACTAAATAACCTATAGGCGAACCGAAAAAGGATTTTATTTCTCGTAATACTATTGATTTCATTTATTTTTTTTGTTTAAAGTTTCAAATGTTTAAGGTTTAAAGTTCCCAATCCAACAACTTTAAACCTTAAACTTTAAACTATTTTTATTCTAAACTAACTAATTTATCCACGCTCCACGCTTCTGGTTTGTCATTGAATAATTTTTTGGTGAATGTCCAAACATCATAAAAAAGTTCGGAATTCCTGTAATTTTCTAAATCAGCTTCGGTTTCCCAATAGCTGTAAGTAAAGAAAATGCTTTTATTATTTTTATCCTGATACAATTCTAAGAAACGATTTCCGGGCGCATTTCGTATTTTATCTTTCATTAACTCGAAGTTTTCTAAAAATGCAGGAATATGTTCCTCGTGAAAACTCAATTTTACTATTCGTACAAACATTTAGATTTAAGATTTTAGATTAACGATTTATGATTTCAGATTTTGCAATTAGTTAAGAACAAATGTGACATCTTTTCTTAAAGAAAACTTTCCTTGAATTTTGGATGTAATTAAATCTCCCATTGTTAAATCTTTCTTTTTATGTTGATTCCTTCTAATAAAAAAATTAAAATCATTAATTTTTTTTGAAGGGCTTTTTGAGAATGGTTTGAATATTAGGAATAGAATAAGTTTAATAAAATATAATGGGATTAGCAATATTGTTAATAATACAGTGGCAGAACTAAAAAGTTCACCCTCACTTTCGAAATGTTCATCATATTTAAAATTTGAAAAATCTAAATTATATTTTGTAATAAAATCTTCTAACATATCATAATTATCATCTCCCCAAAGACTTAAATCAATTGCTACTTTTGATTTATCACATATTTTAGTTTCACCAGATTTATCTTCAAGAAATTGTTGCATTTCAATATAATTTTGTTTCAAATCTTTAAAACTTATTTTTATAATTGTTTTCATATTATCTTGCTTTAAATCTGAAATCATAAATCGTTAATCTTCAATCAAAAATCAAAAAAAATTACCTAAATACTATATTTATTATATCTCTATAATTCAATCCTAATAAACTATTCGCAGAACCTACTTTAGAAGGATTACTTCTAAAAATGGCAATCTCCAGAAAACCAGCTTCGTTGAAAATTGCTAATTTTTCGCCTTCATACGATTTTATCGGATATTTATCGGAACTGGCAATTGCGGAATAGTTGGGCAAAATGGTTTTGATATTTTTGGTTTTCAAAACAATTTCATAAGGTCTTCCTTTGGCAACTTCGATAAAATATTTTTTAGAAATATTGGTAATTACATTCCCAAAATGATCAATGTAAATCACATGCCCTTTTAATGAATTTCCATCATCTGAAATAGTGGCTTGCAGATTTGTAACTTGCTTAATCGTATTTATTTCTTTACCAATGACATTCATCAAACCACCTTTGGCTAAATGGCAGGCCACTTTTACAAACACATCCAGATCAGTAGCTTCGCTTGGCAAACGATCATGAATGTTAATCGCGACTATTTTTTGTGGAACAATTTTTTGCGAAAGCATACTTAAAATGCCATTATCTGCAGCAATAAAATAGTGACCGTTCCATTGCATCACAATATGTTGATTCTCTTTATTTGATTCCATATCGACTCCTACAAGGTGAACTGTACCTTTTGGAAAACTCGCATACGATGCTCCAATAATGTAACTTGCTTCTACTGTGTTGAATGGGTCAATGTCATGTGAAATATCAATAATTATAGCCTCGGAATACTCAGATAAGATTTTCCCTTTTAACGCACCTACAAAGTGATCTTTCAAGCCGTAATCGGTAGTTAGGGTAATTATTGACATAAATTTGTTTATAACTATTGGTGTTATGTAAACCTAATTTTATTAAATTTGAGAAGTGCAAAGCTAATAATAGTAAACTCAAAAAACGAAAAACAAAAAACAAATTCTATTTAAATAAAAGAAATATACCCGACAGCCAATTGATTTATGAAAAAATTAATTCTAATTTAAAACTACCTCATTTGAACGAAAGAATAATCGAGCTCATAGACATCGCTCCAAAAGACTTTTGGGGCGCTCAAGACACTCATCTTGAAACAATTAAAAAATACTACCCAAAATTAAAAATTGTCGCTAGGGGAACAACCATAAAAGCTTTTGGAGAAAAAGAGGTTTTAGACGAGTTTGAAAAACGTTTTCAACGTTTAATGCTTCACTTTACACGTTATAACACTATTGATAACAATGTTATTGAACGAGTGATTTTAAATGATGGGAAACAGATTGAGAGAATGGGCGATCACGATAAAATTTTAGTACATGGAGTAGGTGGGAAGATCATCAAACCGATGACACCCAATCAACAGTTGTTGGTGGATACTATGGAAAAAAATGATATGGTTTTTGCAGTAGGGCCAGCCGGTACTGGAAAAACGTATACTGGGGTAGCCATGGCTGTGAAAGCACTGAAAGAAAAGCAAGTGAAACGAATCATACTCACGCGTCCAGCAGTAGAAGCAGGGGAAAATCTTGGTTTTCTGCCAGGAGATATGAAAGAAAAATTAGATCCTTATATGCAACCTCTTTACGATGCTTTACGTGATATGTTACCTAACGAAAAATTAGAAGATTATATTCTAAAGGGAATTATTCAAATTGCACCTTTGGCTTTTATGCGTGGTAGAACGCTGGATAATGCTTTTGTAATTTTGGATGAAGCACAAAACACTACACATTCCCAAATGAAAATGTTCTTGACACGTATGGGTAAAAGTGCTAAATTTATGATTACAGGTGATCCTGGTCAAGTCGATTTACCACGAAGAACCATTTCCGGACTCAAAGAAGCTTTGTTGGTTTTGAAAGATATTGATGGAATTGGAATCATTTATCTGGATGACAAAGACATTGTACGACACCGATTAGTTAAAAAAGTGATTGATGCGTATAAGATGATTGAAAATAACGATTAGGAAATACACAAAATTCTTTTAAAGCGGAAAGCAAGATCATTTTAGTAAAAAATGGATTTGCTTTCCGCTTCATTATTTTAAAGTAAAAATGGTTTTCGTTAACTGCTTAAAATAAAAATCAATCGATTCCTTTTGTATCTCTTGAAAATGCAATAAATTTGGAATTAATTAAATTTCAGTTAAAAAGAAATGATTTTAAAAGAAAAAATTAAAGTAGTTATTAGTGATTTAGACGGAACTTTACTCAATTCAGATCACAAAATATCCCAATATACTAAAACTGTTTTTCAAGAACTCCACAATCAAAATTATTTAATAATTGTAGCAACTGGCCGTCATCACTTGGATGCAATGCCTATTGTAGCAGGATTGAATGTTCCTCTTTATTTAGTAACTTCAAATGGAGCACGGATACATTCTCCTGAAAAAGAACTTCTTTTTTCTTTTAATATGGAAAGTGAAGCTGTTAAATCAGTCTTGTCATTAGATATTGATCCTGAAATAACCACCGTATTGTTCAGAGAAAATGTTTGGCAAACAAATAAGCACAATGAAAAATTAAACGAATTTCAACCAGAAGTAAATTATCATCCTGAACTTGTCGATTTTTCTAGTTTGGAGGATTTGAGTGCAATAAAAGTATTCTTCACACACGATAAACATTCAAAATTAATTGAATTACGCGATAAAATTTTAGAAAATCATACAGGACTTTTTAGCCATGCGTTTAGTTTGCCTTTTTGTTTAGAATTTATGGACAAATCAGTGGACAAAAGTGTTGCGATTGCTAAAATTCTGGAAAAAGAAAATTTTGTTTTTCAGGAAGCACTATCTTTTGGTGATGGATATAATGATGAAAATATGCTTACATCTTCCGGTAAAGGTCTAGTTATGGGGAATGCACCAAATAGTTTGAAAGATAGACTTTCTCATTTAGAAGTGATTTTAACTAATGATAATGAAGGAGTTGCAAAATATATAGCACAGCAACTATTAAATAGTTAAAAGTCTTTAAATACGCACTTTTTAAAATAATTTTAGAATCCATTTTTTATAAAAATAGTAAAATGAATAAAAAAATAATCCTTGTTATCTGTATTTTGTTTTCCATAACAATGCAAAGTCAAACGCTAAAACTGGAAGAAATCATGAAAGGTAACGCTTTCATTGGTGCGCAACCAGAAAATGAAAGATGGTCTTTAGATGGACAAAAAGTTTATTTTGATTGGAATCCAAATAATGAATTGGGGTCAAGTACTTATTTTTGGAAAAATGGATTGTCAAAAACTGAATTGGCATCACCATATGAAGCTGCTTTTTCGAAATTAGATTTCAAAAAAACAACGAATCCGGATTTGTATTATTACATCGATAAAGGAAGACTATTTTCGTATTCCTTGAAAAGTAAAACTTCTAAAAAACTCTACCAACAAAGTAGTCCGATTGCTAATTTACAAATGGGTTCAGTGCCAGGAGTGCTTTATTTCAGACAAAATGAAAACCTTTTTCAGTTCAATACCAATGAAGGTTCTATTATTCAAATCACAAACTTTCGTAAAGGAAAATCGGACGAGAAAGCCTCTGATAAAGAATCATTTTTGAAAAGCCAACAGGAGGAATTGTTTCAATTCGTCAGAGATCAGGAAGCACTTAAAAAATGGAATTTGGCAAAATCAAAAACTACAAAATCTGATTTTCCAAAACCGTATTATTATGGAAAAAACACTTTTGGAAGCTTAAAAGTGGATTCAAAGGGAAACTTCGCTACGTTCAGATTAATAGAAGATTTAGAACGCAAGAGTGAAAAAATGGAACTTTTTATAACTGCCGATGGTTACAACCAAATTGAAGACACGAAGGAAAAAGTTTCTGTAGATAATTTGTTGGCAACCAAATTCGGGATTTACAACATCGCCAAAGATTCTGTTTATTTTATGAATTTTTCATCATTGAGTCACATTCAGGATGTTCCTAAATATTTTGAGTCCTATGAAAAATCAAAAACTGCAGCAAATAAGGACAAACTAATTGTAGTTCAGGAACCTGTTTACAATGAAAATGGTTCATATGCAATTAGTGAAATAAGAAGTCAGGATAACAAAGACCGATGGATTGTTAGTTTGAATTTAGAAAATGGAACTTTTCAGGAATTAGATCATCAACATGATGAAGCTTGGATCGGTGGACCCGGAATTCCTTCTAATTCTTATGGAAGAGGAACGCTTGGGTTTTTGGGAGATAATGAAACAGTCTATTTTCAATCCGAAGAAACCGGTTATTCTCATTTATACACTTATAATTTAAAGTCAAAAAACAAAACACAGCTGACTAAAGGAAATTGGGAAGTGCGCAACGTAAGTTTGGCAAAAGATAAAAAGTCTTTTTATTTAACCACAACTACCACACATCCGGGAAACAGAAATTTTTATAAATTGGAAGTTGCTAATACAGTTTTGCAACCTATCTTAACTAAAGATGGCGCTCATGAAGTGAGTTTATCTCCAGATGAAAGCACTTTATTGGTCCGTTATTCTTATAAAAATAAACCTTGGGAATTGTATGTAGCTCCTAATAAAAAGAATACCAACTTAAATCAGATAACGTTTTCAACATCGGAAAGTTTCAAAGGATATTCATGGCGTGAACCGGAAGTAATTACTTTCAAATCTCAGGATGGAACTCCGGTAAATGCTAGATTATACAAGCCACAAACTGCGAATGCGAATAAAGCAGCAATTTTGTTTGTTCATGGTGCTGGTTACTTGCAAAACGCACACAATTATTGGAGTACGTATCACAGAGAATACATGTTTCATAATTTATTAGTCGATTTAGGCTATACCGTTTTGGATATTGATTATAGAGGAAGTGATGGATACGGACGTGATTTTAGAACAGGAATTTACCGATTTATGGGCGGGAAAGATTTAACAGATCAAATTGACGGCAAGAAATATCTAGTCGAAAATTACGGAATTGACGCGTCAAGAGTTGGGATTTATGGTGGTTCTTACGGAGGCTTCATCACGTTGATGGGAATGCTGACTACTCCAAAAGAGTTTGCTTCTGGAGCTGCTTTACGTTCTGTTACTGATTGGGCACATTACAATCATGGCTATACTGGAAATATTCTTAATTTCCCTGAAACGGATCCGGATGCTTACAAAAAAAGTTCTCCAATCTATTTTGCGGATAATTTACAAGGCGATTTATTGATGCTTCACGGAATGGTAGATGACAATGTAGAGTACAAAGATATTGTTCGTTTGTCTCAGCGTTTTATCGAATTAGGTAAGAAAAAATGGAGTTTAGCAAGTTTCCCGGTGGAAGCACATGGATTTAAAGAAACCTATTCTTGGGTTGATGAATACAGCCGAATTTTAAATTTATTCAACGATACGTTGCTTAAAAAATAATTGTAGAGATAAAAATAAAATTTAAGAGTTCCGTTCTTTTCTTTGCGTAACTCTATGAAATAGTTTTAAATTTGCAGGAACAAAAATAAACACACACAACTATTATAATGAGCAATACAATCACAACTACTAATTTTAATTTTCCAAACCAGAAATCTGTTTACCGCGGTAAAGTAAGAGAAGTGTATAATATCAATGATGAACTTTTGGTTATGGTAGCTACAGACAGGCTTTCGGCTTTTGATGTAGTTTTACCAAAAGGAATTCCATATAAAGGTCAAATTCTAAACCAGATTGCTACTAAATTTATGGAATTGACTGAGGATATTGTTCCTAACTGGTTAATCGCAACTCCTGATCCTAATGTAGCTGTTGGCCATTTATGTGAGCCTTTTAAGGTAGAAATGGTGATTCGTGGATATCTTTCAGGTCATGCTGCTCGTGAATACGCTCTTGGCAAAAGAGAAATTTGCGGAGTTTCAATGCCTGACTATTTGAAAGAAAATGATAAATTCCCAGAACCTATTATTACCCCAACCACAAAAGCGGATAACGGAGAACATGATGCTGATATTTCTCGTGAGGATATTTTATCGAAAGGAATCGTTTCTGAAGAAGATTACCTTGTTTTAGAAAAATTCACAAGAGATTTGTTTCAAAGAGGAACTGAAATTGCAGCCAGTCGTGGATTGATTTTGGTGGATACTAAATATGAATTCGGTAAAACTAAAGAAGGTGTAATTGTCTTGATTGACGAAATTCACACACCGGATTCTTCTCGTTATTTTTATGCTGAAGGCTACCAAGAAAGACAAAATAATGGTGAAGAACAAAAACAATTATCGAAAGAGTTTGTTCGTCGATGGTTAATAGAAAATGGTTTTCAAGGTCTGGAAGGGCAACAAATTCCAAATATGACTGACGAATATATTGAAACAGTTTCTGAAAGATATATTGAATTATACGAAAATATCTTAGGAGAGAAATTTGTAAAAGCAGACATCACTAATATAGATGAAAGAATTGAGAAAAATGTTTTGGAATATCTAGCGAACAGATAAAAACATTTGTATAAAAAAATAAAAACCGCAATTCATAATTTTGAATCGCGGTTTTTTTTATTTTTTAAATGATGATTCATAACAAGTAATCCATTCATCTATTGACATTTTTTGCACGAGTTCAGCAATTAAATCAAAAGGGATTTGGTCCATCTTCTTAAATCGGATGCAACTTTTTCCCATGTCTAATTTTTGTTTGCTGTGTTTTGGGTATTCGGAGACAAACCAATTCAGTAATTCGGGTTTAGCATAAATTCCAATGTGGTAAAGCGCAATGAAATTTTTTTGAGAAGCGATGTTAAGAAAGGGTAACGGGAGTTTTGGTTCGCAATGATAGCCGCCAGGATAAATAGAATGTGGCACTACATAACCAATCATACCGTAGGACATTTGTTCAACAAATCCTTTGGGAATATTTTCTAGAATAGTTTCCTTAAGTTTTGTAAAAGCATCTTTTCTATCTTCTGGAATTTCTTCTAAATAGGCTTCTATTGATGTGGCGGTTGATTGCATTTTTATAAATTGTATGAGTAAAGTTAACAAAAAAACCGCAATTCATAATTTGAACTGCGGTTTTTTAGCCCCGATTATCTCACTTTGTTTCTACTTTTAGCGGAGTTCAGTGAACTTCGTTTGAAGAGGAAATCCTTTCCCTTTTTGCTACCAAAAAGGGAAAGATTGCAATCTCGTTTTTAGAACGAGACGCGATTAGCTCCTAAAACTATTTGAAATAAGAGAATGTTTCTTCGTTTTCTAATTTCAATAGGGTCTCGTAAATTAATTTAATCACGTTTTCAACATCTTCACGATGCACCATTTCGACCGTAGTATGCATATAGCGCAATGGCAAGGATATCAAAGCAGAAGCCACACCGCCATTACTGTACGCAAAAGCATCGGTATCTGTTCCGGTAACGCGAGAAGAAGCCAATCTTTGGAACGGAATTTCTTTTGCCATAGCCGTTTCAAGAATCAATTCTCTCAAATTATTCTGAACTGCAGGCGCATAGGTTACTACTGGACCTTTACCAATTTTAGTATCTCCTTCAATCTTTTTATCGATCATTGGAGTAGTGGAGTCATGGCAAACATCGGTAACAATTGCTACGTTTGGTTTGATGGTTTTGGTAATCATTTCAGCACCACGAAGACCAACTTCTTCCTGAACAGAATTAGTGATATACAATCCGAAAGGGAGTTTTATTTTGTTTTCGTGTAACAAACGAGCTACTTCTGCAATCATAAACCCACCCATTCGGTTGTCAATCGCACGACAAACAAATTTGTTTTCGTTCAAAATCATAAATTCATCAGGATACGTAATCACGCAACCTACATGCACACCCATTTTATCAACTTGTTCTTTGGTTTCACAACCAATGTCAATAAATAGATTGTCAACTTTTGCCACTTCTTCTTTTCCTCTATTGCGAGTATGAATAGCCGGCCAACCAAAAACACCTTTTACAATTCCTGCTTTAGTATGAATGTTAACGCGTTTCGAAGGTGCAATTTGGTGATCTGAACCACCATTTCTAATCACGTAGATTAATCCATCATCGGTAATATAATTGACGTACCATGAAATTTCGTCAGCATGCCCTTCGATCACTACCTTATATGGTGCATCTGGATTTATGATTCCAACAGCAGAACCATAAGTGTCCGTTATAAAAGTATCAACATAAGGTTTTAGGTATTCCATCCATAATTTTTGGCCGCCACTTTCATAACCTGTGGGTGATGCATTATTAAGGTAGTTTTCTAAAAACTCAAGTGATGACTTGTTTAATATTGATTTAGTGCTCATAAAATTATTTTTTTGCTAAATTATAAATTTGGCATTACACTTGTGTATATAATGTATAATTTTGGCAATTAAATTTCCCTATATGAAGCTAATTAAATTTTTGTTGTTTTGTTTATTTACCACTCTGTCTGTTAATGCGCAGGTAATACCTCAGGATACCACAAAGATGGGGAATGAGTTAGAAGATGACGAATCTATCCTTAATGATACAATCCAATTACCGGAAGTCTTAATACATAAGGAGAAAATGGATCCCGAAGCAAGAAAGCAATTCCTAATCCTTCAAAATCGTGTTTATAAAACCTATCCTTATGCAAAGTTGGCCTCTGAAAGACTGTCAAATCTAAATAAAGGAATGGCAAACCTAAAATCAAATAAGGAGAAAAAAAGATATTTTAAGATAGTAGAAAATTATTTGAGTGATGAGTTCGAAGCCAAGCTCAAAAAGCTTTCCCGTAAACAAGGTCAAATACTGGTAAAGTTAATACATCGTCAAACTGGCACCACAACTTATGAATTAGTAAAAAACCTCAAAAGTGGTTGGAAAGCATTTTGGTCTAATACGGCAGCCAGTATGTTTGATATTAATTTGAAAACAAAGTACGCACCTTTCGATGTTAATGAAGACTATCTAATAGAAACGATATTAGTTCGAGCATTCGATTCTGGAAGATTACAAAACCAGAATCCGGCTAAACCAGTTGATTATGATAATCTAACTGACTCTTGGGAATCTAGAGCTGAAAAGCTGAAAAAGTAATTTTTTTTGGCGTTCCTCCTTATATATATAAAGGCGATTATCGAAAAGGATAATCGCCTTTATATATATAAGGAGTGGGGCTATACGCTACAAGTCCTCGTTAAGTTCCGTTGTACTTCACTTAACTGTGGGCTATTCGCTGCTATCCCTAACGCGAGGACCAGAATAATTAGGATAATCAGTGTAATCCAGAGGATAAGAACTATCGCCAACCCAAAATCCAGTTACCTTATATATAGGAGAAAATGAAAAAGCGATTAGTATAGAAGGAAAAGTATAAAGCATTTTATCGATTTAGCGTATTTTTTAGTTTTAATGCTGTTAAGGCAGGCTATTTTGAGAGATTCAGACAAAGGGAAGAGCTACTCAAACAAGAACAAAGAACGAATTCCGAAAGATCTAAGAAATATATCCAGGTAAGATACGCATGCGTTTAGGTATGCAAAGCCCATTATTTTATCCGTTTTGTCACCTTCTGCTTTGTAGTGTGCTTATGAGTGAAAAAAAAAATACTTACAAAATTCACGTTTACAGGGATTTAAAACATAAGTTAAGAAAAAGGCAAAAAAAAGTAAATAAAAAGCTTGTAGAAGTGAATAAAGGTGGTACTTTTGCACCCGCAATAGCGCAGAAGTCCATTCTTAAATACTGAAAAGCGGATTAAAAAAAATCGGAATAAAATTCGAAAAAAGATTTGCCAGAGCGGAAAATAAGTTTTAATTTTGCTGCCCCGAAAGGGAGTGAGTTCTTAGAAATTTTGAGTGAGTGGGAATAGGGTTGAGACCTTATTTTAGTTGAAGAAAAACGAAATTAAAGTTTTCAAAAAAAACTTCAAAAAACATTTGCGAGAAACAAAAAAGAGTTCTACTTTTGCACCCGCTTCGAGAAACACTTTAACAAGTGTTAACCAGGAGTTGGAGACTGAAATAAATTCAGTTTAAAAACAAGAAGAATACGTTCCTAGACATATTGAATTGACAGCCGTTCCGATGCAAATCGGAACAAAAGAATAAGAGTAATAGAATCGAGAGATTTGAAAAAACCACTAGAATTTAGTCGAATAAACAAAGA
>NZ_JBLVPN010000006.1:0-260285 GCF_048286615.1 Flavobacterium pasteuri | reverse complement strand
TAAAGTCACCACGATAGGGTAAGCACCTACGTTAGAGAACTGCGTAGCAGAAGTTGCAAGAGTGTAGTTAATCGTATCTCCGTTTACAGCACCCGTCACCACGGCTGTTAAAGCAGGGTTAAGATCACCGTATACTTTCGTTTTATCATCAGCAGTAACAACTACATCAATAGCTTTAGGCGTAACTGTCAAAGTTCCGTTTACTGGAGTAACGTCATAGTTAGGATTACTACCTAAAGTCACCACGATAGGGTAAGCACCTACGTTAGAGAACTGCGTAGCAGAAGTTGCAAGAGTGTAGTTAATCGTATCTCCGTTTACAGCACCCGTCACCACGGCTGTTAAAGCAGGATTAAGATCACCGTATACTTTCGTTTTATCATCAGCAGTAACGACTACATCAATAGCTTTAGGGGTAACGGTTACAGTAACGGTCGCATTATCACAATTGGTTGGATTAAGTATTTCACAGATTCGGTATACCAAAGAATACGAACCGGCAGGCGTACCCGCGGCAACAATAACATCAGTTCCAGAAAGCGTGATTCCGGTATTAGTTGCAGAAACAAAAGTAGTGTTGACTTTAGAAGCTACAACCACCACCCCGTTCAATTTATCATTTGAAAGGACATTGGTGAAAGCTGTTTCAGCAGTAGCCCCATATACAACAGTTCCTGCATCATTAATCGCATCAATTACAGGAGCAGTAACTGTTACAGTAACGGTCGCATTATCACAATTGGCAGGATTAAGTATTTCACAGATTCGGTATACCAAAGAATACGAACCGGCAGGGGTACCCGCGGCTACAATTACATTGGTGCCAGAAAGTGTGATTCCGGCATTAGTTGAAGAAACAAAAGTAGTATTGACTTGAGAAGTAATAACAGGATCATTGTTTACGGTATCATTAGTTAATACATTCGTAAAAGCTGTTCCACCGTTGAATCCGTTTACCGGAGTTCCGATATCATTAATTGCATCAATAATTGAATTTACTGGAATAGGAGTTGATGTATAAGTATTATTGTTAGATACAGGGTCGTTATTTGTTCCTGAAATTGTTGCAGTATTAGCATAAGTTCCTCCATTTTTTACTTTTGCAACTACGGTTAATGTTGCAGTAGCTCCACTAGCAAAATTTCCTATTGTCCAATTTGGAGCGGACCAAGTGCCTACAGAAGGAGTGATACTAATGACAGTATAGCCATTTGGAATAGCATCATTTACAACTACATTAGTATCATTACTTATTCCTAAATTACTTGCTGTAATCGTAAAAGTAACATCACTTCCAATTGTTGGACTTGAGTTACTAACAGTTTTAACAACTTTTAAATCAGAACAACCTTTGAAAATATTTGTACTCACACTTGCACTGGTTAAACCCCAACCCCAAGTATTCAATAATCGTACATTTCCAAAGTCATTACAGGTAATACCATCAGTTTCATTTGAACCATTGGCAGGTGCAGGGATTGTTTGAAGTAAATTTCCGTTTCCACTCCAAGCACGTGCAGGGCTTGCAGTTCCAGCTAAAGAATTATCTAATCCAGCTCCAGTTAAATTGTTTTCCTGTGTACTTCCGTTACTAGAACAATTCGTCCCAACATTAGTTAATTGTGAATCATCCCAAAACATTTGAGAATTTGCAATTGCAATTGGAGCAATCGATGAAACATTAAATCCATTTATATTTAATTCAACATCATATATCGGCAGGTTAAATCTACCTTTAAGAAAGTTTAAAGTTAGATTAACTGTAGCTCCGTCATTTACTACATTTCCTAATCCGTCAAGACCATCCCAGGAAATACTGTTATCTCCTACAGGTAAACTTAGGGCCTCAAGAATTCTATCGCTTGTACCTGCTTGATAACCAGAAACTCCATTTAAATTGAATAATAATTTTACATCTCCGGGCTCTGAAATATTAAAACGAATCAGATATGGTCCGCAATTAATTATTGCAGGATTTAAGAAGGTTGGTGCTGCAGGTATTGATGCTACAGGATATAAATTTGAATCAGGATTGTTTAAAAAAACTTTATAACCATTTAATAAGGAAGGTGCTTTTGCTGCACTTATTGATCGTCTATCAATATTATAATCACCCGATTGAGAAACACCATAACTATTAACCGCTACATTGAATGCAATAGGCTGAAAACCAGGTTTGAAATCTATAAATAATACTACCCTATCAGCAGTGTAAGCATAAAAAT
This sequence comes from Flavobacterium pasteuri, assembly GCF_048286615.1. Classification (NCBI taxonomy): domain Bacteria; kingdom Pseudomonadati; phylum Bacteroidota; class Flavobacteriia; order Flavobacteriales; family Flavobacteriaceae; genus Flavobacterium; species Flavobacterium pasteuri. Next base: position 258,060 of record NZ_JBLVPN010000006.1, on the reverse strand, counting down.
TTGGCTCAGAAGTAGCAGTTGTAGTATTACCATAAGTAGATGATACAGCTACGAATCCCCATTTGTCAGAGTGCAAACGACCATTTTTTTTACCAAAACTTCCTGAATTATTAGCCACAGTCATATCAAACAAAGCACCAACAGCTCTATCTGCAGAAGAAGTTAAAGCTGTGATACCACCATCATTACTTCTAAAAATTTCAATCCAATGTTCTCCAGAAACAGTAGGGTCAAAGACCAATGGAGAATATCCGTTTGTTATGGAACCAATATTTGGACCAGCTAAAGCTCGGGCGTGACTATCTATACTACCTGCAACGCCATTTGCACTATTCCACAATGCGGTAACAGCAACTGTGCCATCAGGTCTTCTAATACGATAATATAAATTATTTAGCCTACCAGGATTTCCGACAGAAAATTCCCTCCAGTCAAAACCAAAATATAAGTTTTCTGTCGATGCATTAGCAATATTGAAATAAATTCTATTGTCTTCCGGCGCATTAAAATAAGATCCATTAGATAGATCTGGTGCGCTTAATACTGCAGTTATATTATTTGCATTTGGAGAAAGAGTAGGAGTTCCCTCTGCATAAACACTTATAGATAATAAAAAAATTATAAATATTAGTAAATAACAATTTTCAACACTCCTAACATTAGTTTGGGGTAGTTTTTTTTTCATGCGCTGAAGATAAATTTAATAGTAGATTTAGTCAATCTCAATAAGTTTTGATTATGGATTGTAAAAAAAATAATAATTGACAGTAAAACTACCACATTTTTTTTTTGTATATAATTTAACCTTTGAACAACGTAAAAAACCGTTTAACTAACATTTTAGATTTAAAAACAGTGCGTTTTAGAACATAATATATTTTTTGAGTCTAAATTTGAACTTTTTATAATAAAAATAATGTAAAATTTATTATCCGCAGTTCTATGATTTTTTGTAAGATTATTTTTTAAAGAGAATTAATTGATTGGTTTTATTTATTTTTAATTAGTAAAAAGATATTTTATAAATCAATGATATTTTCACAATTTGAATTTGGATAGAGGATTTCATTTGAAATTTATTTTGTAATTTGTAAGCTCAAATAAATTGAAACAGTTACATTGATAAATAGTGTTAGTATGAAAAATCTAATTTTAGTTCGGCATGCAAAATCAAGTTGGGAAGTCCCAATGCATGATAAAGATCGTGGTTTGACTTGTCAGGGCATGAAAGATGCGCATCTTGTTTCTGCTCATGCTAAAGATTTTATCCCCAAAACGTATATTATTTGGGCCAGTTCTGCAAAAAGAGCAACAGACACAGCGTTAATTTTTGCTCAAAATTTGGCCTATCCTATAGAAAGTATCGTTTACAAAGACGACCTTTATACCTTTGATGAAAAAAAACTGGAGGAAATTATTAAATCATGCAGTAATCTTTTCGAAAGTGTTATTGTTTTCGGACATAATGGTGCCATTACAAATTTTGTTAATAAATTTGGGGATGATTATTTTGATAATATTCCTACAAGCGGATTTGTATCCGTGAAGTTTGATACCGATGATTGGAAAAAAATTAAAAAAGGTAAAATAAAAAAAACAATATTTCCCAAAGATTTAAGATGAATAAAGTATTAGAATATAAATACATTGATAGAGAAAAAAGTTGGTTAGCTTTCAATGCCAGAGTACTTCAAGAAGCTGGTGATAATTCAGTTCCGTTATTAGACAGACTAAGATTTTTAGGTATATTTTCGAATAATTTAGATGAATTTTTCAGAGTTCGTTTTGCCGCTATAAGACGGTTAAGTCTTACGGGAATCACTGGAGAAAAGTATCTTGGAGGGATTTCTGCTCAGCAATTAGTAAAAGATATAACTGAAATTGTAATCCAACAACAATCAGAAAGTTTACGAATATTAAATATTATTGAAGCTGAACTTGAGACTGAAAATATATTTATCATCACTGAAAATGATATTACAATTGAGCAGGAAATCTTTTTAAAAGACTTTTTTATTCAAAAACTAAGTCCTGAATTAGTAACCATAATTTTGAATGATTTAGCAGAATTTCCCGTGTTGAAAGACACTTCGGGATATTTAGCCATTAAACTGGTTATGAATAAAAATTCTGAAGTTCGTTATGCCGTAATCGAAATTCCAAAAACAATTAACCGTTTTGTTGTTTTACCATCTAATAATGAAAAACATTATATCATACTTCTGGATGATGTGATTAGACATAATTTGAGCAGTATTTTTAATATTTTTGACTACAAAAGTGTTTCTGCACACATGATAAAAATTACCAGAGATGCTCAATTAGACATCGATAGTGATTTAAGCAAAAGTATGATTGAAAAAATATCATTGAGTGTTAAAGATCGTAGAATTGGTGAACCGGTTCGCTTTATTTACGACCAATTAATAGAAGAAGATACTTTGCAATTTTTTCTTGATAAAATGAAAATCGTTTCTACTGACAGTATTATTCCTGGCGGGAGATACCATAACAGACGCGATTACATGAATTTTCCAAATCTGGGTCGATTCGATTTATTATACAAAACCAATGATCCTTTGCCAATTCCTGGATTGAGCCTTGAAGGCAGTATGTTAGAAAAAATAAGCGAAAAAGATTATTTGCTAAATGCTCCATATCAATCCTTTTCATATCTGACAAAATTTTTGCGTGAAGCGGCATTAGACCCAAAAGTAACTTCTATTAAAATTACTTTATATCGATTAGCTAAAAATTCTCAAATCATAAGTTCTCTTATAAATGCAGCCAAAAACGGAAAAAAAGTAACCGTTCAAATCGAATTGCAAGCTCGTTTTGATGAAGCTTCCAATATTTCGTATGCTGAGCAAATGCAAACAGAAGGCATCGAGTTAATTTTTGGAATAAAAGGACTAAAAGTACACAGTAAAATATGTGTTATTGAACGAAATGAGAATAATAAAATAAGACGATACGGCTTTATTTCGACAGGGAATTTCAATGAATCTACTGCAAAAGTGTATACTGACGTAACTCTTTTTACGAGTCATCAACAAATTCTGAAAGATATCATGCGAATATTTGAGTTTTTTGACATCAATTATAGAGTACATCGCTACAAACATCTTATTGTTTCCCCACATTACACCAGAAGCCGATTTATAAAATTAATTGATAGAGAGATTACGCATGCATTAGCAGGAAGGAAAACACATATAAAGCTAAAAATGAATAGTTTATCTGATTTTGAAATGATAGATAAATTATATGAAGCCAGTAGGGCAGGAGTAAAAATTCAACTTGAAGTTAGAGGTATTTGTTCTTTGATACCAGGAATTCCAGGAATGAGCGATAATATTGAAGCGATCAGTATCGTAGATAATTATTTAGAGCATTCCAGAATTTACATTTTTGGTAATGCTGGACAAACTGAAGTTTATATTTCATCAGCTGATTTTATGACCAGAAATCTAGATGGGCGTGTTGAAGTTACCTGTCCAATATACGATCAAGAAATAAAAAATGAGTTAATTGACAACTTCGATATAGGTTGGAAAGGGAATGTAAAAGCCCGTTTTCATTCTTATAAATTAGATAATAAATACAGAGTCCGAAATCATAATCCTGTTTTTAGAGCGCAATTAGAAACTTACAAATACTATCAGAGTAAAGTTGAATTAGAGTCAAAAAAAGAAGAAATAGTATAGCTTTTTGCTCCAGTTTAGTTTAATATTTCAATAATTTTTTGATTTTAGAATTAATAAAACTGACCAATTAATTACTAAAAGAATAAACAATCAAATCCAAAATGATTAAAATAAAAAAATATGCCGCAATCGATATTGGTTCTAATGCCATGCGTTTATTGATTGTAAATATTGTAGAACAAGAGGGAAAAGAGCCGCAGTTTAATAAGAGTTCATTAGTGCGTGTTCCAATTCGTCTTGGACAAGATGCCTTTACCGTAGGTGAAATTTCAGAAGAAAACTTGGAAAGAATGTGCGATGCTATGAAAGCTTTTAATCTTTTGATGAAGGTGCATAAAGTAGAACGTTATATGGCATTTGCAACCTCAGCGATGCGCGAAGCCTATAATGGCAAAGAAGTTGTTGCTCTAATAAAGAAAAAAGCCGACATAAAAATAGAAATTATTGATGGTAAAAAAGAAGCGGCAATAATCGCTTCAACAGATTTACACCATTTACTAAAAACGGATCAAACCTATCTTTTTGTAGATGTAGGTGGTGGAAGCACAGAATTTACCTTGTTTTCTAATGGTAAAATGATTAATTCAAGATCATTCAAAGCAGGAACGGTACGATTATTAAATGATATGGTTTGTGATGTGGTTTGGGATGAAATTGAAAAATGGATCAAAACAAATACGGAAGAATATGATGAAGTCATTCTGATAGGTTCAGGGGGGAATATTAATAAGCTTTTCAAGATGTCTGGGAAAGTACAAGAAAAACCATTATCATATATTTATATGAATTCCCAATACGCTTTCTTGAACTCACTTTCGTATGAACAAAGAATCTCAGAATTAGGTTTGAATCCGGATCGTGCTGATGTTATTATTCCTGCTACAAGAATTTATCTGAATGCCATGAAATGGAGTGGAGCAAGAAATATCTATGTCCCTAAAATTGGACTTTCAGATGGTATTGTAAAAGCGATGTATTATGGAAAAATATAATTTTCTTCAGAGTTAATATCTTAAGCATCTAAATCTAATCCAAATGTTGTTCGTAAAAGTTCAATATTTGGATTTATTTCATGAAGTCTGTTGTAGCGATCTTGGTCGTTAAAACTTCTTTTACTTTCAATACTTTCATTCACAATAACCTCAATTGTGATGTCGTGATTGTGCAAATGCCCTTTTAAATGCCCTAAAAGTCCATTCAATTCTTTTTCAAAATCTAATTTAGAACCTTCATTTGGTAATTCAAGTGTAATAGAAGTTCCATTTAGTTTAGGATCGTTAATAAGCAATAACGACTCCATAATTTTATAACCTTTATCTCCTAAACGTTGTGCATATTTGTTCCATTGCAGTAACATTTCTGTTTCAGTAAAAGATTCTGTTGGCAAATGTGCCACTTCTTTAACAATCCCTTTGGTACTTTCTTCCAATGCTTTTTTGGCACGGATACTAGATAATGAAAACGCAGAAACCTTAGGTTCATTAGATTGTGGAATGTCAATTTTTACTGAAGGTGTTGGAACAGGAATTGAAGTTACAATACTAGCTATAGCTTCCGGTTCTTTTTCTTGAACTGTCGCTGCAATTGGAGTGTTTGCAATACTTTCTATTTTAGCTTTTGGATTTTCGACTATAGAGTAATCGTTCTTTCTAAAGTAAGTAGGAGGAATTATAAATTGGTCAACTTTTTTTTTTCTCCATCAAAAGTGATAGAGGCAAGTTGCATCAGGCAAAGTTCAACAAGAAGTCGTTGATTTTGGCTCAGTTTATACTTTAAATCACAATCATTTGCAATTTCAATCCCTTTTAACAGAAAGTCTTGACTGCATTTTTGCGCTTGCACGCCATACATTTGTTGTGCTTGTTCTCCAACCTCTAATAAAGATAAAGTTGCAGGTGTTTTAGAAACTAATAAATCTCTAAAATGAGAGGCTAATCCGGATACGAAATGATGTGCATCAAAACCTTTAGCCAGAATTTCGTTGAAAGCCATCAATAAATCTGGGATTTTGTTTTCCAGAACTAAATTAGTAATATTAATGTAGGTTTCGTAATCCAACACATTCAAGTTTTCCGTAACGGCCTGACGTGTTAAATCTTTTCCACAAAAAGAAACCACTCGGTCAAAAATTGACAAAGCATCACGCATCGCTCCATCAGCTTTTTGAGCAATGATATGCAAAGCATCATCTTCAAAATTAACTCCTTGACTTGTGGCCACTTCGGCAAGATGTTCTTTAGCATCTTTTACGGTAATTCTTTTGAAATCAAATATTTGACAACGAGATAAAATCGTTGGAATAATTTTATGTTTTTCGGTCGTAGCCAATATGAAAATGGCATGCTTTGGCGGTTCTTCCAATGTTTTCAAGAAAGCATTAAAAGCTGCCGAAGACAACATGTGAACCTCATCAATAATATACACTTTGTATTGTCCCGTTTGTGGCGGAATACGAACTTGGTCAATTAGATTACGGATATCATCAACAGAATTGTTTGAAGCAGCATCTAATTCGAAAACATTAAAAGCAAAATCTTCATTTGGATCATCATATCCCGGTTGATTTATCTTTCGAGCCAAAATACGGGCACAAGTTGTTTTTCCAACGCCACGAGGTCCTGTGAATAATAATGCCGAAGCTAAGTGATTGCTTTCTATGGCATTCAATAAAGTCTTGGTAATGGCTTTTTGTCCTACAACATCTTTAAATGTTTGAGGACGATATTTACGGGCCGATACAACAAATTGTTCCATAGAATTTTTATTCGAAAGCAAATATAGGTTTTAATTTAATGATGCAAAAATTTAAGTATTGAAAGATTTTATAATTATCATAATGGTTTTTGTTTCCCAAATACCCTATCCCAGATTACCTCACAGTACTATAATTTTATTGGAGTTCAGTGAACTGCGTTTGAAGTAAAAGTCTTTATAAGCCGGTCCCGTAACCTCGGGATGGCGGATAAGATTGCAACGGATAGCTGGAATTTACTTTTAAAAAAATAATTGATTTAAGTTCTTTTAGAAAAGAATTTACTTGTCTCTTCCTTTAATGCTAAGATCAATTAAAACTCTTGCTGCACCATTATCTGAATTTGCTGCATATCCCGCTACAAACACACCTTTTTTACCAGAAGTTGATTTTATACCATAAACTGTTGCTTCGTCATCTGGATTTGAATCGCCTTCGTAACGATAAATATGTTGAATTTCATAGTGGCTAGGATTTTTTACAATATCTTCCTCATGAAGATTAAAATCAAAGGTAAATCCCATCTCATTCAAATCGTCTAAGGCTTTAGAAACGGTGGCATAATGATACATATTTGACATAATAGAGATTTTTTAGTTATTTACTAAAGGTAACTAATTTATAATGAATTGATTGTAAAAGGCTCGTTAAAGTGGGTTACAGTAAATGAAAAAAAGAATTAAATAGTGTAAATTTGCAACGCAGACCGCCTTATCGCCGTTTTGAGCAATCAAGAGGGAGGAAAGTCCGGACACCAAAGGGAAGCATAGCGGGTAATTCCCGTCGGTCTCGTCTTTACGGACAAGATTAGGACAAGTGCAACAGAAAGTATGTACAGGTAATGCTGTAGTGAAACCAGGTAAACTCTATGCGGTGAAATATCAAGTATATCAGCATTTAAGGGCGTCTCGTTCGTTGCTGAAGGGTAGATAGCTTGAGTCCCGAAGTAATTCGGGATCTAGATAAATGATAAGGCTCTAATTTATTGGAGACAGAATCCGGCTTATAGGTCTGCATTTTTTTATTAAACCATTTAATAAAACTAAAGATTGTGAAATCTAAAAAAGAACCATTAAGAAATTAAGTTTCATTAAGTCGCAACGCTTAATTTTCTAAATTTCTTAATGGTTTAATTTTTAAATAGTAGTTATGAAATCGCCAATAACAACAAGTTTAGGTAAGTAAACACCAATCAATAAAAAGGCGATACTATATAAGACTACTAAAAAAAATTACCTGTATGAAAACAAGAATTGGGATTTTAGGATTGGGTGGAGTAGGCGGTTACTTCGGAGGATTATTAGCTAAAGCTTATTTTGAATCAGATGCAATAGAAATCGTATTTATTGCAAGAGGCGAAACCCAAAAAGCAATAGCAAAAAATGGATTGAAAATTATTGCTGATACTACTGAAATAAGTACTTTTCCGAGTTTAGTTTCTAACAACCCAGAAGAAATTGGGAAACTTAATTACCTTATTTGCGCTACTAAAACTTACGATATTGAAACCAGTTTTGAAACTATAAAAAATTGTATTACACCAAACACGATAATCCTACCTTTATATAATGGTGTCGATGCCACGGAACGCATCCAAAAGTTGTTTTCTGAAAATACTGTTTTGCAAGGTTGTGTTTATATTGTTTCAATGATTGAATCACCTGGAGTTATCAAAAAAATGGGTTCTTATGAAAAACTATTTTTTGGTTCTAAAAATACACCGGTTTCCAAATTAAATGAACTACAATCCATTTTCGAAAAGGCTTCTATCGAAAGTTATCTTGTGGAAAATATCGAAGAAACGGTTTGGGAAAAGTTCATTTTTATTTCCGCTTTGGCTTCAGCAACTTCGTATTTAAACCAAAACATAGGAGGGATTTTGAATAATCCTGAAAATAAAGCAATTTATAGTTCATTGTTAAACGAGATAACTGCTGTCGCTGTTGCAAAAGGGCTAGCGTTGCCAGATGCTATTGTGGTTCAGACGATTATCAAACTCGAAAAAACTCCAAAAGATGCTACCTCATCTATGCACAGAGATTTATTGGCAGGAAGAAATACTGAAGTAGTTTCCTTGACAAAATATGTGGTAGATCAAGCAATAAAATTTGGAGTTGCAACGCCTATTTACCAAATGGTATTAGAGAAGTTAACGAGAAATTGAGTTTATTATTAAAATAAAATTCTGACAAATTAGAATTTAGTATTATGTTTGCGTCCGATATAAAACAAATGATATATCGAGAACTTAATAATAACTATACATGCAATTATCGGTATCTAACAATGGTAAAGCAGCTCTTGCAGCTCTTTTTATTTTAATGACAATTTCACATTCTAACGCACAAGAAAAACCAGTCGTAGAAAAAAGTCAATTTAAAATTAATGTATTACTTCCCGGATTTGTTTACGAACATGGTCTAAGTGATAAAAACACACTTTACTCAGAATTGAGTTCAGGTTACGGATACACATCTAATAGTTTTGGGAAAACCTGGACCTTCTATCCTTACATTAATGAGCAGTTTCGTCATTATTACAATTTAGAGAAAAGGGTAGGAAAAGGAAAACTTACGTCCCATAATTCAGGAGGATTTGTTGCTATGGCCGCTTTATATAATTTCAGATCGATTTCTACTAATGATAATTTTTTACCTGAAAATGCATCGATCACTATAGCGCCGGTTTGGGGTTTTCAACGAACGTACAAAGGGAATTTTAATCTTGATTTGAATATGGGTGTTGGTTATAATTTTGACAAAAATGACAGTGAATTAGTTTCAGTTTTAAACTTTACATTAGGTTGGGTAATTGGTAAATAGTTATTTTAAATCTTTATTAAAAACAGAAAAGCTCTTGAAATTACAAGAGTTTTTCTGTTTTATATACTATCTAGATTATTCTTCTTCACCTTCGTTTTGGTCTGCTTCATTTTCAGAATCTTCTTTATCACCAGAACCAATTTCGAAAAAACTAAAAATAGAACCACCATAACTTTTCTGGAACGAAAAGTGAATCATGTGATCTAGTTTGGTATATTTAGAATGCTCAATTACCATCATTCCATCTTCATTAAGTAATTCTTTTTCGAAAACTAATAAGATAATTTTTTCGAAAGTTTTTTGGTCCAAAGCATAAGGAGGATCTGCAAAAATGATATCGTACGAGGTTTTACATCTTTCTAAATAAGCAAAAACATCACTTTTTGTGGCGGCAATATTAAAATCATATTCGGCAGCAACTTGCTTGATAAATTTTACACAACCAAAATCACCATCAACAGAAGTTATTGGAGTACTTCCCCGTGAGGCAAATTCGTAACTGATGTTTCCGGTTCCGGCAAATAAATCTAATATTTTAAGTCCTTCAAAACTGAAATGGTTGTTCAAAACATTAAATAATGCTTCTTTAGACATATCGGTTGTGGGACGAACGGGTAATCCTTTTGGTGGAAAAATGCGTCTTCCTTTGTATTTTCCTGAAATGATTCTCATGAGTTGAAAAGTATAAAATGATTTCTGTTTTCGGCCTCAGAAAAATAATTGTTCCATCGCAAATCCTCTACATCAATAAGAGAAACATTGCGAATGTATTTGTAAGCGATTTTATAATAATCACTTTCGGTATCAATATTTCCGATTAGTTCCAATGCGAAGTTTTCGGGATTTAAATTCAATTGTTCGGCAGTAAATAAAATGTAATACAAGAAATCTTCCGGTGTGTTGTAATCGAAAGAATTGAAAAGCAATAATTTTTGGTTCTGAACCACAATGATTTCAAAATGACCTGTATTAATATGTACAAACATTTTTTTCTCATCCTTATTTTTGGAAGCAATTAAAAGTTTTGAAACCAAAATACTGTTGGCATGTTTGTAATCGAAAGCACCAAATTGGTCAATGAAAAAATTATTGATATTCACATACGGAATATAAACCGCATTCATTTGATAGTTAGGTATTTCATCAAAAGCGAAAAAATCGGTTTCAAAAACTTTAGTGTTGTATTGCAAATAACTGCCTAAAAAGTTTTCGTCAAATAACGGTTCTGGAACAAAAGTAGAAAGGTTGTTATTGTGAATCACCAAAATTTCATCATACGAATCCTTTAATTCTGGATAATCTCTAAATGCATCGGCAAACAAATCTTCAATTTTTGTGGCTTTGTGAAAGGTATCAAAATGAACTTCGTTAAAGGAAGTTACTGTATTATTTAGCGTATCAAAACAACAAAAAGAAAGTCCTGTCAAGGAAACTTGAATGGAAAGTTTTTTATATTTTTTTTCAGCTATGTTCATAATACTATTGATTTTTTCAACAACGCAAACTTACAAATTTTAAAATCAATAACAATATCAATTGCAATGGCAATGGCAAAAATCAATAGTAGTAATTGAAAATTGAAATTGCTATTGGCATTGAAATTGAAAAAACATTCTTTACTTTGCAGTCAAATAATACGAAATGAATTCCTCCCTGTTTTATAGTCTTTTACAAAAAAAGTTCCCTTTTCAACCCACGTATAAACAGGATATTTTTTTTCAAAAAATTGCTATTTTTTTAACCGAAACCGATAATAAAACCATCTTCGTATTAAAAGGATATGCGGGAACGGGAAAAACGACCGTTATTTCTACGATTGTAAATAGTTTATTAGACATCAATAAAAAATATGTCTTGTTGGCGCCAACAGGTCGTGCGGCAAAAGTAATTGCTAATTATTCGAACAAACCGGCTTTTACAATTCATAAAAAAATATATTTTCCCAAGAAATCTTCCGGTGGTGGCGTTTCATTTACATTGCAACAAAACAAACATAAGAACACGATTTTCATAGTCGATGAAGCTTCGATGATTTCGGATACCAATTCCGATTCTAAGTTGTATGAAAACGGTTCCTTATTAGATGATTTGATTTCGTATGTCTATTCGGGAACCAATTGCAAAATGATTTTATTGGGAGATACGGCTCAGTTGCCTCCGGTGAATTTAGATATCAGTCCGGCTTTGGACATTCGTACTTTGGGAATGAATTATGACAAAGAAGTAGAACATATTGAGTTGGACGAAGTCATGCGTCAGGAAGAAAATTCCGGAATTTTACATAACGCAACTGAACTTCGGGAATTATTGAAAGATTCCTTTATAGATGAATTCAAATTTGATGTCAAGAAATTCAAAGATATTGTTCGATTGACGGATGGATACGATATTCAGGATGCCATCAATTCGGCTTACAGTAATTATAGTATAGAAGACACCGCTTTTATTGTTCGTTCGAATAAAAGAGCGAATCAATATAATGAGCAAATCCGGACCAAAATTCTGGATAAAGAAAGCGAACTTTCCACAGGCGATTTCCTGATGGTGGTGAAGAACAATTATTTTTGGTTGAAAGATTCGGATGAAGCGGGTTTTATTGCTAATGGTGATATTATCGAAATATTAGAAATTTTCAATATCAAAGAATTATATGGTTTTAAGTTTGCCAAAGTAAAAATTCGAATGATTGATTACCCCAATCAGATTCCATTTGAAACGGTATTGTTAATGGACACCATAAAAAGCGAATCGCCATCTTTAACCTATGAAGAATCCAACCGATTGTATCAGGAAGTGGTGAAAGATTACGAGGGCGAAACCAAATTCCAAAAGTTTCAAAAAGTAAAAGCCAACGAATATTTCAATGGTTTGCAAGTAAAATTCTCGTATGCAATTACGTGCCATAAATCACAAGGTGGACAATGGAATACGGTTTTTATAGAACAACCATATTTGCCGGATGGCATCAATCGAGATTACATTCGCTGGTTGTACACCGCAATGACCCGAGCAAAAAATAAATTATATTTGATAGGATTTAAAGATGAGAATTTTGTAGAATAATTTTTTTAAATTAAACCATTAAGAAATTTAAGGTTATTAAGTCATTATAGTAATACCTTAAAAAACTTAAATTTCTTAATGGTTTAAAAATAAATATTTATTATGAATTCACTAAATGACTTACATAAAATTTCAGGTTCTTTTTCGAATACCGAAAAAATGCCTGTTTTGTTTCTAGGACACGGCAGCCCGATTAACGCGATTGAAGAAAATCAGTTTGTGACGGGTTTTCGAAACTTGGCTAAAACGTTACCACAGCCAAACGCCATTTTATGTATTTCGGCGCATTGGTATACCAAAGGGACAAAGGTTACCGCAATGGAAATGCCAAGAACGATTCATGACTTTGGTGGTTTTCCGCAAGCGTTGTTTGACGTGCAATATCCTGCAAAAGGAAGTCCGGAATTAGCGATAGAAACCAAACAATTGTTGACTCCGGTAGAAGTAGAGCTGGACGAACATTGGGGTTTGGATCACGGTGCTTGGAGTGTTATCAAACATTTATATCCAGAAGCGAATGTTCCCGTAATTCAGTTGAGTATTGATTATACAAAATCCGGGCAATACCATTTTGAGTTGGCTCAAAAACTAAGCGAGTTGCGTACCAAAGGAATCCTAATTGTAGGTAGCGGAAATATTGTTCATAATTTAAGGTTAGTCGATTTTCAAAATTTCGATAAAGACAATTACGGTTACGATTGGGCTATTGAAGCAAGGGAATCAGTAAACAATTATTTACTGGACGGAAATTTTCAACCCTTGATTGATTTTGAAAAACAAAGCAAAGCGTTTCAATTAGCGATTCCTACACCGGAACATTATTTGCCTTTGATTTATACTTTAGGACTAAAAGGAAAATCCGAAGAACTGAGTTTGTTTAATGATAAACTATTGGCGGGTTCTTTGAGTATGACTTCGGTGAAGATTATGTAAATTTTGTGAAATTAATCTTATATTTGAAAAATTGAATTAAATTAAAAAGTCAAAAATGGCTATACCCAAACACGATGAAATTAGAGTTCCTGCAATGGAACTATTGTTGAGAAATAGTGAGATGAAACTTAGAGATTTTATCGAACCACTTTCTAAATATTTTAAACTTTCAGAAGAGGAAATTAACGAAATGTATCCTTCTGGGAATGGACATGTTTTTTATGATAGAATTTCTTGGGCGTTGAGTTATTTGAATATGGGTGGTCTTTTAGATAAACCAAAACGAGGAATATATAAGATTAACCAAAACGGAATGGATTTACTTAAAACACCTGAAAATGTTGATTTATATATAGAAAAACAATTAGAAAAAAGAGAGCCAAATAAAACAAAAAAGAAGTCAAGGGAAGAGCAAATTAATATTGAAGAAATTGCTTCTGAATTAACACCTCAAGAAAGACTTTACTCATCTTTTTCAAATATTCGTAATTCTGTTTATTCGGATATTTTAAATACTATTTTGACAAAGACACCAACTTCATTTGAAAAATTAGTAGTGATGCTTTTGCAAAAAATGGGATATGGTGGAGAAATCGAAAATTCAGGTTTAGTAACTAAAGTATCAAATGATGGAGGAATTGACGGTATTATTAAAGAGGATGTTCTTGGACTTGGGAGAATACATATTCAAGCTAAAAGATATAAAATGGATAGTTGTATTGGAAGAGAGGAAATTCAAAAATTTGTTGGAGCTTTAGCTGTTGCTCAATCAAATAAAGGAGTATTTATAACAACTTCTTATTATTCGAAAGGAGCAATGGAATATGTAAATAATTTGAATGGTTCAACAACAATAGTTCTAATTGATGGTAAACAATTAGCAGAATATATTTATGATTATAGTCTTGGAATGCAAGTTGAGCAAACTATAGAAATAAAAAAACTTGATGCAGATTTTTGGGACTCGATGAAAGATGAACAGTAATAATTTGGTTTTCAATGACGTGAGCGTCTCACTCATGAACTCAAACTAAATATAACTACTTCTTTTAAGAGTCATCATTATTAACCCCAAAACCAACCTTCAAAACTACTTATTGTGAAAACACAAGACGATAAAAAATTAGATAATCCAGTTTGGTTTTCTTTATCAGAAACGCATCAAAGTTTTGCGGTAGATTACGGCAGTGTAAAATTTTATCATCCGGATTATTGTCCGTTTGGTGGTTTTGAAACAGGAAATGCGATTGCAAAGTCTATCGATGAATATTCTGAGATGGTTGATAGTTTTTTTATTGTTGGAGAAAAACCGGAACATTCAAATCTTTTAAAGTTTAATAAAGAATTGGTTTGTCTTCAAATGATTGTTTGCAATCCAATCAATATTGCCATTAATGACCCAATCATAAAATTGACTGGCGAACATATTGATGCTTTATATGAGTTGGTGAACTTGGTTCAACCAGGATATTTTAAAAAGAAAACTGCTTTATTAGGCAATTATTATGGTATTTTCAAAAATGAAGAACTTGTTGCCGTGACTGGTGAGCGCATGCAAATGAATGACTTTATTGAAGTAAGCGCCGTAGTAACACATTCCAATCATACCGGAAAAGGATACGCCAAACAATTAGTTGCCCATGCTGTAAATGAAATTTTCAAGCAAAATAAAACTCCTTATTTACATGTGATTGAAGATAACATAGGAGCAATACAATTGTACGAGAAATTAGGTTTTACAATTAGACGAAAAATTAGTTTTTGGAATATCATGATGTATACTTAGGTTGATAATTAATAACAATTTTGTAAATCCTAAAAACATACTAACTTAGCACCAAGCGAACTTGATTATTGCTTTTGCCCCAGATAAAACTTAAAATATAAAACTTTGCGACTTAGTGCCTTCGTGGCAAATTAAAAATATAAAAATGAAAATAATAGCAGTCATTCCCGCACGTTACGCTTCGACACGATTTCCCGCAAAACTAATGCAGGATTTGGGAGGCAAAACGGTCATTTTAAGAACCTATGAAGCAGCCATAAACACGGAATTGTTTGATGATGTTTTTGTAGTAACAGATTCCGATTTAATTTATGACGAAATTGTTTCTCATGGAGGAAAAGCGATCAAAAGCATCAAAGAACACGAATCAGGAAGTGATCGAATTGCGGAAGCAGTCGAAAATCTGGATGTTGATATTGTGATTAATGTGCAAGGAGACGAACCGTTTATTGATGTAGAACCTTTGGCAAAAGTGATTGAAGTTTTTAGAAATGATTTGGATAAAAAAGTGGATTTAGCTTCGTTGATGCGCGAAATCACTAATGAAGACGATATCAATAATCCGAACAATGTAAAAGTGGTAGTGGATCAAAACGGATTTGCTTTATACTTTTCACGTTCGGTAATTCCATATCCAAGAGAGAAAAATGTGGGTGTTCGCTACATGCAACACATTGGGATTTATGCTTTTAGAAAACAAGCTTTATTGGATTTTTATAGTTTACTAATGCAATCTTTGGAAGCATCCGAAAAACTGGAACAATTGCGTTATTTGGAATTTGGAAAACGAATTAAAATGGTGGAAACGACACATGTCGGAATCGGAATTGATACTCCGGAGGATTTAGAAAAAGCGAGAAAAATGTTGTAATTACTCTAGATTTTCATGATCGAAATAGCCTTTTGTTTTTACTTTAGTGGAGAAGAAATTCAAGAAAAGCACAATGAAAAACAGAAACAGTAAGGCTTGTGTAGTAACTAGAAATTTCCCTATTGGTGTAATTGGATGGTAGTCGCCGTAGCCGATGGAAGAGGAAGTTACAATGCTGAAATAAATAGAATCAAACCAATGCAAAAACGGTCTGTTCATGTAATTTCCAACAGAATAAAAGACAGCATACGCAAATGCAATTTCTAAATAGTTAAAGAAAAGCAACAACATGGATCTCTTGTATGAGCGTGGTTTTGAAAATAAATCAGATGCAAAAATGAGTGTTGGAATATAAAAAACAGTTTCCAAAAAAACATAAACAAGAATCCAAATAAGCCACTGATGGCTTTGCCAATGATTTATTAAAATCATTATTGGAAAAATTACTTTTAATAAAACATAAAAGTCTAAAGCTAAATCTTGGTATTCAACACCCTTCTTGCTGGCCCAATATTTAATGTAAATCCCTGGAAAAAGTAATTGAGAAGAAGCGAGTATTAATCGGACAATTTTTTCAATGCCATTGTCTTCCTGATGATCGTTATTCCAAATGGACTGAATATTCTGAATCCGTTTTTGGATAGGATTAAATTTAGGTTGCACGCCCTTTGACGTTTTTCCCAGAAGCAGTTTTTTTAAAATTTTTTTCATTCCAGCAAAGTGTTAAATAACGCTATGTAAGGTTACAAAATAATTGTGTTGCTTGGCCAGAATTCCATTGTGAATTTTCGCAAAAAAATTAATGATTTAACTCAGTTTCTCAATTAAAATTAGTTCGTTATGAACTTCAACTCTTGGAATAGTCTTAATCTGAAATTGATCTTCGTAAAACTCTAAGACGTATTTTTTATTTCTTAAATTTTGACTTTCATTTAATAACATGGTATTGAAAAGTATAAACCCATGACTTTTTAAAAGAGAGCAAACTCTATTAATAAAAAAAGTTTCAAACAGAAAATTTGGCATTATTGTATCTTGAAAAATATCAATAATAATTAAATCGTATTTGATTTTGGTTTTTAGAACAAATTCGAAAGCGTCATCTATTACAATTTCAAGATTTTCAATTTCGTCTAGTTTAAAATAGGTATTGGCTATTTTAATTATTTCGGGATCAATTTCAACTCCGGTAATTTTGCCTTTGTATTTTATTTCGTCTACCAGCGTTTTGATAACGCTTCCACCGGCAACTCCCAAAACAAGAATATGTTTCATGGGAACTATTTTTTCAAAGCCAATGTTTTTTAACCCCAATCTTAAAATGCGTTGTAAACTGCCATATGAATAATTAGCATTTTCCGAATCTAAAACTAATTCACCATTAGTCCAAGTTACTTCAATCGATTTGCTCAATGAAGATTTTGTTTCATAAATTTTTATTGGAATGAGATAACTGAATATTTTTTTAATCATTAGTGACAGTTTTACTCAAAAATAAGATTTAAATTATTTATTTTGTGCGAAATAAGAAAGAATGAAGAAACAATTTTACAAATGGATATTTTTCAGACTCATGGGTTGGAAAATAGTTGGAGGAATTGATGCAAATATTAAAAAATGCGTTATGATGGTGATGCCGCATACAAGTGCGCATGATTTTTATTTGGGAATTTTCACCAGAGGCATTACTGGATTAGAAATGAATTGGGTGGGTAAAAAGGAATTGTTTCGTTTTCCTTTCGGATTTTATTTTAGATATATGGGCGGCGAACCACTGGATCGTTCTGGCGGTCTGAATAAAGTGGATTCTATTGCTGCTATTTTTCAAAGGAAAGAAATTTTTCGTTTGGCTGTTGCTCCAGAGGGAACCCGTGAAAAAGTTACCGAATTAAAAACAGGATTTTATTATATCGCTTTAAAAGCAAATGTCCCTATAATTCCTGTCACATTTGATTTTGGAAGAAAAGAAGTGAACTTAGGAAGCCCAGTTTTACCAACTGGAGATATCGAAAGTGATATGGCAATTTTGAAAAAACACTATAAAGGAGTAAAAGGTAAAATCCCAGAAAAAGGATATTCATTTGAATACATAAAAGTGTAAAAAATAAATTCAATTTATTGTAAAAATAATTGATGCAGGAAAATAATATGAGAGAGCCCCATTTCGAAATTCCGACATGGGGTTCTTTTTTTAATCGGGAACATAACTTTTAAAAGTTCCATTTTTATAAAAAATAACAATTTTATCTATTTCATTAGAATTGGATTCTTTACTACTAATTTGATTTTCTATTTTTTTTGTTTCCAAAGTTGGGATCACAGGTGGAATTTTAATTTCGGAAAATAAATTCTCAGGAATTATTTCAGCAGAAGAAGGAGCAGGGATATTTTGTTTTACAACTTGCTCAACATTATTTTCTTTTTTGTCTGACTGTTGTGAATTTTTAGGAAAATTTCCTTTTCCATTTAAAATCCAATACAAATCTACATCAGGAAAAACCTCTAATATTTTAAGAATAAAATCCAAGCTGGGTTTGTTTCTTCCTGAAAGTAGGTGAGACAAACTGGAGCGCTGTACACCAATTTTATCAGCAAAAGAAGATGCATTCAAACTGTAGTAATCCAGTATAATTTCTAATCTTTTTATAAAATCCTCTATGTTTACCATTGTAAATTAATATTAAAAATCAACTATTTACAAATGTAATCAAAATAGATTAAAACACCAAAATTACAACTGTAAATAGCATATATTACATCAAATAACATAAAGTATAAAACGATGTAAATATGCATAACTATTTAATATTTAGTTATTAAATTGATATTATAAAAACAGATAACAATTGTCAATTATAGGAAGTAAGTTAACAGAGTCTAACCGCTAAATATTGTTTACATCATTGAAATGTTTTGAATTTAAATAGTTTACAAATGTAAATATAAAGATGTTTACTTTTGTAAATCAAATAAAACATCATGGATTTAGAACAATTATTCAGTCAATACAAAGAAGAAACTATTCACGGTCGTTACATTACTTTAGATTCTATTGAGCCGTTATTGCAAAAATTAAACACTAATAATCAACTACAAATTATTGGAAAATCAGTTTTAGGAAAGTCGATTTATACGTATGAAATCGGAGAAGGTAAAACTAGAATTTTCCTTTGGTCGCAAATGCATGGAAATGAAAGTACAACCACAAAAGCACTATTTGACTTTTTGAATCTATTACATAGTGGTTCTGAATTGGCACAGAAAATACTCAACGCATTTACTTTTTGTAGTATCCCTATGTTGAATCCTGACGGTGCTACATTATATACTAGAGAAAATGCTAACAAAGTAGACTTAAATCGCGATTCGCAAGCGCTTACGCAGCCAGAAAGCAAGATTTTAAGAGAGGTTTTTGAGGTTTTTAAACCCGATTATTGCTTTAATCTTCATGATCAGCGTACTATTTTTGGCGTAAGCGATACTGGTAAGCCGGCTACTTTATCATTTTTAGCGCCGTCCTATAATGAAGAACGAGAAATAAACGAATCCAGATTGAAGGCTATTAATTTGATTGCGAGTATAAATGAAGAGCTTCAGAAGTATTTACCGAACCAAATAGGTCGTTTTGATGATTCTTTCAATATAAACTGCATTGGTGATACGTTTCAATATTTGGGCGTACCTACATTATTGTTTGAAGCGGGGCATTTTGCTAATGATTATGAAAGAGAAAAAACTCGTAAATACGTTTTTATGGCGCTAATTTCCAGTTTTACGACACTTTGCGAAAACGTTATAGTTAGCAACGGAATTAATAAATATTTGAATATTCCTCAAAATAAAGTCGTTTTTTATGATTTTATGTATAAAAACATCAAAATAAATTATGATGGTATCGAAATAATCACCAATTTTGCATCACAATACAAAGAGGAGTTAATTGAAAATCGGATTTGTTTTAATGCCTATGTTTCACAAATAGGGGATTTAGAAAATTATTTTGGTCATTTTGAATACGATGCTAAAGGAGCTTTATATGAAGATGATTTTGATAATATTCCTAAATTGAATCAAAAAGCTGATTTTTATTTAGATAATAACATAAAAGTTGTTAACGGAATGATAAAAATATAATATTTATGTCTTTTTATTGTTTTTATGTATATTTTTATACTTTGTTATAGTGATTAATAATATTAATTTAAGAATTATGAGTAAATTTCGTTTAGATGAAGTAGATCACCAGATTTTAGATATGTTGATAGACAATACAAGAGTTCCATTTACGGATATTGCAAAAAAATTATTGATTTCTGCAGGAACTGTTCATGTCAGAGTTAAAAAAATGGAGGATGCCGGTATTATAATGGGATCGTCATTAGTGCTTGATTATGACAAATTAGGGTATTCTTTTATCGCTTATGTAGGTGTTTTTCTAAACAATACGTCTCAAACAAAATTTGTTTTGGAACGAATCAATGAAATTCCATTTGTAACGGTAGCCTCTGTAACTACTGGGAAGTTTAATATTTTCTGTAAAATTAGAGCTAAAGATACTAAGCATGCTAAAGATGTTATCTTTATGATTGATGATATTGATGGAGTTTACAGAACTGAAACGATGATCTCACTGGAGGAAAGCATAAATGACAAGAAGCGGTTGATGCATACTATTTTTAAAAATATGTAATTAATCTTGAATGCGCTATATATAAATATAACCTCAAGTTAATTCTTGGGGTTTTTTTATGAAAAATTAACTAAACCAACTACAACTAGACTATGTACACATTACCTAAAATTGAACGTTTCAACCAAGATGTTCTTTCTAAATACAACATTTACAATAGTGTGTTTATTACATTACCCTTTCAATCTATAGATAATACAGGAGCCTTGCTTCCTTTATTTACAGACATTTGCGATACGGGATTTAAAAAACAAGAAACACCTAAAGAGATAGTTGATTTTTTTGCTGAAAGGTATTTACACAATGCTTCGGAATCAGAGAAAATTGATATCATGTTTCGTTTTATTCAATATATAGAACGTCAAATTGTTCTTTTTGATGCCATTGAAGATGCAGCTTTTCCGGTTGTTAATAATATGGAGGGAAGAGGATCCTTAAGGGATATTAAGGAAAAATCAGATGCAAAAGATAAAGAAGACGAATTGGTCGATTTTTTAGAAGATTTCAATGTTAGAACGGTTTTGACTGCACATCCTACACAATTTTATCCTGGAGCTGTGCTAGGAATTATCAATGATTTGACAGAAGCGATTCGAAAAAACAACCTTCTTGACATTAAGCAATTACTGGCCCAATTAGGTAAAACTCCCTTTATTCAAAACGAAAAACCTAATCCTTTTGATGAAGCAGTAAGTTTGATATGGTATCTTGAAAATGTATTCTATCATACTTCCGGTGAGATGGTGCACTATCTTCAAAAAAATATTTTTAACGGAAATTCGATAAAAAATCCTTTAATTAAACTTGGTTTTTGGCCCGGTGGTGATCGTGATGGGAATCCATTTGTGACAACCGAAATAACTTTGAAAGTAGCGGAACGCTTGCGAACCTCGATTTTAAAATGTTATTACATCGAAATGCGGGATTTAAAAAGAAAACTAACTTTCTCTGGAGTAGATACTTTGGTTACTGAACTTGAACAAAAACTTTACAGGTCTGTGTTTTATTCCAAAGGAGAAATTTTCATTACTCTTGACGAATTTAAATCGCAGTTGAGTAAAATAAAACAAATTGTTATTGATCAACATCAATCGTTATATTTAGATGAATTGGACGCGCTTCTGATAAAAGTAAATTTATTTGGGTTTCATTTTGCATCTTTAGATATTCGTCAGAATAGTAAAATTCACGATGCTGTGTTTAATGATGTTGTTGCATTTTATCTCAAAACAAATCCTGATGTTTTTCCAAAAAATTATTTTGAATTAAAAGAAGAAGATAAGCTAAAGGTTTTATCAAATGTAAGCGGAAATCTTGATGCGGCTGTTTTTCCGAATGAGATGACTCGTTTGACAATTGAATCTATTCAGGCGATTAAAATAATTCAGGAAAATAATGGTGAATTTGGCGCCAACCGCTATATAATTAGCAATAATGAAAGCGCGCTAAATGTTATGGAAACCTTTGCGTTATTCCGTTTGAGTAATTGGGAGAATCCTCCGGTTGATATTATTCCGCTTTTTGAATCGGTTGATGATTTGCAAAATGCCCATGAAATCATGGAGAAATTGTACACCAATCCAACTTATGCAGCACACTTAGCCAGTAGAAGTAATAAACAAACCATCATGCTTGGTTTCTCTGACGGAACAAAAGACGGAGGCTATTTAATGGCGAATTGGAGTATTTACAAGGCAAAAGAAGAGCTTACTACGATTTCTAGGAAATATGGTGTAAAAGCAATTTTCTTTGACGGTCGTGGAGGACCTCCAGCCCGTGGTGGTGGAAAAACACATAAATTCTATGCCTCATTGGGGCCAAATATTGAAAACAATGAAATTCAGGTAACAGTTCAAGGACAAACGATTAGTTCTAATTTTGGAACTTTAGATTCCTGTCGTTATAACTTGGAAAACTTATTAAGTGCCGGTGTAACCAATCAGGTTTTTAGCAAAGGACAAAATGAATTGACCTTAGACGAAAAAAATATATTGGATCAATTAGCTGGTTTGGGATATGAAAAGTATTTGAGCTTTAAAAATCATCCAAAATTCATTCCTTATTTGGAACAAATGAGTACTTTGAAGTACTATGCTAAGACAAATATTGGAAGTCGACCATCCAAAAGAAGTAAATCAGAACATTTAGATTTTGCTGATTTACGTGCGATTCCTTTTGTGGGTTCTTGGAGCCAGTTAAAGCAAAATGTACCTGGATTTTTTGGTGTAGGTACGGCACTAAAATATTTTGAAGATACAAATCAATGGAGTAAAGTTCAGGATTTATATGACAATTCATTGTTCTTTAAAACCTTGTTAGAAAATAGTATGATGTCATTAGCTAAGTCATTTTTCCCACTGACAGCTTACATGAAAAAAGACCCACAATTTGGTGCTTTTTGGCAAATTATTTATGACGAGTTTTTAGAAACAAAACGATTGCTTTTGAAAATTGCTGGCCATAAAGAGTTAATGGAAAATTACCCTGATGGTAAAGCATCTATACAAATAAGAGAGCGTATTGTATTGCCATTGTTGACAATACAACAATATGCGTTGTTGCGAATTAATGAGTTAAATAAGGAAGTTCAACCCGATGAAGCTTTAATTAAAGTGTACGAAAAAATTGTTACTCGTTCCCTTTTTGGGAACACTAATGCAAGTAGAAATTCAGCTTAATTATAAAAAAAAATGAAAACAGATCAATTACCTATAAACGAGTATTCGAGTTTTAATGCAACTTATATTCAAGCTGCTGGAAACGTTGAAATGATTGAAGAATTAGAAATTTCTCTTCACGAATTTATCCGTTTTGTGCAAAATATCCCAATGGATAAATTTGATTATATATATGCAGAGGGGAAGTGGAATATCAAAGAAATTATTCAGCATGTAATCGATACCGAGCGTATTTTTGCGTATCGCGCCTTGCGTATTTCCAGGAATGATGAAACGCCTTTGCCAGGTTTTGATGAGAATCATTATGTAGATAATACTAACGCCAATGTGAGAGGCATACAGGATTTATTAGCAGAATTCTCAGCGGTTAGACATGCTAATTTATTTCTTTTTAAAAGTTTCTCAGACGAACAATTAAAGAGAATTGGAACTGCTTCAAATGCTGCTGTGTCGGTTCGTGCGATCGGTTTTATTATGATTGGGCATCAGAAACACCATCAAAAGGTTTTTCAGGAAAGGTATTTATAATTTATTGAAAACCTGTTGACCAGATTTTTAGCTTGTTGTCAAATGACATAGTATTTGCAGGACTAGTAGAAGGCATCACATAATAAGTGATGCCTTTTATTTGTCCGAATTTTTTCAGAAAGTATTTATGGCTTTCTTTTCCGTTAAACATGATTGTAGTGATTCCTGGGAATTCTTTGAATAATGTTTCAAAATCATTTTCTTTTTGATTTTTGATATGGATGTCCAAGCTCCCTTTTCTTTCGCAATTTTCTAAAACATCCCAAAGCCCAATGTTGTTTGCTTGGAGTAATTGTATCTTTTCTTCGAAGATTTCAGATATCGGTAAATTATCCAGCAATGTGTACATTATTTTCCAGAAATGATTTCTTTTATGTGCATAATACTCCTGTTTTTCCAGTGATGCAATGCCAGGCATAGTTCCTAAAATCAAAATTTTGGTTTGAGAATTTACAAAAGGAGGAAAGGATTGTATCATATAAATGTATTAAAGCACAGTATTCTCTTTTTCTAGTACTGCTAATGCTAATCGGATTTTTCCATAGTCTATTTTTTCTTCAAAATAATCAAAATAGGGTTTCAAGGCATTAGGTGATTCCAGTTTTATTTGCGCTTCGGCAATTTGCGAAACTTCTTCTTTTGAGATAAACGAATCTAAATCTATATCAGCTCCGTCAACATATAGTTTTGCTAAATGAGACATAATGGTACTTAATCCTAATTTTCTTTTTTGAGCAATTTCCCCAACAGTCAATCCATTTTTAAAAAGTTCCAATGTTTCTTTGTAGGTTGTGGCTTCTTTTTTCTTTTTAGTTCCTTTTGCTTTTTGGAAATCTTGAATAACTTTTATAAAAGCATCACCATATTTTTCCAGTTTTGCTTTACCAACACCATCAATTGCGAGTAATTCAGTATCACTCATCGGTTTTTCGGTTTCCATTTGGCGCAAAGCCGCATCACTGAAAATTACATAAGCCGGAACGGACTCTTCTTTAGAAATTTCATAACGTAATTTCCGTAAGGTTTCAAAAAGCGAATTAGCTACTGTTTTGCTTTTCGTTTCTTTGATTTCTTGCTTCTCGATATTGATTTTCTGAACCGTCGTCAGTTGTACTTTTTCACCTTCAAACAATACTTTTTTAGCTAAAGAAGTAAGTCGAATTTTATTTTGTTTATGAAAAGCAATCTCACAGTACCCAAGATTTATCAATTGTATTAAATATTGATTCCAGTCATACCATGAAAGATCAACACCAACACCATACGTTTTTAGGTTTTGGTATTCTTTTTCATAAATATAAGCATTTTTAGAACCGCGCAAAAAGTCAATAATTACAGGCAGTGGTTCGGTTTCCTGTAACCTAATAATTGCCGATAATGCTTTTTGAGCAATTATTGTTCCATCGAAAAAAAGCGGCGGGTTTTTACAGATATCACAATTTCCACAATTCTCTGTAACGAGTTCGCCAAAATAGGAGAGTAATATTTTTCTGCGACAACTCAAAGCATCGGCATATTGTTTCATTCGCTCCAGTTTTGCCAGTTGTACTTCGGCGTTTAAACCTTGGGAAGCAAATTTTTGCAATTGAATCACATCACCATAACTTTCGAACAATACGGTTTCTGATGGCAAACCATCGCGACCTGCACGACCAATTTCCTGATAATAACCTTCAATATTTTTAGGTAAATTGTAATGAATTACCCAGCGCACATTTGATTTATCAATTCCCATCCCAAAAGCGATGGTTGCACAAACTACTTTACAGTCATCATTGATAAATTCATCTTGTGTTTTCGAACGTATTTTATTGTCTAAACCGGCGTGATAGGCTTTAGCACTAATTCCGATTTTCTGCAATTTTTCGGCCAGTTCTTCGGTTGTTTTTCTGCTCAAGCAATATACAATCCCAGATTCGTTTGGTTTTTCTTGGATGAAATCTATTATTTGTTTGACTCTGTCCAAAGCAGGACGCACTTCTAAACTTAAATTTTTTCGATCAAAAGATGCTACAAATAATTTCGGATTTTTTAGATTTAATTGTTCGCTAATATCCTTACGTGTAGCCTTATCAGCAGTGGCAGTTAAAGCTAAAATTGGAGTAGAAGGGAAGCGATTTTTCAGATAACCAAGATTTGTATATGCTGGTCTGAAATCATGTCCCCATGATGAAATGCAATGCGCTTCATCAATAGCGATAAGACTTATGGTCAAACTATTGAAAATATTATCCAGAAATGACAAGCTTTCTGGAGCAATGTAAACGAGCTTAATTGTATTCGATTTTAAGCTTTCGATATAAAATTGACGTTCGTCTTCGGTTTGACTGCTGTTGATGTAACAGGCTTCAATTCCATTGGCTTTTAGACCATCGACTTGATCTTTCATTAAAGCGATAAGAGGGGAAATTACGATTGTAATTCCGGGAAAAAGTAATGCTGGTAATTGAAAACAAATTGATTTCCCACCACCTGTAGGCATTATTGCCAATGTATCTTGCCCAGATAGAATGCAGTTTATTATTTCTTCTTGATTGGGTCTAAATTTTTCAAAACCAAAGTTTTCCTTTAGTTTGGCATATAAGATTTGAGGAGTCATTGTGGCGTGTATTTAGAAGTCTAAAGTTATAAAAAAAGGAACTCGTGAATGAGTTCCTTTTTTTAAATATATTTAAATGGGATTAATTAATCCTCATCTTCGTCATCGTCTTCATCTGAGAAATCTTTTTCGTCAGAATCGTCATCGTCCTCATCATCTCCTGAATCAGAATCTGGTTTGTCGATGGCGTCTTCATCATCGTCATCATCAATATCGTCATCTAAATCAAGACCTTTGATTGGTTCAACAACATCGTCTAAGATTATTTCATCATCTTCATCATAATTTTCAATTCTATCAGCAAGTTTAGTGCTCACTTTTACTAAATAAATAGTGTCTTCAGTTCGTACTTCAACTGCTTCAACTAATTCATTTTTAGCGTTTCTAAAACTTATAATGTTTGAATCATCATAACCATCTGGAAATTTATCCACCAATAGGTTTAAAATTTCATTGGTAAGTTTTGCGTAATCAACAATTACTCTCTTCATAAAAATATTCTATAAATCTAATAAATAAGCGAAAATTAAAGGTGCTACAATGGTAGCATCTGACTCAATAATAAACTTAGGGGTTTTAATATCTAATTTACCCCAAGTTATTTTTTCATTTGGTACCGCTCCAGAATACGAACCATAACTGGTTGTTGAATCTGAAATCTGACAGAAATAGCTCCAAAATGGAATGTCATGCATTTCCATATCTTGGTACAACATTGGTACCACACATATTGGAAAATCTCCAGCAATACCACCACCAATTTGAAAGAAACCTACACCGTTTGTACTATTTTTTGGATACCAGTCAGACAAGAAAACCATATATTCGATACCGGATTTCATTGTTGAAGCTTTTAAATCTCCTTTAATTACATACGATGCAAATATGTTTCCCATTGTGCTATCTTCCCATCCCGGTACAATAATAGGTAAATTTTTCTCAGCAGCTGCATACATCCAGCTGTCTTTTAAGTCAATTTCATAATATTCTTCAAGAACACCTGAAAGTAACATTTTGTACATAAATTCATGCGGAAAATATCTTTCGCCTTTATCATCAGCATCTTTCCAGATTTTGTAAATATGCTTTTGCAAACGACGGAATGCTTCGTGCTCCGGAATACAAGTGTCTGTAACACGATTTAAACCTCTTTCTAATAAATCCCATTCGTCTTGAGGAGTCAAATCACGATAATTTGGCACTCTTTCATAATGAGAATGAGCTACTAAATTCATGATGTCTTCTTCAAGATTAGCACCAGTACAAGAAATAATATGAACTTTGTCCTGACGGATTATCTCGGAAAAAATCTTTCCAATCTCTGCTGTACTCATAGCTCCAGCCATGCTCACCATCATTTTTGCACCATTGGCTAATTGTTGTTCGTAAGCCTTAGCTGCGTCAACTAAAGATGCAGAATTAAAATGCAAATAATGCTTTTCAATAAACTGACTGATTGGTCCTTTGCTCATTTTTTAAAATTTAAATACTTAAAAATCATTACATTAGAAATAGTATTTCAAATTTAACGAATTTTTAAATTGACTAATTGAATTATTGTGAATTTATTTTTTCTTGTCGTAACCTAATATTTTCAAGACATCTTCAGAGGTTTGTTGTTCTGAGAACACCTCAGTTGCCAAAAATCCGTTCTCATCTCTGTCTATCAATATATGTTTCGGCTGTGGAATAAGGCAGTGATGTAAACCTCCGTATCCACCAATTGTTTCTTGATAGGCACCCGTATTAAAGAATCCAATATATAATGGTTTTTCTTTATTATACTTTGGCAAATAAATAGCATTCATGTTTTGTTCTGAGTTGTAATAATCATCGCTATCACAAGTCATTCCGCCCAATAAAACCCTTTCGTACGCATCATTCCAACGATTTACTGCCAGCATGATAAAACGTTTGTTAATTGCCCAAGTATCTGGTAAAGTAGTGATGAATGAAGAGTCAATCATGTTCCACTTTTCTCTGTCATTTTGTTGTTTTTGATACAATATCTGGTAAATAGCTCCGCCGCTTTCACCTACTGTGTATGAACCAAATTCAGTAAAAATATTTGGAACATCAACTTCGGCTTCATCACAAGCTATTTTTATCTGATTGATGATTTCATCAATCATATATTGATAATCATATTCAAATGCCAAGGAGTTTTTTATTGGAAAACCTCCACCAATATTTAATCCGTCAAGAGTGGGGCATTCTTTTTTCAATGCCACATAAACCTTGATACATTTTACTAATTCATTCCAGTAGTAGGCATTGTCATTAATACCTGTATTGATAAAAAAGTGCAACATTTTCAGTTCCAATTTCTTATTTTCTTTGATTTCCTTTTTGTAAAACGGAACAATATTTTTGTATCCAATTCCCAATCTAGAAGTATAAAACTCAAATTTAGGCTCTTCTTCTGCGGCAATTCTAATTCCTATTTTGAATTTATTTTTTATCTGACCTTGAAGCAAATCAAGTTCTTCATAATTATCAATAATTGGAATCGTATTTTTATGACCTGTATTAATAAGTCGCGCTATGTTCTCAATATATTGGTCTCTTTTGAAACCATTACAAATTACATACGTGCTTTTATTTATTTTACCGTTTGCTAATAAATTTTCAACAATATTAATGTCAAAAGCAGATGACGTTTCAATATGGATGTTATTCTTAAAAGCTTCATTCATGATATATTCAAAATGAGAACTTTTTGTACAATAACAATAGTAATATTTTGCCTCATACTTGTTTTTTTCCATTGATTTACGAAACCAGCTTTTGGCTTTGTTAATGTTGTTGGAAATTTGAGGTAAATAAGTAAATTTTAATGGAGTACCATATTTTTCTACCAGTTTCATCAAATCAATATTATGAAACTGAAGATTATCTTTGTTTAATGTAAATTCTTCTTGTGGAAAGTAATAGGTTTGATTGATTAAATCAGAATATTTTGTATTCATTATATTTTTGAATTATAGATTAAAATAGTGTGTATGACTTAATCTAAAATTCAAACTCTAATATTTGCATAAACAATCTGAAGCTTCTCGTTTTCTGCTTTCATGTATTGAAAAACATCAAAACTGAAGTTTCCTTTAATAGAATAAAATCGTTTCAATATTCTTAAAAAAGAGATATTGTTTCGGGTTTTATCAGAACTATAATTTTGCTTGTTTTGACTTTTTTTCATTGATGCAAATGTAAAAAATATTATATACGCAATGCAATCCTTTTTATAAAAAATAATTAAGATTTATAATCTTGAAATGCTTCAAGAATTAATTCATTTTCAACTGATTGATTGATTTTTATTTTTCCGATACCCTCTATCAAAGCAAACTGAATGTTACCATACTCATTTTTTTTATCGTGTATGAGTAATTCCATGATAGGTTCGATGTCATTTTCATCAAAAAAAATGTCGACATATATAGATTTTATACTTGATTTTATCTGATAATACTCTTCTTGATTGATGAGTTTTTTATGTAATGAAATGTAACTTTCCAATATCATCCCTACGGCAATAGCTTCTCCGTGTAATAAAGTAGTTTTATTTTCATTTTCCAGAAAATAGCTTTCAATCGCATGACCCAATGTATGACCAAAATTCAATGATTTTCGAATGTTTTTCTCCGTAGGGTCTTGTATTACAATTTCATTTTTTATTTCGACAGAACGATAGATCAACCCATCAAAATCAGCAAAATCTATAGATTTTAAATCTAAAAATTGCTCCCAATATTCCTTATCATATATTAAACCGTGTTTCAACATTTCTGCAAGACCGGAACGCATTTCGTTTTGTGGTACCGTTTCAAGATATTGCGTATCGATAAGTACCATTATTGGAACATTTATAACACCAATTTGGTTTTTTAAATTTCCTAAATCAACCCCGTTTTTCCCACCTACAGATGCATCAACCATCGATAGTAGCGTAGTAGGAATGTGAATAAAATCAACTCCGCGCTTGAATGTTGAAGCAACAAAACCACCTAAATCTGTAACAACGCCGCCACCCAGATTAATTACAAGACTTTTTCTGTCAGCACCAAGTTCGGTCAATACATTCCAAATTTGGACGCAAGTCTCAATATTTTTATTTTCCTCACCGGCATCAAATTCAATAATTTCAATAGTAAGATCGGTTTCTAAAAAAGGGAGAAATTTTGGTATGCAAAACTCATTTGTATTACTATCTACAATAATAAAAAGTTTGGAATATTTATTTTCTGTCAAATGAAGGTTTAGGGCTTCATATCCTTTTTCGTTGAAATGAATCGGATAACTGTTGGCTTGAATTGATTGCATCTGTATTGATTAATTGGAACCGCAAAATAAGGCAATTTTTGCTAAATAATATTCAAAACTCTGTCTATATTTGTACAAAAATTTAACAAATAATGGAAAAAATATTCAATAATACGCAAGTTGCCTTTTCATTAAAAAGTGATACGGAACTTGATAGAGCTTATTTTCTTTTCAAAATGATTGATAATCAACCTTTAGTTCGAATAGGAACTGCGGTTACTAATTTTGCCCTAAAAGCGAATCTTCCTGTGGAAGGTTTGATACGTGCTACGGTTTTTGACCATTTTTGTGGCGGAGTAAACGAAGTGGACTGTCTTTCAGTGGTTGATAAAATGTACACTAAAGGAGTTTCATCTGTTTTGGATTATTCTGTAGAAGGAAAAGAGGAAGAAGATCAGTTTGATGCTGCACTTGAAATGACTTTAAAAACCATTGAATTTGCCAAGGAACGTCAAGCGATTCCTTTTGCAGTTTTTAAACCAACTGGTTTTGGTCGTTTTGAATTGTATGAGAAATTAGGAGAAAAACAAACTTTAACTCCTGAAGAGCAAGCGGAGTGGAATAGAGTAGTGGCCCGTTTTGATTTGGTTTGTAAAGATGCTCATGCAAAAAATGTTGCCTTACTTATTGATGGTGAAGAAAGTTGGATGCAAGATGCAGCGGATGATTTAGTGACCGAAATGATGCGCAAATACAATAAAGAAAAAGCCATTGTTTTCAATACGTTGCAAATGTATCGCTGGGATCGTTTGGATTACCTGAAAAAATTACACGAGCAAGCCAAAAAAGAGGGATTCTTCATTGGTATGAAATTAGTTCGTGGTGCTTACATGGAAAAAGAAATTGCACGGGCTGAAGAAAAAGGATATCCATCGCCAATATGCGCTTCAAAAGAAGCTACCGATGAAAATTACGACGCTGCAGTTCGATATATGATTGAGCACTTAGATGCGATGTCTATTTTCGCGGGAACCCACAATGAGTTAAGTACCTATACGTTGATGGAATTAATGCAGGAAAAAGGAATTAAAAATAACGATGACAGAATCTGGTTTGGCCAATTGTATGGCATGAGTGACAATATCAGTTACAATCTAGCTGCTCATGGATATAATGTTGCTAAATACTTGCCTTTTGGCCCTGTAAAAGATGTGATGCCGTACTTGATTCGTCGTGCTGAAGAAAATACTTCCGTAGCGGGGCAAACGAGTCGTGAATTGACATTAATCAAAACAGAACGTAACAGAAGAAAAGGGAAGTAGTCAATATAAAATAGAACGCGGATTACACAGATTTACTTTGTAAAGACACGGATAAAAACTGATTTTAGTTGTATTAACAACATGAGAAAATCAGTTTTTGTCCGTGTTTTCGCTTGTACGAATCAGTTTTATCAGTGTCCAAAAATAATGATAAGGTTGTTTAAATTTAAGAATTGCTAAACTGCAGATT
Organism: Flavobacterium pasteuri; assembly: GCF_048286615.1. Lineage (NCBI taxonomy): Bacteria > Pseudomonadati > Bacteroidota > Flavobacteriia > Flavobacteriales > Flavobacteriaceae > Flavobacterium > Flavobacterium pasteuri. Next base: position 225,856 of record NZ_JBLVPN010000006.1, on the reverse strand, counting down.
ACTTAAATTTTTATAGATACCATTTTCTAGAGCTATTAATTCTTGATGTGTTCCTTGTTCTGTAATTTTTCCTTTATCCAAAACCAAAATTTGATCTGCGCTTCGAATGGTTGAAAGACGGTGCGCAATAATGATACTGGTTCTTCCTTCCATTAAAATTTCTAATGCTTCTTGAACTAGTTTTTCACTTTCACTGTCTAATGATGATGTGGCTTCATCCAGAATCAATATACTTGGATTTTTCAATAAAGCTCTCGCAATTGCAATACGTTGCCTTTGTCCTCCGGAAAGTTTAATTCCTCTTTCTCCCACAATAGTTTCAAATTTTTCAGGAAAACTTTCGATGAAATTATAAGCATTTGCTTGTTTTGCAGCTGTAAGAATTTCTTCTTCGGTTGCATTTGGTTTTCCATACGCAATATTTTCTCTGATGGTTCCTCCAAATAAAATTACATCTTGCGGTACAATACTCATGTTTCCTCGAAGGTTTTCTAAGTCAAAATCATAAATATTTTTTCCGTCAACCAATATTTCTCCTTCATCAATATTATAAAAACGTAATAAAAGCGAAGCAATAGTTGATTTTCCGGTTCCACTTGGACCTACAATAGCAATTTTTTGACCAAAATTAGCCGTAAAACTGACGTCTTTCAATACTTTAATCTCTTTTCTCGAATGGTAACTGAATGCTACATTGTTAAACGTAACATTACCTTTTATTTTCTGCGTTTCAGCAACCTCTTGAACGGAATTAATTTTTTCAGGAGTTTCATCTAATAATTCAAAAACACGTTCCGTTGCTCCAATTGCTTTTTGGATTTGGGCATAAAGCTCCGCAATTCCACCAAACGAAGCACCTACAAATGTAGAATACAATACAAAAGAAATCAATTGTCCTACACTCATTTCACCGCTGATACTTAATCTAACTCCGTACCAAACTACGGCAACAATGGCTCCAAAAAGACAAAAAATAATGAAAGAAGCAAAGTAACCGCGGTATTTGCCACCTTTGATAGCAATGGTAACGACTTCCTTTATTTTTCCGTTGTAACGGGCAATTTCGTACCACTCATTCGCGAAAGCCTTAACAATACTAATACCTTGCATGGTTTCTTCAACAATTACCTGACTTTCGGCAACTTTATCTTGAACATTTTTTGAATATTTCCGGATAAATCGTCCAAAAATAACTGCAGCAACAGCCACAAGGGGAACTACGGATAACATCAATAAAGTCAATTTGATGCTTTCGTTTGCCAATAAAAGAACGCCGCCAATTATTAGAATAAATTGTCTTAAAAATTCGGCAATTGTAGACGTTAAAGTGTCTTGTATTTGGGTTATGTCAGAACTTATTCTACTGTTTAATTCCCCTACACGCTTTTGCGAAAAGAAAGACATCGGTAGTTTTACCAAATTACTGTAAAGTGCTACTCTAAGGTTAGCCAATGTATTTTCAGTGAAATTGACAAATAAATACAGTCTAAAAAACGAAAATATAGATTGTAGAAATAAGATTATTAGTAAACCGCCCGCAATCATGTTAGCCTGTGAGTTGTCTTTATTTTTTACACAATCGATAAGCATTCCCATTAATTTAGGAAAGGCAAGAGCAGTTGCTCCTGTAAATAATAAAAAAATTAAACCTACATAAAATTTCCAACGATGATTTCCTGCATATTGAAATATTGCAGTTGCTTTTTGGAGTGAACTTGCAGTAATTTTTGATTTTGGTAAATCGTTTTCTTTGAACCTGGCCATTATCTATTGTTTATATCACAAATGTAAGACTATAACGAATCAATACAAAAAAATACTAGAGTTTCATGCTTATCATAAAGTGCTATAATAAAGCGTTAAAGCAAATAAGGTTGATATTTTATTGATTTTTTTTACAATTCTGCTTGCAGATATGAATTCTAGATGTATATTTGCACTCGCAATAAGGAAATGAAAGTAACTAAATTGTACTAGGGCGATTAGCTCAGCTGGTTCAGAGCACCTCGTTTACACCGAGGGGGTCGGGGGTTCGAACCCCTCATCGCCCACAATAAACTCCATTAGAAATAATGGAGTTTTTTTATGTCTAATAGTTTATGGAACACATTACTTACATCCTATTTAGTGGAATTAAAAATAGATATTATATTGGCTTCACTTCTAATTTAGAAGAACGTATTATTAGGCACAATCAAAAAAGCAAAGGTTTTACTGGCAACGTAAATGATTGGAAAGTTGTTTATATCGAAAAATACGAAACAAAAGAATTAGTTCAACAAAGAGAATTACAAATCAAATCTTGGAAAAGCAGTATTAAAATTCAGGAACTAATTTCAAAAAAAAATTAGTTCACCTGCTTCAGAGCATTCCGATTCTATCGGAAGTGGTCGGGGGTTCGAACCCCTCATCGCCCACTTTGAGGGATTGCCGAAAGGTTTCCTCTCTTTTTTTTTGTATACAAGACATCCCTTTTCCTTCATTTGACGGATTAGGTGCAAAAGTTGGGGATTATTTAAAAGGGTTAGATAACTTGAACAAGAAAATATCAATTTTTTATAACCCTTTACATTGCAATCTAAAAGCTTTAATTTCTGTGACTTGATTGCGCGCTTTTAGAGTATTTTTTTATAATATAAATTACAGTATCTACTTTAGTACCGGCAATCATGGCAACTTTACTCCCTTTCTTCCTTTGGTTACTTTGTTTGTTAAGATAGTATAGAGTTCGTCGTTGGAGCGGGATGTTTCATCTATCGATAAACATTTGCTTAAGTGTTTAGGATTGATCCAGTTTTTGGAAATAAGACACTCTTTAGTATGCGATTTTTGATCCCAGATTTTAAAATTGCTCAAGAAATCCTTATATTGGTATTGTAAATTTTTACCGTTAACTCCGTAGAAAGAAGCAATAGAATTATAGTCATTAGGCTTTGAATCTATTGATTTCTTTTAAAAAAGACGCAAACTCCTGTGTTACCCGAGTTCCGTCTGCCACTAAATTCCACTCTCTAAAAACCACTTTTCCAGTGTCTTCATTGAGCCATCTTCTGCGAGTGATATACAGGTATACTTGTTGTCCACGAATTGGAAAATACTGAACAATTATCTGGTCAAAGAATCTTTTGGAACTTAATTTGTTTCCTCTGTATTCCTTTGGAATGGAATTGATCTCCTTTAAATAAGATGAAGTATTTCTTCTCCTTTTTGATAAGAAGTTTATTCATGTATTCAACTATAATTTCTGGTAATAATTACTTAATAGGCTCTCCAAAATAATCTTGTATTTTATGTAATTTTAAAATGCAAAAATCGATTTATTAATATTTTCCCACAACTTTTAGGATTGGTCCAATTTAATATTTCCCTAAAACTTTTAGAGTTTATTCAATATTAGCTACATTTTTTTATTTCTTGTTTAATCCTTTTAAAAAAAAGCGTTGTATACATCAAAGAAAGAATGACGACAATAGTAATTCCTATGTATTTTTAATGTATTGAAAACGATTGATTTATATTTAGAATTGAGCATGGTTTAATCCTTTTTGAAATTATTGGATTGAATAAAAAAATGGAAATTCACTTATAAATACAGAAATATTCTTCCTAATAAGACTGATGAATATTTCTCTTTTGAATACCTAAAATAGGAATTTAATACCATTTTGAGATTTAATAAGGTGTATGATACATTGTTAAGCTTTAACTTTTTAACCATTAATAGTTTATTGTATTTGATAAAAAAAAAGTACTTTAGTAGATTACTTAATATATAGTTTCCAAATAAATGATTCATCTATGAAAAGAAGATCTTTTTTAACTACTGCAACTTTAGCGTCTGCAGGTCTTACCACACTTTTAATTGCAGGTTGTACGTCTAATACAAAAAAGGATGAAAATTTAGCATCAGTTGAAGATTATGTAGCCTTTGAACTGGATGAAGAAACCATCGGCAGTTTAAGGGAGAAATTAGCTTCTGGAAAATATACTTCGGAACAATTAGTACAATTATATTTAAAACGCATAGAAGCTATTGATGCAACTGGACCTCAATTGCATTCTGTTATCGAAGTCAATCCTGATGCAGTGGCTATTGCTGTTGCAATGGATAAAGAGTTGAAAGCAGGTAAAAGCAGAGGCTCTTTACATGGAATTCCCGTTTTAATAAAAGATAATATAGACACAGCAGATAAAATGCAAACCACTGCAGGATCTTTGGCAATGGCAGGAAATATTGCTTCAAAAGATGCCTTTATAGTTAAAAAACTGAGAGATGCCGGAGCAATAATCATTGGAAAAACCAATTTGAGTGAATGGGCAAATTTTCGTTCCACCCAATCGTGTTCCGGATGGAGCAGCAGAGGCGGTCAAACTAAAAATCCATATATTTTAGATCATAATCCATGTGGTTCAAGTGCGGGTTCTGGAGCGGCAGTGTCAGCTAATCTTTGTGTTGTTGCTGTTGGAACTGAAACGGATGGTTCTATTGTTTGTCCAGCTTCGGTAAACGGAATTGTAGGGATTAAGCCAACAGTTGGTTTGGTTAGTCGATCTGGAATTATTCCAATTTCAAAAACACAAGATACAGCTGGTCCAATGGCGAGAACCGTTACTGATGCTGCCATTTTATTAGGTGCAATAACGGCGATTGACGAAGATGATTCTGTAACTCTTGAAAGTAAAGGAAAAGCGCAGAAAGATTATACAACGTTTCTAGATATAAATGCTTTGAAAGGCAAACGTATTGGTATTGAAAAAAAGCCACAGGGAAATAATAAATACATTAATGCACTTTTAGCAGATGCCATTAATCTTCTAAAAAAACAAGGTGCTATTATTATCGGAATTGACTATTTGGAGAAAATTAATGCTCTGGGTCAAGCTGAATTTGAAGTTTTGCAATATGAATTTAAAGACGGATTGAACAGCTATTTGGCTACAGCCAATGCAAAAGTAAAAAATCTGAAAGAGGTCATTGATTTTAATGCTGCTAATGAAGATAAAGCAATGCCGTATTTTAAACAAGAAACACTAGAGAGTTCAAATACAAAAAAAGGATTGGATGATAAAAAATATACAGATGCTTTAAATGTAAGTTTTGAAGGAAGTAAAGGTATTCTAAATGCTGTTTTTGAGGATAATAAGTTAGATGCTATTTGTGGAATCACAATGGGACCTGCTTGTAGTATTGATATGATTTACGGCGATCGTTGGGGAGGATATTCTTTAACTTCTCCTGCTGCGGCAAGTGGTTATCCGCATATTACGGTTCCTAATGGGATGGTTTATGATCTACCCGTTGGTTTATCATTTTTTGGGACTCCTTATACGGAAGGGGAATTAATAGGATTGGGTTATGCTTACGAACAGGCCTCAAAAAAGCGTTTAAAACCAGAACTTAAAGCTTCTTTTTTATAATAAATTACATTTCGAAAATATTTAAAAGGGTAAAGAGTGAATCACTTTTTACCCTTTTATTTTTTATAATACTCACAATTGGAGTTAATAGGACATTCTAGACATTTGGGTTGTGGCCGACAAATTTCTCTTCCTAAAAATGAAATTGCCATTCCAATTTCACCCCAGATTTCTCCTGGTAAAACGTGCATGAGTTGTTTTTCGGCTTTAATCCCGTCTTTGGTTTCTGGGATTAATCCAATTCTTGGTGCAACCCTAATAACATGTAAATCAGCTATGATTCCTTCTGCGGGAATTTTTGCTTCGCGTAGAATTACATTAGCTGATTTTCTTCCAATGCCTTTTAATGCAACCAAACCTTCCATAGTAAGTGGGATATTTTCGTCTTTTTGGATGGTTAGCGCTATTTCTAAAAGCCAGTTTGCTTTGGTTCCAAAATTCCGGACTTTAGCGATGTATGGAAATAATGCTTCAACATTAGAAACAGCTAGACTTTCCATATTAGGATAGGCTTCAAATAGGACTGGTGCAATTTTATTAATATTAGCATCGGAATCTTGTGCTGATAAAACGACCATCACCATAAGTTGATATAAATTATGATACTCCAGCGGATGCTTTCGTCCTTTATATTTAGTTAAGATAGGTTTTAAATTTTTAGCCCAATCATTAGAATTTCCAAATAAATCCATAGCATTATTCTTTAAAATCAACAGATAAGGAGTTCACACAATAGCGTTGTCCGGTTTTTGTAGGTCCGTCATCAAATACATGCCCTAAATGACTTCCACAATTAGCACAAAGGATTTCAGTACGTTTCATTCCGTGGGTAACATCTGAAATGTATTCTACCTTTCCGGGTATAGATTCGTCAAATGAAGGCCAACCGCAATGGGCATCAAATTTAGAATTACTTTCGAACAAAGGTTCTCCACAGGCACCACAGCAGTAGGTTCCTTTTTCGTAATGTAAGTTATAAGTTCCCGTGTGTGGGTATTCAGTTCCTTTTTGTCGAAGAATTCTATAACGTTCTTCTCCCAATTGTTCTTTCCATTCTTGTTCGGTTTTTTCTACAGGATATTTCATGATTTATTAATTTTATTAAAAATTAGTATTCTTTATTTTATATTTCTTGCGGATAAGAGTTTAATTTCTTTACGATGCTGTGAAACAGTTATTTATTTTGAATGAATTGAACTGTTCTTTCAATTACTTTAGGATTGCCTAGAATTTTTCTATGCCCTAATCCATCGGTTAATAATAACTCCCCATTTTTTAAGTATTCATGAATGTGAATCCCTGCTTTTACAGGAACTTCAGGGTCATTGTTGTCATGAATTACTAAAACTGGAATAGTGGTTTCCTTTGCGGCTAGAAAAGCAGAATAACTATTCATTTTTTCTCCATATTTTTTTTCAAAATGCAAACGTAAAAGAGTACTCACTGTTGGTTTGAGTCCTAATTTTGCTACAAAATCATCCATAATATCTTCTACAATGTCTCCACTGCCAATAACTACAGCATGATTTACTTTTAATCCTTTTTTTATCGCATTCAAAACTGACATTCCTCCTAATGAATGACCAATAGCTGCTTCAAATGGCCCAAATTGTCGATCTATTTCTAAAATTGTAGCGATAAAATCGACCATGATAGTATCTTTTCCCGGAGATTTTCCATGGGCAGGAGCATCAAAACTAACGGTTGAATATCCAGCTTTTAGCAGTTCATCGGCTATTTTAAATAATTGTGTTCCGCGTCCTGACCAACCGTGAACTAATAAAATTTTCTTTTTGCTTTTTCCATATTGGTACAAAACAACTTCTTTATTAATAGCAGGAACTGGGATTAATTTTTGAATGCTATTTCGATCCATTTCTAATTCTCTTTTTGGAATTTTATGTTTTATGGGAGTTGTAAAAAGTTTAGCAGCAAATAATGTAATTAGTTTTGGAGAAATAAAAGAGATTAATTTACTGGTTAATAAGATAATTTTAGGAATTTTCAATGATTGGGTATGATTAGAAGTTTTTTTTGTCATTTCAATAAATTTTCAAGTGCGTTATTATATTATAATTTTTTTAGTAAATTTAGAAAAACATAAAAGTAGTATTTTTTATAAAGTTTTTATTGGTATTAACATAAAAGACGGAAATATTAAATAATTCGAATAGTGTTATAATTAACTAAAACACCAAAATTTCATAAATGGAAATATTTCATATCAGTGCAGAATGTTACCCCATAGCTAAAGTAGGAGGTTTAGCTGATGTTGTAGGTGCATTGCCAAAATATCAAAATAACGCAGGACATCAAGTAAGAGTAGTGATGCCATGTTATGACACAAAATTCAAAAAAGAAAATGATTTTGAATGTGTTCATTGGGGACATGTGAAATTGGGGAATTTTAATTTTCCTTTTAGTATTCTCAAAGAAAAAACAGATAAGTTAGGATTTGAATTGTATTTAGTTGAAATCCAAGAATTATTTGACAGAAAAGATGTTTATGGATATCAAGATGATATAGAACGTTTTTTGTCTTTTCAAATCGCAACTTTGGATTGGATTATAGGTAGAAATGAAGTTCCTGATGTAATCAATTGCCATGACCATCATACTGGTTTAATTCCATTTATGATGTTGTATTGTTATAAATACGAAAAATTGCGTAATACCCCTTCCATGATTACCATTCATAATGGTTTGTATCAAGGGCAATTTGGTTTTGATAAATTGTATTATTTACCAGAATTTGATTTAGCTCATGTTAAAGTTTTAGAATGGGATAATTGTATTAATTCATTAGCAGTAGCCGTAAAATGTGCTTGGGGTGTAACAACAGTATCACCAAGTTATTTGAATGAGATTAATTATTCAGCTAATGGATTAGAGTATTTATTTAATCTGGTGCGTTATAAATCCAGAGGAATTTTAAACGGAATTGATATCGAAGTTTGGGATCCTGCTAAAGACATGATGTTAGAAAAAAACTATTCGATTAAAAATTTCGAAAAAGGAAAACAAGAAAATAAAGAAAAATTATGCAACCTTTTTAATCTAGACCCAACAAAACCACTTTTTAGTTTCATTGGTAGGTTATTAGAAGAAAAAGGAGGCGATTTATTACCACATGCTGCAGCGTTAGCTTTATCTGAAAATTATCAACAAATTAATATTTTAATTTTAGGTTCAGGAAATACAGCTATTGAGAATGAATTGAATGGCTTGTTATCGGATTACAAAGGGAATTACAATACGTTTATTGGTTATAATGAGGAATTAGCGCACTTAATTTATGCAGGTTCTGATTTTTTATTAATGCCTTCAAGAGTGGAACCTTGTGGTTTGAACCAAATGTACTCGTTGCGCTATGGAACAATTCCTATAGTTCGCAGGACCGGGGGATTGAAAGATACTGTAGTCGATTTTGGAGATGATGGAAATGGAATTTGTCATGACCAGGCAACTGTAGGTGATGTTTGTTATTCGATTCAAAGGGCAGTAAATTTATACGACGATAAAAAACACTTAAATAAAATTATAAAAAAAGGAATGAGTACTGATCATTCTTGGGAAAGGGTTTGTCAGGAATATATAGAAATGTACAATTTAATAATTAACAAAAAATGAAAGCTAAAAAGAAAAATGTTATTGCAATAATTTTAGGTGGAGGACAAGGATCCAGATTATATCCATTGACAGAAACAAGGTCTAAACCTGCAGTACCAATAGGAGGTAAATATAGATTGGTTGATATTCCGATTTCAAATTGTATGAATTCAGATATTTACAGAATGTTTGTACTGACGCAATTCAACTCTGCTTCTTTAAATGCTCATATAAAAAACACGTATAATTTTAGTATTTTTAGCCATGCTTTTGTTGATATTCTTGCAGCAGAACAAACTCCCGATAATCCAACTTGGTTTCAAGGAACAGCTGATGCTGTAAGACAATGTATGCCTCATTTCTTGAACCATGATTTTGATTATGCTTTGATTCTTTCCGGAGATCAGTTGTATCAAATGGATTTCAACGATATGTTAGAGGAGCACATTAAGAATGAAGCCGATATTTCTATTGCGACTTTGCCAGTAAATGCAAAAGATGCTCCTGAATTTGGAATATTAAAAACAAACTCCGAAAGTTGTATTGAATCCTTCATCGAAAAACCTGCAAAGGAATTATTGCCAGATTGGGAATCGGATGTGAGCGACCAAATGAAAAGTGAAGGCAAGCATTATTTGGCTTCAATGGGAATTTATATCTTCAACAAAAAACTGTTGGTAGACATCATGTCAAATAAAGAAACTAAAGATTTTGGTAAAGAAATTATTCCACAGGCAGTAGGTCACAAAAAGATATTGAGTTACCAATATGAAGGATATTGGACAGACATTGGTAATATTGATTCTTTTTTTGAAGCGAATATTGGACTGACTGAAGATCTACCTAAATTTAATTTATTCGATAACGACAATAAAATTTATACTAGACCAAGATTATTGCCACCTTCTAAATTCCAAAAAACAATGATTGATAAATCATTGATTTCAGAAGGTTGTATTTTGAATGCGAAAGAAATAAATCGCTCCGTTATTGGGATCCGATCCAGAATAGGCGAGGGAACCATTATTCAGAATTGTTATGTCATGGGGAATGATTTTTATCAGAATATTGATGATATGAATGACGATGTTAAAACAGGGAGACAACTGGTGGGGATTGGAGAAAGATGTTTTATAAGCAATGCTCTCGTGGATAAAAACTGTCGAATTGGGAATGATGTTTACATCAAAGGAGGCAGCCATTTAGAAGATTTTTCGAATGAATTATACGCTATTAAAGACGGGATTGTTGTTATTAAAAAAGGAGCTGTTATACCGGACAATTACATCATAAAATAAATTTATCAACTGTTTTTTCTTAAAATAATATTCTGTTTTTTTTTATAAAAAATAGAATTACACAAATATTATATGAGTAAAGTTATCTCGCATTCCCTTTTTACCGATTTTGATATCGATTTATTCAAATCAGGGAAACATTTCCGACTATACGAAAAATTAGGTGCCCATCTTATTACGGTTGATGGAGTAGATGGCGTTTATTTTGCCGTTTGGGCTCCTACGGCTCATTCTGTATCTGTGGTTGGGGATTTCAACTTTTGGACACAAGGCGAACATCTTTTAGAAGTTCGTTGGGATTCATCCGGTATTTGGGAAGGTTTTATTCCAAATGTCAAAAAAGGCACAACGTATAAATATAAAATAGAATCTAATAATGGTGGTATAGTAACTGAGAAAGCAGACCCTTTTGCTTTTTACTGTGAAAAACCTCCACATACAGCTTCTGTAGTTTGGGACTTAGATTATAAATGGAATGACAAAAACTGGATGCAAACGCGTCAAAATCATAATGGTTTAGACAAACCTTATTCTGTTTATGAAGTACATTTAGGCTCTTGGAAACGCCATGCAGAAGAAAATCGTTTTTTGACCTATCTAGAATTTGCTGAAGATTTAGTTAACTATGTAAAAGAAACAGGCTTTACTCACGTAGAGTTTATGCCTGTAATGGAATATCCGTATGATCCTTCTTGGGGATATCAATTAGTGGGATATTTTGCGCCAACTTCCCGTTTTGGGAATCCGCAAGAATTCATGCATTTAGTAGATAGATTACATGAAGCCGGAATTGGTGTAATTCTCGACTGGGTACCCTCTCATTTTCCAGATGACGCACATGGTTTAGGCTTTTTTGACGGGTCTAATCTTTTTGAACATCCAGATCGCAGAAAAGGCTATCATCCTGATTGGAAAAGTTTGGTTTTTAATTATGGACGAAATGAAGTTCGTTCGTTCTTAATAAGCAATGCTTTATTTTGGTTACACTATTATCATGCAGATGCTTTGCGTGTTGATGCTGTTGCCTCGATGTTATATTTGGATTATTCCAGAAATGATGGCGAATGGGAACCTAACATTTACGGAGGAAGAGAAAATTTGGATACGATTAGTTTCTTAAAGGAATTTAATGAAGCCGTTTATTTAAATTATGAAGGAGTTCAAACTATAGCAGAGGAAAGTACTTCTTTTCCTATGGTTTCCAGACCTACATCGGTTGGTGGTTTAGGCTTTGGTATGAAATGGATGATGGGTTGGATGCACGATACTTTAGAATATTTTCAAAAAGATACTGTGTATAGAAAATACCATCAAAATGATTTGACTTTTTCAATGACGTACACCTTTTCAGAAAATTTCATGTTGCCGCTTTCGCATGACGAAGTGGTTTATGGAAAAAAATCAATTGCAGGAAGGATGCCAGGCGATGAATGGCAAAAATTTGCGAATTTAAGATTACTATACGGCTATATGTTTATGCATCCCGGAACTAAATTGTTGTTTATGGGAAGTGAATTTGGACAAAGTAGCGAGTGGAATTTTGAAGGAAGTTTAGATTGGCATTTGTTGCAATATCCATATCATGAAGGAGTAAAAATATTGATAACAGATTTGAATAAATTATATAAGACACAGCCTGCTTTGCACGAAAAACAATTCAGTCCTGAAGGTTTTGAATGGATTAATTATTCCGATCATCAAAATGCAGTAATGTCTTTTATTCGTAAAGGTAATGACCCAAAAAACGATGTAATTGTAGTTTGTAATTTCACTCAAGTAGTGCGTCCTAATTATCGAATTGGTTTACCTAAAAAAGGAAAATTGACAGAAATTTTTAATAGCGATGCTTCAAATTATGGTGGAAGCGGAGTTTCTAACACTAAAAAAACAGCAATTGAGGCTATGCCTTATGATGGAAGAGATTATTCAGTTGAGTTGCTATTGCCTCCATTAAGTGTTACTGTTTTTAAAATTTCATAAGTACAAAATTGTTTTTTTGCGGATAAGCATAGCTAATGGTTTTCATTTATAATGAAAACCATTATTGTATATTGTTGATTGTTACATTGAATCACACTATAACGTTTTCGCTAATATTCCCTCATATATAGCTGTTTACAAAGTGATTTTGTAAGTTTTAGCTTTAGAAAAAGATTAAAATTAATACTATAGAAAATGATTACAAATACAGAATTAGAATATAAAGGGGATCTATATCCCACAAAAATAGTTTCTTTTGAGCATGAAGTTGATTCTATAAGTTTTCATACCGATAATAGTGTCATACTAAAAGTAACGGTATTAAGAGATAGTTTAATCCGGTTTAGATTTACCACAAAAGGGTATTTTAGTAGCGATTTTTCTTACGCAGTTGATAAAAGTCATTCTCATGGATATAATTTTCTTGAGGTTTCTGAAGTGGAAGATTATTATCAGATAAAAACCAGTAAAGTAAAATGTAGAATTCAAAAAATAGATATGAGGTTATCTATTTTTGATTTAGAAGACACTATTATTTTAGAAGATGAATTGGGTTTCCATTGGGAAGAAAGCTATGAATACGGTGGTAATATCGTAAAAATGAGTAAAGCTTCAAAAGATGGGGAATGCTTTTACGGACTTGGCGATAAAGCAACCCAAATGAATTTGAAAGGGAAGAGACTGGAAAATTTTGCTACAGATCAATATGCTTTTCAAAAAGATCAAGAGCCGTTATACAAAGTAGTTCCGTTTTATATTGGATTACAAAACAAGCAATCTTACGGTATTTTCTTTGATAATACGTTTAGAACCTATTTTGATTTTTGTCACGAAAGAAGAAACGTAACCAGTTATTGGGCTGAGGGTGGTGAGATGAATTATTATTTCATTTACGGACCACAAATGCAAGATGTGGTTACCACATATACTGATTTGACTGGAAAACCTGAATTACCGCCACTTTGGGCACTTGGATACCACCAATGTAAATGGAGCTATTATCCTGAAAGTAATTTAAAAGAAGTGGCAGCTAAATTCAGGGAATTGAAAATTCCATGTGATGCGCTATATTTAGATATTGATTATATGGAAGGTTTTCGATGTTTCACTTGGAACAAAGAATATTTTCCCGATCCCAAAAGAATGGTGGCTGAATTAGCCGAAGATGGTTTCAAAACAGTTGTAATTATTGATCCGGGAATAAAAATTGACAAAGAATACGCTATATATAAAGAAGCTTTAGAAAAAGATTATTTCTGCAAAAGAGCTGATGGTCCTTACATGAAGGGGAAAGTTTGGCCTGGAGAATGTAATTTTCCAGATTATACAAATCCTGCAGTAAGAGAATGGTGGGCGGGATTATTCAAAGAATTAATTTCAGATATTGGAGTAAAAGGAGTGTGGAACGATATGAATGAACCCGCGGTAATGGAGGTTCCTAATAAAACGTTTCCTATGGATGTACGTCACGATTATGATGGAAATCCATGCAGTCATAGAAAAGCACACAATATTTACGGTACCCAAATGGCCAGAGCAACCTATCATGGTGTAAAACGATTTGCGTATCCAAAAAGACCTTTTGTAATAACAAGATCAGCATACGCTGGAGCACAACGTTATACGTCTTCTTGGACAGGAGATAATGTTGCCACTTGGGAGCATTTATGGATTGCAAATATTCAAGTACAACGCATGTCAATTTCTGGTATGGGGTTCACAGGCTCTGATATTGGTGGATTTGCAGAACAACCTTCGGGGGAATTATATGCTCGTTGGATTCAATTAGGTGTTTTCCATCCTTTTTGCAGAACACACTCTTCAGGAGATCACGGAGACCAGGAGCCTTGGGCTTTTGATGAAGAAGTTATTGATATCACCAGAAAATTTGTCAATTTGAGATATCAATTATTACCGTATTTATATACTATGTTTTGGCAATATATTGAGGAAGGAATTCCTATGCTGAAACCATTGGTATATTATGACCAAGATGATATTCAAACGCATTACAGAAATGACGAATTTGTTTTTGGAAATCAAATATTAGTATGTCCAATTTTAGAGCCAAATGCCTTAGGAAGAAGGATGTATATTCCTCGCGGTCACTGGTATAATTATTGGACCAACGAAGAAGTTAAAGGAGGAAAAGAAATTTGGGTCGACACTAAATTTGATCAGATTCCAATTTTTGTGAAAGCAGGTGCAATCATCCCTAAATATCCTGTTCAACAATATGTTGGAGAGTTAGAATTTGATGAGTTAACATTAGATATTTACTACAAAGAAGGAAAAGAAAAATCAGTAGTTTATGAAGATGCGCAAGATGGATATGATTACAAAAAAGGGAGATACAGCTTCTTATCATTTCAAACAACCGGTAAAGAGAAAGAATTGATTATTCAGTTGCATAAAGAGGGAAAATACGATACGAATTATTCGAAATATAAAATAAATCTTATCGGATTACCATTTAAAGTTAAAATGATCGAAATTGATAATGTAGAAGTATCATTTGATAAAATTACTTTAGAAAAAGAGGGATACTTAATTGTTGATAAAGGGTTTACGGCATTTCAAATTACTGGAGATTAACAAAAAAAGTTGATACTTTTATATTTAATTATGTAAATTAAAATGATCATAATTATTGTATTTTTGTTTAATATTTAATTCTAAAATTATGAAAAAGCATTTACTAATAGGGATTTTTGCAGCAGGATTGGTTTATTCTTGTGCCACTAATCCAATTACAGGGAAAAAAAGTCTAAATTTTGTTTCTAATAGTGAGTTGTTTCCAACATCTTTTCAACAATATGGTACTTTTTTAAAGGAGAATAAAGTGATTACAGGAACTGCAGAGGCTAGAAAAGTGGAAGCAGTTGGGATGCGAATTAAAGCGGCAGCAGAAAAATATTTAACCTATTTAGGTCAATCACAATATTTGGCTGATTACCGTTGGGAATACAAATTAATTGACAATAAAGAAGTGAATGCTTGGTGTATGCCGGGAGGGAAAATTGTTGTTTATTCAGGGATTTTGCCAGTAACATTGAATGATTCTGGTTTAGCTACCGTAATGGGACACGAAGTATCTCACGCATTAGCTAATCATGGTGCTCAACGTATGAGTGCTTCTCAATTGCAACAATTAGGAGCGGTAGGTGTTGCAGTTGCGACTGGAGGTAAAAGTGAACAAACACAACAAATATGGGGTCAAGCATATGGTTTAGGATCTCAGTTTGGTGTAATGCTTCCTTTTAGTAGAAATCACGAGACTGAAGCAGATAAAATTGGTTTGACTTTAATGGCAATTGCAGGTTATAATCCGGAGGAATCTATTACTTTCTGGTCTAGAATGGCTGCAAAATCTTCAGGTCAAGCACCACCAGAATTTATGAGTACGCACCCATCTGATGCTACCAGAATTGCAAATCTAAAAGCATTAATTCCTGAAGCTAAAGCTTTAGCGACTAAAGTTGGTATTATTTACAAATAATAACTTAATTATTATAAAATATCTAAGCAGGCTGGCCTTAAAATGGTTAGCCTGTTTTTTTTTTTGAATATGAGTAATAATCATTATACGCCGTTAATTCATTAATGATTTATTAATGTATAAATTATTTACTTTTTATATCGTTCTTAGTAAAAAATAAATAAATTAGTATTCTAAAAAAATAAATATGGCAGATTTAAAAAAAGGAAGTAAAAAATTATTAAATGCTTGGGCTTTTTATGATTGGGCAAATTCAGTTTATACACTTACCATTGCATCTGCAGTATTTCCAATATTTTATGAAGCTTTGTTTTCTGAACGAGATCATTACATTGATGTTTTTGGTTTGCATCTAAAAAATTCAGCTTTAATTAGTTTTGTTACCGCTTTTGCATTTTTATTGGTGGCTTTTATTTCGCCTTTATTGTCTGGTATTGCAGATTATGTGGGGGATAAAAAATCATTTATGAAATTCTTTTGCTACCTGGGAGCCTTGTCTTGTATGGGATTGTATTGGTTTAATCTTGAAAATATATACATCGGATTAGCATTTTATTTTTTTGGTTTGATTGGATATTGGGGAAGTTTAGTTTTTTATAATTCCTATTTACCAGACATTGCTTATGTAGAGCAACAAGATAAAATTAGCGCCAAAGGATATTCATTTGGATACATTGGAAGTGTTATTTTATTGATTATCAATTTGGCGATGATCATGAAACCAAAACTCTTTGGAATTACTGGAACAGATGGTGAAGCAGCCATGAAAGCCATGCGATATTCATTTCTTATGGTTGGAGTTTGGTGGATCTTATTCAGTCAGTACACGTATTATTATTTGCCAAAAGGAAATAAAAATGCCAATCGTAAAGTAACACACCATGTTATATTTAATGGTTTTAAAGAGTTAAAAAAAGTTTGGTTTTTATTGAAAGAAAACATTGCATTAAGAAGGTATTTAGGAAGTTTTTTTGTGTATAGTATGGCCGTACAAACCGTGATGCTTGTTGCCACATATTTTGGAGCACAAGAAATTGCTTGGTCATCTAAAGCGGAGAGTACAACGGGTTTAATTATTTGTATTTTGATAATACAATTAGTTGCTGTTCTGGGTGCAGTTATAACTTCAAGAGCCTCAGAAAAATTCGGAAATATTCCAACTTTAATTGTGATAAACTGTATTTGGGCAGCATTTTGTGCAATTGCATTTTTTATTACCTTACCAATACATTTTTATGTTATGGCAGGAATTGCAGGACTTGTAATGGGAGGAATTCAAGCATTATCACGCTCAACGTATTCTAAATTATTACCTGAAACGGATGATACGGCTTCGTTTTTTAGTTTTTTCGATGTTGCTGAAAAAATCGGAATTGTTATAGGAATGTGTATTTATGGAATTATTGATCAAATCACAGGAAGTCCAAGGTTAGCAATTGTATTTCTTGGTGTATTCTTTGTAGTGGGTGTTTTATTGCTAAAGAGAGTTCCAAAAAAAGGCGTTTTAAATTAATAAAACACCTTTTGATCTAATTTACTTTTTGAAAATTAAGCTTTCGAAATTGCTCCTGAGCCATTTACTTTTGTGTCTTTTTTCTTGGGGTCACCAATGTATTCAATATCTCCGGAACCAGAAACTCTGGCGTGAAGGCTTTCGCTGCAAAAAACTTTACTGTCTCCTGAACCAGAAACCGTAATTTTTGCATTTTTAGCTTTCAAATCACCGGCATCAATATCACCAGAACCATTTAAATTACTGTTGAAATTTTCAGTTTTTCCAGTTAAAACCATATCTCCTGAACCACTCAAGTTAACATCAAAGTCATTTGATTCAACATTTAAATTCATGTCGCCGGAGCCAATTAATTTAGCTGAAAATGATGTCGATTTAATACTATTTTTAGTTATTACATCGCCTGAACCAGTCAAAGAAACTTGATCAATACTTTCGAAAGGGACAACTATTACAATTTCACTTCCTTTGCTGGTGCTGATATATTTATTCTTTTCAGTAGAAATTTTTAATACTTTATCGACAACTTCAACTTTGATGTAAGGCAACAAATTTTCTTCTCCTTTAATAGTAATGTTTCCTTCTTTTCCCGAAACTAATTCGACATCAAAAAAACCTGTTATTGCGATTTCATCATAAGAAGCTGTTGTTCTTTTTTCAGAAATTACTTTGCCATTTCCTTTTATTTTTTGATTGGATGACCATTGACCATTAGATATAGTTGTTAGTAATAGTGAACAACTAATAAATAATTTGATTGAATTTTTCATAAATAAAGCTTTAAGGTTATTGTTTTTTTACTAGCATTACATTTCCGTAATCTGAAATTATAGTGATGTTGTTGACTCCTTTTTTCTTGTAGAAACCACTGTGTTTTTTCAAGTTATTTGAGTCTTCTTTAGAATTTATCTCCAGTTCATTGTCATATTTAAAATTAGCATATTTTACAGTCACATTAAAATCAAAAGCATAATTAGTATCAAATCCAATGTTTAATCCAGTGTAACCCGCTGCAATAGTTATATTATTGGCTTTTGCACTAATAGTTCCAATAGTTACATTGCTGTATTTTGTGGATAGTTTTAAAGTATTAGATAATTCACCAACTTTAAGTGTTAAATAGTTTCCGGTTGCATCTAATGATTTTACATTCTGAATTTTAATATTTCCGTATTTACTGATGTATTTAACGACATCACTTTCTTGAATATCTACATCTGTATAATCAGAAGCCAAATCTAGTTTTGTGACTTCTCCAATTTTTAAATTCGAATACTTTGCCGTAATGATTGCATTCTTTAAAAATGAAATAGTCGAGTTAGAGCAATATTCGGCTTGTATGTTACTGGAGCTTCCGGATAATCGGCCTAAAGCTATTTTACCGTATTTACACTTAATTTCAGCCTCAGAAAACAAGTTTGATGTGGTGATATTTCCGTATCTATTGTGGAGTTTTACATTTCCGTTTTTAGGAATTCTCAACATATAATTAATTTGAAAACTATTGTTTTTACCATTACTCTTATAACTAGAGTTTCCTAAAATGGTTTTTGCAGTAATCATTCCTTTGAGTGCTATTATATCAACATCAATATCATTGATGCGTTGGTTCACCCAGTTTTCGTTGTCACCGCTCACTTTTATAACAATATCCAATTCGGTTTTATCTTCGTCCCAAGTTGTTACTGAAATATTACCGTATGAGTTATCTATATAAAGACCTGCATCCGAATTTACGAAATAGGCTTTTTTAATATTTTTTTGTTTGGTATGGATGTAATCCGGATCTTTTGAAAATCCTAAAAAAGGAATTAAAGCCAATAAGAGGAGTAGTTTAAATTGTTTTTTCATCAGAAATATTTTTTAATTTTTCATTTTTTTCAATGTGAAACAGTACATTTTGTAAAAAAGAAATTCGCGTTTGAAGATTGCTGATCATCGCATTAATAATTTGCTTACTTTCTCCATTAGTCTCTAATTCCTTAATTATTTTTTCGTAATCACTATCTAATGTTCTCATTTGCTTGAGCGCATCGGAAATTATTTTTTCGTTTTCTGGTGATTTTTTCTCTCTTATTTTTTCTAATTCATTTTCAATTAGAACCGTAAAAATAGAATCTGTTTGTTTGGTTTCTTTTGATGCAAATCGCAATTCTTCTGTTTTTTTAGGAGTAGTATTGAAGATTGAAAGTCCCAACATAACTGCGGTAGAAGCAGCGATTCCAATAGAAAGGAAACGTTTCCAATTCGATTTCTTAGATTTTAATTTTTGTACAAATCGTTCCTCATGATTGTTTTCAAGAGTCTCGATGTCCCAATGATTTTCAAATTTGTCAAATAATTTGTCTAGTTTTTTATTTTCCTTTTTCATATTTCCTCTAATTTTTTTCTTAAACAATCTTTGGCTCTGCTCAATGTAGTTCTGCAATTGGCATAACTGATATTTAGGATTTCGCTGATTTCTTCTTGATCATATCCTTCAATAAAAAATAAAGTTAAAACCATTCTGTAATTATATTTCAGAGAGTTCATGACCTCTAAAATTTGTTTTACTTTTAATTCATTGAAGTTTATACTTTCAGTTAGAGCGGATTCATTTTCTTCAATTTTATAAAGCGTGGTATCAAAATCTTCTGGTTTGAATTGATTGTTTTTTTTGTAAAAATCAATACTACAGTTCACGATAATTCTTTTTAACCAAGCACCAAAAGAAACTTCCTGTTTGTAGTCGTTTATCTTAATGAATGCCTTTAAAAAACCTTCCTGCATTACATCTTCAGCAAAATGGACATCTTTGACAATCCTAAACGACACATTATACATCGCTTTTGCATAGCGATTGTAAACTTCGCACTGTGCTTTTTGATTTTTTTGCCTGCAAAGCAAGATTAATTCTTCGATATTATAGTTGGTTAAACTCAAACAGCTGATATTAGTTTATTATAAGGACTTGGTCTTTTTACCTTTGTTACAGTTTTATAAAACTAAATTACATTTTTTCTTTTGACATGTTCTAAATTGTTTTGTTTGGTTGTAGTTTGTTGTGTCTAAAATATCCCTTTCTAATGGAAAATAGGATAAAAAGATTATATTTTGGCACAGAGATTGACTCTTTTACCGTTATGCAAATAATGAGGATTAAAGATAGATTTTATATAAAAAGACTACTTTGAAAGCTTATATTTGCTTAAATAATTAAATTTTTAATGACAAAAAGACTTAAATAATATATGTCAAATCATAAAATACTTACTATTGACAATCTGTCACTTCAGGAATTTGATTCAGAAGCAGATTTAATTCCGCTTTTGACTCCTGAAGACGAGGAGGAAATGAATAATGAGGCTTTACCGGAATTATTGGCTATTTTACCTTTGCGAAATATGGTTTTATTTCCTGGGGTTGTAATACCAATTACTGCTGGTCGTGATAAATCTATTAAACTGATTAATGATGCCAATGCCGCTGGAAAAACGATTGGAGTCGTTGCTCAAATCAATGAAGAAGATGAAGATCCAACTAAAGATGATATTCATAAAATAGGAACTGTTGCCCGTATTTTACGAGTGTTAAAGATGCCCGATGGAAATATCACCGTAATTCTTCAAGGTAAAAAGCGTTTCGAAATTGATGACATCGTTGAGGAATCACCTTACTTGACAGCTAAAATTAAAGAAGTTCCTGAGAAAAGACCTAAGAAAAATGATACTGAATTTGTAGCAATTCTAGATTCTATCAAAGAACTAGCCATTCAGATTATTAAAGAAAGTCCAAATATTCCCAGCGAAGCAACTTTTGCCATCAAAAATATTGAGAGCCAATCTTTCTTGATCAATTTTGTTACTTCTAACATGAATCTTTCTGTTAAAGAAAAACAAGATTTATTAGCAATTAATGAATTAAAAGGAAGAGCTTTAGAGACGCTTCGTTATATGAATATTGAGTTGCAAAAACTCGAATTGAAAAATGATATTCAATCGAAAGTTCGTTTCGATTTAGACCAACAACAACGTGAATATTTCTTGCACCAACAAATGAAAACCATTCAAGAAGAATTGGGTGGCGTTTCTCAGGAAGAGGAAATGGATGAAATGTTGCAAAAGTCTTTGAACAAGAAATGGGACGAGAAAACCAAAAAACATTTTGAAAAAGAATTGTCTAAAATGCGTCGCATGAATCCGCAAGCGCCAGATTTTGGAATTCAAAGAAACTATTTAGAGTTGTTTTTAGAATTGCCTTGGAACGAATATTCAAAAGATAATTTTGATTTAAAACGAGCACAAAAAATATTGGACAGAGATCATTTTGGTCTTGAAGATGTTAAGAAAAGAATGATAGAACATTTGGCAGTTTTAAAATTGCGAAATGATATGAAATCTCCAATTATTTGTTTGACAGGACCTCCGGGAGTTGGTAAAACTTCGATTGGACGTTCCATTGCAGAAGCATTGGGTAGAAAATATGTTAGAATTTCCCTTGGTGGTTTGCGCGATGAAGCGGAGATTCGTGGACATAGAAAAACGTATATTGGTGCCATGCCGGGACGAATCATTCAAAGTTTGAAAAAAGCAGGAACTTCAAATCCAGTTTTTGTTTTGGATGAAATCGATAAACTATCAAATAGCAATCAAGGAGATCCATCTTCGGCATTATTAGAAGTTTTAGATCCGGAGCAAAACAATTCTTTTTATGATAATTTCCTTGAAATGGGATATGATTTGTCTAAAGTGATGTTTATTGCAACTTCTAATAATATGGCAGCGATTCAACCTGCGTTGAAAGACAGAATGGAAATCATCAAAATGTCAGGCTATACGATTGAAGAAAAGGTAGAAATTGCGCGTCAGCATTTGTTTCCAAGACAATTGAAAGAACACGGTTTGACTACTAAAGATTTAACCATTGGAAAAAAACAATTAGAAAAAATTGTTGAAGGATATACGCGTGAATCTGGAGTTCGTGGTTTAGAGGCTAAAATTGCTCAAGTAATCCGTAACGCAGCAAAATCTGTAGCGATGGAAGAAGAGTATAACAAAAAAGTTACTGACGAAGATATCATAAAAACACTGGGTGTTCCAAGATTAGAAAGAGACAAATACGAGAATAATGATGTTGCCGGAGTGGTAACTGGTTTAGCTTGGACTTCTGTTGGTGGTGATATTCTTTTTATTGAATCGTTACTTTCTCCAGGAAAAGGAACCATGACTATTACCGGAAACTTAGGTACGGTCATGAAAGAATCTGCAACAATTGCTTTGGAATATATTAAAGCGAATGCAAAATTTTTAGGATTGGATTCAGAGATTCTTTCTAAATATAATATTCACTTACACGTTCCAGAAGGAGCTACTCCAAAAGACGGTCCAAGTGCCGGAATTGCGATGTTAACATCATTAGTTTCATTGTTTACACAAAAACGAGTGAAGAAAAATTTGGCAATGACAGGAGAAATCACCTTGCGTGGAAAAGTGTTGCCAGTAGGCGGAATCAAAGAAAAGATTTTGGCGGCAAAAAGAGCGAATATCAAAGAAATTATTCTTTGTCATGAAAACAAAAGTGATATTGATGAAATAAAACCAGAATATCTGGAAGGACTTTCTTTTCATTATGTGAAGGAAATGAGCGAAGTATTGAAATATGCATTAACCGATCAGAAGGTGAAGAACGCCAAGGATTTATAATAAAAATTAATTTTTAATTTTAAAATTCCAAATTCTAAATGCTGATTTTCAGTACTTAGATTTTGGAATTTTTATTTGTAATTACGAGTTTTAAAGTTGCCATTTATTGTATTTATAATTTTATCTTCGCAGTTGCGTTTTTATTTTACACAAACTGCAATTTAAAGCATGTTAAAAAAACTTCTACTATACTATTTCCTTATTATTTGTACTGTGTCTTACAGTCAAATAGGAGGTAAGTATACCTATCAGTTTTTGAACTTGGTCACTTCACCAAGACAAGCAGCGTTGGGCGGAAAAGTAATCACTATTTATGATGATGACGTCAATCAGGCCCATTTTAATCCAGCAACCATAAATGCTGAAATGGACAATCGTTTGGCTTTAAATTATGGAAGTTATTTCAAGGAAGTAACTTACGGAACTGCTTCTTATGCCTACACTTACGATCGACATTTGCAAACTTTTCAGGCTGGAGTGAATTATGTGAATTATGGTAATTTTGAAGGCTATGACGAGAATGGTCAGCCAACATCAGAATTTACCGGAAGCGAAATAGCCCTTTCTTTTGGGTATGCGTACAATATTCCGTATACCGACATTCATATTGGAGCCAGTGCCAAATTGATATCTTCGACTTTAGAAAGTTATAATTCTTTTGGAGGAGCAATTGATATTGGAGCGCTTTTTATCGATGAAAAAAATGATGTGAATTGGGGTTTGGCCATTCGAAATATTGGGACTCAATTTTCTACTTATAATGGTACAAATGAAAAACTGCCACTCGAAATAATTGCTGGTGTTTCGCAAGAATTAGAAAATGTGCCTATTCGTTGGCATCTTACTTTGGAAAATTTGCAGCAATGGAATATAGCTTTTTCAAATCCGGTTAGGGCAGAATCATCATTTGACGGAACGGAGACTGAAGAAAAAATTTCATTTGTAAATAATGCGTTGCGACATGTAATTGTAGGAGTAGAGCTTTTTCCAAAAAAAGCATTTAATTTGCGTGTGGGATATAACTTTCGAAGAGCAGAGGAATTACGACTTCAGGAACAACGTAATTTTTCGGGAGTTTCATTAGGTTTCGGACTTAAATTGAATAAGTTGAAATTTAATTATTCGTATTCCAGATACACATTGGCAGGAAATACAAGCCTTTTTGGGTTAACCATTAACTTTCAAGAATAATTTTCTCCTTTGAAAATTATGGAAGGACAGTTTGATTAATTATTAAAATTTAAATATAATATTTTGAAAAAAATTACCATCGCAATTGACGGATTTTCATCGACAGGAAAAAGCACGTTGGCCAAACAACTTGCGAATCATTTAGGATATATTTACGTTGATACAGGGGCAATGTACCGTGCCGTAGCTTTATTTGCGATGCAAAACGGTTATATAAATGCGGATTCTTTTGATAAACAAACATTAATTAACAGTTTGCCAAATATAAAATTGCAATTCAAATTCAATGCTGATTTAGGTTTTGCAGAAATGTATTTGAATGAAGTAAATGTTGAAATCGAAATCAGAACGATTGAAGTTTCTAGTTTTGTGAGTAAAGTAGCTGAAGTTTCTGAAGTTCGTGCCAAATTAGTCGAACAGCAAAAAGAAATGGGAAAAGACAAAGCAATAGTAATGGACGGAAGAGATATTGGTACTGTAGTTTTTCCGGATGCAGAGCTTAAAATTTTCATGACAGCAAGCGCAACTACCAGAGCACATAGACGTTACGACGAACTGGTAAAAAAAGGTGATACTGTGACATTTGATGAAGTTTTGGCAAATGTAGAAGAACGCGATTACATTGATACGCACCGTAAGGATTCCCCTTTGGTTATGGCGGAAGATGCTATAGAAATTGATAATTCGCATTTGAATCGTGAGGAACAATTCGAGCTGGTATTGGAATTGGTGAATGAAATTACTAAAACAATATAATTATTTGCAGATCTCATTTTTAATAGTAGATTTACGCCTTGTTAATTTTTAAAAATAAAAAACAATTCATCTCATGGGAATTAAAAATAGATTGGTAATAATGAGCTTTCTTCAGTTTTTTGTTTGGGGAGCTTGGTTGATTACCATTGCAAATTACTGGTTTGGCACAAAAAACTGGGAAGGAACTCAATTTGGGTTGGTTTTCGGAACTATGGGAATTGCTTCTTTATTTATGCCAACACTAACAGGAATAATAGCTGACAGATGGATAAATGCTGAAAAATTATATGGAACGTTACATATTCTATATGCTGCGGTTTTATTCTATATCCCTCAAGTTACCACTCCAAATTCTTTTATTTATATTATGCTTTTGGCGATGTGTTTTTATATGCCAACGATTGCTTTGAGCAACTCTATATCATATAATGCACTCAAATTAAACAATAAAGATATTATTAAAAATTTTCCACCCATTCGGGTTTGGGGTACAATAGGTTTTATTGTTGCGATGTGGATTACTAATTTAACGGGAAACAAATCAACAGAATATCAGTTTTATATTGCAGGTTTGGCGGCCGTATTTCTAGGGATTTATTCCTTCACTTTACCAAAGTGTAAACCGCAACGTTTGTCTAAAGAAAATGCTTCTATCATGGAAACATTAGGGTTAGAATCGTTTAAATTATTTGCTGATTATAAGATGGCTTTGTTTTTTGTTTTCTCAATGTTTTTAGGAGGGGCGCTGCAATTGACAAATGCGTACGGAGATGTTTTTTTAGATGAGTTCAAGCATTTTCCAAAATATGCGGATTCATTCGTAGTGGAATATTCAACGATTATTATGTCCATTTCTCAAATATCGGAGACTTTATTTATTCTTGCAATTCCTTTTTTTCTGAGACGTTTTGGTATCAAACAAGTGATGCTAATCAGTATGTTGGCTTGGGTGCTGCGTTTTGGATTGTTTGCTTACGGAAATCCAACAAGCGGATTGTGGATGATTATTATGTCTTGCGTAGTGTACGGAATGGCATTTGATTTCTTTAATATCTCAGGATCATTATTTGTTGAAACCAATACAGATTCAAAAAATCGTTCCTCAGCGCAAGGATTGTTTATGATGATGACCAATGGTTTTGGAGCAGTTTTAGGAAGTTTTACTTCTGGTTGGGCTATTGATAAATATTTTACAAAATCATTTAATAATACTACTGATTTGGCTGGTTTCTTGGAAACAGAAACGACTAATCCAAAAATGTTGGAATTTGTTACCGGTCAAGGGAATTCAATTACTGCCGATGGATTGTTTAGTAAAGTAATTTTTATGAAAGACTGGCATACAATTTGGGTGGCTTTTGCAATTTACGCATTGATAATTGCCGTTGCATTTGCAGTTTTGTTTAAGCACAAACACAATCCCATGGATGTTGAAAATGTAAGTCACTAAAACAGGATTGAAATAATATAGAACCCGATATTTTTATACGATATCGGGTTTTTTTATGCTGAAAAATCAAGTTAAAACCTATCTAGCCCCGATGGAGCTGATATCCTCGCATCTCGTCTTTTGGGACGAGAGGAGAGATAAAGGCGAGAGCGGGAACTTTGCCTGCAAAAAAGCCAATTAATTCGCTCCTGATTCTCAATCGATTATCTTGTCTGTAAAATTTTGCAGTTTAAGATAAATGTGTTACTTTTGCAGTCCTTTTGGTGAATAAGAGTTTCCTTTAGGGTTCAACTAATTATACAAACAACTTCTGTTGTTTTCTAGCACATTAAGAAACTCGAGAGAATACAGAATACAAATTTTTAATCAGCATGTCTGAACAAGTAAAATCACAAGAAGAGTTTTTAGCAAATTTTAACTGGCACAATTTCGAAGAAGGTATTGATGCTGTTGATGAGAAAAACTTATTAGAATTCGAAGAACTAGTTTCAAAAACATTTATCGCTACTGATCAAGAAGAAGTTGTAGATGGTGTAGTTGTTAGAATTACAGATAGAGACGTTATCGTTGATATCAACGCAAAATCGGAAGGTGTTATTTCATTGAACGAATTCCGTTACAACCCAGCATTAAAAGTAGGTGATACTGTTGAAGTATTAATTGACATCCGTGAGGATAAAACTGGTCAATTAGTGTTATCTCACAGAAAAGCACGTACTATCAAATCATGGGATAGAGTTATTTCGGCTAACGAAACAGGAGAAATCGTTAATGGTTTTGTAAAATGCAGAACTAAAGGTGGTATGATCGTTGACGTTTTCGGAATTGAAGCTTTCTTACCAGGATCTCAAATTGATGTTAAACCAATTAGAGACTACGATGTATATGTAAACAAAATGATGGAATTCAAAGTGGTAAAAATCAACCACGAATTCAAAAATGTTGTTGTTTCTCATAAAGCGCTTATTGAAGCGGATATTGAAATCCAGAAAAAAGAAATTATCGGTCAATTACAAAAAGGACAAGTATTAGAAGGTGTTGTTAAAAACATTACTTCTTATGGTGTCTTTATTGACTTAGGTGGTGTTGATGGATTGATTCACATTACTGACCTTTCTTGGTCTAGAATCAACCACCCATCTGAAGTTCTTGAATTAGATCAAAAATTAAACGTTGTAATCCTTGATTTCGATGACGAAAAAACAAGAATACAATTAGGATTGAAACAATTAAACGCTCACCCATGGGACGCTTTAGATGCTAACTTAAAAATTGGTGATAAAGTAAAAGGTAAAGTAGTTGTAATCGCTGATTACGGTGCATTTATCGAAGTTGCTGAAGGTGTTGAAGGTTTAATCCACGTTTCTGAAATGTCTTGGTCTACTCATTTACGTTCTGCTCAAGATTTCGTAAAAGTAGGTGATGTTGTTGAAGCTGTTATCTTAACTTTAGATAGAGATGACCGTAAAATGTCATTAGGTATCAAACAATTGTCTCAAGATCCTTGGACTGATATCACTGCTAAATACCCAGTAGGTTCTAAACATACAGGTATCGTTAGAAACTTTACAAACTTTGGAATTTTCGTAGAATTAGAAGAAGGAATTGATGGATTAATTTACATTTCTGACTTATCTTGGACTAAGAAAATCAAACACCCATCTGAATTTGTAAACGTTGGTGAAAAACTTGACGTAGTAGTATTAGAATTAGATGTTGATGGACGTAAATTATCTTTAGGTCACAAACAAACTACTGCTAATCCTTGGGATCAGTATGAAGATTCTTTCGCAGTTGGAACTATCCACACAGGTGAAATTTCTGAAATTGTTGACAAAGGAGCTACTGTAGAATTCGGAGATGATATCGTTGCTTTCATTCCTACTCGTCACCTTGAAAAAGAAGACGGAAAGAAATTGAAAAAAGGTGATTCAGCTGATTTCAAAGTAATCGAATTTAACAAAGAATTCAAAAGAGTAGTTGCATCTCACACTGCTATCTTCCGTGAAGAAGAAGAGAAAAATGTGAAATCAGTTTCAGAAAACACTTCATCTAATTCATCTACAAATGCACCAGCTGCAACTTTAGGAGATAACAATGATATGTTAGCTGCATTGAAAGCTAAAATGGAAAAATCAGAGAAAAAATAATTTCTTGAAATTTTTTGAATATAGAAAGCCCTGTCTCGTTATCAAAACGAGATGGGGCTTTTTTTTGTACTTTATTTTTTAGGAGCAGAACATTTTAATTTACTATCCACAATCCTCCCGCTGTACGCAGTATCTTTTTATTGTGCAGAAAACTTATTTTCAAAATCAACTTTTGTACAACACAATAAAAAGGATACTTGCTGCCATCGGGGCTAATTAGAACTAATGTCAATTTCATCTCATTCAGAAAAATTAAATTTTTAAAAATAATTTCATTTTTTAAAACCAAACGTAATTAAACACCGTAAATGAAATTATATAACTTAAAAAATAGATTTTATGAAAACTAGAAAATTTTTATCCATTGCATTATTTACAGCAGTATTAGGAGCAACTTCATTCGCTCAAAAAACAGTTATGGTTGGTGGAGCTGCCATGTATCCATCTAAAAATATTGTTGAGAATGCTGTTAATTCAAAAGATCATACAACTTTAGTAGCAGCAGTAACAGCAGCCGGTTTAGTTGAAACATTACAAAGTAAAGGACCATTCACCGTTTTTGCCCCAACAAATGCCGCGTTTGACAAATTGCCAGCAGGAACTGTAACCACATTATTAAAACCAGAAAACTTAAAAACATTACAAACAATCCTTACGTATCATGTTGTTGCAGGGAAAATGAACGCTTCGGATATAGCAAAAGCTATTAAAATGGGGAATGGAAAAGCTACAATGAAAACGGTTAGTGGTGGAACTTTGACAGCTTGGATGCAAGGAAAAGATTTATACATTACAGATGAGAACATGAATAAAGCTAAAGTAACAATTGCAGATGTTAATCAATCAAATGGTGTGATTCACGTGATTGATGCTGTTGTATTGCCTAAACAATAATTTTTGGATTAGAGGTTGATATTTTGTTAGTCTTAAGAGCCCTGTAATTTGCAGGGCTTTTTTGTATAAAAAAGTCCCAATTCTAAACTTAGAATTGGGACTTAATATTTTTATAAAAAGAGCTATTATCGCAAGCTAGCTCCAAGTTCAGTTTCAAAATTATTTTGCAGTTTGCTCATAATTTTATCAATTTGTGTATCGGTAAGAGTTTTAGAACTGTCTTGAATAGTAAAACTTAGCGCGTATGATTTTTTACCTTCAGGAAGATTTTTTCCTTCATACACATCAAATAGATTAATATCCTTTAAGAGTGCTTTCTCTGTTTGACGTGCAATATTGTAAATACTGTCATACGTTACGTTTTGATCAATTAGCAACGCTAAATCTCTACGAACTTCTGGGTATTTAGGAATCTCAGTATATTTTATCTTGGTTGAAATCAATTTCAAAATCAAAGCCCAGTTAAAATCAGCGAAAAACACCTCTTGTTTGATTCCAAAATGTTTTAATATTGATTTTTTAACGACTCCTAATTCTACCAGTATTTCGGTTCCAACGCTAATAGCAATCCCTTCAGAAAATACATCTGAAGTTACAGGTATATTTTGTGTTTTTTGAATCCCTAATCTGGAAAGGATTCCATTCACATATCCTTTGAATAAAAAGAAATCAGATGGTTTTTGAGCGCTAGTCCAATTTTCTTGATTTCTATTTCCGGAAAGGAATAAAGTCAAATGCTTTTTCTCTTCATAACCGGCAAGATAGTTATGGTACGTTTTTCCAAATTCAAATAATTTCAAATCAGCATTTTTGCGATTGATATTATATGATATTGCTTCTAGTCCGGAAAACAACAATGATTGACGCATAGTAGCTAAATCAGCACTTAACGGATTTAACATTGTCACGTTGTTTGCAGGATTCAATACTTCAGAAAGCTCAACATAAGATGCAGTAGTCAATGAGTTTGCCATCATTTCATTAAATCCTTGGGAATTTAACTGCGTAGCAATCACATTTTGTATTTTGTAGTCTTCGTTTCTTGGAGAATTTGAAACCGTAGCATTTAGTTTTTTAGAAAAATTAATGTTGTTGTATCCGTATACTCTCAATATTTCTTCAATAACATCTATTTCTCTTTGTACGTCAACGCGGTAAGAAGGAATAGTTAATCCTAATCCTGCATCTGAAACGCTGTTTACTTTAATGTCTAATGAAACTAATATTTTCTTAATAGTATCTTTTGGTAATTCTTGTCCAATAATTTTAGCCACTTTGCTGAAGTTTAAAAACACAGAAAAGTCTTCAATTTTCTTTGGGTATACATTAACAACATCCGATGTTATTTCTCCGCCAGCTACTTCTTGAATCAATAAAGCAGCACGTTTCAATGCGTATTCAGTGATAGTCGGGTCAATTCCTCTTTCAAAACGGAAAGAAGCATCAGTGTTTAATTGATGTCTTTTGGCTGTTTTGCGAATACTTACCGGATTGAAATAAGCACTTTCTAAGAATATAGAATTAGTACTTTCAGAAACTCCAGATTTTTTTCCGCCAAAAACCCCTGCAATACATAGAGGTCCCTTTTCGTCACAAATCATTAAATCCTCTTCATGTAAAGTTCTCTCTATATCGTCAAGAGTAGTAAATTTTGTTCCCGCAGGAAGTGTTTGAACTACTATTTTACCGTTAACTTTTGAAGCGTCAAAGGCGTGAAGCGGCTGACCTAATTCGTGCAAAACGTAATTAGTGACATCGACAATATTGTTTTTTGGATTCAATCCAATAGCTTTCAATCTGTTTTGCAACCAAGCTGGTGAAGGTTTTACTTCAATGCCAGAAATTGTCACTCCGCAATATCTTGGAGCTAGTTTAGGTTCTTTTACGTCAATATCAATTTTCAAAGTTCTTTTATCCACTCTGAAATTGCTCACTGATGGTGTAATCAATTCTACGTTTACACCGCTTTGCAACATTCCTGCTCTCAAATCACGTGCAGTCCCTAAATGACTCATTGCATCGGCACGATTGGGTGTTAAACCAATTTCGAAAACTTCGTCATTTTCAATTTTGAAAACCGTTGCAGCAGGAGTTCCAGGCATTAATGCATCGTCCAATATCATAATTCCATCATGACTTTCACCAAGACCTAATTCATCTTCGGCACAAATCATTCCGTGACTTTCCTGTCCGCGAATTTTTCCTTTTTTGATTGAGAAAGCAACCCCTTCCTTATCGTATAATGTAGTTCCAATTGTAGCGACTGGTACTTTTTGTCCCGCAGCAACATTACTGGCACCGCAAACAATCTGTACAGGAACGCCATTTCCTAAATCTACGGTAGTTATTTTTAATCTGTCGGCATCCGGATGTTGGATACAAGTAAGAACATGTCCCACAACAATGCCTTCTAATCCGCCTTTTACCGATTGGTATTTGTCAACAATCTCTACTTCCAGACCTAAATCGGTAAGTAGTGCTGCAGTTTCTTCGGATTTCCAGTCTATTTTAATGAATTGTTTTAACCAGTTGTAAGATATTTTCATCTGTCAATTTTAATGAGAATGCAAATATAAGGATTGCAGTTTGGAGAAAGAAACAATTTTTTTGGTTTTTTATAACTGATTTGGTGTATTAAGTAAGAATTTAAAATAAGAATTCAATAGTATTAGTTATAAATAAATATGAATTAAATAATAAATTTAGGTTAAAAAAACAAATATGAAAATTTAATGCTATTAGTTGAATGAATTGTGCTATTCTAAGAATAAGGATGAAGGTATATTTGATAAAACATAAAAAGATAACGACATGGATAACGTGGTAAAAAGACCTGATTTTAAGGCAACATATGATAATTATATAGGTGGCAAATTTGTTGCTCCAATAGGTGGGCAGTATTTTGACGTAGTTTCTCCGGTTGACGGGAAAGTATTTACAAGAGCTGCGCATTCCACTAAAGTAGATTTAGATTTAGCTGTTGATACTGCGTATGAAGCTTTCCAGACATGGGGAAAAACATCTGTTACAGAACGCAGTAATTTATTGAATAAAATTGCTCAGGTTATGGAAGATAACCTCGAATATCTTGCAACTGTGGAAACTATTGACAACGGAAAAGCCATTCGTGAAACTTTAGCAGCCGATATGCCTTTGGCAATTGATCACTTCAGATATTTTGCAGGTGTAATTCGTGCTGAGGAAAGTTCCATCGCCGAATTAGATTCCCAAACTGTTTCTATAGCTTTAAGCGAGCCTTTGGGAGTAATTGCTCAAATTATTCCTTGGAATTTCCCTATTTTAATGGCTGTTTGGAAACTAGCGCCAGCATTAGCGGCAGGAAATACCGTGGTTTTAAAACCAGCAGAAAGTACGCCGATCTCTATTATGGTTTTGATGGAATTGATTGGTGATATTTTGCCTCCAGGAGTTATAAATATTGTTAATGGTTTTGGTGCTGAACTAGGAAGAGCTTTGGTAACCAATAAAAAAGTGTCAAAAGCTGCTTTTACAGGTTCTACAACAACCGGTCGTTTAGTGATGCAATATGCTACTGAAAATATTATTCCGGTAACTTTAGAACTTGGAGGAAAATCTCCAAATATTTTCATGAAGTCCGTTGGTGATGCTGATGATGATTTCTTTGACAAAGCAATTGAAGGTGCGGTAATGTTTGCTTTAAATCAAGGAGAAATTTGTACTTGTCCATCCAGATTATTAGTTCACGAAGATATTTATGATAAATTCATTGCGCGAGTAATTGAAAGAACAGCTGCAATCAAATTAGGAAATCCTTTAGACAGAACTACCATGATGGGAGCACAGGCTTCTTTGGTTCAAAAAGAAAAAATTCTGACTTATATTAAATTAGGAAAAGAAGAAGGTGCGGAAGTTTTAATTGGAGGCGAAGAAAATCATTTGGAAGGAAATTTAGCCGGAGGTTATTATATCAAACCAACGCTTTTCAAAGGACACAATAAAATGCGTATTTTTCAAGAAGAGATTTTTGGACCGGTTTTAGCAGTTACCACTTTCAAAACTACTGAAGAAGCTATTGCTATTGCAAATGATACGATGTATGGTTTGGGAGCTGGACTTTGGACACGTGATGCACACGAAATTTATCAGGTTCCAAGAGCGATTCAAGCAGGTCGTGTTTGGATTAATCAATACCATTCTTATCCTGCGGGAGCTCCTTTTGGAGGTTATAAACAATCGGGTATTGGTCGTGAAAACCATAAAATGATGCTTGGACACTATCGTCAGACAAAAAACATGCTGATTTCTTATGACAAAAAGAAATTAGGTTTCTTTTAGTTAATTACTGATTATTGGTTAATCATAAACCTGGCAGATTGTATAATTTGTCAGGTTTTATTTTAAATTAAAAAAATATGATAAAAAGAATTGATGCCACAGAAAAAGCAATAGAATTAATCAAGATCCTAAAGGAAAAACACGGTGATTTGATGTTCTATCAAGCAGGAGGATGTTGCGAGGGAACGCAGCCACAATGTTTTGAAAAAGGCGGATTTTATCAGCGAATGGGTGATGTTTGTATTGGTACAATTGAAGAAACTGAATTTTGGGTTGATAAAGATTTATTCGAATATTGGAAACATGCTCATTTTACTTTGGATGTAATTGATGCGTTTGGGGTGGGAGGATTTTCCTTAGAAACGCCATTGAAAAAAACATTCCGAATTGAATATAGAATTTTTACTCCGGAAGAAGAATTATCGCTTGAGCCACTGACATTTATTGAATAATCTAGTTTACGTACAGTAATTGATATTGTTTTGGGGTAATTCCTTCATGTTTTTTAAACAAACGAATGAAGTAATTACAATCTTCAAATCCTGATAAATAACAAACCTCATTGATTTGTATCGAAGGGTTTTTCAGCAACTGTTTGGCGCATTTCATTTTTTCGCTAATCACAAATTCTATAGGGCTCATACCCAATTCTCTTTTGAAAAAACGATAGAAAGAAGTTGTACTCATGCAGGCTTTCTCGCTCAAATGTTTCATGCTTATATTTTCGTTCAAATTCAATCGGATGAATTCTACGACTTGTGTAATAGGATTTTTTGGATCGGCAAATAAACCGTCGTCTATTGCTTTTGCAGTTTGTGTCTGAATAATTCGAATTAATAATTCCTGCAAAGTCAAATCGGCTAAAGCATCTTTAGTAATTGAAGTGCTCATGCATTCTTTAATCAATTTATTAATCGTCGTTGCCAATTCCACATTGTTGTAAAAGAAATAATTTTGGTAATTCAATTGCCAGAATTGGTCTTTTCCTTCTTTTGGGTAGCGTTCGTTTAAAAACTGTAAAGTATCGGTAATTTTAGTTTGGTCTATCGCCAAAGCCAAACACTGCGTCGGATTGTTTTTTGAAGCCTCAGGAAAATCTATTTTCATCTCAACATTAGAAGGAATCACAACCGTTTCGCCAGGTAAATAGACAAAACTGGGGTCATCAAAAAGATGCATTATTTTTTTGCCTCGCAACATGCTGGTCACTACAAAATCATTAAATTTTAAAGGAACTAATGCCGAAGATTCATACGTTTCAAAAAGATTCAGTTCACAATGGTTTAAAGAGTAAACGGTTCTATTTTCTACTAATGTTTTTAAAGATTTCTCGTTTGATAAATGAGGTGGATTTATAAAAGCGCGGGTACTATTCATAGTTTTAAACTTTAAAAAAGGCAAAGTTTAAATTTAATGAAAATAATTAGAATCAGAACACTGTTTAACAAAATTTAAATTAATTCTTCCACATGTTTTTTGATATTCTCAGCAATTTTATGAGTTGGTAAATCATTCTCATCGCTTCCAAAAGGATCTTCAATTTCCTCAGCAATTAACTCTAAACTCGCCAAAACATAAAAAATAAATACTACAACAGGAACTACATAATAACCCAAACTAAAGGAATATCCAAAAGGCAGTGTCATAACATAAAAGAAGATGAATTTTTTAAGGAAGGCACTGTAGGAGTAGGGAATAGGCGTGTTTTTGATTCGTTCGCAAGCACCACAAATATCAGTAAATGATTTTACTTCTTCGTTTAAAATAATCAGTTGATCACCAGTTATTTTTTTGGAATCGTATAAATCATTAATCTTCTGAAATAACATTTTAGCGACTTGATTGGGTTTGTGTTTGTGATGATCTATTTCTAAATCAACACCATCAAACAACTGCTGGCTTGTCTCTTCATCCTTTAAATGATTATGCAAAATAGAAGCATAACCGGGAATCATTTTTCGGAAGTATTTGCGATCTTTTTCATCATGCAATATTGCCGATAATTTAATGGCAAAATTACGACTGTTGTTTACTAAAGCACCCCACATTTTGCGTCCTTCCCACCAACGGTCATAAGCAGTATTGGTTCTGAAAACAAGCAATAATGAAATCACGAAACCAAGCATTCCGTGCATGATTGTAATATTCTTTACATAACTGTTGTCAGCTAATTTCCAATATTCAACCTCTAAATAACCGATAATTCCAGAATAAATTCCAATAGCGAGCATTATTGGCATTAATGTTCTAAAAGTGTCCGCTTTGTGGAAACGAAAAATAAAAGTAAACCAGTCTTTTGTATTATATGAAACCATTTAAGATACTATTTTTAGCAAAAGTAAATTAAAAATTAAGATTTCCTGCTAATTCTCGAAGTGCAATTTCAGATAATTTTCCTTGAAATTGAGCATTGCTATAACGCACTTTGGCATTCACATAATTCAATTGAGCGGTTCTGAATTCTAAAGTAGTTATCGTCCCAATTCTGAATTTGTCTAAAGTAATATTTAGATTTTGTTTCGCAATCGATTCATTTTTTTCTTCTAAAGCAATCAATTCTAAATTGGTCAAATACGTTTGATAGGAAGTTGCTAATTGTGAGTTTAAAGCTAAATTTTGTTGATCAATATTTAATTTAGAATTTTCAATTTGAATCTTGGCGATTTTCTCATTTCGATTTTGTGAAAAACCATCAAATATATTCAAAGAAGCACTAAAACCATAGTTCAAACCTCTGGATTGTGCTTGTGCCACAAACCCAAGACTCGATTGACTTTCTGAAAAATTATAGGCAGTATTCACTCGAACAGTAGGATAACGTGCCGCTTTAATTTGTTTTAATTCTAATTCGGCTACTCTTTTATTAATAATCTGGGCTTCTAATTGTGGGTTTTGTTTTTCAGCTAAGGCAGTAAGTTCCGACAGTAATAATAATCCATCTACTTGAAGTTGATCAATTACTTTGAAATCAGTGGCAACATCTCTGGCCAATAGTTGGTTTAATAAAATCTTGCTATTAGCATACAATTCTTTTTGTCTTAACAACGCAACCTGATCGGTATTCAAATCTACTTGAGCATTCAAAACTTCTAATTTAGAGGCTTTTCCAATGGTAAATCTGTTTTGTGCCAAAGTCAATCGCTGGTTTGAAATAACAATTGTCGAATCCAAAGCGGCCAATTGCTGCTGTTGTTGAACCAAATTATAATATGCAGCATTCACATCGCTGATTCGTGTGATTACAGTGAGTTTTAATTGTGCTTCACCTAATTTTTGCAATTCTTTCAACTGATCCAGTCTGGCAAACATTCTCATTCCGTCAAAAACGGTCCAATCCAAGCCGACACCATACGTTAAACTATTGTTTTTTGCATTGTCTAATTCGGTTTCTGTTCCGTCCTGACGCGTTTGGGAACTATTCTGAATGCTGTTGTTATCCACAACTGTTGCAGTAACTGTGGGCAACATTCCTGCGTTTCCAATGGCTACATTTGTTTTTTCAATGGTTAAATTGTTGGTGGCAATTTTTATTTCGTAATTGTTTTCCAATGCAATTTTTACTGCGCTTTCCAATGTCAAAACTTCTTGCGCATTGGTTTTAACTACACAAAATAAGAGTAGTATAAAGCTTTGAAATAGTATTTTTGTATGTTTCATAATTATATTTTTTAGCCACGAATCAATGAATTTTATATAAAAATTCGGTAAATCTATTTAATTCGCGTCATCAGCGTTCCATTCAAATTATTTAACTTCTTTTTCATATTCTTCAATATGATCAAACTCAGGATAATGTTTTCTGGCTTTAGACCACATTAAATACATTGCAGGAATAACGAATAACGTTAAAACCAAAGAGAAAATAGTTCCTCCTACAATTACAACTCCCATCCCAATTCTACTGGTTGAAGCTGCTCCAAGTGACATTGCAATTGGTAATGCTCCTAATGAAATTGCCAAACTTGTCATTAAAATAGGTCGTAATCTCGCTTCCGAAGCTTCTAAAATAGCTTCCATTTTTGGTTTTCCTTGTTCTCGAAGCTGATTCGCAAATTCGACAATTAAGATTCCGTTCTTGGTTACCAAACCAATAAGCATTACAGTTCCAATTTGACTGAAAATATTCCAAGTCTGGTCAAACAACCATAATGAGAATAGTGCTCCTGCAACGGCCATAGGAACGGTTAAAATAATAATAAAAGGATCAATAAAGCTTTCAAATTGTGCTGCAAGAATTAAAAATATTAATACCAGAGCTAATCCAAAAGCAAAAGCGGTGTTTGAGCTACTTTCAACAAAATCTCGAGATTCGCCACCTAAATCTGTGGTGAAAGTATCGTCTAAAACTTTAGCCTTAATGTCGTTCATTGCGTCAATTCCGTCACTTATACTTTTGCCTGGAGCAAGACCTGCAGAAATAGTTGCGGCCATGTAACGATTATTATGGTACAACTGTGGCGGATTACTTTTCTCTTCAATAGTCACTACGTTATCCATTTGAATGAGTTGTCCCATATTATTCTTGACATACATTGATGTTAAATCCAATGGTTTCGAACGGTCTTTTTGGTCAAATTGTCCAATAACCTGATACTGTTTTCCATTTCTCATGAAATAACCAAAACGTTGTCCGCTCAAGGAAAGCTGTAAGGTTTGCGCAATATCAATAACTGAAATTCCTAAACTTTCGGCTTTTTCTCGGTCAATGGTTACATTAACTTCTGGTTTGTTAAATTTTAAATTGACATCACTAACCGCAAAAGTTGGGTTTTTAGCTACTTCATCCATAAAAACAGGAATTTTTTCTTCCAGTTTTTTAAAGTTTGGCGCTTGAATGATGTATTGAATCGGCAATCCACCGCGTCTGTTTACGGCAATTGTTGGTTGCTCAATTACGGACGTTTTTGCATCTGGATATTGTTTGGTCCATTTGGTTAATTTCTCTGCGATTTCTTTTTGAGAATCTTTTCTTTCATCTGGTTGAACCAATGATACCCGAATAAAACCACTATTTACGGATGAAGATCCAAAACCAGGAGACGTAATAACTAAGGCTACTTTTTTACCGGGAATCGAGTCATCTACTAATTGAGATACTTCCTGCATAAAGCGATCCGTATATTCATAAGAAGAACCTTCGGGAGTAGACATACGCAACACAAAACCACTTCGGTCATCATAAGGTGCCGTTTCTTTTTGCAAAAGGTTGAAAAACAAGTAAATTAATCCAAAACAAGCAATCAAAATAGGGAAACTCAACCATTTTTTCTTCATAAAACGGTCCAGTGCACTGGCGTAACCACTGTTTAGTTTTTGGAAATAAGGTTCTGTACGAATGTAGAATTTTGATTTTTTTTGTTCGCCGCCTTTCATCAGATAGGCGTTTAACATTGGTGTTAATGTCAACGATACAAAAGCCGAAATTAATACCGCAGCACCTATGACGACTCCAAATTCCCTAAACAATCGCCCGACAAATCCTTCGAGGAAAATCACAGGAAGAAATACCGCTGCTAAGGTTATCGAAATCGAAATTACCGCAAAGAATATTTCGTTAGATCCTTTGATAGCAGCCTCGATAGGCGTCATTCCTTCTTCTACTTTTTTGAAAATATTCTCGGTGACTACAATTCCATCATCGACCACCAATCCTGTTGCCAAAACGATAGCCAATAAAGTCAATACATTGATGGAAAACCCGAAAAGCCACATGATAAAGAAAGTAGCAATTAATGAAACAGGAATATCAATTAATGGTCTAAAGGCAATCGCCCAATCCCTGAAGAATAAATAGATAATCAAAATCACCAGAATTATTGAAATTCCCAATGTTTCAGCAACTTCGATAACTGATTTTTTTACAAAAATAGTATTGTCAATCGCAATATTAAGTTTAATATCCTTTGGTAAATCCTTTTTTAAACGAGCAAACTCTTTGTAAAAAGCGGTAGAAATATCTAAATAATTAGCTCCGGGAAGCGGTACAATAGCAACACCAACTAAAGGCGTTCCAGATTGTGTCATTTTGGTTTCCGTATTTTCTGGTCCAAGACTTGCTAATCCTACATCGCTAAAACGAACTACTTTTTCCCCTTCGGTACGAATAATAATATTATTAAATTCTTCAGCTGTAGAAAGGTTTCCCACTGTTTTTACCGTTAATTCGGTATTGTCTCCCGTTAGTTTTCCAGAAGGTAATTCTACATTTTGTTTGTTCAATGCATCTCTCACTTCAGAAACGGTGCAACCATAAGCAGCCAGTTTTATGGGATCAATCCACAAACGCATCGCGTATCTTTTTTGTCCCCAAATTTGAACACCACTCACGCCAGGAATCGTTTCTAATCGTTGTGAGATTACGTTTTCGGCATAATCACTTAATTCTAATGCGTTTCTCGTATCACTTTGAACCGTCATTGAAATAATCGCCTCACCATTGGCGTCAGCCTTAGAAACTACTGGCGGA
Source organism: Flavobacterium pasteuri (assembly GCF_048286615.1). Lineage (NCBI taxonomy): Bacteria > Pseudomonadati > Bacteroidota > Flavobacteriia > Flavobacteriales > Flavobacteriaceae > Flavobacterium > Flavobacterium pasteuri. The sequence goes on along the minus strand of NZ_JBLVPN010000006.1, from coordinate 185,634 downwards.
GAGTCGATATCTTGTGGAAGGTTTCTAACGGCTTGAGAAACTTTATCTCGAACATCATTAGCAGCTTCTTCTAAATCTTTATCCAGATTAAACTCTATGGTAATGTTACTGCTTCCTTGCGCACTCGAAGAAGTAACGTTTCTAATCCCATCAATGGAATTGATTGCTTTTTCTAACGGTTCCGTAATTTGCGACTCAATAATATCAGCATTTGCGCCGGCATATCGAGTACTGATGGAAACTTGTGCAGGATCAATCGATGGAAATTCTCGAACGCCCAGGAAGGTATAGCCAATTATTCCAAACAATACGATGGATAAATTGATTACTATCGTAAATACGGGTCTTCTAATACTTGTTGTAGATAAACTCATTTAGATTTTAGATTTTTGATTGCTGATTTTAGATTGTAGATGGCTCTGAAGGAATCTAATATCTCAATCTATTTAATTTTAACGGTCACCGGAGTTTCATTTTTTAGAGACATAACACCACTGGTAATAATGGTATCACCCGCTTTCAAACCAGAAAGCACTAAAATAGAAGCATCCGTTCTTGTGGCAGTTTCTATCATCACTTCTTTGGCTTGACCATTGCTGGAGATGAAAACTTTTTTACCATTTTGCACCGGAATAATAGCTTCTGTAGGTACAACGATGGCATCTTTTATGATGTCCAAAGGCAATTCGACATCAGCAAATGTTCCCGGTAATAATTTTCCGTTTTTATTTTCGGCAATCGCACGAACTTGTAATGTTCTGGTCGCTACGGCAACTTCTGGTTCAATAGCATATACTCTTGCAGTATATTTTTCAGTAGAACCCGAAACGGTAAAGGTGATATAGGTATTCGTTTTTACTTGACTGGCGTATTTTTCAGGGATTGAAAAAGTAATTTTTAATTTTCCTGTATTTACTAATTTAGCCACCAAAACTGTAGGTGTAATGTAGGTTCCTGGCGAAATAGAACGCAATCCGATTCTTCCTGAGAATGGGGCTCTAACCGATGTTTTTGCAATTTGTGCTTTGATCAACTGACTTTGCGCTTGTGCAGATTTTAAATCGGCTCTGGCCAAATCATATTCTTCCTGACTGATGGCTTCTTTTTGTAATAACAATTTAGCTCTTCTTTCGTTCTCTGAAGCCAGTCCTTCTCTGGTTGACGTTTGTCTCAATTGCGCTCTTAACTCTAAATCATTTACTTTAAAAAGTACCTGACCTTTGCTCACATTGCTTCCTTCCTGAAAATAAATTACCTCCACAATTCCAGAAACTTCACTACGAATTTCTACTTGTTCATTGGCTTCAATTGAACCAGAAAGGGATAAATTATTGTCAAAAGTTTGTGGTGTTGCCACAATTCCATTAACGCTTATGGACTTGCCTTTTCCTTTTTGGTCTTTCGAGTCGGCATTTTTATTTTTGTTTTCTGTGATTCGGTAGCCAATAAATCCAATGATTCCAATGGTCAACAAGGCATAAACTAGGTATTTGATTTTCATAGGTATAGAGTAATGTAGGATTAGGTTTCAGTAATTGTAGATAAAAACAAATTTAGGTTTTAGAAATGGCAATTATGATCTTGTTAATTTTTATTTAACGTTTGTACATACAAATATTAACATTTAGAAAACACAAGATTTACAAATGAATGCAAGCAATAACAACCTCTAATTAATAGAGACTGCTAAAAATGAAAATGGTTTAATCAAGAATTGAAAAAAGAACCCTTTTTTAAGAAAATAAATTTAGTAGCGTAATTTTAAACAGATAAAAAATGCACATCACGTATTGAATTAACTAATATAATTCCATATATTTTTCTTTTTGGTCATTTCGATAAAAATAGCTCTCAAAGCAGTATGCTCCGGTTTTTGCATTCCCGCATCTTCCTTAAGTAATTTTAAAGCATAATTTCTGGCTAATGCCAAAGTATCTCTGTCTCGAACCAAATCGGCAATTTGAAGATTAAGTACGCCACTTTGTTGGGTTCCCATTAAATCTCCCGGACCACGAAGTTTCAAGTCGACTTCGGCAATTTCGAAACCATCGTTCGTTTGCACCATTGTTTCCATTCGGGTTTTACTGTCAGAACTCAATTTATGGCTCGTCATCAGGATGCAATAACTTTGTTCCGCACCACGACCCACGCGACCGCGAAGCTGATGCAGTTGCGATAATCCAAAACGTTCCGCACTTTCGATAATCATCACACTGGCGTTAGGAACATTCACGCCAACTTCAATTACGGTTGTGGCGACCATAATATTGGTTTTTCCTTCTGAAAAGCGTTTCATTTCAGCATCTTTATCTGCCGGTTTCATCTTTCCATGCAGAATGGAAATTGAATATTGCGGCAACGGAAAATCTCTGGAAATACTTTCGTAACCGTCCATCAAATCCTTGAAATCCATTTTCTCTGATTCCTGAATCAACGGATAAACTATATAGATCTGACGACCCAAAGCGATTTCGTCCCGAAGGAATTTCCAAACCTTCAATCTGTTGCTGTCAAAACGGTGTACGGTCTGAATCGGTTTTCGTCCCGGAGGCAGTTCATCAATTACCGAAATATCTAAATCGCCATACAAACTCATCGCCAAAGTTCGTGGAATAGGCGTGGCGGTCATCACCAAAACGTGTGGTGGAATTACATTTTTCTTCCACAATTTAGAGCGTTGTTCTACTCCAAAACGGTGTTGCTCATCAATTACTGCGAGTCCTAGATTCTTGAATTTTACTTTGTCTTCCAGTAAAGCATGCGTTCCGATGAGAATGTGTAACGTACCGTTTTCCAATTCTTCATGGATAATTCTTCGTTGTGCTATTTTGGTGGAACCTGTTAGGATTCTGATATTTATATTTAACGTTTCTGCTAATTCGGATAAACCAACAAAATGCTGATTCGCCAAAATTTCCGTGGGCGCCATCAAGCACGCTTGAAAACCATTATCAAGTGCCAAAAGCATGCTCATAAAAGCCACAATGGTTTTCCCGGAACCTACATCGCCTTGCAGCAAACGGTTCATTTGGGCATTGCTGCCCATGTCGGTTCGTATTTCTTTGATAACTCTTTTTTGGGCATTGGTCAATTGAAAAGGCAAATGATTCTGATAAAAATCATTGAAATATTCGCCCACAGTCGCAAACGGATGCCCTTTTATTTTATGCTTCCTAATCAGGTTTTTCGTGATTAGCTGCAGTTGAATAAAGAACAATTCTTCGAATATTAATCGGAATTTGGCTTTCGCCAAAACGTCTGCGCTTTTTGGAAAATGAATGTTGAATAAAGCTGCTTTTTTAGGAATCAGCTTCAATTCGTGGATTAAATAATCCGGTAAGGTTTCCGTAAACAATGCTTGCGTTTCCAGAAACAATTGTTGCATCAGTTTATTAATTACTCGGTTTGAAATCCCACGATTGGTCAAGGTTTCTGTCGAAGGATAAACGGGTTGCATCGCCGAACGCAGACTTTGTTCGTGTTCGCTCATCAGTTCGATTTCCGGATGCGCCATATTGAACGCATTCCCAAAAGACGTGCATTTTCCGAAAATCACACAGATTTCATTCAGCTTCAAACTCTCCCGAATCCATTTGTGGCCTTGAAACCAAACGAGTTCCATTTGACCTGTATCATCCACAAAAGTAGCGACTAATCGTTTTTGGTTTCTGCCAAATTCAACGGTTTTTATGTTGATTATTTTACCGATAATCTGAACTTCGGCAATGTTGTTTAGCAGTTCGTTAATCTTGTAATACCGCGTTCTGTCAATGTATCTGTTTGGAAAAAAATTAACCAAATCCACGTACTTATAAATTCCCAATTCCTTACGCAGCAATTCGCCCCGATTGGGTCCAACGCCTTTGAGGTATTCAATGGGAGTGAGTAGGAGGTTGCTCATTTAGTTTTTTTTGGACACGGATGAAACGGATTTGTTTCTCTCGACTTCGCTCGAGATGGCAAAAACGCAGATTAAAACGGATTTTTAATTTGATGGAGCGAAGATAGTTTTTTGTTTGGAAATTTGGAAATGGGAAGGCTTGGAAATGCAGTAGGAAAAATTGTATATTTGAAAAAAATAAACTACCCCAATTAAAATGAAATATAAAATTCTTTGTTTATTGCTATTCATAATTATAGTAGGAATCAATTCCAGCGCTATTGCTCAATCGCCACAAATAACTATCGAAAGAACTCTTAATACGGATAATAGTGTCGTATTGAGTTATAAAAAGGAAGACCCTGGTAGTTATTTTGTCTATTTAAATTTTTCAAATGTTACCAATAGTAACGTTTCTAATTATAAAACAATTATCGATAGCTATTCAGGAAATTTACTCACACTTAAACCATCAAACGACAAACAATCAATTGGTTATGCATTACAATATTATGTAATATTTGGCAAGCCTAATCCAAAAGTTGACAGCTTATTTCATTACGTTTTACCTTTCAAGAAAGGGAAGAGACATAAAATAGTTGAAGCATCTAATTTAGGTGAAAAATATCTTGGACAAGAAAAACCTAAAAATTGGAAGTCGTATGTAGTCAATTCTACAACGCCTGATACAATTTGTAGTATGAGAAAAGGAATTGTCGTTAAAATTGATAATCAATACCAAAATTCCTCTTTAGACATGTCGTTTACTAGCAAAAGAAATTCTATCACTGTGGAACATTCAGATGGAACAATAGCGATATACAATGGATTTAAAAAAAATCTAATATTTGTAAAATTAGGTCAAACCGTCTATCCTCAAACTGAGTTAGGAGTTATAGAAGAGTTTAATCCAGGTGTTTATCGAGCAGATTTTTTTGTTTTTTATTGGTCCGACAAAGAAATTAATACTGCATCCAAGCAATTTTTTCAAAATTACCGTTCTAAATATACCTATTTAGCTCCCTATTTTGTTACTGAAAATGGTGTCGCACAAATAGTGTCGACCAATGATTATGAGGCACTTTGCACGGAAGAGCAATTAACTCTTGAATTCAGTCGATCAGAAAAGAAAAAATACCTAAAAGAACCAACCTTATTTCGATAAATATAAAATACAAGATCAAAAAAACTACAAAAGAAGACAATGTTCTTTTGTTGTCATTGAGGTTAGTTATTTTTGCTTTAAATAATAGTATGAGATACAAATGCTTTCTTGATGTTACCTACAAATAAATCGCTTAATAGATGAATCCAACAATAACTACACTCACTGAAAAAAAATGTATTGGTCTGAACCAAAACATGTCTTATACTGATTATCAAGCGCTAGAAGTTTGGAAACGTTTTATGCCAAGACGTAATAAAATAAAAAATAGAGTAGGTGCTGATTATCTATCCATTCAGGTATTTGGGAACTCGTATTGGAATGCTTTTAATGCAGATAACACTTTTCAGAAATGGGCAGCGGTCGAGGTAAGTGTTTTAGAGGATGTTCCTGCCGAAATGGACACATTAATTATTCCAACTGGCTTGTATGCTGTATTTGTATACAAAGGAGACGGAGCAACTGCACCCGCTTTTTTTGAATCGATTTTTAGAAGTTGGTTGCCAAATTCTATTTACGAATTGGCAGATCGTCCGCATTTTGAAATTCTTGGTGAAAAATATCAAAAAAACAATCCCAATTCTGAGGAGGAAGTATGGATTCCAATTCAATTTAAATAAGAGTTTAATTTATACAATTATTACTTTAAAAGGCAATGATTGAATATTGAGTTGCTGTTCCTATTATTTATGCTAAATAGATAATACATTTGCAAAAAAGAATTAAATCATGACAACTCATCTCGCACTGCTTCGTGGCATCAATGTTTCCGGTCACAACATGATAAAAATGGAGGCGCTAAAAACGACTTTGGAAGCCATTGGTTTTCAAAACGTGCAAACCTACATTCAATCTGGAAATGTTTTTGTGGATACGGAGGAAGAAAGTCCTGCTGCTGTTGGCTTCAAAATAAATCAAGAAATCTTCAAGGCTTTTGGTCATGAAGTACCTGTTGTGGTAATTGCTAAAGAAGACTTGGAAGCATGTTTTAAGAACAATCCTTTTTTGAAGGAAAAAGATACTGATACTAAGAAGTTGTATGTGGCTTTTATTTCTACCACCTTGCAAAGTACAAGTATGAATGATTTGAAAATTAGCCAATTCAAACCGGACGAAGCGAGTATTGATGCGAGCAGAATTTTTATAAAATACGCTGTTGGCGCCGGAAAAACCCGATTCGACCAAAAATACATCGAGAAAAAACTGAATGTTATTGCAACAATCCGCAATTGGAATACGGTGACGCAATTGCTAAAACTCTACGAGGAAAGGTAATAAGACTTTAAGTCTGGTTTAACCGCTAATTCGCTAATTTTTAAATGTTATCATCCATTTGAAATTTGCGAATTAGCGGTATTTTTTTAGAGTCAAAACAAAGATGTTTCAAAATCAATTTTAACTTTTTTAACTTTAGAAAAAAATAATTATAATTTTGACGCAACCTTTTATAGGAAGTAGTATCTAAAGAATATCTGTAAAATCTGATACATGAAAAAACAAATCATTCTTGTTGCTTTCCTTGCTATTTTTAGCTCCTGTTCAAAGGATGAAGCTGAAGCAATTGTTACTACGGATTTTTACGGAAAATGGACTTTGGTCGCGATGACTGGTTCTTTTCAAAATTCTGGAACTACAGGTGCAGCAATGGAATGGCAAGAATATTATTTGTTCAACACCAACGGAACTTTTACAAAATCCAGAGAAAGAAATGGGGTAACAACAACACTTTCCGGAACCTACACGACTACCAATCAATCAGACGAAATATTTTTTGAATTAACATATCCCAATGATAGCGAAATTATAGGAAGCTGTTACGGAAATCAAAAAGAAGGATTGTATTTAACGGACAATAATTCCTTGTCCAGCACTTGGAGTTATTGCGATGGTCCAGGATTAAAGTATAAAAAGTAAATTATAAGTGCTTATTAAAAAACATTTTTCATAAAATTTAGTTTTGGTTAATTTTAGAATGATGAAGCACTTTTGCTAAAGAGTACTCAGAAGTTGAAAAACTTTTGGTGCTCTTTTTCTATTTTTAAACGAATAAAAGAAAGGTACTTTCAATAAAAATAGTAATTGGTACGCACAAAAAAATTATATTTACCTATTAATTCATTCATCCAAAACTTCGCTTTATTTTGCAAAACTCTAATATTTTAATGCTATGAATTTAAAACTTTCTTTTGTTTTTACAGTTCTTTTTGTTTGTGCAGCAATAGCACAAAACGGAAATCCAAACGATTATTTATCGGCTCAATTCCATAAAGAGCGTAGAGAAGCTTTGCGTGCTAAAATGCCTGAGAACAGTGTAGCGGTATTTTTTGGTAATCCCATTCGGAACCGAGCCAATGATGTGGATTTTATCTACCATCAAGATCCTGATTTTTATTATTTAACAGGATATAAAGAGCCGAATTCAGTTCTGGTAATTTTTTCGAACAATCAAACCAATAAAGATGGAAAGTCATTCAATGAATTGTTGTACGTTCAGGAAAAAAATCCAAGAGCGGAGCAATGGACAGGAGTGCGTTTAGGAACGGAAGGTGCCAAAAAAGAGTTGGGTTTTGAAAATGCTTTCAATGGAGCAGCGTTTTTAAATTCGGGGATTGATTATGTCAGTTTTGACACTGTTTTCTTTAAGGAATTTGAAGAAGACACTCGAAATTCGAAAAATGAAAAAGCGGATTTATACAAGTTAATTGGAGCGTTTAAATCCCAAATAGGCTACAACGAAAAAGTGAAATCTCAAATGGATTCGAATGTGCAAAATGAAATTAATGCAAAAAAAAGTATCACTTCAAAAAAAGCTACGATGAATACAAAATCGATTTTGACGTATATGGCGAGTTTACGTGAGAAAAAATCAAAAGAAGAGTTGGTTTTGCTGACAAAAGCCGTTCGAATTTCGGCAATGGGACAACGCGAAATTATGAAAGCGATGCATCCAGGAATGTCTGAAACGGAAATACAAGGAATTCACGAATTTGTTTATAAAAAGTACGGCAGCGAGTTTGAAGGTTATCCATCAATCGTAGGCGCTGGAAACAATGGTTGTGTGTTGCATTATATTGAAAATAGCAAAATGAAAGTCGAAAATGAATTGGTTTTAATGGATTTAGGTGCTGAATATCATGGCTATACTGCTGATGTAACCCGAACGATTCCTGCTAACGGAAAATTTTCTACTGAGCAAAAGCTGATTTATGATTTAGTATATGATGCTCAAGAAGCGGGAATTACTGCTGCTAAAATTGGAAATAGTTTCAATGCACCTGATGTTGCGGCACGTAAAATAATCAGCGCCGGTTTAGTAAAACTAGGAATTGTAAAAACGGAACAAGAATCCCGAAAATATTTTCCGCACGGAACTTCGCATCATATTGGGTTAGATGTTCACGATCCGGGTTTATATAATGCTTTTGAAGCCGATATGGTCGTTACTGTTGAGCCGGGAATTTACATTCCTATAGGTAGTGATTGTGATAAAAAATGGTGGGGAATTGCGGTGCGAATTGAAGATGATATTTTGATTACTACAAATGGACCCGTAAACTTATCTGCGGAAGCACCAAGGAAATCAAATGAAATGGAAGCCCTTATGAATGAAAAAAGTGTTTTGGATACTTTTTCTGTGCCAAGTTTAGATTAGTAATTTCTTTAAGATTCTATAAAAATGAAACTCCGTTGTCTTATGATTTCGGAGTTTTGTATTTAAATTATTTTGCAACCAAATCACAATACCAAAATCCAAAATCAAATGCATCAGAAGCACTCGTATCGCAAGCGGTATCTGAGGAATCTTCTTTTTCCGGTTTTTCGTATTTTCGGTACACGATTTCACCAATTTCAAAATTAATTGGATTCGAGAAAACAGGACCATCAAATGTGAAGGTGTGAAATTCGCCGTTTTCACCACAAACATCAACATTTTCAGGTAGATCTTTGATGAAATCTTGGTCGATAACGCGACCAACAAAGCTTTTATCTAAAAATCGTTCATTTACACAAACTACAATCGTTTTGAATCCTAAATCTATGAATTCTTGAATTAGTTCGTGAGTTGGGATCTTCCAAAGCGGAAAAATGCCTTCAAAACCTATTTCGGCTAATTTATCTTCACGGTATTTACGCAGATCTTCCAGAAAAATATCCCCAAAAATGGAATGCGTCACACCTTGTTTTTTTAGTTTAGCCAATGTTTCGCGCATCACATTTTCGTAGACTTCCATCGTGGGCATTTCAGGAATTCGCATGATTTCAAGTGGCAATCCAATACTTTCGGCCTGTTGTTGCAATAATTCTACTCGTACGCCGTGCATCGAAATACGTTGATACTGTTGGTTTACACTGGTGAGTAAACAGGCAATTTCAATTTCTGGATTTTGTAGGGTTTTATATAAGGCCAGCGCAGAATCTTTTCCACTGCTCCAATTAAATAAGGCTTTCTTTTTCAATGTTATTTTCTTGTAATTTTCTGGAGGTAAACTTACAAAATTAGTCGGATTAGTTTGGGAAACCTTTGTAACTTTGGAAATCTCAGTTTTAACCTTTGAAATTCATGAAATACCTTTTTCTCTTAATATCTGCCATCACTTTTGCGCAACAAAGTAAATCTGTCGATTTTAAATCGGTTGGTGGACAGATAACAATTAATTCTAAGGCTAAATCTGTTAGCGGTGCAGTCAGCTATTGGTTTAATGTTTTAAAAGAAACAGATACTATTAAAATTGACGGGCAAAATATGGATTTTTCTGATGCAGAATTAAATCAAAAAAAAATTCAATTTATTACAAATGGAAAGCAAATTCTATTGATTTCACATTTCAAAAAAGGAAAAAATAATGTTAGTTTTAATTATGTTGCCAAACCAAAGCAAGCCTTGTATTTTGTTGGTTCTGAAGAAAAAGATAATGTGCAAATATGGACGCAAGGACAAGGAAAAAACACTAGCAATTGGCTGCCAAGTTTTGATGATGTCAATGAGAAAATGATTTTTAGTTTGGAAATAGTAGTTGATTCAAAATACCAAGTAATTTCTAACGGAATTTTAAAAAGTAAGGTTAATAATGATTCAATGACCTATTGGAGATTCAACATGCAAAAACCAATGAGTTCTTATTTACTCATGCTTGCCATCGGGAAATTTGAAAAACAAATACAGCAATCAAATTCGGGAATTCCTTTAGAAATGTATTTGGAACCAAAAGACGCAACTAAATTTGAACCAACCTATCGTGATTCTAAAATAATGTTTGATTTTTTAGAAAAGGAAATAGGAGTAAAGTATCCTTGGGAAATTTATAAACAAGCGCCTGTCAGAGATTTCTTGTATGCCGGAATGGAAAATGCATCAGCAACACTTTTCAACACGCGTTATGTGGTCGATTCTACAGGTTTTGAGGATAGAAGTTACACGAATGTTAATGCACATGAATTAGCACATCAATGGTTTGGGAATTTAGTCACTGCCGAAAGTGGAAAACACCATTGGTTACAGGAAGGTTTCGCAACCTATTACGCGTTGCTGGCCGAAAAGGAAATCTATGGTGAAGATTATTTCTATTCCAAATTATATGAGTCGGCGCAACAATTGAAATTTGCTTCCCGAACGGACACCATTCCTGTTTTGAATGCCAAAGCCAGTACATTGACTTTTTATCAAAAAGGAGCTTGGGCACTTTTTGTTTTACAAAAAGAAATAGGAGATAAGGCCTTTAAAAATGCGGTATCAAACTATTTGAAAAAGCATGCTTTTAAGAGTGTGAATACACCAGATTTCTTTGCTGAAATCAAAAAAGTATCAAGATATGATTTGGATAATTTTAGTAAAGTATGGCTTGAAAATACCGTTTTCAATACACAACAAGCCAATAGTTTATTGCTTAAAAATAAAGCGATTCAGATACTGTTTGAAGTTGATAAGTTAAAAAACAAACCGTTGTCAGAGAAAAGAGATTTTCTAAAAAAAACAATGCAATCTGACGTTTGTTTTTCGGTAAAAGAAGCGATTCTGAATCAATTGAAAAATGAAAATTGGGAAGATAAAAAGAGTTTTTTTATTTTAGCTTTAGAAACTAAAAATATGCAATTGCGCCAATCGGTTGCTGCATCATTGAATGAAATTCCGGAGAGTTTCAGAACGCAATATGAAACTTTATTACAGGATAAATCATATCAAACACAAGAAATTGCGCTGTATAATTTATGGCATAATTTTCCGGTGCAACGCATTCAGTATTTGGATAAATCAAAAACCTGGATAGGTTTCAATGATTATAATTTAAGGACATTATGGCTCACACTCGCTTTGTCAACACCCAATTATGCTGAAGAAAAAGGTGCCCTCATAAACGAATTAATACAGTATTCGTCAATCAATTACGAAGCGAATACAAGACAAAATGCTTTGGATAAATTACTTTCTTTCAAAATAATAAATGATGTTGTTTTGGAGAATTTGGTCAACGCAACCACGCATCACATGTGGCAATTCTCGAAATTTGGAAGAGATAACATTAGAAAATTATTAAAAAATTCGGAAATGAGAGTTTCTTTGGAAAGAATAGTTCCAGATTTAAATCAAGCCGAACAGTTTCAATTGAACCGGTTGTTGAAAGAATAAGTCAGAATCAACAGGGATTTAAAACATAAATTCACTAATTTCAAACGATTATTCATATTGAAATTAGTGAATTTGATTATGTTCATTGTTTTAGAATGTTTTACCACAATTGACCCACTTCATTTTTGATGTAAGCTAATGCTGCATTACTAGGTGATTGTTTTCCCATCAAATCACTTATAACAACTTCACGCAATTTATCGGCATTGTCAACACGATCACTCATATTCGCTTTTCGAATCATTTGGATCGTAGCATTTTTTGCAGTTACAATGATAGTCCAACATTCATCTGACATGTAAATTTGTTGGGTTAAATTGTGCTCAAATTCTTGTTCGATTTGTGAAATTATCAGATTTTCGTAATCGTTTTTATCGTTGGAAATTGGAGCAATCCGAATTAATAATTTAGTTGGATTAATGCGTTCCATGTATAATGACATGCGCTCATAGGCTTGTAAACGCAGTGGTAAAGCATTTTTTTGTGCTTCTTTTTGTAATAACCAACGTCTAGTATTTTGTTGGTCTTTAAAATAAGAGTTGAACAAGTAATAAGCAACTCCACCGGTAATTAGTGAGGGTATTGTGTACGCCAGAATTTCTATGATTTTTGTTGAATCCATTTTGATTTAAAATTTAAATAACAAAAATATACTTTTTTGAAGACAAAACAATTTCTATTTAATAGCAATACATCAATACGAATACTATTTTTGTCCCTTGTAACTACACTATTTAAAATCGAATACCGTAATGGAAACTTATATTCTAGTTTTACTTTGTTTAGCGGCCTTTGCGGCAGGATTTATTGACGCAATTGTTGGTGGTGGCGGATTGATACAAACTCCCATGGGTTTGATTTTATTGCCTAATCTTCCTGTTTCAACTGTAATTGGCACCTTGAAAGTTCCTGCTTTTAGTGGAACATCGTTTGCAGCATATCAGTATCTTAAAAAAGTAGATATGAACTGGAAATTGCTAGCTATTATGATGCTTTTGGCATTTCCTTCGGCATTTTTAGGCTCTACTTTATTGACGTATGTGAGCAATGATTTCATGAAACCATTATTGCTGGTTGTTCTTTCTTTTTTAGTGATTTATACCTACGCCAAGAAAAATTTTGGGCAACATATTGAAAAGAATCATTCTTCGAGAACCCAAATTTGGAATGCTATTGGAATCAGTTTCATAGTTGGATTATATGATGGATTTATCGGACCGGGAACCGGAAGTTTTTTGGTAGTTGCTTTTATAGCCATTATGGGATTCGATTTTTTACATGCTTCCGCAAATGCTAAAATGGTGAATTTGTCGACTAATTTTGGTTCCATTTGTCTTTTTATTTTAAAAGGTAAAATCATTTGGGCAATTGCTATTCCAATGGCTGCCAGTAATGCTTTGGGAGGTTGGATTGGCGCCAAACTGGCCATCAATAAAGGAAATAGTTTTATCCGGATTTTCTTTTTGGTAGTGGTAGTCGGGACTTTAATCCGTTTTGCGTACGATGTGTTTTTTAAAGATTAGCAACTTTGCTAATGACTTTATAGCAAGTGAATTTTTGGTTAAATCAGAACTCATTATGATTGTAATTTAAACCTGTTTTCTAAATCTTAAATTCTTATTTTTGCATAATAAATTTAAATTTCTCCATGCATAAATATATCGATCAACTCAACGAAGCCCAACGTGAACCTGTTCTTCAAAAAGACGGGCCAATGATTATAATTGCTGGTGCGGGCTCCGGGAAAACGCGTGTGTTGACTATTAGAATTGCTTATTTGATGAATCAGGGTGTTGATGCCTTCAATATTTTATCGCTTACGTTTACCAATAAAGCGGCACGGGAAATGAAAACCCGAATCTCTCAAATTGTTGGAGCAAGTGAGGCCAAAAATCTTTGGATGGGAACATTTCACTCGGTTTTTGCCAGGATTTTACGTTCCGAAGCAGATCATTTGGGATATCCTTCGAATTTTACGATTTATGATTCCCAAGATTCATTGCGTTGTATTTCTGGGATTATCAAAGAAATGCAATTGGACAGAGATGTGTATAAACCAAAACAGGTTTTAAGCAGAATTTCCAGTTATAAAAATAGCTTGATTACCGTTAAAGCCTATTTCAACAATCCTGAATTACAAGAAGCGGATGCAATGGCTAAAAAGCCAAGATTAGGAGAAATTTATCAAAATTATGTTGATAAATGCTTCAAATCAGGCGCAATGGATTTTGATGATTTATTGTTGAAAACTAATGAATTATTGACTCGTTTTCCAGAAGTTTTGGCTAAATATCAAAACCGTTTTCGTTATATATTGGTCGATGAGTACCAAGATACGAACCACTCTCAATATTTAATTGTTCGTGCTTTATCAGATAAATTTCAGAATATTTGTGTGGTGGGTGATGATGCACAAAGTATTTATGCGTTTCGTGGTGCGAATATCAACAACATTTTGAATTTTCAGAAAGATTATGAAGGTGTGAAAACCTTTAGATTGGAACAAAATTACCGTTCGACAAAAAATATAGTAGAAGCCGCAAATACTATTATTGATAAGAATAAAGTAAAGCTGGATAAAATAGTTTGGACTGCCAATGATTTTGGTCCAAAAATAAAAGTGCACCGCAGCATGACTGATGCCGAAGAAGGGCGTTTTGTAGCCAGTACTATTTTCGAACAAAAAATGCAAAACCAGCTTAGTAATGGCTCTTTTGCAATTTTGTATCGTACCAATGCGCAATCCCGTGCGATGGAAGATGCCCTTAGAAAAAGAGATATTCCGTATCGAATTTATGGTGGTTTGTCTTTCTATCAAAGGAAAGAAATCAAGGATGTATTGTGTTACTTGCGGTTGGTTATCAATCCAAAAGATGAAGAAGCTTTGGTTCGCGTAATCAATTATCCGGCTCGAGGAATTGGAGATACAACTGTTGAAAAGCTTACGATTGCCGCCAATCACTACAAACGTTCCATCTGGGAAGTGATGCAGAATATTGATAAAATTGACTTGAAACTGAATTCGGGAACCAAGCAAAAGCTACAGGATTTTGTAACGATGATTCAGAGTTTTCAGGTTATTGATCAAAATCAAGATGCGTTTTATATCACCGATCACGTTGCCAAAAAAACAGGATTGGTTCAAGAATTAAAGAAAGATGCTACTCCGGAAGGAATGGCCAAAATCCAGAATATAGAGGAATTATTAAACGGTATCAAAGATTTCACCGAAGGGCAAAAAGAAATCGATGGTGCTCGTGGCGCCTTGTCTGAGTTTATGGAAGATGTGGCTTTGGCAACAGATTTAGACAAAGATACCAGCGATGAAGATCGTGTGGCTTTGATGACAATTCACTTGGCAAAAGGATTGGAATTTCCTCATGTTTTTGTAGTAGGAATGGAAGAAGATTTGTTCCCGAGTGCAATGAGTATGAGTACAAGAAGTGAACTCGAAGAAGAACGTCGTTTGTTCTATGTGGCTTTGACTCGTGCGGAGCATCAGGCGTATTTGACGTATGCACAATCTCGTTATCGTTGGGGGAAATTAACTGATAGTGAACCATCTCGATTTGTTGAGGAAATTGATGCACAGTATTTAGAATATCTAACTCCGGCTGAATCAAATTATAGGTATAAACCAATGATTGACAGTGATATTTTTGGAGATGTAGATAAATCCAAATTGCGTCTGGCAAAACCAGCCAACGGAACTCCACCAGTCAAATATAGTAATGATAGTGAACCCAAATCGGATATAAATATTCGTAAATTGAAACCTGTATCCAATACTGCAACTTCAAGCGGTAGTGCAAATTTGTTTGATAATAAATTAGTTGCCGGAAATATTGTAATGCACGAACGTTTTGGTAAAGGCGAAGTTTTAAACCTGGAAGGAGTGGGAGCAGATAAAAAAGCCGAAATCAAATTTGAGGTTGGTGGTATAAAGAAATTATTGTTACGCTTTGCGAAACTGGATATTATTGGATAGTACCAAGTGGTCAGTTCTTCAGTGTTCAGAGGCAGTTTGACTAAATATAAAATCAGATGACTGAAGTTTTAAATCAGAAATCATTAATCAAAAATCTTAAATCTGATGGCTCAATTTATAAAAATATACGAAGATAAACCTAATGAAGCGGCAATTGCCAAAGTAGTTAAGGTTTTAAAAGATGGAGGATTAGTAATTTATCCAACGGATACCGTTTATGGTTTGGGTTGTGATATTACTAATACCAAAGCTTTGGAACGTATCGCAAAGATTAAAGGAATAAAGCTGGATAAAGCTAATTTTTCCTTTATCTGTCACGATTTGAGTAATATATCCGATTATGTAAGGCAAATTGACACACCTACTTTTAAACTATTAAAAAGAGCTTTGCCAGGACCTTACACGTTTATTTTACCCGGAAATAATAATTTACCAAAGGAATTCAAAAAGAAAACTACTGTTGGAATCAGGGTTCCTGATAATGCGATAGCTATAGAAATTGTGAAGCAGTTAGGGAATCCAATTGTTTCCACTTCTATTCACGATGAAGATGATGTTATCGAATATACGACTGATCCGGAACTCATATTTGAGAAATGGCAAAACCTAGTCGATATGGTTATTGATGGCGGCTATGGTGATAATATGGGGTCAACAATTATTGATTTATCAGGAGATGAACCTATTGTAGTGAGAGAAGGTAAAGGAAGTTTGGACATTCTTTAATTAGTATTCAGTCCTGAAGAGTCGGGATTAGTGTTCCGTAAAAACCATAAAAAAACGTCCCGATATTCGGGACGTTTTTTATTTCAAATATAATCTGAAATTATGGTCTTTGTTTTTTCATCTCTTTTTCAATCATTTCATAAAATTGATCGATTTTAGGTAAAACAACAATACGAGTTCTTCTGTTACGAGCTCTGTTTTCAGCGGAATCATTTGCTACTAAAGGAATATATGAGCTTCTTCCTGCTGCAATCAATTGTTCTGGTTTAACACCTAATTGAGTTGTTAATACACGAATGATAGAAGTAGAACGTTTTACACTTAAATCCCAGTTGTCTAATAAAATACCTGAGCCATTGTAAGGAACATTATCAGTATGACCTTCAACCATACATTCAAAATCTGGTTTGTCATTTACTACTTTAGCCACTTTAGCTAAAACACCTTTTGCTTTGTCAGTTACATCGTAACTTCCTGTTTTAAACAACAATTTGTCAGCAATAGATATAAATACAACTCCTTTTTCAACATTTATTTCGATATCTGGATCAGAGATTCCTACAGCGCTTTTCAAACTAGTAACTACAGCAAGTGTTACACTGTCTTTCTTAGTCAAAGCATCTTGCATTCTGCTGATTTTTAAATCTTTCTCTTTGATAGATTCTAAAGCTTTTTCAATGTTTTCAGCTCCTTTTGTAGACAAGATCGTCATGTCTTTAGAAGTACTTATTAATCCTTGGTTTTGCTCTTTTAATAGCGATGCAGTAGCAGAAAGCCCTGCTTTTTCTTCTAAACAAGCATTTAATTTTACTGTTGCAGTATTTAATAAGTCTTGAGTTTCTTTATTTCTAGCTTCTAAATCAGTGTATTTCTTTTTAGAAACACATGAAGTCAATAGCGCTAATACAGATAAGGCAATTACTATTTTTTTCATAAATGGTATTAATTTAATTAAATGTTAAAGACAAATTTACTTTTTTATATTTGTTTTGTTCTAAATAAATCGTTAAAAACGACGATTTTCTTAATAAAATAGATGTAAACGATGCTTTTTGTGTTGTAGTATTTTTGCTTTTGAAATTTAGTTCTTTTTTTATAATGATCTAAAAAAAGTTTGTAAAAAGAAAAATGTGCTTTTAAAATGGCAATAAAATGATTGAATTTTCCTTTCATAAGAAATTGTATTCCAGCAATACCATCCAGAACCATTCTGCTCAAAATAATCGAATATAATTTATTTTTAGGAAGGTTTTTTGTCAACATCAATAAGGAGTTTCTAAAATTTAAAAACGTTTTCTTTGGGTTTCCCTGCTGTAAAGTTGCTCCTCCTACATGATAAACAACTGATTCTGAAATGTATTTTATTTTATATCCTTTATTAAAGACGCGCCAACACAAATCAATTTCTTCTTGGTGTGCAAAAAAAACATCATCAAAACCCATTAATTCTTTATAAACGACGCTTCTAATAAAAAAACAAGCTCCGGTTGCCCAAAATATTTCGCAATTGTCATCGTATTGTCCGTTGTCTTTTTCTAAAGTGTCAAAAATACGACCGCGACAATACGGATATCCATATTGATCTATAAAACCACCGGCAGCACCAGCATATTCAAAGTATTCCTTATTTTTAAAATCCAATATTTTAGGCTGAATTATAGCGGTTTTTGGCTCATTCTCGAAAGTTTTAAGAATAGGTTGTAACCAATTTTCGGTCACCTCAATATCCGAGTTTAACAAGGCATATATATCAGCCTCAATATGTTTTAAAGCTTGATTGTATCCATCTGCAAATCCTAAATTAGTATCGTTTTTTACAATCTTAACCGAAGGAAAAAAAGCTTTCAAATAGGAAACAGAATCATCTGTAGAAGCATTATCAGCAACATACACCGTGGCTTCCGGAGAATATTTCAGCACTGAAGGCAAAAATTTTTCTAACAATAAAATTCCATTCCAATTCAGGATGACAACAGCTATTTTCATTTAGATTATTTGATTAAACAATTTTATACATTGGCAATTCAGGGAGGAATTGATATTTTTCATTTTCAAAATCCATTTGACAAAAGTAATGATTCAATCCATTGGTTACCATCAAAAATTGTGCATTCATAGTCATGTTATAACGGGCGATTTGATCAAAAGTCGCTTGTGCAATTTTTACTTCAGGTGCTTTGCATTCAATTAAAATGAAAATAGAACCATCAGAATTGAAAACCACTACATCGTATCTTTTGCGCAAGCCATTGACTTTTAAAACTTTCTCTACATTAATCAATGATTTTGGGTATTTTTTTTCTTCCAATAAAAAATGGACTACATGCTGACGAACCCATTCTTCGGGTGTAAGAATGATAAATTTTTTCCTGATTTCATCAAAAATGGAGACTTTATTTTCGCTATTTTTGAAACGAAAATTATAAAGCTGAAAATTTAGTTTTTGCATAAAGCAAAAGTATTAAATAAGTTTAAAATTTAGGGTTTAAAAGTTTCATTCGAAGCAACAAACTTTAAACTTCAAACTTTAAACAAAAAGGAATGGACGAGGTCATAAAAATTGTAAATGATATAAAAAGCGGGAACATCAAACCAATCTATTTTTTGATGGGCGAAGAACCATATTATATTGACAAACTTTCAGATTATATTGAAGAAAAAGTCTTATCCGAAGAAGAAAAAGGCTTCAATCAAACCATTTTATACGGAAGAGATGTTTCTATAGAAGATATCATTTCGACTGCAAAACGCTATCCAATGATGGCGGAACGTCAAGTGGTCATTGTTAAAGAAGCCCAAGATTTAATCAGGACCATAGATAAACTGGAAAGTTACGCTGAAAACCCAATGGCAACAACAGTTTTAGTTTTTTGTTATAAATACAAAACGCTTGATAAACGTAAAAAAGTAACCAAACTGTTAGCCAAAAACGGTATCGTTTATGAAAGTAAGAAACTATATGAAAACCAGGTAGGAGAGTGGATTAAGCGCGTTTTATCCGGTAAAAAATATTCGATTGAGCCTAAAGCAAATGCTATGTTGGTAGAATTTCTTGGGACAGATTTGAGTAAAATAAACAACGAACTCGAAAAATTACAAATTATTCTTCCGGTTGGAAGCACTATAACTCCCAAACATATCGAGGAAAATATAGGGTTCAGTAAGGATTTTAATGTATTTGAATTGCGAAAAGCTCTTGGCGAACGCAACCAATTAAAAGCCTATACAATTGCTGAAAATTTTGCTCAGAATCCAAAAGACAATCCAATGGTGGTTACTACAAGTTTAGTTTTTGGATTTTTTATCCAATTATTGAAATACCACGGTTTGAAGGACAGAAATCCAAAAAATGTATCAGCTGTATTAGGCGTAAATCCATTTTTTTTAAAAGAATATGATGTGGCTTTGAAAAACTATCCGATGAAAAAAGTAAGTCAAATTGTTGGCGCTTTAAGAGATATTGATGTAAAAAGTAAAGGTGTTGGTGCTAATGCAATGTCTCAATCTGATTTGTTACGAGAAATGCTTTATAAAATATTTAATTAAAGGACAAAAATTTCCGATATTTGCACTCCTGTTCCGACACTTTGGAATCGGGTTATTTAAAATAAATACCACAATTATGGGAATGAATAAAAACACTATTTTAGGTTGGGCTACTTTGATAATGATTGTAATGGGTTTATTGCTTATCGCATTAGGCGCTTTTAGATATGATGATGTAGCAGGCTGGGGATTTGCAGCTGTAGGTGTTGGCTTTTTGGCTAATGCTTGGGTGTTTAGTTCGCTTAAAGGCAGACTTTAGTAGTAATTTTTAATATAGATTTTAGACTTAAGACCAAATAGATAATATAATTTAAATTAAAAAATAGAGATGGCAGACGATAAAAAAGTGATATTCTCAATGTCAAAATTGAGTAAAACGTATCAAGGAGCAGATAAACCAGTACTTAAAAACATCTATTTGAGTTTCTTTTACGGAGCTAAGATTGGTATTTTAGGTTTAAATGGTTCTGGAAAATCTTCCTTATTAAAAATTATTGCCGGTGTTGATAAAAACTATCAAGGTGATGTCGTTTTTGCACCTGGTTATACGGTAGGTTATTTAGAACAGGAACCTATTTTAGATGATAGTAAAACGGTTATTGAAATTGTAAGAGAAGGAGTTGCTGAAACGATGGCAGTTCTTGATGAATTTAATAAAATCAATGATAGTTTTGGTTTGCCAGAAGTCTATGAGAATGCAGATAAAATGGAGCAATTGATGGATCGTCAAGCGCTTTTGCAAGATAAAATTGATGCATTGGGTGCATGGGAAATCGATACCAAACTTGAAATTGCCATGGATGCGTTGCGTACTCCGGAAGGTGACACGCCAATAAAGAATTTATCTGGGGGTGAGCGTCGCCGTGTAGCTTTATGTCGTTTGTTGTTGCAACAACCTGATGTTTTGCTTTTGGATGAACCTACGAATCACTTGGATGCAGAAAGTGTACTTTGGTTAGAACAACATTTAGCACAATATGCAGGAACTGTAATTGCAGTAACGCACGATAGATATTTCTTGGATAATGTTGCCGGTTGGATTTTGGAATTAGACAGAGGTGAAGGTATTCCTTGGAAAGGGAATTATTCTTCTTGGTTAGACCAAAAATCAAGCCGTATGGCATTAGAAGAAAAAGTAGCTTCGAAACGCAGAAAAAACTTAGAACGCGAGTTGGACTGGGTTCGTCAAGGAGCCAAAGGGCGTCAAACGAAACAAAAAGCGCGTTTGCAGAACTACGATAAATTATTGAATGAAGACCAAAAACAATTGGATGAAAATCTAGAAATTTATATTCCAAATGGTCCACGTTTAGGAACGAATGTAATTGAAGCTAAAAATGTTGCTAAAGCATTTGGTGATAAATTACTGTATGATAATTTAAATTTCACGTTGCCACAAGCAGGAATTGTTGGGATTATCGGACCCAACGGGGCTGGTAAATCAACCATTTTCAAGATGATAATGGGTGAAGAAAAGCCAGATTCAGGTGAGTTCTCAATAGGAGATACTGTAAAAATCGCTTATGTAGATCAAGCGCATTCTAATATAAATCCAGACAAATCAATTTGGGAAAACTTTGCTGATGGTCAGGAATTGATTATGATGGGCGGAAAACAAGTAAATTCAAGAGCTTATTTGTCACGATTTAATTTTGGTGGTGGAGAACAAAACAAGAAAGTTTCTATGCTTTCCGGTGGAGAACGTAACCGTTTGCACCTAGCAATGACTTTGAAAGAAGAAGGAAACGTACTTTTGCTGGATGAGCCTACGAATGATTTGGATATCAATACACTTCGTGCATTAGAAGAAGGTTTGGAGAGTTTTGCAGGTTGTGCGGTAGTTATTTCTCACGACAGATGGTTCTTAGACAGAATTTGTACACATATTCTAGCTTTTGAAGGAAACTCTGAAGTGTACTGTTTTGAAGGTGGTTTCTCTGAGTATGAAGAAAACAAAAAGAAACGTTTAGGTGGTGATTTAACTCCAAAACGATTGAAATACAGAAAATTAATTAGAAGTTAATTTTTCTAATTATAGTTTATAACAGAAAGAGGATGTCCATAAAGGCATCCTCTTTTTTATGCTGTTATTTTTTTCTGTCGGAATTCATCATAATTAAAACTGCGGCAACCAGTCCAATGATTACTAAACCAAATACGACAACCATTATAAAAGTTCCGTTATCCCAAGAAAAAAGTGTAGTGTCTTTCATGATTAATTAAATTTTAGATTGTCCAAATATATTATTCTTGCAAAATAAAAGGTATGATAATTATCATGATTGGGTGTTTAATCTAAAAATTTGGCTTGTAGCTCCTTTGTGGGAATCAGGCAAGTTTCCTTTTTTCCAAACCATCTGTACCGGTTCTTAGCGATATAATCATAAATATGGTTACTGAATGAAGTGGGTAATATTGAAAATAGTGAAGCAAAATAAAATATTCCTCCCAAATGTTTAGCAATTTCTAAAGCAGCTTGGGATTTATAATAGTAAGCAAAACCAGGCTGATACAGAATAATACTATCTGTTTTTTTAGTATCAATTCCCAAGTGTTTGATGATTTTTTGACCTAAATCAGATTGCAAAGCTACAAACCGGAAAATATCTTTTTTATCATGCTTAATAATCGTTTGCACCGCCGAATCACATAGATTGCAAACGCCGTCAAAGAGAATTATTTTTTTGTCTTTAGGAATATTGAGCATTTTCTTGTTTTGTTATGTCATTTTGAGAAACGGGCGCCATCGTATTAGGTTGCTCAACTTGCTTCCTGTTAGTGCGATTGCTTCGTTCCTCGCAATGACTTTAGTTTACTTTTTCCCGGCTTCCACAAATTCCAGCGCTTCCAGACTTACTTTTGAAGTAAATACACCATAGTTTACGGTTGCTTTATTTTTTTCAATAGAATCAATCGTTCCCACCGCTTTTCCGTCAAACATTCGCACGCGATCACCTACTTTTAGAACTGGTTTTGGTTTTTCAATCACTACTTTCAATTTCTTCTCTTTCTTTTCTTTTCGGATCTCTTCAACCTGCACCGTAACTTCTTGAATGACTTCTTTTTTCTTTTCAATTAGCGCTTTCGACTCTTTGGTTGTGGCTTTCTTACGCTTTGAATTTTCAATTTCAATGATTTTCAAAAATTCACCAAGGAGTTCTTTCTTGTTTTTATTATTAAAATATTTTTCTGAAATGTCTTCAATTTTTTGTCCAATGTAAATCGTTTTTTGGTTACTGTCATACAATTCTTGATAGCTTTCCAGTTTTTGTTTGATTTTTACATTAATGGTTTCCATTTTCTTACCTTCTTCACGCGCTTTGGTTTCTTCTTCTTTAAGCGTTTGCGAAGTTTTCTCCATTTTAGAACGTTCTTTCTGAAGTGTTGCAATCGTTTTATCAAAACGTACTTTTCCAACTTCAATTTTCTTTTTCGCTCGATTGATTAAGCTGAAAGGAATTCCGTTTTTCAAAGCCACTTCAAACGTAAAGGAACTTCCGGCTTGACCTAAAGCCAATTTGTACATAGGTTCCAATGATTTTTCATCAAAGAGCATGTTCGCATTGGTGGCAAAAGGTAATTCGTTAGCCAGAATTTTTAGATTTGAATAATGCGTTGTAATAATCCCGAACGCTTCTCGATGGTAGAACTCCTCCAAGAAAATTTCGGCTAAAGCGCCTCCTAATTCTGGATCAGAACCTGTACCAAATTCATCAATAAGGAACATGGTTTTTCTATTGCACTTCTTTAGAAAATAGTTCATGTTTTTTAATCGGTAACTGTATGTACTTAGATGGTTTTCAATAGATTGATTGTCACCAATATCTGTTAAAATTCTATCAAATAAAAACGTTTCACTGCGTTCGTGTACCGGAATCAACATTCCGGATTGCAGCATTAATTGCAGTAGTCCAACGGTTTTTAACGAAATAGTTTTCCCGCCGGCATTTGGTCCCGAAATCACAATTATTCTGTTTTCCTGACCCAATTCAATGGTTTGTGGATGCGTAATTTCGTTTTTCTGTTTGTTGTTCAAGTACAAAATAGGATGGTAGGCCTCTCTAAAATAAAGGCGGCGTTCCTCTGTAATTGTTGGCAAAATTCCATTGATTTTATTTGCATATTTTGCTTTCGCAGCAATCACATCAATGTCACTAAGAAAATCCTGGTATTTAA
Organism: Flavobacterium pasteuri; assembly: GCF_048286615.1. NCBI lineage: Bacteria > Pseudomonadati > Bacteroidota > Flavobacteriia > Flavobacteriales > Flavobacteriaceae > Flavobacterium > Flavobacterium pasteuri. Next base: position 161,528 of record NZ_JBLVPN010000006.1, on the reverse strand, counting down.
TTAAAAGCGGTAAATATGGGCGAATATAATTAGATAACTGTTTTAAAATTCGGGTGATTTCTTCTTTCTCTTCGTATTCAAGATTACTCAATTCACGGGAATATTGTAAAGTAGCTTCGGGTTCGATATAGGCGATACTTCCTGTCTTTGAACTGCCTAAAATAGATCCTTTGACTTTACGGCGATACATAGCTAAAACTGCTAAAACTCGCCTGTTTTGCACAAAACTTTCTTTAATATCATCCAAATATCCCAGCGAATTGTAGTGCGTCAATGCAGTTCCAAAACTTTGATTGACTTTTCCGCGAACAGCATTCATGCTACGTCGGATGTTCAATAAATCCGGTGAGGCATTGTCTTTAATTTCACCATATTTATCGACTACTTCATCCACCATCGTAATGATTTCTTTGGTTAGTTCGACTTGGCTTGCTCTTGCGTTTATATTTGGATAATAATCTTCGAATTTTCTCAAAAAACTCAACAAGAAATTAACCGTTGAAGAAATGGTGGCAATTTTTCTAAAACTGCCCACTTCTAAGAAACTGTCTTCAATGGCCAGAAACTTTATTTCATGCGTGATAGCATCAAAACCATGATTGGGAATGGCATTGTTATTTTGGAAAGACGAAACATATTCTGAGGTTTGCATTAATGCTTGCATCAATGTTTCCTTGTCTTTAAAAGGGGTAATTTCTAATGCTTTTTGTTTTCCGATGTCTGTATTACAAATTGTAGAAATGGTTTCGAGAACAGTTGGAAATTGTAAATCTTGTAATGTTTTTTCAGTGATGGATATCATTTATCGTATAATTCTTTTCAATACAAAAATAGCTAATAGTTAAGACTATTTAACAGACTTTCACAAAGAATTAATGAATGTTTATTATCCTTTTTATGATTCAAAAAAAATATTCTCTCTGTATCTTTGCTTTCTAATATTTAATTATGCAAATCAATCTCAATCCCACTTGGCAATCCATTTTATATGATGAAATTCAGAAGCCCTATTTTCAGGAATTAATGGAAACGGTTGACGAAGAATATAAAAGTCATACGTGTTATCCTCCGAAAGAATTGATTTTTGCGGCCTTTAATCATTGCAGTTTCAAAGATGTAAAAGTGGTTATGATTGGTCAAGATCCCTATCACGGCAAGGGCGAAGCCAATGGTTTGTGTTTCTCTGTGAATGATGGTGTTCGAATTCCGCCTTCCTTACGTAATATTTTCAGGGAAATGAGTGAGGATTTGGAAACTATTTTCATGCCCACTTCCGGTAATCTTGAAGCTTGGGCAAAGCAGGGCGTTTTGTTGTTGAATGCCTCGCTGACGGTCAGAGAAGACAATGCGAATAGTCACAAACACTTGAAATGGAATCTTTATACTGATGCAGTAATTCAGAAAATTTCGGAAGAAAAAGAGCATGTTATTTTCTTGCTTTGGGGAAATTTTGCGCACAAAAAAGGATTAAAAATCGACCGAACAAAACATCTGGTTTTAGAATCCGGGCATCCTTCGCCAATGAGCGCCAATCAAGGAAAATGGTTTGGAAATAAACATTTTAGTAAGACGAATGCGTATTTGAAAAGTAATAATTTAGAACCTATAAAATGGTTGTAGTTTTTTAAACTATTTTCAAATTATTTTTTCTGAACCATTAAGAAATTAAGTTTAATTAAGGTTTTAAAACTTAATTTTCTAAATATCTTAATGGTTTGATTTTAAAAGTACTATTTTCTAAAATTTACTTTTGTTGGTATAAAGAGTAATTATTTTTTAATAATATCCTCTAAAACAGCTTTGTCAGCGTAATTAATGACTTTCAAAGTTACCTCTTGGTTTTTGATTGTTTTTCCTTCGATGATATATAGCTTTCCTTTTTTAAGTTCTTTATTACTTTGGTCGAAATCTACATCACCATATTGTAATGTGTTTTTTATATCGGCAGTATCAATCCATTTTTCAGCCAAAATCTGTGATGCTTTATCCGAATAATGGAAAGGTTTGTTTCTCAAATCATTTAAGACTCTCGCATTTGGAAAATAGTTACAACGGGTATCTTTACCACTAAAAACTAACGCTACAAAAAACAGTCCTATTACTAAACCTACTAGATAATAGGCAAAACGGTGTATAAACTTCATGAATTATATTTTTGGCAAAGGTAGAAGAAAGTTTTCTTAAAAAACAATTAAATTAATGTCGTTATTGGGTAAATCAAACCAATCACCAATGGCACTATTTGTGAGAATTCCATGGTACATGTAAACACCATTTTTTAATCCTTTATCACAACGAATAGCACTTTCAATCCCACCATCTGCAGCAATTTGCAGCAAATACGGTGTTATGATATTACTAATGGATAACGAAGCCGTTTTAGAATATCGGGAAGGAATATTGGGTACGCAATAATGCAATACATTGTTTTTGATAAAAGTTGGTTTCTCATGTGACGTCACTTCTGAAGTTTCAAAACAACCGCCGGTGTCAATACTAACATCTACAATTACAGCACCGTTTTTCATGTGTTCGACCATAGTTTCCGAAACAATTACGGGACAACGTTCTTTGCCTCGCATAGCGCCAATAGCGACATCACATCGTCTTAATGCTTTCAGTAAGGACTTTGGTTGTATAGTAGAAGTAAAAATACGCTGATTCAAATTATTTTGTAAACGACGTAATTTGGTAATAGAATTATCAAAAACTTTGACATTGGCACCTAAACCAATAGCGGTTTTAGCGGCAAATTCTCCAACAGTTCCTGCACCAAGAATTACAACATCGGTAGGTGGAACGCCTGTAATATTACCAAATAACAATCCTTTTCCAAATTCATTCGTAATCATCAATTCGGCTGCAATAAGAATCGAGGCAATTCCGGCAATTTCGCTCAAGGATTTCACCGCAGGATACGTTCCATCTTCATCTTTTATGTATTCAAAAGCAAGTGCAGTAATTTTCTTTTTTGTCAAAGCCTCAAAATAGACTTTCTTTCGGGTTTTAAGTTGAATGGCTGATAGCAAAATCGTTTGAGGGTTCATCATTTCAATTTCAGCAAGCGTTGCAGGCTCTACCTTCAATATCATCGGACAACTAAAAACTTTCTTGGTATCATTTGTAATTTCTGCACCGGCATCACAATATTCTTTGTCCGTATAACTGGAATTTAATCCAGCGCCAGCCTCAATCATTACCCGATGCCCATGATAAGTCAGCGAGTTCACAGCGTCTGGAGTAAGACAGATACGGCGTTCCTGATAACTGGTTTCCTTTGGAATACCTATAAAAAGTTCGCTTTTTTTTCTGGCAACCTCTAGTTTTTCTTCTTGAGGTAATAGCTGTTGTTTTGTGAATGGCGTTATAGTAATTGACATTGATGTTGTTAAATTAAGGGTACAATTTACGTAAAAACTTTTAAAAAAAGTACACGATTTATGGGGATAAATATAAGTTAACTTTCATTTACAATTAGCGAATAATTCTTTCCATTTTTATATCGGCTCGTTCATAAACGCCATCTTCCAACGGTATTTCTACGAAACCAAATTTTTCATACAAATGAATAGCCGACAGTAATTTTCGGTTCGAATATAAAATCAGTTTCTCCATTCCTTTTGCTTCGGCAACAGCAAGACAATGCAACATTAGTTTCTTGCCAATTCCCAATCCTTGAACACCATCAGTAACTGCCATTTTACTCAGTTCAAAAGTCGTATCGTCAATTTTTATTAAGGAAACCGTTCCTACGATTTCAACTTTATATTTTGCATAAAAAATCATTCCACCTTTGTCTATTATCTGACCTTGCGGATCCGAAAGTACAAGTTCATCTTTGGGTTCAATCCTAAAATGTTTTTGTAACCATTCCAGATTTAAAGTTTTTATAGGCGCTGCTAATGTTGTTGAAAAAGGGATGATTTCTACAGTATTGTCTAAACTCATAATTACTTTTAGCTTAAGGTTAAAGATCTTTTTCCATCAGTAAGCAGTGAAATAGTAATAACGGAATGTGTTTCAGGAATCAAATTTGGAATCTTCTCTGCCCATTCTATAAAGCACCAATTACCAGAATACAAATAATCATCAATTCCCATATCTAGAGCTTCTTCTTCTTTGTTTAATCGATAAAAATCAAAATGGTAAACCAGCTGATTATCATCGGATTCATATTCATTAACTAAAGAAAAGGTTGGGCTGCTCGTTGCTCCAGTAACGCCAAGCGTTTTACACAATTGCTTAATTAACGTTGTTTTTCCAACGCCCATTTCTCCGTGAAAAAGAATTACTTTTTTAGGATTTTCGGCTATTATTTTTTGTGCAACTTCTTCGAGTTGGTCTATAGAAAAAATGATATTCATTCTTATAAAATGGTTTAAAGTTTAAAGTTTAAGGTTCTTGCCGTACACTGAAAACTGAGACTGACTACTTTTTTATTTCGGATTAAAAACTAAAAACGGAATAATCATTTCTTCCAATGAAATTCCTCCGTGCTGATACGTATTTTTGTAATAACTCACATAATGATTGTAGTTGTTGACATACGCCAAAAACAAATCATTTTTTGCAAAAATATAAGAACTACTCATATTTATTGCAGGCAAACCAACATTTTTTGGTTCTTTCACGGCATAAACATCTTTTTGTTCATACGTCAAACTGCGTCCTGTTTTGTAACGTAAGTTCAAACTCGTGTTTTTGTCACCCACCACTTTCGATGGATTTTTTACATTTATTGTCCCGTGATCGGTAGTCAAAATCAATTTGAAACCCATTTTTTGAGCCTGTTGAATGATTTCCAAAAGCGGGGAATTCTTAAACCAACTCAACGTCAGCGAGCGGTACGCTTTATCATCAGAGGCCAGTTCTTTCACTACATCCATTTCTGTTTTGGCATGCGAAAGCATATCAACAAAATTGTAAACTATTGTCACAAGGTCATTATCTTTTAAGGCTTTAAAACTTTCGGATAATTTTTTTCCGCCGGCAAGACTGGTAATTTTAAAATAATCTTCCTTGATATTCAAACCCAATCGTTTCAATTGCGCCGTCAAAAATTCTGATTCAAAAAGATTTTTTCCGCCTTCTTCCGGGTCATTTTTCCAGTATTGCGGAAACTGTTTCTCCATTTCTAATGGCGTTAAACCAGAGAAAATCGCGTTTCTCGCATATTGCGTAGCCGTAGGAAGAATAGAGTAGTAGGGTACTTCTTTTTCCAGTTTATAATAATTTCCCACTACACTTTCAAAAGTTTTCCATTGGTCGTAACGTAGGTTGTCAATCACGACAAACAAAATGGGCTTATCTTTTTTCTTAAGTTCAGGAAGTACTAATTCTTTGAATAACGTGTGTGATTGAACCGGTTTTTCGGCTTTTGGAGCGAACCAATCCTCATAATTGCGCTCAATGAATTTTCCAAATTGCGAATTGGCTTCAGTTTTTTGGGATTCCAAAATTTCAATCATGCTCTGATCATCGATATTCTCCAATTCCAGTTCCCAAAAAATCAATTTCTTATACAACTCAATCCAGTCTTCATAGGAATTTACCATCGCCATTTCCATGGTGATTTTTCTAAATTCCTTCTGGTAATCCAGCGTTGTTTTTTGTGAAATCAATCTGGAATGATCCAGATTTTTCTTCAAACTCAGCAAAATCTGGTTCGGATTCACAGGTTTGATTAAATAATCGGCAATTTTAGAACCTATGGCTTCCTCCATAATATATTCTTCCTCGCTTTTCGTAATCATAATCATGGGAACCGCAGATTTTTTCTCCTTCATTTCTGATAGCGTTTCTAGACCGCTCATTCCGGGCATATTTTCATCCAAGAAAACAATATCAAAATTATTTTCCTCAAAAATCCCAATGGCGTCAAGCCCGTTGTTACAGGTTGTTACCTCGTAATTTTTCTTTTCTAGAAATAGTATATGTGGTTTCAAAAGGTCGATTTCATCATCAACCCAAAGTATTTTTATTTTATCCATAATTGTATCAACAAGTGTTCTAAAGAACTATTTAAAGTGCCAAATTACATTTTTTTGCAACGGCTACCTGCTAATATTATGATAATTTTTTAACACACTTACGCTACATTTTATAAAACCGAAATTCGCTTTCATTTTGTTTTAGGTTTGGTTCTGGGCGAGTCCCATCCTCCGTAAACTCCGTCCGGGTCGGGCTGTACGCTGTATCTTTCCTTTTTAAAGAAAAAAGGAAAGGATGCCGCTTACATCCCTCACGCACTTGCGAAAATGATTGGGGTTTAGTACTACGTTTGAGAAGAAGATTTATCAGAAACAAAACTGGATTGTATTATTTGTAATGAATTTATTATATATTTGAAAATAACAAAAATCGGATATTTATCACACAAAGCCACTCAAAAATGGTTGGCTTTGTGTGACTTTGTCATACATATAAATAAGTTGCCAGCAATACATAAAAAAACTATAAACATGAAACAACTTTTTACAATTTTAGCATTCGCATTTTTATCAACTTCATTTGGACAGACCGCAGACGAATATCTGAAAAGTGGAATTGAAAAACACAACTCAAAAGACTATGAAGGTGCAATTAAAGAATATAGTAAAGCAATCAAAGCGGATAAAGATTTAAAAGTTGGATATTATAATCGTGGAGTTTGCGAACTTGGCTTAAAAGATTTTAAATCCGCAAAAAAAGACTTTGACAAAACAATTGAACTTGACCCGACTTTTATAAAAGCATTTTATAGTAGAGCAAGCGTTTATGTAAGTCAAGAAAAATATGAAGAGGCTTTGCCTGACCTTGACAAAACAATAGAACTTGACCAAAAATTCCCAAATGCTTTAACTTTACGTGGACAAATTAGAGCCCAGACAGGAAACAAAAAAGGTGCTTGTTCAGACTTTAACAAAGCAAAAGAAATTGGAGATAAACAAGCTGATAGATATTTAAGTCAGTTTTGTGGTAATGAACAACAAGATGGTGAATCTTTATCTCTTCATTGGCCAGAAAGTGAAAACTGGAAAATTGGAAGCAACCAAGAAAACGATGAGATGGCAATGCTTGAATTAATCCCTTCAAATGAAACCTTCGATAATTGGACAGAAATTGGAACCATGATTTCTATAAAAGGTGCAAAAAATATACCTATGGATAAAGCAATGGCAATGCAATTTGAAAGGTTAAAAGAAAGCTCACCAAACGCTAAATTAACATTTATTGAAAAAGATGAAAGTGTAGAATATCCGTGGATAATTTTTACAATCGAAAGTCCTAAATCTAAAGGCTACAAAAATCCTGAATCACAACTTTGGTTCATAACACAAGGCAAAACATCATTATACGTAAATTTTAGAGCGGTTAAAGAATCCACAGTTCCCCCAAACTTAAAAGACAAATGGATTAATTTTTTTAAGACTGCAAAAATCCTTTATCAATAGTAGTAACTTGTACTGCTGGCAGCACACGCTACAAGCAATTTGGCATTAGGCTTAATGGAAAAATTGGCTTGTATTTGGAAGATTTGGCAAATCCGAAAGATTACGCTTGCTTAATCCCAAACTGTAGTGCGAGAACGTCAGGCTGTGAAAAAACCTCTTTTTTTGATTAAAATCTTCAAATTTCAAGACGCTACAACTTAAGTAAAGCTTTCTGAGAAGGCTCTTTTTTTAGGCTGCAAATTTAGTTTGATAAAAAATGAAGTCTAATTGAAGCTTTAAATACCTCGTTTTTAGCAAAAGCAAGATTTTTGCCTTGTAGGGTGAGTTCCATTTTTTGAGTTTGGCAATCAAATCAGGAACGCCCAAGATATTGATACTGCGTTTGATGTTGTAAACCAGCATGATTAAACTGTGTTCTCCATTTACTTTTTCTAGTCCCGTTAAATTGGTGTGGTTGTAACCCCATTGCCGTTTGATGGTGCCAAAAATATGCTCGTTGATTTCCTGTCTTTTGCGGTAGAGCTGTGGGTTTTCATGATAGCGCTTGTTGTTTTCTTCTACGGCATCGGCATATTGGCTGCGATCTATGTCGCGACCAGCCATTCTGCTGGTACATAAATGCTTTACTGGGCATGCTCTGCATTTGGGTGTTCGGTATCTTTTAAACTCATAACTGTCTTTGTCTGTGGTTTTCTTGTGCCAGTGGCCAGTGGTTTTAAGCGTTTCACCCTGTGGACAAGTGTAGGTATCGGTGGTTGGATTGTATTGGAATTTAGAGATTAGATAATTCTCGGTTATCCTTTCTTTATTTTTTCCTTGTTCTGGCTGTGCTACAATTGTAGTGATGTTGGCTTGTTTGCAGATTTCTATTTGTTTGCCATTGTGATATCCTTTGTCTACCAAAGCCGTGTAGGTTTCTATTTCTAAATTCTCTTTTGCTTCTATGGCAATAGCTGACAAGGCACTGCGGTCATTCTTGTTGATGGTGTGCGTGGCTACCACTAGATTGTGTTTGGCATCGACTGCAGCTTGGATATTGAATGAAATCTCAACAACTTGTCCTTGAACCAACAAAGCTCTAGCGTCGCTGTCGGTAGTGCTTATCTGAGGCTGGCCGCTTTGTTTTAGCTTTTCTTCCAGCAATTCATAGCGTAATTTATTCCCTTTTAGTCGGTCTATCTTTTGTTGGATATTTTGGATTTTAGCTGGACTTTCTTTAACATCATTTTCTTCCAAAGCTTTTAAGTATTCTTGGGTTTTTACTTCAATATAATCTACATGTTTGTCGATTTTCTTTTGATTGAAATTGGCTTTCTTGCTATTGTGGGCTCGGCTTTTCGTACCGTCGATAGCAATAATTTCGCATCCTATCAAATCGGCATCTTTAAGGAACAAAACATAGAGTTTGAATAGCTTTTTCAAGGCAAGAGAATTGTCTTTTCTAAAATCGGATATGCTGTGGTAATTAGGAACAATAGCTTCTAAAAGCCATTGCATTTCCATGTTTCGCAAACATTCCTTTTCTAGATCTCGACTACTTCTGACTCCGTTGAGGTACCCGTATAAATAGATCTTTAGAAATACTTTACTATTAAAACTCGGACGACCTTCGGTCTTGAGCGTTTTTACAGCAAAATCAAGTTTTGAGAGGTCTATATACTCAACAAAGGCATCTATAAATCGCACCTGATTATCGGGAGCTATAGCGTCTTCTAAACTTGAAAAACGCAGTTGTTGACGGGAAATTCCTGTGATGTGTTGCATGATTAAAAATACGAAAAATCCTCTTTTTATACTAGTATTTTGTTATATTTGATGATAATACAACGGAAGTTTTTTCACAGACTGACGTTATGGGCTAAGTTAGAAAAAAAACGAAACTAAAGAAATGGAAAATTGGAAATATAGAATTATACTTTTTTATATTGGTTGCGCCTTCATAATTGGTTATCCATTCTTTGCTATAGATTATTTTGAAACATACACAGCTTTCAACATAGCCGCCAAATATTTATTATTACCAATCTTTATTTGTTTACTGATTATTGGACCAAAGTTTTATTATAGAAAAGTGAAACCACTTGATAATAATAAGCCAAAAACTGAATTCAAAGAAAATGCACGTGATGTTATTTCAATAATTATGATGATTATTTGTGTAACCGCAATATTTTTTGGTGTTGCATTTTCGCTAATAATAACAACAAATAAGTTAGTCGAAAAATCTGAAATCGTAAAAATTAATGAGCCTGTTGAAGAATACAAAACTGATATAACAAAAAATGGAAGATTAAGACATTACATTGATTTTAAAAATCCAAAAACAAATGAAATAATAAGTTTAGAAGTATACCGAAAATATAAAGTCGGTGAAGTTTTTAAAAAAGAAATGAAGTATGGAGCTTGGGGAATATTATATTCAACGGACTAAAAACACAGCTCCCTGCTAGTGCGAGCGGGACGCTCGCGCTTGCTTGGGACTTTTGAAAACGATAAAATTATTAAAAACAAAAAATGAACACCATAATTCTCAAAACAGAACGATTGATTTTAAGACCAATCACACTATTGGATTTGGATTATATTCATGAATTGCATTCGTTGAAAGAAACAGATGAATTCAATACGTTAGGGATTCCGGCAAATGTCGAAGAAACAAAACTCCTGTTAGAAAAGTGGATTTCTGAAAACAATAAAGAACCTACAACCCATTTTACTTTTGCAGTCGAATTAAGTACGCGAAACCAAAATATAGGATTAATTGGAATCAATTTGGGCAAAGTGAAATATAAAAATGCCGAAGTTTGGTTTAAATTTCACAAAGACCATTGGAACAAAGGCTACGCTGCAGAATCTTTAAAAGAAATTCTCCGTTTTGGTTTCAATGAACTGAATCTGCATCGGATTGAAGCAGGTTGTGCTGTTGGGAATGTTGGTTCCATACATGTTTTAGAAAAAACCGGAATGACAAGAGAAGCCCACACCCGAAAATTATTACCGTTATCATCTGGTTGGTCTGATAATTACGGCTACGCTATTTTAGCAACTGATACATATCAATAGAAAAATACATTTCATTTTTAAAATTGATTGAGCAATTTATTTGGGATGATTTGGTGTGGAATCTAAAGTTTAACCATCAATTAGTTATATTTAAATTAAAAGTTAGTTTGTGAAAAAAAAATGCTTAATATTGAAAAGAGAACAATTACCCTATATTTTATTAAACCAAATGAATGTAACTATGAAATCTAAAAACTTCAAGAACTCTTTTTTAATGATTGCTTTGTTTTCTGCAACAGCAGCTATGGCGCAACATAAATATGTGAATACTCCACCGGAGGTTTCCCCAATGCCTATGAAACCAGAAATGACTGAAATTTGGGAACCGGAAGTGAAAGTTATTACACCTGCAAAAACTCTTGGAAATGCACCTTCGGATGCCATTATTTTATTTGATGGTAAAAACTTAGATCAATGGGTAAGTCAAAAAGATGCAAGCAAACCTGCAGGATGGAAAATTGTTGACAAAGATTATTTGGAAGTTGTTCCGGGTTCTGGAGCCATTCAAACGAAAATGGCTTTTGGTGATTGTCAGTTGCACCTAGAATGGAGCGCACCGGATATTGTTTTAGACGGAGGACAGGCTAGAGGAAACAGTGGTGTGTTTTTCCAGAACAGATATGAATTGCAAATATTGGATTCCTATAATAACAGAACCTACAATAATGGTCAGGCGGGAAGTATTTATAAAGACCATCCACCATTAGTAAACGCCGTAAAAACACCATTAGAGTGGAATGCTTATGATGTAATTTATACAGCCCCTCGATTCAAAGCAGATGGAAGAATTGATGCTCCGGCCAGAATCACTGTATTTTTGAATGGTGTTTTGGTACAAAATAATACCACTATAAACGGGTTAACACTTTATATTGGTTTGCATAATTATCCATCGTCACATGGCGATGATGTTATTTCGCTTCAAGATCATGATTCTAAAAATCAATTCAGAAATATTTGGATTAGAAAACTTTAAAAAGTTTACCAACGGAGCGCAACAAACGCTCCGTTTTTTTTGGCTAAAATCAGAATAAGGAACGTCTCTGTTTTAAAATCTAATTTACTTATATTTGTTGACCTTAAAAACAAACTTATAGTGAGTCAAATCAATAAGCTTAAAATATTCAATGATCCCATTTATGGGTTTATTACCATTCCAAATGCCTTAATCTACGATTTAGTTCAGCATCCCTATTTTCAAAGATTGCGTCGAATTTCCCAAATGGGATTGTCGTATTTAGTATATCCTGGTGCTAATCACACCCGTTTTCATCATGCTTTAGGTTGTATGCATTTGATGCAAAAAGCAGTCGATGTGTTGCGTTTCAAAGGAGTTTCAATTTCTCCCGAAGAGGAAAATGCGTTGTATATTGCTATTTTATTGCATGATATTGGGCACGGACCGTTTTCGCACGCTATGGAAAAAAGCATTGTAGAAGATGTGCATCATGAAGAAATATCGCTACTATTCATGAACCAATTGAATGTTGAATTTAACGGTCAGTTAAGTTTGGCTATTCAGGTTTTTAAAGGAGAATACAACAGGAAATTCATGTTGCAGTTGATTTCGAGTCAGTTGGATATGGATCGAATGGATTATTTGAAACGCGATAGCTTTTATTCTGGCGTGGCAGAAGGAAATGTCAACTCAGAACGACTGATTCAAATGATGAATGTGGTAGACGATTATTTGGTAATTGAAGAAAAAGGAATTTATTCTGTCGAAAAGTTTTTGATGTCCAGACGCTTGATGTATTGGCAGGCGTATTTGCACAAAACAAGTTTAGTGGCAGAGTTAATTTTGATGAAAATCTTAAAGCGCGCCAAAGAATTAACATTAAAAGGTATGCAATTGCCTTGTAGTGAGCCGTTATTGTTTTTCATGCAAAACAAAGTTACGATTGACACTTTTGATGCTGAAACCTTGGATTTATTTGCTCAACTAGATGATTTTGATATTATTGGAGCATTAAAATCTTGGCAAAAACAAGATGATTTTATATTATCGTCTTTAAGTAAAATGATAGTAAACCGAGATTTATTAAAAATAAAATTAACTAGTGAAAAAGTAGCGATTGAAGAATTGCAACCGCTAAAAGAGCGTTTTGCATTAGAAAATAACATTTCATTACTAGAAACCAATTATTTTATTTTTAAAGGCAAAATAAAAAATCAAGCGTATAGCAAAGAAGCCGAACCGATACGAATTTTGAAAAAAGACAGCACAATTGAGGACGTTATAGAATCTTCTGACCAGCTGAATTTAAAATCGTTATCTAAATTAGTGACCAAGTATTATATCTGTTTCCCAAAACAACTGCTATAAAAAGGTCATTTAAAATCTATTTTTTTATATTTTTGTCGCAATGAAATTTACAGCAGAACAAATAGCAGGGATTTTAGAAGGAGAAGTTGTAGGTAATCCCATGGCGGAAGTTTTTAGATTGTCAAAAATCGAGGAAGGTACTGATGGATCGCTAACTTTTTTATCAAACCCTAAATATCTCAATTATATATATTCTACAAAAGCTTCAGTAACAATTGTTAATGAGACTTTTGTGCCTGAATCATCTTTAACCACTACACTTATAAAAGTGGAAGATGCGTATGCTGCATTTTCTAAATTATTAGAGTTTTACAATCAGGTGAAATTGAATAAAAGCGGAATAGAACAGCCTTCCTTCCTGTCACAAAGTGTAAAATACGGAGATAAGTTATATCTTGGTAGCTTTAGTTATGTGGGTGAAAATGTAGTTTTGGGTGAAAATGTAAAAATATATCCTAATTGTTTCATTGGAGACAATGTGGTAATAGGGAATAATGTAATATTATTCGCTGGTGCAAAAATCTATTCGGAGACTGTCATCGGGAATAATTGTACGATACATTCCGGAGCTATTATTGGCGCTGATGGTTTTGGTTTTGCACCCAATCCAGATGGAACGTACACTAAAATTCCACAAATAGGAAATGTAATTATTGAAGATAACGTAGACATAGGCTCATGTACTACAATAGACAGAGCTACAATGGGATCTACAATTATTAGAAAAGGAGTAAAGCTAGACAATCAAATTCAGATTGCCCATAATGTTGAAATTGGTGAGAACACCGTAATTGCTGCTCAAACAGGAGTTGCAGGTTCTACAAAAATTGGAAAAAGTGGGATGATTGGCGGACAAGTTGGAATCTCGGGACATTTAACCATTGGTAATAATGTTCGAATCCAAGCGCAATCAGGTGTGGGACGAAATATAAAAGATGATGAAATCTTGCAAGGAAGCCCTACATTTGGATATAATGATTTTAGTAAATCGTATGTCCATTTCAAAAATTTGCCAAAGATTGTTGCAGAAATAGAAGAATTAAAAAAACAAATATTAAACCAAAAAAATGGAAACAATGGTTAAACAGAAGACCATCAAAACAGAAATTTCGCTAACTGGAGTTGGATTACACACAGGAAAAGAAGTAAAAATGACTTTTAAACCTGCTCCAGTGAATAATGGTTTTACTTTTGTTCGAGTAGATCTGGAAGGACAACCTATTATTGAAGCAGATGCAAATTATGTTGTAAATACGCAAAGAGGAACTAATTTAGAAAAATTAGGGGTAAAAATACAGACTCCTGAACATGTTTTAGCAGCACTAATTGGTTGTGATTTAGATAATGTAATCATTGAATTGAATGCTTCTGAACTTCCTATTATGGATGGTTCTTCAAAATATTTTGTTGAAGCGCTTGAAAAAGCAGAAATTGAAGAACAAAACGCTAAAAGAAATGTATATGTAGTAAAAGAAGTAATTTCTTTTACAGATGAAGCTTCTGGTAGTGAAATATTGGTAATGCCAAACGATAATTATTCAGTTACTGCAATGGTAGATTTTGGTACTAAAATTCTTGGTACTCAAAATGCTACAATGAAAAGTATTTCAGATTTTAAAACGGAAATATCAGAGTCTAGAACCTTCAGTTTTTTACATGAATTAGAATCATTGTTAGAAAATGGTTTGATAAAAGGTGGCGATTTAAATAATGCTATTGTCTACGTGGATAAAGAAATATCAGCAGCTACAATGGAAAATTTAAAAGTTGCTTTTGGAAAAGACGAAATTACGGTTAAACCAAACGGTATTTTAGACAACCTTACTTTGCATTATCCAAATGAAGCTGCAAGACACAAATTACTTGATGTAGTAGGTGATTTGGCTTTAATTGGAACAAGAATTCAAGGAAAAGTAATTGCTAATAAACCAGGTCATTTTGTAAACACACAGTTTGCTAAAAAAATGGCGAAAATCATAAAAATAGAACAAAGAAATTATGTTCCTGTTTATGATTTACATCAAGAACCTTTAATGGACATTCATAAAATTATGGCTGTTCTTCCTCATAGACCACCGTTTTTATTGATTGACAGAATCATTGAAATGTCTGAATCTCATGTTGTCGGTATGAAAAATGTTACCATGAATGAGAATTTCTTTGTTGGACATTTTCCTGAAGCTCCAGTTATGCCAGGTGTTTTAATTGTTGAAGCAATGGCACAAACGGGTGGAATTCTAGTATTAAGCACTGTTCCGGATCCTGAAAATTATTTGACTTATTTTATGAAAATAGATAATGTTAAATTCAAACATAAAGTATTGCCTGGTGATACCTTAATTTTTAAGTGTGATTTAATTACACCTATTAGAAGAGGAATTTGTCACATGCAAGCAAACGCTTACGCAAATGGAAAACTAGTTGCTGAAGCGGAATTAATGGCACAAATTGCTAAGAAACAGTAATTTTTTTGTTGATTTGGTTAATCGTGTATTCGGTTAATCAATTAAACAGTTAAACGATTAAACAAAGAATATGAATCAACCACTAGCCTATGTTCATCCAGGCGCCAAAATTGCTAAAAATGTTGTCATTGAACCATTTACCACCATTCACAATAATGTAGTTATTGGAGATGGAACTTGGATTGGTTCGAATGTTACAATAATGGAAGGCGCAAGAATTGGAAAAAATTGTAATATATTCCCAGGTGCAGTTATTTCAGCAGTTCCGCAGGATTTAAAATTTGGTGGAGAAGATTCTTTAGCAATAATTGGAGACAATTGTACCATAAGAGAATGTGTCACTATCAATAGAGGTACAATAGCATCCGGACAAACTACTTTAGGTAATAATTGTTTAGTAATGGCAACAGCACATATTGCTCACGATTGTCACATTGGGGATAATGCAATTATTGTAAACGGAGTCGCTTTGGCAGGTCATGTTACTGTAGGGAAATTTGCGGTTATCGGTGGATTGGCAGCAATACATCAATTTATTCAAATTGGTGATCATGCCATGATATCAGGTGGATCTTTGGTAAGAAAAGATGTTCCTCCTTATACAAAAGCAGCAAAAGAGCCTTTGTCGTATGTTGGAATTAACTCTGTTGGATTGAGAAGACGCGGTTTTACAACTGAAAAAATCAGAGAAATTCAAGATATTTATAGAATTCTATACCAAAAAAATTACAATACCACTCAAGCTTTGGGTATTATTGAAGCAGAGATGGAAGCGACACCAGAAAGAGATGAAATCATTGATTTTATTCGAAATTCATCAAGAGGAGTTATGAAAGGATATTCTGGAAACTACTAAAAAGTAGTTTTTAGTTACCAAAAAATAAAAATAGTAATAAAAATCAAAAAATAATGGCATCTACATCAGATATTAAAAACGGATTGTGTATTAAATACAACAATGATATTTACAAAATCATTGAATTTCTTCACGTAAAACCAGGAAAAGGTCCTGCTTTTGTTAGAACTAAACTTAGAAGTTTAACTAACGGGAAAGTTTTGGACAACACTTTTTCTGCGGGTCATAAAATCGAAGAAGTTAGAGTAGAAAACCATAAATTCCAATTTTTGTACCCTGAAGGTGATCAATTTCATTTTATGAATACGGAGACTTTCGAACAAATTACTTTAAACAAAAACATTTTAGACTCGCCAGATTTATTGAAAGAAGGAGAAAATGTAATGGTAAGCATCAATACTGAGACTGATTTACCGCTTTCAGTAGATATGCCAGCTTCAGTTATTCTTGAAGTGACATACGCTGAGCCAGGAATTAAAGGAAATACGGCTACAAATGCAACAAAATCAGCAACTGTTGAAACTGGTGCATCTGTAAATGTCCCTTTGTTTATTAATGAAGGTGATAAAATTAAAATTGATACTGCATCAGGTTCTTACATGGAACGAGTTAAAGAATAGTTTACAGTAATCAGTGTTCAGTAATCAGATATACTGGACACTGATTGCTGAACACTGAATACTAATTAAATGAAATTCCAAAAAGTTTACTCTTTAGAAGCAATTGCAAATATCATCGGCTGTGAATATGTTGGTGATAAAGATTTTCCAGTGACTGGAATGAATGAAATACATGTTGTTGAATCTGGAGATATTGTTTTTGTGGATCATCCTAAGTATTATGACAAGGCATTAAACTCTGCAGCGACTGTTGTTTTAATCAATAAAAATGTAGCTTGTCCAGATGGGAAAGGATTGTTAATTTCTGAAGATCCTTTTAGAGATTTCAATAAATTGACAAATTATTTCAAGCCATTTCAATTCTCAAATGTTTCAATAGCTACTTCAGCTTCAATAGGTGAAGGGACTCTAATACAGCCAAATACATTTATTGGAAATCATGTCGTTATAGGTAAGAATTGCTTGATCCATTCTAATGTTTCCATTTATGATTATACCGTAATAGGCGATAATGTAATGATTCATGCAGGAACTGTTCTGGGTGCTGATGCGTTCTATTATAAAAAACGTCCTGAAGGATATGATCAATTACTTTCCGGTGGAAGAGTTGTCATCAAAGATAATGTGGGAATAGGAGCGCTTTGTACGATTGACAAAGGTGTTACTGGCGATACTACTATTGGAGAAGGTACAAAAATTGACAATCAAGTACATGTTGGCCATGATACCGTTATTGGCAAAAAATGTTTAATAGCTTCACAAACCGGAATTGCGGGCTGTGTTATTATTGAAGATGAAGTTACTATTTGGGGACAAGTAGGAACCACAAGTGGTATCACAATAGGAGCAAAGGCTGTCATTCTTGGTCAAACCGGAGTTACAAAATCAGTAGAAGGTGGCAAATCATATTTTGGAACACCAATAGAAGAATCAAGAGAAAAATTGAAACAACTGGCTAATATCAAAAAGATACCAGAAATTCTTAATAAACTAAAGTAATATGTCTGCTAAAGAAATCGTTCAGAAGTTTTACAAATCAGATGCGCTAATTGACAACGAAGTCATAAAAGATTTTTTGCATCCAGAAGTTATCGTTGAATGGAACAGTAGTAAGGGATTAGTTCAATTGAATTATGATTCTTTATTAAGCCTTTCCAATGATTTGAGTAAAGCTTACGTTCGTTCAAAGGTTAGGATTAGCCATATTGTAAGTGAAAATGATACTGTTTCGGTACGATATTCTCATTTTGTAAAAACGATTGAGAATCCCAGAGAAGAAATGTTATTGGCGCATTTTATGGTTATTTGGCAAATAAAAGACAATAAACTATTTCGAGGGTATCAAATGAGTCAATTATCATAATTTAGTGTCAAAAAACTGAATACTGAATACTGATTACTGATTACTATTTTATACTTTTGCATAACAATTTTAAAAACTACATAAAAAATATATCATGAGTGTTTTAGTTAATAAAGATTCCAAAATAATTGTTCAAGGTTTTACAGGAAGCGAAGGAACTTTCCATGCTTCTCAAATGATTGAGTACGGTACTAACGTTGTTGGTGGTGTAACTCCTGGAAAAGGGGGAACTACTCACTTAGACAGACCAGTTTTTAATACTGTAAAAGATGCTGTAGAACAAGCAGGAGCTGATACAACTATCATTTTTGTTCCGCCAGCTTTTGCTGCTGATGCAATTATGGAAGCAGCAGATGCTGGAATAAAAGTAATCATTGCAATTACTGAAGGAATTCCTGTTGCTGACATGATAAAAGCAAATAGTTATGTTAAAGAAAGAAATTCTAGATTAATAGGACCTAACTGTCCAGGTGTAATCACCCCGGGTGAAGCTAAAGTTGGTATTATGCCAGGTTTTGTTTTCAAAAAAGGAACTGTTGGTATTGTTTCTAAATCGGGAACATTAACCTACGAAGCAGCTGACCAAGTTGTAAAACAAGGATTAGGAATTACTACTGCAATTGGTATTGGTGGAGACCCAATCATTGGAACAACTACAAAAGAAGCAGTTGAATTATTGATGAATGACCCAGAAACAGAATGTATCGTAATGATAGGTGAAATTGGTGGACAATTAGAAGCTGATGCTGCTCATTGGATTAAAGCTGATGGTAACCGTAAACCAGTTGTAGGTTTCATTGCAGGAGTTACTGCTCCTCCAGGACGTACAATGGGACATGCTGGTGCAATCGTTGGAGGTTCTGACGATACAGCTGAAGCTAAAAAGCAAATCATGAGAGAATGTGGAATTCACGTTGTAGATTCTCCAGCTGAAATTGGTAAAAAAGTAAAAGAAGTTTTAGGTTAATCTAAACTCTTATTAAATATTTTAAAAGCCTCACAATTTGTGGGGCTTTTTTATTATTAATTGAATTAAAGAAATATCTTTGCACTTTATTAAATATTTCTGTTTTTGCAGATTCAATTGTAATAAGAATAAACATAAACGAATGGTTTCTAATGGACCTCACGATTTTGTGGGGTATTTTTTTGTCAAAGCCAATTCAAATTAAAATAAAATAATATGTACAAAGAGTTAAAAAAATTCAAAGTTACCAATCAGTTTTCATTTACTACAGAAGATAGTTTAGCAGAAGTTTGCAACGCATCAGAAGGATCTGGAGTATTTTTAGTTTACTCTGTTGGAGATGAAAAGGAGTTAATTATGGTTGGTTCTACTGGAACTGTTCAAAACAACGGAACTTTGAAAATTAAAAATGGTGGACTGAAGGATAAAATTGTAGAAGGACACCAATTTGCTAAAACTGGAAGAAAATATTCTTGGCCAGCACAAATGAAAATTGAAGATATCAGCACACTTGAAGTGGTTTGGTATGAAACATTTAATGATAAAACTAAAGTGATTCCAACATTCGCAGAAGGGCAAGTTTTACAAAACTTCCTTGACGAAAATGGAAGACTGCCAAGATGGAATGTAGCTTTTTAATTATTTAAAGTCTACCTTTTAATATCTTAATTATAATCGCGCTACATTTTTCATGTGGCGCTTTTTTTGAATTATCTTTTTTTGGAATAAAATTAGGCTAATTTCATAAATAATTAATTACTTTTGCACCCGTTATCACGAATCCTGCAATAGGATAGCAACCTGCAACAACAAGCAAGGTGCTAAAACGATAAGCCAAATCCTTTGGAAAAAATGTTGTTTACATTCCCATATTTAGCTTTGTTTTTCGTCATAATTTTTAATTTTAAATTATTTTTATGACTTTATTTTCAAAAGAAAAAGGAAATGCCTTTGCCTTGATTCCTTTATTGGTTTTTATTTTTACTTTTTTAGGAGCAGGAATTGTTCTGAATGATTTTTATGCTTTTCCATCGCCAGTGGCAGTTGTAGTTGGTATCATAGCAGCCTTTTTACTTTTCAAATCCACTACTGATGAAAAAGTTGCTACATTGATTGCGGGATGTGGTGAAAGTAAGATCATGACCATGTGTTTAATTTATTTGCTAGCAGGAGCCTTCGCAGTAGTAAGTAAAGCAATGGGCGGTGTTGATGCTGTGGTGAATCTTGGGATAAATACTATTGATGTTGCTTATTTTCCTTTAGGGATTTTCTTGATTGCTTCTTTTTTATCAACTGCTACAGGAACATCAGTGGGTGCAATTGTAGCTATTGGCCCGATAGCTGTCGCTTTAGCTGATAAAAGCGGTGCTTCATTACCTTTAATTTCAGGCGCTTTATTAGGTGGCTCTATGTTAGGAGATAATCTTTCGATGATTTCTGATACTACCATCGCAGCAACGCAGTCATTGGGATGTGACCTAAAAGATAAGTTTAAGATTAACTTATTTATTGCTTTTCCTGCTGCAATTTTGACTATTATGGTTTTCTTTTATCTTGGTTTAAACTCAGATATTGTGACTGTTTCCATTGCAAAAAATGATTTTTCCTGGATTGCAATTGTACCTTATATATTAGTAATAGTATTGGCGGTAGTAGGTGTTAATGTATTTTCAACATTGCTTATTGGAACTTTATTGGCAGGAATCATAGGTTATTTTAGTGGTTCGTTTACGTTAATGGAGTTCACTCAAAAGATATATGAAGGCTTTACCAGTATGACTGATATTTTCTTATTGTCAATGCTTACTGGAGGTTTAGCAGCTATGGTAGATAAAGCGGGTGGAATAACGTATTTATTAGTTCAAATTAAAAAAAGAATTAAAAGTAAAAAATCAGCTCAAGCGGGAATTGGTGCTTTAGTGGGTTTTGCTAATTTAGCAATAGCGAACAACACGGTTTCTATTGTAATTACAGGACCTATTGCCAAAGAAATTAATGATGAATATGAATTGAATCCTAGAAAAACGGCTGCAATCCTGGATATTTTTTCGTGTATAATTCAAGGAGTTTTACCGTATGGCGCTCAAGTATTGCTTATATTGAGCTACGCTAACGGGAAATTAGATTTCTTTGACTTAATTAGTAATGCTTGGTACCATTTATTTTTACTAATTTTCACATTGGTGGCTATTTATATTTCGTTTTGGGACAAATGGACAAAGCGATTCTTTAAAATTTAAGAATTGAATTTTTGATTGTAATTGCTTTTGAATTTTTTTTAAAAAGGGAATTATTATATATTTGACGGGTGTAAGATAGCCCTGATAGTAGTGAAAATCCTTTTATGTGAGCGTTAGTGTTCATAAAAGATTGAAACGGATAGCAGGAATAGCTCCAAATAAAAAATAAACTAATTTTTGAATATGAAATTACTAGAAGGAAAGGTTGCCATTATTACTGGTGCAAGTCGTGGAATAGGAAAAGGAATTGCAGAAGTTTTTGCTCAACATGGTGCAAATGTTGCATTTACATATAGTTCGTCAGTGGAATCAGCTTTAGCTCTAGAAAACGAATTGAACGCTTTAGGAATTAAAGCCAAAGGATACCAATCGAATGCAGCCGATTTTAATGAAGCACAAACTTTTGTAGATGCCGTTTTAGCTGAATTTGGAACAGTTGATATTCTAATAAATAATGCAGGTATTACTAAGGACAACCTATTGATGCGTATGTCCGAAGAAGATTTTGACAAAGTGATGGATGTCAATTTGAAATCAGTTTTTAATATGACTAAAGCAATTCAACGTACTTTCTTGAAACAACGTTCTGGTTCTATAATCAATATGAGTTCAGTTGTAGGAGTGAAAGGAAATGCAGGACAAACTAATTATGCTGCTTCTAAAGCGGGAGTTATTGGTTTTTCTAAATCAGTGGCATTGGAATTAGGATCACGTAATATTCGTTGTAACGTAATTGCTCCTGGATTTATAGAAACGGAAATGACGGCAAAATTAAACGAAGATGTGGTAAAAGGATGGAGAGACGGAATCCCTTTGAAACGTGGCGGAACGACTGAGGACGTTGCTAATGCATGTCTTTTCTTTGCTTCGGATATGAGTGCGTATGTAACTGGACAGGTTATGAATGTTTGTGGAGGAATGCTTACCTAAAATAATTATAAATTATAAATGATGAATTTTAAATGATGTGAAAATTTAAAATTTAAAATTCATCATTTAAAATAAAAAAAGAATGACAACAACAACCGTTCTATTATTACTACTTTCTTTACTAATAGCTGGCGGTTTGTCATTTTTTCAATATATCTACAAAGCCAAAAACAAATCGAAAATCGGTTGGTTTTTGGCTTTTTTGCGTTTTTCATCCATCTTTGGAATTTTATTATTGTTAATTAATCCAATAGTAACTAAAAATACGCTTGAAACGGTAAAAACGCCTTTGCCCATTGTTGTTGATAATTCGAGTTCTATTTCTTTTTTGAATGCCAATGAAAAAGCATTAGAATTGTACAAAAAAATACAATCAAACTCTGATTTACAAGAGAAATTCGATTTGCAATCGTATCAGTTTTCAGATGAATTTGAACCGACTAAAACATTTGATTTTAAAGGAACTCAAACTAATATTGATGTTGTTGCCAAAAATCTAAAAAGCATTTATAAAAATGCAATCTATCCAACAGTTTTAATTACGGATGGAAACCAAACTTCGGGAAATGATTATGTCTTTAGTTTTGATACTGCGAATAAAGTATATCCTGTAATCGTTGGCGATACGACAACTTTCTTAGATTTTAAAATCAATCAACTGAATGTTAATAAATATGCTTTTCATAAGAATAAATTTCCTGTAGAAGCTTTTTTACAGTATTCAGGAACTAAAAGCATAACGGCCGATTTTATTATTTCACAAGGAAATTCGGTATTCAGCAAACAATCGATTGCCTTTTCACCTTCCAAAAAAACGGCAACCGTAAGCGTGCTTTTACCAGCTGATAAAATAGGATTACAGATTTTTAAAGCTACTATTTCATCTAAAGAAAAAGAAAAAAACACGTACAATAACACTAAGAATTTTGCGGTTGAAGTTATTGACCAAAAAACAAATATTGCTATAGTATCAGCTATAACTCATCCTGATTTAGGCGCACTAAAAAGAGCAATTGAATCAAATGTACAGCGTAAAGTAACTATCGTTAAACCTAATGATATTAATACGTTACAAGATTTTAATGTTTTAATTTTATACCAGCCAACAGCCGAATTTAAAAACATTTTTGAGAGTAATAAAGGTGTTGGAATCAATACATTTATTATTACTGGTAACAACACCGATTTTAATTTTCTGAATCAGCAACAGGATAATTTGAACTTTAAAATGAGTGGACAAAAAGAAGATTATTTGTCGGTTTTTAATGCGCAGTTTAATTTGTTTGCGGTTGATAATATTGGGTTTGAAAATTTACCGCCTTTGCAAAATGCTTTTGGAACCGTAACTACAAAAGGAGCGGTGTCCGTTTTGCTTTCATCCAAAATTAGAACAATAGATACGAATGCGCCTTTACTAGCTTTTGCAGAAAATCAAGGCAGGCGAGCCGCTTATCTTTTGGGAGAAAACAGCTGGAAATGGCGTTTGCAAACACATGTCAACAATCAATCATTTGAAAAATATGATGTTTTCATGGATAAGATTATTCAATTTTTGGCTTCTAATAATTCTAAAAAATCATTAGTGGTAGAACATGAAAGTTTCTATAATTCCGGTGAAGCCATTGAAATAACCGCGCAATATTTCAATAAGAATTATGAGTTTGATGAAAAAGCACGTTTGACTATTGCGGTAACGAATACCAAAACGAAACAAACAAAAAATTACGATTTATTAAAAGGAAATAATTCCTATAAAGTCAATCTTGACGGGCTTAAAGCGGGACCTTACGCGTTTACGGTAAAAGAATTGAATTCTAAATCGACGTATTCCAGTAGTTTTGAAATTCTTGATTTTGATATCGAAAAACAATTTGTCAATCCAGATCTGGAGAAATTGACACAATTGGCTACGCAAACACAAGGGAAAGCGTATTTTTCGGACCAAGTTGATGTGTTGATTAAATCGCTTTTGGAAAATGAGGAATATAAGGCGATACAAAAGAATATTGTTACCAAAACACCTTTGATTGATTGGATTTGGTTATTGATTTTGATTTCAATTTTGTTGGCAACCGAATGGTTTGTTCGAAAATATAACGGATTACTGTAATAAAATACAATTAAACAACATGGATTTTAGACTAAAAGTTTTCTATACCGTTGCTAATCGGTTGAGTTTCACAAAAGCTGCAACTGAATTGTTTATTACGCAACCTGCGATTTCAAAGCATATTCAGGAATTAGAAGAACAATATAAAATCAAACTTTTTGAAAGAAACGGTTCTAAAATCTCACTGACAGCTGCAGGTGAAGTCTTACTGAAGCATACCAAAAGTATTTTTGAAATATACCGTGAGATAGATTTTGATATGAGTACGCTGATAAATCAACGATCCGGATTGTTGCGATTAGGAGCTAGTACGACAATTTCTCAGTATATAATTCCGCCACTTTTAGCTCGTTTTCATCAAAAATTACAAGATGTAAAAGTAAGTTTACTAAATGGAAATACGGAACAAATAGAAAATGCTTTATTAAAACAGGAAATCGAAATAGGAATTGTTGAAGGACAATCAAAAAATAAGTCTATTAAATATACGGAGTTTTTAAAGGACGAATTAGTTTTAGTCTGTAAGAGTTCCAATCCATTAGTAAGTCGTGATGAAGTGACCCAGGAAGATCTTAAAAAAATGTATTTTTTGATGCGGGAACAAGGTTCAGGAACACTTGAAGTTATTGAACATGCGTTAAAACCATTTGAAATTAAATTATCAGAATTAAAAATAGAAATGCAATTAGGAAGTACCGAAAGCATAAAATCTTATTTGATGAACTCTGACTGTGTGGCTTTTATATCGATTCATGCTATAAAAAAAGAACTTCAAAACAATGAATTAGCTATCTTAGATATTAAAGATCTGGTAATAGAACGTTTCTTTTACGTTATTACGTTACAAGGAAAAACGGATTCGTTATCCGATTTGTTTATCCAGAATATTTCCAATCATTATAATTTAAAGTTATAGGAGATTATAATTTGCGATTGGTATATATAGATTTATCGTTCCACCTTTGTACTGTAATAATTCAACAACTTTACATTGGAAACGCATCAAAAAATAATTCAAAAAGAATCTTTTATTTTTTTTAAAGTAAATGCCACATTGCAGCAATTCATTTTTGTTGCATTACTATTGTTTTGCACTACCATTTTTGTTTCTCCGCCAATTGCTTTAGTATTAGGATTGATTGTAGCCAACCTTTTTGGGCATCCTTTTTTAGAGTTAAATCATAAAGCCACTCATTTTTTACTACAATTTTCAGTAGTTGGTTTAGGATTTGGAATGAATGTCCACAGTGCAGTTTCTGCTGGTAAAGAAGGCTTTTTGTTTACGATTATTTCTATTGTGAGCACTTTAGTTTTAGGAACTTTTTTAGGGAAATGGTTGAAAACGGAGAAGAAAACCTCTCATTTAATTTCATGCGGAACTGCAATTTGCGGAGGAAGCGCCATAGCCGCGATTGCCCCAGTAATCAAATCCAATGAAAAACAAACCTCAGTTGCTTTGGGAGTGATATTTATTCTGAATTCGGTGGCGCTATTTTTATTTCCAGCGGTAGGTGATTGGTTGGATTTATCACAAAAAGAATTTGGATTATGGAGTGCCATTGCCATCCATGATACGAGTTCAGTCGTAGGAGCCGCCAGTAAATATGGTCCGGAAGCCTTGCAAATAGCTACGACGGTAAAATTAGCCCGAGCTTTGTGGATTATTCCTGTAGCATTGATTACGGCATTTATTTTCAAAAATAAATCGGGGAAAATAAAAATCCCATATTTCATCGGATTATTCATTCTGGCCATGATTGCCAATACGTATCTGCCTCAAATGAAGAGTATAGGACCGCATTTTGTTTCAGTTGCAAAAATAGGTCTTACGGTAACTATGTTTTTAATTGGAGCAGGATTAAATAGAACTGTTCTGAAATCAGTGGGGTTAAAACCGCTGGCTCAAGGAATTTTACTTTGGGGCTTCATTGCAACCGCGACTTTGATTTCGATTATTTATCTAAAATAGTTTTATGATGAAAGGTTTTTCGTTTAATCACATGAAATTGCAATCTAATATAATCGTACAAAAGCGCAAATAATAGAAAGATTGCCGCAACAAAAAGGGTTTTCATTTCCAATAAATTATAAAGAAAACCACCTGAAATACAACCGATAAAAAAGAAAATAATAATGGATAATCTCAGGTAAATACTGGTTTTTAATTTTTTCTTTTCATCGGGTTTTTTATAAAAGAATAATTGCGAAAGTTCTATTCCTAAATCAGTAAAAAGTCCAGTTAAATGGGTTGTTCTGACCGTTGATTGAGAAATTTTTGTCACCAAAGAGTTTTGTATTCCCATGGCAAAAAGCATCGAAAAAGCAATCCATTTTCCTTCTGAACTGGACAATGATGATTGTGCTCCAAAAAGCCCAACACTAATTAAAACAATCATTTCTAATGAAATTGGGATTACATGAGATAAATTTGGATGTTTTTTGGAAATCAATTCGGTTAAAAAATTAGAGGTAAAAGCGCCCAATAAAAAGAAAATAGTGAATACAAAAAAGGTAATTGCGGCTGCATAATCTCGTTTCATGATTTCTTCAGCAAAGTAGGCGAAATGCCCCGTAACATTGGTAGTTAATGTTTGCATAGATAAAACTCCCGTAACATTTACAATTCCGGCTACAAAAGATAATAAGGTGGCTAAACGAAGATTGTGAATAAAAGTTCTGTTTTTTCCTTGATGTCGAAACATATTTGTTGTTTTCTTTTTTAATTAACAGAATCTTAAAGCCAATTTTTTCTAATAACGATTTAAAGAAATACATTTGCATTTCAAAAAAATAAATTTAATGAAAAATTTTAAAATCAGACCTACACTTATTGCGTTATCTACTCTTGGAATTGCTTTTTTTCTCTTGTCATGGGGAGTTATCGGTCATGAACGAATCAATAGAGCGGCGGTAATGGCACTTCCAAAACCATTACAGACTTTTTTTTACAATCATATTGATTTTATTACTCAAGAATCTACGGTTCCTGATTTGAGAAGAAATATTTTGAATGATAAAGCAGAGCCTCCACGTCATTATTTTGACATGGAGAATTTTGGTGATGTGGCCACTTTTCCTAAAACTATGGAAGAAGCAAAACTAAAATACGATGAAAAATTTTTAAATAAAAACGGAATATTACCCTGGTACATTCAGGATATGATGGTCAAATTGACTAAGGCTTTCAAAGACAAAAGAAAAAACGAAATATTATTCATTGCAGGTGATTTAGGACATTATATTGCAGATGCGCACATGCCCTTGCATACTTCTGACAATCACGATGGACAAAACACCAACCAAAAAGGAATTCATTCGTTGTGGGAAAGTCGTTTGCCGGAATTGTTTGCTAAAGATTATAAATTAAATGTTGCACAAGGTAAATATTTAGAGGATGTGGATAAAGCAACTTGGGATATCATTTTTGATACACACAGTTTAGTAGATCCTTTGTTGGCGACTGATAAAAGACTAAGAATTTCAACTGCAGAAAACAAGATGTATGTAACTGATGCTACTGGAAATGTAGTCAAAAATAAATACGGTGGAATGTTATATTCCGATGAATATGCGGCTAAATTACACACGGATTTAAACGGAATGGTTCAAAAACAAATGAAAAAAGCCATTACTGCAACAGCAAGTTTTTGGTACACGGCTTGGGTAAATGCAGGAAAACCGGACTTAAGTAATCTTGATGCTCAAGAACTTACAAAACGCAATAGCAAAACCTTAAAAAAGGATTTAAAAACTTTTAAAAAAGGGAATCTTTTTGGTTTGACAAACGAAAGAGAGTAATCCTATATTTTCAATTAAAAAAACGGGTGAGATATTAATTTCACCCGTTTTTTTATGTCAATCTATTTTTTGATATTTCTTTTTCTTTAACATATCCGAGGCTGTTTGATAGTATGAAATTGTTTCGTTTATTAAATCTGGCCTTTCTTTTTTCAACACTATTTGTTCGTAATGAATTTGGAAATCACGAGCTACTTTTTGGTTGGGTTTCAAAGTCAATTTAAACTGTTTTACTTTTTGTTTAGGCGAAATAATCGTTAAAACATTGTCTTTAATCAATCCCAAATCTTGATAGGTTGCAATCAAAGCGCGAGGTTTATAATCTGGTTTTAAAACATCCTGACCGTAAAATTTACTTTGGTAATCAAAATTTAATAACCCGAATAAAGTTGGCATAATGTCTATTTGCGACATTAGGTTTGTATATTTTTGGGGTTTTGAACCCGGACTATAAATCAAGGCTGGAATTCTATATTTTTCCACCGGAAGTTCTGTTTTTCCTGCACTGGAAGCGCAATGATCCGCAAGAATAACAAAAATGGTATTGGCAAACCAAGGCTGTTTTTTAGCTATTTCAAAGAATTTTTTGATCGCATAATCCGTGTATTTGACACCACCATCACGAGATTTTGCATCTCCCGGAATATCAATTTTCCCGTTTGGATACGTGAATGGCCTGTGATTGCTTACCGTCATAATGTGATTAAAGAACGGCTTATTAGTAGCACTTTCTTTATTCATTATCTTAATTGCTTTGTTGTACATATCTTCATCACATACACCCCAAATATTAGAAAAAGTGATTTCAGTAGGTTCAAAAGCTTTTTTGTCCACAATTTCATATCCATTTCCTTTGAAAAAATCTTGCATATTATCAAAAAAAGCATCGCCTCCATACATGAATTTCACAGTATATCCTTTCTGTTTAAAAATGTTTCCTGTCGAAAATTTATCTTTATTGTCTTCACGTTTTACCACACTTTCACCAGCGGTAGGAGGGAAACATAGAGTAACTGCTTCTAGACCGCGAACAGTTCTGTTTCCTGCGGCATAAAGGTTTGTAAAAACTAAGCTTTTGGTTGCTAAACTATCAAGAAATGGAGTAATGTTTTTTTCGTTACCATACATTTTCATAAATTCGGCGCTGTAACTTTCGATAGTTATCAGCACTACATTTTTATGATTCTCGGCAGCTTCATTTTCTATTTGTCTCCAAGTTGTTTGTCCAGAAATGGACGGAATTTGTTGCTTTAATTGAGCAAATGCTTTACTACTGGGAAGTGTTTTGTAAAACTTGAAGTAATCCAATTCACTGTGCATGAATGCCAAGTAGAATTTGTAAATACCATTTGCTTGAAGTTCATTTGCAAAAACATTATGAGAGCTTTCTTTGCTGGCAAAAAATGGAATTGCAAATAAAGAAAGGGTAAATAGTGCTAAATAAATCCCTGATAATTTTATTTTTTCTACGAAGGCAGGAATACTTTCAATAGAGTTTTTTGATTTTTTTACAATTAGATATGTTACAAATCCTGCAATTATAAAGAGTACTAAAAACAATGGAATCACAGGATAAGACTCCATAATATTTCCAATAACTTCATTGGTGTAAACCAAATAATTTACCGCAATGAAATTGTATTTTACGCCAAATTCATTCCAGAAAAAATATTCACTGATTCCATTTTGTAAAATTAAAATCACATAAAGAAAAATCACAAATGAAAACAACCAAAACCTGATTTGACTTCGGTATTTAGGAAGAAAAAGTAATAATCCAAACAAAAGTGTTTTTATTGCCACAAAACCAATTGCAATCGTGGGTAAAGCACTGCCATATTCATTAAGTATTGTTTTGCCTGATGCAACATAAAGTAATAGCGTTAATAGCAATCCAAAAATAATATAACCGTAGGGTTGCAAATACTTCGAATTGGAGATGAAAATAAGATAGACCCATAAAAAGCCACTAAGTAAAACAAAAATAAAAAAGTCAGATACAAACCCTAAAAAAAATAAAGTCAGCGTATCTGCCCAAGTAAATGAGGTTTGTGTTATAGGATGAAAAAATAGTATGACCCTTAAAACAAAGCTTACGGCAATGTAAAAGAGTAATAAATAATAAAAAGGAGAAGACTTTTTTAAAAAATTCATAATATTTTTTTTATTTACAAAAGTATACATATTTTTTAGTGCTTTTTTTTAAGAATTGCTTAATATTTTGAGAAAACTAAATTTAAGAGCAATAAGGTTTAATTAATCTTAATAAATACTGTTAAAATTTTAAAACAGACATAAAATTATTTTGCATCTTTATAAAAACTGTTTTTTACGAAAAAAAAAACTATCGGTATTTTTTTTTCGTAAGTAATAGTATTAACCAACCTAAAATAAAATAATCATGACTAGAAAAGAATTTTTTGCAAGAGTAGGATTTGGGGCAGCAACAGTTTTATTGCCTGCTTGTATAGCCGGTTTAGCTACAAGTTGTAGCTCAGACGATTCAGGTACTAGTGGCTCCGGTTCATCAACACCAGCCGCCACAGGTAATTTTACAGTTGATACCAGTACAGGAACTTTGGCCACAAATGGAGGTTTTATAGTAATGAAAGGAATTATTATTGCACGGACTACTACAGGAACTTTTTTGGCAGTATCGTCTTCTTGTACTCATGAAGGAGTAACGCTTGGTTATGAAAAGTCAGGTAATGTTTTTGTTTGTCCAAGACATAATTCTCAGTTTACAAGTTCAGGCACTGTAATTTCAGGACCTGCGCCATCCAATTTAAAACAATATCAGACTACATTATCTGGAACAACTTTGACCGTTATTGTCTAGTCCAACAAATAAAAAAACGTGTATAGCTGTACTAAATTTGTTAAATTAATTCTGTCTTAATTTTTACAATCAGAAAACTATACTTCACTAGAAATAAATACTTTTACGGTGTCAAAATAGATTTAAAAGATGAAAAAAAAGGTCATGTTCTTGTTTCTTTTTATAGGAACGTTAGGACATTCTCAAAACTGGAAATCCAATTTTGAAGAAGCAATAGCGCACTCACTATCAGAAGATAAAAATATCCTTCTTGTCTTTTCAGGATCAGATTGGTGTGCTCCATGTATTAAATTAGAAAATACCATTTGGAAATCAGAAGAATTTAAAAAGGAAGCCGACCAAAATTGGGTTATTTACAAAGCTGATTTTCCAAAGAAAAAAGCAAATCAACTCGAACCAGAGTTGATGGAGAGCAATAAAAAATTAGCTGAAAAATATAATAAATCAGGAAATTTTCCATTAGTGTTACTTTTGGACAAAACTGGGAATGTGTTAGGAATTACAGGTTTCAAAAACCTTTCTCCAGCTGATTATATCAAATTAATCCATTCCTTTGAAAAATGATGAAGAGCATAATTTCCATATGTTTAGTATTGACAACTTTCATTTCCGTTGGTCAAGTCGCCCATAAAAGAAAGTTGTCGATGTTAGGAAGCCCGTTTGAGATTACAGCTGTTGCAAATGACACTCTGAAAAGTAATGAGTATATAGATTTGGCTGTAGCCGAAGTAAAACGCATAGAGAATTTAATTTCTGATTGGATCCCGACTACACAAATTTCAGAAATCAACCGAAATGCAGGTATTAAACCTATAAAAGTGAGTACTGAAGTTTTGGAATTGGTCGAAAGAGCGATTAAAATTTCTCAAATTACCGATGGCGCCTTTGATATATCATACGCTTCCATGGACAAAATATGGAAATTTGATGGTTCGATGAAAGTAATGCCGACAGAAGAAGCCATAAAAAAATCAGTTGCAAAAATTGGATACAGAAATATTATTATAAACAAGAAAGAACAAACCATTTTCCTGAAATTAGAAGGAATGAAATTAGGTTTGGGTGGGATTGGTCAAGGCTATATTGCCGATAAAGTGAAAGATTTATTGGTTTCAAAAGGATGTAGTTCAGGAATTGTAAATGTTTCCGGAGATATTAATGCTTGGGGAAAACAACCCGATGAGAAACCTTGGAATGTGGGAATTGTAAATCCTTTGAATAAAAATAAAGTTTTTGCCACATTTCCATTAAAAGATAGTGCTGTAGAAACTTCAGGAAGTTATGAGAAGTATGTTATTTTTAATGGAATACGGTATTCCCATATTATTGATCCCAGAACTGGTTATCCGGCAACTGGTGTGGTGAGTGTATCTGTATTTGCAAAGCAGACTGAAATTGCTGACGCTTTGGCTACAGGAATTTTTGTTCTTGGAGTAGAAGTAGGGTTGGATTTAGTCAATCAGCTCAAAGGGATTGAATGTATTATTGTTGATGATAAAGGTAAAATCCATTCGTCAAAAGGAATTGATGTTAAAAAATATAATTAATAAAAGACATTCAAAATGATAAAGACAATAACGGTTTTGTTTTTTGTAATGCTGATTTTACAATCGTGTAGTTCAGCAAAAGAATACGAAAAAGAAAAAATAAATGATCCTGAAATGAAACTAACGGCAAGAACTGCAGAGCGATATGAAACTTCTTTTCAAATATATCGTGAAGCAGCTGCTGGAGCCAATGGTGGTAAATCAGGTGGTGGTTGTGGTTGCAACTAATTTACAAAACAACAATTTAGATAGTAATTAGTAATTTCTATACAATGAAAATAAAATTTTTATTTCTTTTAGTATTAATCAGTAGCATTGCCTTTTCGCAAGACAAAACTACTGCACCAGCATTTAAAAAACGAGTATTAGAGAGTACTGAGGTCGATTTTTTAGCTAGTTATTACAATCAGGACGGTTCAAGATCAGCTGTTTCAGGTGGAATTGGTTCGGAGAAACTTACTGATATTGCCTCAAATATTGTGGTGGCGATGCCATTAAATGATGATGATGTTTTAACGATTGATTTAGGAATATCAGCTTATTCATCAGCATCATCAAGTAACATCAACCCGTTTAATTCAACTGGAGCTTCCAGTTCAGGCGGACCCAGTGGGACTCCTTGGCAAGCTTCCTCTGGAGCTTCTAAAAGCGATCAATTAGTATCAATTGTTGCTAATTATAGTCATAGTAGTGATTCTAGGAATTTTATTTGGAATACTGATGTTTCTTTTTCAAATGAGTATGATTATACTTCGGTTGGTTTTGGAGGAGGAATTGCGACTCTTTTTAATGAAAAAAATACCGAATTAAGCTTGAAAGCCAATGTGTATCTGGATCAATGGAGGCCTATTTATCCAACGGAATTAGACGAATATTCAAAATATGGTGCTAATTTTTTAAATCAAGGCTATTTTAATGGCGTATCAGTTTTAGATCAAAATGGGCAAGCCACAACAAATTATTTGCCATCAGCATTTCAAACGGTAAGTGGCGTAAATAGAAACTCTTATTCGGCTTATGTTGGTTTCTCACAGGTTTTAACTAAAAAACTACAGTTTTCAATCTTCTTCGATATTTTACAGCAACAAGGCTTATTGTCTTCACCGTATCACCGAATTTATTTTGCTGATAAAGCTAATTATTATATCGGTCAGGCACAATACATTAATACTTACGAAAGTTCAACGAATACTGGAGTTTATAAACTGGCTGATGATATCGAAAGATTACCGGATTCCCGATTTAAAATCCCAGTTGGAGCGCGTTTGAATTATTACATTAATGAACGATTTATATTGCGAACCTATTACCGTTTTTATTCCGATAATTGGGATATTCAATCGCATACCGCAACGATTGAGCTTCCTATAAAATTATCTGATAGGTTTACCGTTTTTCCAATGTATCGTTATTACACTCAAACGGCTTCAAAATATTATGCGCCTTATGAAACCCATTTATCAACAGAAAGATATTATACCTCTGATGCAGATTTAGCTACATTTGATGCGAATCAATATGGTTTTGGAATCAATTATACTGATATTTTTACAGGTACAAAAATTTTGAAATTTGGTTTGAAAAATATTGATTTTAGATTCAATCATTATGAAAGAAGTGATAATTTAAATGCTAACATTGGTACGATTGCATTTAAATTTGTCATGCAATAAAGCCTAAATTTATACAATCATGCACATATTAATCGTGGAGGATGAAGCGGGAATTGTTCAATTTCTTCAGCAAGGATTAGAAGAAGAAGGATATACAATCACCAGTGCTTCGGATGGTTTAAAAGGGTTTGAACTGACTCAAAAAAACAATTTCGATCTGATTTTATTAGATTGGATGTTACCAAAAATGACAGGACTGGAACTTTGTAAATCCATTCGATTAAAAAATAGTCATACGCCAATCTTATTTTTGACGGCCAAAGATACTGTGCAAGAAACAATTGAAGGTTTGAAAGCTGGTGCCAATGATTATATCAAAAAACCATTTAGTTTTGACGAATTGCTCGAACGTATCAAAATTCATTTCAGAAATCAAAATGAAGATGAAATTCTGACTCTTGGAACAATTCAAATTGACATTACTAAGCATAGTGTTTTCGTTAGTGATACTGAAGTGAATTTGACTCAACGTGAATTTGATCTATTGACGTATTTAGTCAAAAATAAAGGCAAAGTATGTACCAGAACCCAAATTATCGAGGATGTTTGGGACATTCATTTTGAATATGATACGGGTGTGATTGATGTTTTTATGAATGCAATTCGTAAAAAATTAAATTTAAAAATTGAACAAGACTACATAAAAACAGTTCGCGGTGTAGGTTACATCGCTAATGATTAATAAAAATGCAACAACTTTCTTTTAAAAATAGAATTGCCTCCCATTATATAGTGACTACAGCTTTATTGATTTCTGTAGTTTTCTTTATCATCTATTCTATTGTTAAATTCAGTGTTTACAGTCATGTGAATAATGATATTACCAGTGAAGTTGATAAACATCGATCAGAAATTGAAATTGTGGGTAATAGTTTTCATTTAATTCATGAAGAAGAATGGAAAGAACGAGAACACAATACGCTGGATGTAAATCCTGTATTTATTCAGTTTGTGGATAAAAATAGAAATGTGATTGAAAAATCGCCTAATCTCAAAAAATCGTCTCTTATCTTTAATGAAAACAATGCGGAGAACAAGCTCTTTGATACAAAATTAGCCGATAATTCTATTCGACAAATTCAGGTTCCCATTTATCATAAAACAAAAATTATTGGGTATATCATAATTGCAATGTCCTTAGAAGATGCTACGATGGTACTTAATAATTTATTTGAGGTCTTGCTTATTGCTTATCCTTTAATTCTAATGGTACTTTTCTTTATAGCACGATTTATTGCCGGAAGGAGCATAAAACCTATTAGTTCCATAATCACAACTTCTAATATTATTACTAAAGACAATCTGACATCCAGAATTCCATTGCCACAAAACCGTGACGAATTGTATATTCTGTCTCAAACCATAAATAATTTATTAGATAGAATTGAAACAGCTATCGAAAGAGAAAAACAATTCACCTCGGATGCATCGCATGAATTAAGAACGCCTTTAACGGTTATCAAAGGAACATTGGAAGTTTTGATTCGAAAACCTCGAAATCCTGCTGAATATGAAGAAAAAATTAATTTTTGTGTTACCGAAGTCGATCGGTTGAATCATTTGGTTGATCAATTGCTTTTATTGGCCCGATTTGAAAATCAAAAACAAAGTTTAAAAATAGAAAAAGTCTATTTGAACGCTATATTTTTAGATACTATTGCCAGAAACTCTACTGCGATACAGTCTAAAAACATTACTATCACTACACAATTTTCGAGAGATTATTACATAGAAACAGATAGTTATCTATTTTTAATTATTGTCAATAATTTGATTTCTAATGCGTTGAAATATTCGAATCAAAACGGGAATTTAACAGTACATATAAAGAGTTTAGCTTCTAGAATTGAATGTCATATCACAGATTCTGGGATAGGAATTCCTGCGGATGACTTAGAGAATATTTTCAATCAATTTTATCGTTCACAATCGAATGCTCACCCTGAAATAAAAGGAACCGGATTGGGCTTGTCTATTGTAAAAAGACTGTGTTCGTTACTTACTATTGATATTACATTAACCAGTGAAGAAAACATAGGAACACGAGTGATATTAAGTTTATTAGAAGCAGACCTTAAGTAATTCTTAAGTAAATCCTTAAATTTATGTTCTACATTTGTGCTTTCTTTAATTGATTATACATAATCATGAAGTTATGAATTTAATATTTTACAAAAGTCACCAGATTATTTAATTTTCTTTAAAATAAGAAACGTAATGTGTCAATGCTTAAGTATATCATTTAAAATAAAATCTAAAAAAGTACTTAAATTTGTTTTGTGAAATTTTTAAAAAACATAATAACTTTAATCATTTGCCTACAACTAACAATTCCTTTTGTTGTTGAGGATAGTTTGCGCCTACCTATTTTGGTTTCACATTTCATTCAACACAACAATAATCATAGAGCCGTTACTTTGGTTCATTTCTTGGCGGATCATTATTTAAACAAGCATCATGATGAGAAACACGATGAGCATGGAGATTTACCTCTGCATAATCATTCTGACTTTTCATTTAATCAAAATTTAGCAATAAACGTAGAAATAAAATTAATCAAATTTATTCCTAACTATTATTTTAAAGAACCACAAAAAATTGCTTTTTTACAAAATCATTTTTCTTCAAGAGTTCTACTATCTATCTGGAGGCCTCCAAAAAATTGTTAATTATTTTTAATGTTTTTTTACAATTCATCATCGTCTATACATTGATGAGCATTTGTATTACAGCATATTCTTAGAAAAATAATTAATAATTATAAATTATGTTGAATAAAATAATTGAGTTTTCAATAAAAAATAAACTCATCATTGGCCTTTTTATTATTGCACTGATAGGATATGGAAGTTATCAATTCACCAAATTACCTATAGATGCTGTCCCTGATATTACGGATAATCAAGTTCAAATAATCACATCAGCACCATCATTGGGCGCAACTGATATTGAACGACTAATTACATTTCCAATAGAACAGGCCAGTAGCAATATTCCTGGACTTAAAGAAATTCGTAGTTTTTCTCGTTTCGGTTTATCAGTGGTAACCATTGTTTTTGATGATGCAACGGATGTCTATTGGGCTAGACAACAAGTAACAGAACGATTAAGCGCTGTTAAAGACCAAATTCCAAAAGGAATAGGGAATCCATTTCTGGCACCAGTAACTACTGGGCTGGGTGAAATTTACCAATATGCGGTTCGAACAAAACCTGGTTATGAAAAAAAATACGATGTAACCGAGTTGAGAACCATTCAGGATTGGATTGTTCGCCGCCAATTATTAAGCGTGGAAGGTGTTGCAGAAGTGAGTAGTTTCGGTGGGAAATTAAAACAATTTGAAATTGCCATTGACCCCAATAAATTACAATCGTATAATATTACGATTGCTGATGTTTTTACAGCATTAGAAAAAAACAATCAAAATACTGGTGGTGCTTACATAGAGAAAGGACCTAAAGTTTTATACATTCGAAGTGAAGGATTGATTAATACCATTGAAAATATAAAAGAGATTTCTATTAAAAACATCAGTAGCGGTAGTCCCTTATTTATCCGTGATGTAGCCGATGTTCGTATTGGTAGTGCTATCCGATATGGTGCAATGACTTTTAATAAAAAAGGAGTGCCATCTGGCGAAGTTTCAGGTGCAGTAGTGATGATGTTAAAGGGTGCTAACAGTAATGTGGTTATCAAAAAAATTAAAGA
The DNA here is from genome assembly GCF_048286615.1 of Flavobacterium pasteuri. Taxonomy (NCBI): domain Bacteria; kingdom Pseudomonadati; phylum Bacteroidota; class Flavobacteriia; order Flavobacteriales; family Flavobacteriaceae; genus Flavobacterium; species Flavobacterium pasteuri. The sequence continues at coordinate 123,590 of NZ_JBLVPN010000006.1, read as the reverse complement.
ACGTATTGAGCAAATACAAAAAACCTTACCCGAAGGCGTTATTGTAGAACCCTTTCTAGACCGAACAAAAATGGTAAATAATTCCATTTCAACGGTAGAAACTAATTTATTAGAAGGAGCATTGATAGTCCTATTTGTTTTAATTTTCTTTTTAGGGAATATAAGAGCAGGATTAATCGTTGCATCGGTTATTCCTTTAGCGATGTTAATTGCAGTCATACTGATGAATATTTTTGGTGTGAGCGGTAATTTAATGAGTTTAGGAGCATTAGATTTTGGATTGATTGTAGATGGTGCCGTTATTATTGTTGAAGCATGTTTGTTTAGTTTACACAGCAGGAAAACTTCTCAAATCTCACAGCAAGAAATGGATAACACCGTATTGAAAACGTCTATAAAAATGCGTAATGTATCCGTTTTTGGAGAACTGATTATTTTGATAGTGTACATTCCAATTTTTACTTTGCGAGGTATTGAAGGAAAAATGTTTTTGCCAATGGCACAAACAATTGCGTTTGCTCTGTTTGGTGCTTTTATATTATCGTTGACTTATGTTCCGATGATGACTGCTTTGTTTTTGAATAAAAACATATCCCACAAAAAAAACTTCTCAGATAGAATGATGGAAAAATTAGAAAATTTCTATCAACCTCTTCTGAACAAAGCATTAGGAATTCCTCGAACAATTATTGCTGTAACTTTGGGATTATTTCTTTTGGCGTTAATTACACTTTCGTTTATGGGTGGTGAATTTATGCCCTCATTAGAAGAAGGGGATTTCGCTGTAGAAACAAGGGTTTTACCGGGAAGTAATTTGCAAACTTCGATGACAGCTATTTCGCAGGGCGCAAAAATACTAATAGAAAAATTTCCCGAAGTAGAGAAAATTGTTGGTAAAACTGGAAGCAGCGAAGTACCAACCGATCCAATGCCTATTGATGCCAGCGATATGATGATTATTTTAAAGGATAAAAGCGAATGGACTTCTGCAGAAACTTTTGACGAATTATCAGAAAAAATGGCTAAGGAATTAGAAGCTGTTCCAGGTGTTTCTTACGGTTTTCAATATCCGGTACAAATGCGTTTTAATGAATTAATGACGGGCGCAAGACAAGACGTGGTTTGTAAAATATTTGGAGAAAATCTAGACACCTTAGCTTTGTATGCTAATAAACTGGGCAAAATTGTGAATACGGTCGAGGGTACTTCTGATCTTTATATAGAAACCGTTACCGGAATGCCACAAGTGGTAATTGACTACAATCGGTCAACAATAGCGCAATATGGATTGAACATTGAAGATATTAATCGAATAGTAAATACCGCGTTTGCAGGACAAAGCACCGGAGTTATTTACGAAGGTGAAAAAAGATTTGATTTAGTAGTTCGTCTGGAAGGCGAAAAACGTCAGGATTTGGCAGATGTTCAAAATTTATTAATTCCAACACCAAATGGTTTGCAAATTCCGCTATCCCAATTGGCAAAAGTTGAAATTACTGAAGGTCCGAATCAAATACAAAGAGAAGACGCTAAACGTAGAATTGTGGTTGGTTTTAATGTTCGAGGCCGCGATGTGCAAAGTATAGTAAAAGAGTTGCAAGGAAAAGTCGAAGCCCAAATGAAATTTCCCGCGGGTTACTATCCTACGTATGGCGGTGCATTTGAAAACCTAAATGAAGCAAAAAATCGTTTAATGATAGCTGTTCCGGTTTCATTATTATTAATATTTATTTTGCTATATTTTGCATTCAATTCCGTAAAACAAGGGCTATTGATTTATTCCGCGATTCCACTTTCGGCAATTGGAGGTGTTTTCTTTTTAGCATTGCGTGGAATGCCTTTTAGCATCAGTGCCGGAGTTGGCTTTATAGCCTTATTTGGTGTAGCGGTTCTAAATGGCTTGGTATTAATTGCAGAATTTAACAGTATTCAGAAATCAGGTGAAACCGATTTGAAAGCGATTGTTTTACAAGGGACTAAAATACGTTTACGTCCTGTTTTAATGACTGCATTTGTTGCCTCATTAGGATTTTTGCCCATGGCATTAAGCAACGGCTCCGGAGCCGAAGTACAAAAACCATTGGCAACTGTTGTGATTGGAGGATTATTGGTGGCCACCTTCTTAACCTTATTTGTTTTACCAATTTTATACATTATGTTCGAAAAAGGAGCTAAATTAAAATCAAAAAAAATGCAATCAATTACAACAATCATGGTATTGGGACTGTTTTTTTCTTTCCAAAATGCACATGCTCAGGAAAAAATTTCAATTGACAAAGCGATTGAAACGGCTCTTTTAAATAATATCAAAATTAAAAATGAAAGACTAAATTCAGAATATTTGCAACAAATGACCAAAACAGGCTATGATATTTCCAACACGGGAATTATTGGCGAGTACGGTCAGTTTAACAGTAATCTAAATGATTTAAAAATTGGTGTTTCACAAAGCATAAAATTCCCAACGGTTTATAAAAGGCAGAAACAACTGCTAATTGAAGAGGCCAAAACTGGTCAATGGAACGAAGTCTTACAAAGAAAGGAATTGACCAAGCAAGTTACAACTGTGTTTTATGAAATGATTTATCTCAAAGAAAAAGAAAAACTATTGCTAAAAAGTGATAGTATCTATTCTGAATTTTTAAGGAAATCAACACTTCGTTTTGAGAAAGGAGAAAGCAATATATTAGAAAAAGCAACTGCCGAAAATCAATCAGGACAAATAAAAATTCAACTTCGAGAGTTACAAAGTGATTATAAAATGACACAATTGCAATTTAAATATGTCCTGAACACCGATAAAGACTTTATCCCGGTTTCAGATACATTCAAAATGAATTTTGCCGGAAATTTAGAAAAAAATACTACGGACAATCAACCCAGTATAAAATTATTTGAGCAAGAAGTAAATAGCAACAAAGCGCAAATTTCACTTGAAAAATCTAAAAAATTACCAGAATTAATTGGCGGTGTTTACTGGCAGACATTCAAAACACAAACGTCTTTTCAAGACGGTTATAATGGTGTATACGGACAATTAGGAGTGGCGCTTCCGCTTTTTAATTCAAACATAAAAAACAGACAAAAAGCATTAGAAATCAACAGTCAAATTGCAGAAAATAATTTGACTAACGAAAAATTAAAACTGGAAAGTCAGTATCAGGAATTAATTCAAGAATCGAAAAAACACCAAGAAACTATTACTTATTTCGAAAATCAGGCTTTAAAGAATGTAGATTTGATAACTAAAGCCGCTAATGATAAATTCATTAATGGTGACATCAATTATCTGGAATGGGTAATGTTGATCAATCAAAATACAGAAATTCAAAGTAACTACATTGAAACAGTTAGAAAATTCAACGAAACAATTTTTAAATTAGAAAATTTAATATCAAAATAAATGAAAAATACAGTCATTACTTTAATAGGGTTATTTTTTCTATACTCGTGTGGAAATAATAAAACAGAAAACGATCCCGAAGCTTCGGGAGAAGCTTCTCAAGCTATCGAAAACACAACAACACTTACTGATGCACAAATAAAAAATGCAGGTATTGAAACCGGAAAAATCGAGCAAAAAGAGATTTCATCATTATTAAAATTAAATGGAAAAATAGATGTGCCACCTCAAAATTTAGTATCCATAAGCGTTCCAATGGGAGGATATTTAAAATACACCAAGCTTTTAGAGGGAATGTATGTAACCAAAGGACAAGTTTTATGTGTAGTAGAAGACCAACAATACATTCAATTACAGGAAGATTACCTTTTGGCAAAAGCAAAAATTGGGTATGCAAAAGCTGAATTCGAAAGACAAAAAGAACTTAATCGAAGCAAAGCTAGCAGCGATAAAGTGTACCAACAAGCACAATCAGAATACAACTCACTATCGGTAATGGTGCAATCGTATGGAGAGAAATTAAAATTCGCAGGGATAAATCCTAGTAATGTAACTGCAAAAAACATTTCAAAAAGCATCAATATTTATTCGCCAATAGGCGGATATGTGTCTAAAGTAAATGTAAATACTGGAAAATATGTAAATCCAAGCGATATTTTATTCGAGATTGTAAATCCTTCTGATATTCATTTGGCACTAACCGTATTCGAAAAAGACATTAACAAAATGGCAATTGGCCAGTCAGTTATAGCTTATAATAATACTGATCCAAAAAAAAAATATCCTTGTAAAATCATTTTAATTGGTAAAGACTTTTCCGAAAACAGAAGTACAGAAATGCACTGTCACTTTACAAGCTATGACAAATCACTTTTGCCAGGGATGTATATGAATGCTGAAATAGAATTAAAAAGTCAACAATCAAATGTGTTGCCATCAGAAGCTATTGTAAATTATGAAAACAAGAATTATGTTTTTGTTGCCAAAGAAAACAAACAATTTGTAATGAAAGAAGTTACAACAGGAAATACAGAAAATGAATTTACTGAAATTATTTCAGAAAATTTGAATGAAACTACTATTGTGATAAAAGGGGCTTATTCACTTTTAATGAAAATGAAGAATGTGGAAGAATAAAAAACCTAAATTTGCAATATGGACAGAAAAGAGTTTCTAAAATCAAGTACGTTATTTGGCGCAGCTGCATTAGTGCTTCCAACTACAAACGCGTTTGCTAAAAATTTATCAGACAATTCTATTGATAAATTAGTTGATGCAAATGGTAATTATATTCAACAAACATTGCCCTACAGTGAAAGTTTTTTAGAGCCCTACATGGATGCTGAAACCTTACACTTACATTATACTTTTCATCACGGTGGCGCGGTAAAAGGAGCAAATAAGGATTTGCAGATGATAAAAAAAGCATTGGATGAAAATAGTTTAGAAACCATTGATTTATGGACAAAAAAGCTATCGTATCACTTTTCATCACACATATTGCATTCCATATTTTGGACGAATCTTACAAATAAAAGCAACATCCCTCAAGGAAATTTGCTAAAACGAATTGAGAAAAGCTTTGGTAGTTTCGACAGATTGAAAGTTTTAATTGCAGCTACCGCAAAAAATGTTGATGGTAACGGTTGGGGAATTTTGGCATATCAACCTTATAGTGACAGTCTTGTAGTTTTACAATGTGAAAACCATGAAAAACTAACGCAATGGGGGGCAATTCCAATATTAGTTATTGATGTTTGGGAACATGCCTATTATTTAAAATACAAAAATAAGCGAACTGATTTTGTAGATGCACTTTTCAATATCATCAATTGGGATAACGTGGCGATGCGATTGAACGACGCGTTGAAGTTAACAAGGTAATAAATTGGATAAGCATTAACATCAAATCAAAAATGCTACTTTAGTTGAAATAATAAATGATTCTTCAGGAATTCTTGTAAAAGGGACTTTTGATATCGTAAATTAGACAAATAATGGACTTGAATAAACTAAAAGATCAGTTGCAAACAGAGGTTGATACGGCTTTTTTGTATGATAGTATTGCTGCCATTCAATCTGAGGATAATCTTAAAAGAGTATTATTGAGTTTGGGTGAAATTGAAAAAAGACATGCGAAACATATGTTTGATAAAGTGTTGACATTTGAACCAAATTACAAAATGCCTTCGCCTTCTTCCAGAGCAAAATTTCAATTGAAGTTGGGTAAAATTTTTGGTTACAGTTCTATAATCAGCAACCTTTCAAGCATCGAAAAGCAGTTTGCAGTAAATTCAATTAAAAATAAGATTAAAAGCGGAGAAAAGCCAACAGGTTTTGAGCACAATCATCTTAATATTATTGAAGCAGTAAACAATAATGCAGCTTTGAATGTTTCGGGTGGCTTTTTGTCCAAATTTGAAAGTCGTCATAAATCAGTAGGCGGAAATGCATTGCGTGCGGCTGTTTTAGGTTCAAATGACGGACTGGTTTCTAATATGAGTTTAGTAATGGGAGTTGCTGGAGCGGCTGTCTCTAATAATACGATATTATTAACCGGTATTGCGGGACTTTTGGCAGGAGCAATTTCAATGGCTTTAGGCGAATGGCTTTCGGTACAAAGCTCGAGAGAATTAAATCAGCGCCAAATTGATTTGGAAACAGAAGAACTCGAAGCTTCTCCCGAAGAGGAAAAAAAAGAATTAGTATTGCTTTACCAAGCCAAAGGAATGAATGCTGTTGAAGCACAAAAACTGGCTGATAAAGCATTTGAAAATCCTGAAACGGCTATTGATGCTATTATCACAGAAGAACTAGGAATTGACAAAGAAGAATTAGGTGGGTCTGCCTGGGAAGCAGCAACAGCTTCGTTTGTCCTTTTTGCTATTGGAGCCATTATTCCGTTATATCCTTTTATGTTTTTAGAGGGGAAGAATGCCATTCTATTGAGTGTAGGAAGCAGTGTTATCGGGCTTTTTGGAATAGGTGCCGCAATTACTTTATTGACAGGGAAAAGCGTTCTATTTTCTGGATTTAGACAAGTTTCTTTTGGACTGGTAGCAGCAGCGGTAACTTATGGAATTGGTTCCTTGATTGGAGTTTCACTAGCAGGATAAAAAATTAGCTTTTTATAAATCAATAGAATATAAACTTTAAATTAAAAATTATGAATGATGCTCATCTACACATGGTCGTAAACCATTTTCCAATAATCGGAACCATTTTTGGAATTGGAATTTTAATAACTGGATTGTTATTAAAAAATAATTCAGTGATTAATACTGCATATTATCTATTTATAATCGCTGCTATTTTTGGGATATTAAGCATGTCAACAGGCGAAGGAGCAGAAGAAATAGTAGAAGATTTTCCAGAAATTGGTAAAGCCATTATTCATGAGCATGAAGAATTTGCTGAAAAATTAGCAATAATTTTAGACTTTATGGGTGGTTTGTCTCTTTTGGCTTTATTTTTGAGTTTCAAAAAGAATTCTAAAGTAAAAATAGTTTCTTTAATCATCCTTGGTTTAGGGATAGTGAGTTTGTTTTTAATCCAAAAAGTAGGAACTTCAGGAGGTGCAATTCGCCATACTGAAATTAGAGAAAACAGCACTGTTTCTGCAGCACTTGATAAAATCCACCAATAGTATTTAAGATTATAAAGAAGAACATAAATAGTATTCATTTAACAAAAATTAGTTTTTAAGTTAAAATAAAAATTGCTTTTAAATATTTTATCACTTATATTTGCAAAAGAATTATTAAAAACAAAAGAAATACAAAAATGTTTACAAATCAATTGCATCATCATCATTTTCATTATTGCTCTCAAGCGATGTGTTAATGGTATGTGTGTAAATCATCATATTCTAAAAACCCGTTTGAGTACATCAAACGGGTTTTTTTATTACCCAAAATTTGTACTCAATCAAAAAAATTAAACAAAAAAAAAGACAAAAAATGAGTACATTAAAAATTGCAATTCAAAAATCAGGACGTTTAAACGAAGACAGCATTCAAATTCTTAAAGATGCAGGTATTTCAATCGATAATGGTATCGACCAATTGAAAGCGGAAGCATCAAATTTCCCTTTAGAGGTTTTATATTTAAGAAATTCAGATATACCTCAATATCTAATAGATGGAGTTGTAGATATTGCTATTGTTGGCGATAATTTATTAGTCGAAAAAGGAAACAACATTGAAGTAATTCAAAAATTAGGTTTTTCAAAATGTAAAGTCTCCGTAGCTGTACCAAAAGCATTTGATTACAAATCCGTTCAAGATTTAGATGGTATGCGTATTGCGACTTCTTACCCTAAAACAGTTCTTGATTTTTTTAATTCTAAAGGGGTAACAGTTGATATTCACCAGATTTCAGGTTCGGTTGAAATAGCTCCTAACATTGGTCTAGCCGATGCTATTGTTGATATTGTTTCTAGCGGGAGTACTTTGTTTAAAAATAATCTAAAAGAAGTAGAAGTTATTTTTAAAAGTGAAGCAGTTTTAGCCGTTTCTCCAAAAGTAAGTCCTGAATCCCAAAAAATAATCGACACCTTAAAATTCAGAATCGAATCCGTTTTAAGAGCAAGAAAATCAAAATATATCTTGATGAATATTCCAAATGACAAAATAGAAGCTGTTGGAAAAATTCTTCCTGTATTAAGAAGTTTAACCGTTTTGCCATTAGCACAAGAAGGATGGAGTAGCGTACACTCTGTAATCGATAAAGATACTTTCTGGGATGTGATTGATCAATTGAAAGAAGCTGGAGCCGAAGGGATTTTGGTTTGCCCAATTGAGAAAATGGTGCTATAAAAAGCCCCCTACCCCCCCGAAGGGGGAATTGAAAAAAAGTTTGAAAATTAAGAAATACAGGCAACCTCTCCTGTAACAATGCCCCCCCTGGGGGTTAGGGGGCTGATATGAATAAAATATACAATCCAAAACCAGAAACCTGGACTTCCATTTTAGAAAGACCAACAAAAACTGTTGATGATATTGAAGCCACGGTCAAAGAAATTTTCAAAGAAGTACAGAAAAAAGGAGATGTTGCTGTAGCAAAATATACGTCGCTTTTTGATAGTGCATCAATCGAAAACTTAGAGGTTTCTAAAGCTGAAATTGAAGCGGCTATTGCATCAATTTCTACCGAGTTAAAAGAAGCTATTTTACTTGCAAAATCAAATATTAGAAAATTTCATACTGCTCAAAAAACAGATAGAGTTGCTGTCGAAACAATCGAAGGAGTTAACTGCTGGCAGGAAAAAAGACCTATCCAAAAGATAGGATTGTATATTCCAGGGGGAACTGCACCTTTATTTTCAACAGTATTAATGCTAGCAGTTCCCGCAGAAATTGCAGGTTGTAACGAAATTGTTTTATGTTCTCCTCCAGATAAAAACGGAACTATAAATCCAGCTATTTTGTATGCCGCAAACTTATGTGGTGTGACTAAAATATTAAAAGTAGGCGGAATTCAAGCTATTGCAGGAATGACTTTTGGAACGGAAACAATTCCTAAAGTCTATAAAATATTTGGTCCTGGTAATCAATTTGTGACTGTCGCTAAACAATTGGCAACTCAATATGGCGTAGCAATCGATATGCCAGCTGGCCCATCAGAATTATTGATTGTTGCAGATGACAGTGCAGTTCCCGCTTTTGTGGCTTCTGATTTATTGTCACAAGCAGAACATGGAGCGGACAGTCAGGTAATTTTAGTTTCTACTTCCAGAAAGCTAATGGATGTTGTAGAGGCTGAAATTCAAATCCAAATGGAAGCGTTGCCAAGAAAAGCAATTGCCGAAAAAGCAATTGCAAATTCAAAATTAATTTTTGTTGAAAATGATAAAATTGCCCTAGAATTAATCAATGAATACGGACCGGAACACTTTATTATTTGTTCTGAATTTGATGATTTTTACAGCAATGGTGTTCAAAATGCAGGGTCTGTTTTTATAGGGAATTATACACCTGAAAGTGCTGGAGATTATGCTTCAGGAACCAATCACACTTTGCCTACTAACGGATATGCTAAAAATTATAGCGGAGTAAATTTAGACAGTTTCACCAAAACAATGACTTTTCAAAAAATTTCTAAAAAAGGAATACAAAATATTGGTAAAGCTATTGAAATCATGGCAGAAGCCGAAGGTTTACAAGCACACAAAAATGCAGTTACATTACGATTAAAAGCGATTGAAGATGAAAAATAATTTTGATATAAATACTATAGTCAGAGAAAACGTAAAGCAATTAAAACCCTATTCTTCCGCACGAGATGAGTTTGAGGATTTTGACACTGCAGATATGATTTTTCTGGATGCCAATGAAAATCCTTTTGAAAATGGGGTGAACAGGTACCCAGATCCACAACAAATGAGTGTTAAAGGGATTTTGGCAAAACAAAGAAATGTCAAAACGAATCAAATTTTATTGGGTAACGGTAGTGATGAAGTGTTGGATTTATTATTCAGAGCTTTTTGTGAACCAAAAACGGACAATGTAATCACTTTACCACCTACATACGGAATGTATGGCGTTTTGGCTAATATCAATGCAGTAGAAAATAAAGAAATTTTACTTTCAGAAGATTTTCAACCACAAATTGAGAAAATCATGGAAGCGGTTAATGAGGATACTAAAATAATCTTTTTGTGTTCTCCAAATAACCCCACCGGGAATTCCTTTTCGGATGAAACTGTAGTATCACTTTTGCAAAATTTTAAAGGTTTGGTTGTGATTGATGAAGCGTATATTGACTTTTCTAAAAAGGAAAGTTGGATTAACGAATTAGATGAATATCCAAATTTAGTCATTACTCAAACGCTATCAAAAGCGTATGGTTTGGCTGGAATTAGATTAGGAATTTGTTACGCATCTGCGGAGGTGATTTCGGTTTTAAACAAAATTAAACCTCCGTATAATGTAAACGAGTTGACTCAAAAAAGAGCTTTAGAACGATTAGATGATGCAGCTAAAATAAAATCGGAAATTGAATCTATAATAATACAAAGAGAGGAGTTACTTAAAGTTTTACTTAATGTAAATTTTGTTGAAAAAATATATCCTACGGAAGCTAATTTTATTTTAGTAAAAGTGGATGACGCCAATAAAAGATACGCTGAATTGATTGCAAAAGGAATTGTAATTAGAAACAGAACAACCCAACCGTTATGTGATAATTGTTTGCGTCTGACCGTTGGAACAGAACAAGAAAATATGAAATTAATTGAGGTGTTAAAACAACTTTAAACCTTAAACTTTAAACTTTTTTTAATGAAAAAAATACTTTTTATAGATCGTGATGGAACAATGGTTTTGGAACCAAATGATTATCAATTAGACAGTTTTGAAAAATTAGAATTTTATCCAAATGCTTTTCAATATCTTGGAAAAATAGCTAAAGAATTGGATTTCGAATTGGTAATGGTTACGAATCAAGATGGTTTGGGAACTGATTCTCATCCGGAAATTAACTTTTGGCCCGTTCATAATTTAATCATGAAAGCTTTTGAAAATGAAGGCGTTGTTTTCAAAGAAGTATTAATTGACAAAACATTTCCGCACGAAAATGCACCAACTCGCAAACCTGCAACTGGCTTGTTGACAAAATATATTGATAATCCGGAATATGATTTAATAAATTCATTCGTAATAGGTGATAGAATAACTGATGTGGAATTAGCAAAAAACTTAGGTTCAAAAGCTATTTTTATTAACAGAGATGAAGCTTTGGGAGGAGATGAAATATCTTCTAAAAGACACGAATTGGATTCGGTTATTGCTTTACAAACGACAGATTGGAAAGTAATTTATGAGTTTTTAAAATTAGAAGAACGTTCCGCTTCCATAGAAAGAAAAACAAACGAAACGGATATTTTTATCAACTTAAACCTTGATGGAACTGGGAAAAGTAAAATCGAAACCGGAATTGCCTTTTTTGACCACATGCTCGACCAAATTGCGCGTCACGGACAAATGGACTTGGAAATCCTTGTGAAAGGTGATTTAGAAGTTGATGAACACCATACTATCGAAGATACAGCGATTGCTTTAGGAGAAGTTTTTGCGAAAGCATTAGGGAATAAATTAGGTATAGAACGTTATGGTTTTTGTTTGCCAATGGACGATTGTTTAGCGCAAGTGGCGATTGATTTTGGAGGTAGAAACTGGTTGGTTTGGGAAACGGAATTCAAGCGAGAAATGGTAGGTAAAATGCCGACAGAGATGTTTTATCATTTCTTCAAATCGTTCTCTGATGGTGCTAAAGCCAACATTAATATCAAAGCGGAAGGAACAAACGAGCATCACAAAATTGAAGCTATTTTTAAAGCTTTTGCAAAAGCAATAAAAGTAGCCGTAAAACGTGATACGGAGAAGATGATTTTGCCAAGTACGAAAGGAATGCTTTAAAAATTATGAATTATAAATTATGAATTATTAAGTGTTAAATCCTTAATGAAGCTTAATTTCTTAATGGTTAAAAAGAAATGAAAATAGTAATCATAAATTACGGCGCAGGAAATATTCAAAGCATTATGTTTGCCATCGAGAGATTGGGATTCAAAGCCGTTTTGAGTAATAATCCTGACGAAATTAAAGCAGCCGATAAAGTTATTTTTCCGGGTGTTGGTGAGGCCAGTTCAGCAATGAAAATGCTTTTAGAAAGTGGTTTGGAAACTTTGATTCCAACCTTGAAACAACCCGTTTTAGGAATCTGTCTGGGTATGCAATTGATGTGCAACAAATCGGAAGAAGGGAATACTAAAGGTTTAGGAATTTTTGATGTTGATGTGATTAAGTTCACGCCAAAAGTAAAAGTGCCACAAATGGGTTGGAACCAAATTTATAATTTGAAATCGCCTTTATTCGAAGGAATTAATGAAAACGAATACATGTATTTGGTTCATAGTTTTTATGCTCCTAACTGTCCTGAAGCTATTGCTATAACGAATTATGAAGTTGAATATGCCTCAGCTTTACAAAAAGATAATTTCTACGGAACACAATTTCACCCAGAAAAAAGTGGCGATATTGGAGAACAAATCCTTGGAAACTTTTTGAAGTTATAAATTTCAATAGCAATAGCAAAATTCAATAGCAATAACAATGAGGATAGTAAGTGAGATTGCTTCGTTCCTCGCAATGACAAATCTGAAATCAAAAATCGTTAATCTTCAATCTAAAATCCAATGAGAATAATACCTGCAATAGATATCATAGAAGGAAAATGTGTTCGCTTGTCAAAAGGCGATTACAATACCAAAATTATATATAATGAAAATCCGCTTGAAGTAGCAAAATCATTTGAAGCACACGGAATTGAATACTTGCATCTAGTTGATTTAGACGGAGCAAAGTCAAGCCAAATTGTGAATTACAAAATACTGGAACAAATTGCTACACAAACCAAATTGAAAATTGATTTTGGGGGTGGATTAAAATCGGATTCTGATTTGAAAATTGCTTTTGAAAGTGGTGCGAATCAAATTACCGGCGGAAGTATTGCTGTCAAAAACAGAGAACTATTCGAAGAATGGATTGCGGAGTATGGTTCTGATAAAATCATTTTGGGAGCAGATGCTAATAATGAAAAAGTAGCGGTATCGGGTTGGTTAGAAGATTCAAATGAAGATTTAATTCCATTTATACAAGACTACCAAAATAAAGGAATTCAGTACATAATTTGTACGGATATAGCCAAAGACGGTATGCTAGAAGGCCCCTCTTTTGATTTATATAAAAAAATACTTAACGAATGCTCTGTCACTTCGAGCGGAGTCGAGAAATTGGCGAAAGCAAGCGGCATAAAATTAATTGCTTCAGGTGGAATTTCTACTTTTGACGAATTACCAAAATTGGCAGAATTGGGTTGTGAAGGAACGATAATCGGGAAAGCAATTTACGAAGGGAGAATTTCATTAAAACAATTGGAAAACTATATTTCAGAAAAATGTTAACAAAAAGAATTATTCCCTGTCTCGATATAAAAAACGGAAGAACCGTAAAAGGTGTTAATTTTGTGGACTTACGGGATGCAGGAGATCCAGTGGAACTGGCCAAAATATATTCGGATGAAGGTGCTGACGAATTGGTTTTTTTGGATATTTCGGCAACGGAAGAAAGAAGAAAAACCTTAGTTGATTTGGTACGTAAAGTGGCTTCGACTATTAATATTCCGTTTACTGTAGGTGGTGGAATTTCTTCCGTTGAAGATGTTGAAATTTTATTGCAAAACGGTGCGGATAAGGTTTCTATTAATTCATCGGCGGTGAAAAACCCGCAGTTAATTAATGATTTGGCACAAAAATTTGGCAGCCAATGTGTCGTTGTTGCGATTGATGCCAAGCAAATTAATGGGCAATGGATTGTTCATTTAGTGGGAGGAAAAGTGCCTACAGAATTGAATTTATTTGATTGGGCCAAAGAAGTTGAAGAACGCGGCGCAGGTGAAATCTTATTCACATCAATGGATAATGACGGAACTAAAAACGGATTTGCTAATGAAGCTTTGGCAAAACTTTCGGACTTAGTTAATATTCCAATAATAGCTTCTGGTGGCGCAGGAAACATTCAACATTTTGTAGATACTTTTCTGGAAGGAAAAGCAGATGCAGCATTAGCCGCAAGTGTATTTCATTTTAAAGAAATTGAAATCAAAACTTTAAAAACAGCCCTTAAAAATAACAATATTGAAGTTAGAATATAAAAATAGGTAATAGAATAAAGAGAAAAGATAATCTGATTAGATGATTTTCAATCTTTAAATTTTAAATCTTTAAATAAAAAATATGAACATAGATTTCTCAAAAAATACAGACGGATTAATTCCTGCTATAATTCAAGACAATGAAACCAAAACGGTTTTGATGCTGGGTTTCATGAATGCCGAAGCGTATCAAAAAACGGTTGATACTAAAAAAGTGACATTTTATAGTCGTACCAAGCAAAGACTTTGGACAAAAGGCGAGGAAAGTGGCAACTTTTTAAATCTGATTGACATCAAAAATGATTGTGATAATGATACATTGTTAATTCAGGTAAAACCAGAAGGACCAACATGTCACAAAGGAACAGATACGTGTTGGGCTGATGAAAACAAAGCTGATTATGGCTTTATTTCGAATTTAGAAGATACAATCCAACTTCGAAGAGAAAATGCTGATTCTGAGAAAAGTTATGTGGCTTCTTTATTTAAATTGGGAATGAACAAAATCGCTCAGAAAGTAGGCGAAGAAGCAATAGAAGTGGTTATTGAAGCAAAAGATGACAACGATGATTTGTTTTTGAGCGAAAGTGCTGACTTGCTTTTTCATTACCTTATATTGTTGCAAGCCAAAGGATTTAAGCTAAATGATGTTGTTGAAGTACTAAAAAGTCGTCAGAAATAGAAATTAGTTTAAGTAATTTTCATGTTTAAACCCAATAGTAAATAATATACTATTGGGTTTTTTCTTTTATTTCAAATTTCAATCCACTATATTTACTATTATTTTAAAATTAAAGTACCACAATGCAAGTGATGAATTTAGATAATATTATATTAAAAGAATTAAACCATCCAATCCTTAATACGGGGCTTTATATAATACTTACGACTGACGAAGACGATGCAAGGCCTGTTTATATTTCAGGAAATTTCAATAATTGGCGTACTCAGGTCAAGGAGTTTATGATGGAGAAAATTGGTAATAATCTTTACCATTATAAATTTTCACATGATTTTGATTATCCTGTCGAGCTTTTGTATAAATTTACGAAAGGGGATTGGAGTGAAGTAGAAATCGACAGTCATGGTAATCGTACCGAAAATCGTTCTACATTAGTGCATACGGGTATTCAAAAAGAACATGTTGCTAGATGGAGAAAAAACTGGTTGCCATTTAAACAATCTTTTTTACCACAAGTTCAGTTAATTTCTGATGAATTTCAAATCCCGCAACTTAATAAAACCAGAAAAATTTGGGCTTTATTACCTCATGATTATGATAATTCAAGTGAAAATTATCCCGTAATGTATTTGCAGGATGCTCAAAATTTATTTAATGAATCAGCCGAATTTGGTAATTGGGAAATTGACAAAAAACTGGCAGTTATGTCTGAGTATAAAATTGGGAAGATTATAATTATTGCCATTGAGCACGCTGAAGAAGATCGAATAAAAGAATACAATGTTGGAAAAACAGTATTGGGAAAGGGACAAGGAAAAAAATACATCCGTTTTGTAACCGACACCTTAAAACCATTTGTTGACAGCAATTTTCGAACAAAAAAAGAACGAGAATTTACGGGGATTGGTGGAAGTTCGATGGGAGGATTAGTCAGTATTTTTAGTGGATTAAGAAACCCGGAAGTATATGGTAAATTAATGATTTTTTCACCATCGCTTTGGGTCGTTCCAGAGCTTAAAATTGACACAAAGAAAGCCAACAATGCCGATACTAAAATTTATTTATATGCCGGTGGCGATGAAAGCAAAACAATGATTGAACATACAGAAAGTTTTAAAGATAATTTGATTTCAAGCGAATTTGTAAAAGACAAATCTAATATTAATTTAAGCATTAACAGGCAAGGAAAACATAGTGAAACCTATTGGAGTGATGAATTTCCTAAAGCAATAGAATGGTTGTTTTTTAATGCAAAAGAGTCGTAGAGCACTATTCATAGGGTATTGAATTAATAGATAGAAAAAAGAAAAGAATAAATGAAAACAAATACATTACAAAACGCAGCTGATTTTTCAGGAACAATTTTGATTCCGGTTTTTGAAACGTATTCAAAAAGCATTGTTCCTATAACTTTTAATGGATTAGAAATAACATCAAAAGTTTTTTTTGGAAAAAAAGATACACACTATTTAGCTGAAAAAAATAACAATGCGTATGTTTTTATTGGCTTAGGAAAAGAGATAGACTATAAATCGTTGAAAACTATTTTTCGCCGTATTTCATCGAAACAAAAAGAAAATTTTAGTTCGAATGTTGCTTTAGTTATACCAGAACAATTCACTCAGGATCAAGTTGAAGCCGTAGTTTCTGGTTTACTTTTAGGAACGTATGATTTAGGTCATTTTAAATCGGATAAAAATGTGCATCCTTTTTTAGAACCAGATTTTAGCTTGAATTTAGTTTCAGAAAAAGATTATTTGGCTACAGCCAAAAAAGGAATTAAAATTGCCAAAGCACAATTGGCAACTTATAATTTGGTGGATTTACCTCCCAACACGATTAATCCTAAATATTTGGCCAATTGGGCTAAAGAAACGGGTGAAAAATATGGTTTTGACGTAGAAGTTCTTGGTTATGAAGCTTCAAAAATTGCAGGTCTTGGTGCTTTTTTGGCAGTTGGAAAAGGAAGTGAAAATGAACCACAGTTTATCATTATGAATTACTCTCCTGCAGCCGATGTGGAACACCTAAAACATGTTGGGTTAGTGGGGAAAGGAATCACTTTTGATACAGGAGGATTAAATATAAAAACAGCGGGAATGCTTCACATGAAGTGCGATATGGCTGGTGGTGGTGCCGTTTTTGGGGCGATGCAATTGATTGCAGATTTGCAATTACCTGTAAAAGTGACTGCAATTGTTCCTTGTGCCGAAAATTCTGTTGATGCCAAATCATTTTTGCCAAGTGATGTAATTCACAGTTATAGCGGACATTCTATAGAAATCATTGATACAGATGCTGAAGGACGACTCATTTTAGCGGATGGATTGTCGTATTTAATTAAAAATTTCAAACCAGAATATATTGTTGATATTGCTACACTAACCGGAAGTAGTGTTGGTACTTTTGGGTATGAATGTGGTGCTTTGTTTACCAATAATGTCGAAATGGCTAAGAAGCTACAAGAAAACGGAGACGCAATAGGAGAGCGTTTGTGGCCTTTACCGCTTTGGGATATTTATAAATCAGATATTGAGAGTGACATTGCCGATGTGAAAAATTATAGCGGAAAACCAGTTGCAGGAGCAATAAGTGCCGCTAAATTTTTAGAATATTTTACCCAAGAACACAAAGCTTGGGCACATCTTGATGTTGCAGGTGTCGCATTTGGCGATGATGAGTTTGCTAAAAGTAAGCATGCTACAGGATATGGAGTTCATTTATTAACTAAATTCATTGAAAATTTATAACGTATGGAAAACTCTAAAACCTTCCTTTGTATTTCAAATTATTTCAAGGGTGCCGATTTTTTAATTAATTTAAAAAAGTTAGGCAACAAAGTCTATTTAGTGACAAGTGAAAAACTGAGAGACAAGCCATGGCCCCATCAACATATCGATGAGATTTTTTATATGGAAGGTCAAGATGTCGATTGGAATTTAGAACATCTGTTATTAGGTGTTGGTAATTTTATGAAGTCAACTAAAGTGGATTCCATTGTTGCCTTAGATGATTATGATGTCGAAAAAGCTACGTATCTAAGGGAAAACCTACGTATTGACGGGATGGGACAAACAACGGGACGTTATTTTAGAGATAAACTGGCGATGAGAATGAGAGCCAAAAGTTGTGGAATTCCTATTCCTGCTTTTTGTTCGTTATTTAATGATCATGACATCAATACTTTTGCAGACACGATTTTAGCTCCATGGGTTTTGAAACCACGTTCTGAAGCTTCGGCAACAGGAATCATAAAAATAGATGACAAAGAGAGTTTGTGGATTCAAATCAATGAAATGGGGAATAACAGATTCAAATATTTATTGGAGCAATTTAAACCTGGCGATGTGTATCATTGTGATAGTTTGATTTCAGAAAGTAAAGTGATTTTTAGTTTGACTTCAAAATATTTAGCCACTCCAATGGAAATTTCTCAAGGTGGCGGTGTTTTCCGTTCAGCTAACATTAAGTACAATTCAGAGGATGATAAAGCCATAAAAAAATTAAATGAGCAAGTGATGAAAGGCTTCGGACTGAAACATGGTGCCGCACATACTGAATTCATAAAATGCAATGAAGATGACCAAATTTATTTTTTGGAAACTTCTTCAAGAGTAGGAGGAGCGCATTTGGCCGAAATGGTAACTGAAGCTTCTAATATTAATTTATGGAAGGAATGGGCTGCTATTGAAGATGCATTGGCAAAAGGAACAAAATACATTTTACCGAAAGTAAAAAAAGAATATGCAGGTATCGTTTTGACATTGTCAAAATTCCAACATCCTAATTTATCTTCGTTTTCAGATCCGGAAGTTTGCTTCAGAGTTCCGTTAGAATATCATGCTGGATTGATTGTAAAATCAGATAAACAGGAAAGGGTTTTAGAGCTATTAGAAGATTATGGTAATCGTTTAGCTAATAATTTTACTGCTGTAGTAGAACAAAACAAGGTAACTAACTTGCATTAAATGTTATTACAGAACTAAAAAAAGCGACTGTTTCAATAGAGATAGTCGCTTTTTTATTTAAAGTTTACGTAAACTAGTAATTTACAGATTTTTATATCTTCGTCAAAATTCTCTATAATAAATAACGGTTTTCATATCCTCCACACATGAAAAAAACGGTTCTAATTTTTAGTTTTTTAGGATTAATTAGTTGTAAAACGTATGATACAACTAGTTTAATTGAATCTCAAAAACCGGTTCAAAATGAATATTATACCATTGCTTTTGGTTCCTGCGACAACCAGAAAATTAGAAATGAACTTTGGCCAGCAATAGATAAAAATCATCCGTCCGTTTGGATTTGGGGAGGTGATAATGTGTATTCGGATACTGAGGATATGCAGTTTCTTAAAAATAATTATGAAATTCAGAAACAAGATTCTGATTACCTTAAGTTTATTAATGACAAAATTGTATTAGGAACATGGGATGATCATGATTATGGAGCGAATGACGGTGGCGAAGAATATCCTTTTAAAAGACAAAGCCAGCAGTTATTCCTGGATTTTTTAGATACTTCAAAGATTACTCCTGAGCGAAAAAGAGATGGTGTTTATACAGCCAAAACTATTGCCGTAAATGGAAATAAAGTCAAAATAATTGTATTGGATTCCCGTTTTTTTAGAACTAAACTAACGAAAGCCACCGATTCTAAAAAACGGTTTCAACCCAATAAATACGGTGAAGGAACAGTGTTAGGAAATGCACAATGGAAATGGTTGGAAAAAGAACTTCAAAATTCTGATGCACAATTTAATGTAATCGTCAGCAGTATTCAATTTCTATCAGATAAACATGGTTTTGAAGCTTGGGGAAATTTCCCTTATGAAATAGAAAAACTAGAGAAATTGATTATTTCGACAAAAGCAAAAGGCACTTTTATAATCTCTGGAGACCGTCATATTGCAACTTTTTCTTCCAAAAATGTTACTGGATTATCCTATCCGTTAGTAGATTTTACCTCGAGTGGATTGACGCATACTTACGCTTCTTTTTCCGGTGAGGAAAATCCTTATGTGAAAGGAGAAATTATCAAAGATATTAATTTTGGTTTATTAAAATTTGATTTTGAAAACAACAAGGTAATCATGCAAATTAGAGGAAAAGATAATAAGCTGTTGCAAGAATATGTTCAAATCTATCCTGGAAAATAAATTTCAGGAAGTTTATTTCTAAATTTTAAAGTTTATTTTTGTCAAAAGCACATTCACTATGAAAAAACAATTCTGTCTTATTTTTATCTCTTTTGTTATTTTTAATGGAGCAAAAGCGCAAGGATTTTTGGAAAAAAAAGAGCAAAAATTCACGAGACAAGACACTTTGCGCGGAAGTATCACAAAAGAAAGAGCGTGGTGGGATGTAAAAAACTACCATCTTGATATAAAAGTAAATCCTGCTGATAGCACTATTTCAGGCTCAAATACAATAAAATATCAAGTTGTTCAGGAATACAATAGGATGCAAATCGATTTGCAAAATCCAATGCAAATTTATAAAGTTATTCAAGATGGTAAGGTTTTAAAATACAGCAGAGAAGGAAATGCTTTTTTTGTCGAATTAATTGCTCCTCAAACCAAAGGTGCTGTAAAAGAACTGACAGTATTTTACGGAGGCAAGCCAAAAGTTGCTGTAAATCCACCTTGGGATGGAGGTATAACTTGGAAAAAAGACAGTAATGGAAATCCTTTTATTGCTTCTTCTTGTCAAGGATTGGGGGCAAGTGTTTGGTGGCCAAACAAAGATCACATGTATGATGAAGTGGATAATATGCTGATTAGTGTAAATGTTCCAAAAAATTTGACGGATGTTTCCAATGGACGTTTACTAAGTGTAAAGCAATTAAAAGATGGAACAAAAACCTATAATTGGTATGTATCAAATCCAATTAATAATTATGGAGTAAATATAAATATAGGTGATTATGTTTCGTTTTCGGAAAAATATAAAGGAGAAAAAGGCGATTTAGATTGCAGTTATTATGTTTTGAGAGATAATTTGGCGAAAGCCAAAAAACAATTTCAAGATGTTCCAAAAATGCTAAAAGCTTTTGAACATTGGTTTGGACCGTATCCATTTTATGAAGACAGTTACAAATTGGTTGAAGCTCCGTATTTAGGAATGGAACATCAAAGTAGCGTAACGTATGGGAATGGTTTTCAAAACGGATATCGTGGTAGGGATTTAAGCGGAACGGGTTGGGGATTAAAATTTGATTTTATTATTATTCATGAATCTGGGCATGAATGGTTTGCCAATAATATCACGTATAAAGATATTGCTGATATGTGGATTCACGAGAGTTTTACAAACTATTCAGAAAGTCTTTTTGTAGAATATTACTATGGAAAAGAAGCTGGATTTGAATATGTTCTGGGAACCAGAAAAGGTATAAAAAATGACAAACCAATTATAGGAAATTATAATGTAAACAACGAAGGTTCTGGTGATATGTATCCAAAAGGAGGGAATATGTTGCATACTTTACGCCAAATTGTAAATGATGATGAAAAATGGAGAGGCATATTAAGAGGCTTAAACAGTACTTTTTATCACCAAACTGTTACTACAAAACAAATTGATGATTATTTAAGTCAGCAAGTTGGAATCGATTTATCTACAGTTTTCAATCAGTATTTAAGAGATACCAGAATTCCAACATTAGAATATTTTTTCAAGGATAATCAAGTGGTTTATCGCTGGACAAATTGCGTTTCGGGTTTCAACATGCCAGTTAAAGTAATACTGAATGGAAAAGAAGAATTACTTCAACCAGTAACAGAATGGCAGCGTGTTCCAGTAAATACTGAAAATTCAAAATTGGAAACAGATAAGAATTTTTATGTTGCCAGTTTTAATATTACCGAGTAAAATAAATAATAAATTATAAAAAAAGGATACAATAAGTATCCCTTTTTTTATAATTTATTATTTCTAAAACACTTAGATTAAATTCTTCTTAATGTAATTAAAACTTGTTACTGCGGATTCTATCGGATTTGGTTTGTAGTTTGATTCGTGCTCTAAAAAGAAACGTTTCATTCCAGAAAGTTCAGCTTGAGCAAAAATCGATTTGAAATCAATTGCTCCAGTTCCTATTTCGGCATTCCAATCAGGATTTACTTTATCCATATCTTTTACGTGCCACATAGTGAAACGTCCGGGATATTTTTTAAATAATTGCAAAGGATCATTTCCAGAACGAAAAACCCAGTATAAATCCATTTCAAAACTAACTAAATTTTTATCAGTTTCATTCAATAAAATCTCATATCCGTTAGTTGCTCCGAATTTTGTAAATTCAAAAGCATGATTGTGATAGGCTAATTTTAAACCTCCGGCTTTACAAAGTTCACCCACTTTATTAATTTGTGAAGCTAGTTTTTTGTAATCATCACCGGTAGTTCCTCTCAATTCTGAAACTATATATGGTACTGTTACGTACTCACTACCTAATAAATTGGCAGTTTCTATGTAATTTTGAACTAAATCCGTCGAACCATCTTTGATCATCGAATTAAAATCAAAATGATTGCTTGTGGCCTTTAAATTATTATCATCCAATATCATTTTAAAATCTCGAACTGAGGTTCCAAAAAAACCTTTGTCGGCTGAGTAACCAAAAGTTTCAACTTCACAAAATCCCGCTTTACCAACTTGTGACAAAACTCCTTTGACATCTTTTGGTAAAGTATCACGCAGTGTCCATAATTGAATTCCGATGGGTCTTTTTTTAGAGTCAAAAGCAAATGTAGGAGCAATGGCTAATGCGCCTAATGCTAAACCAGCATTAATTAAAAATTCTCTTCTTTTTATCATGGGTTATTTATTAGATTAGTTATATATCACAAATTGTAATAGCCTGCTTCAATGAAGCTAGTTTGTCAGGGTTTTTAGGAATAAATTCTTGTCCTACAAAACCTTTGAAACCAGTTTTTGCAATTGCTTTCATTATTGCTTCGTAATTTAATTCCTGTGTATTATCAATTTCATTTCGTCCAGGAACGCCAGCTGTATGAAAATGTGCAATGTATTGATTATTATCTATGATGTTTCTAATCACATCACCTTCATCAATTTGCATGTGATAAATGTCATAAAGGAGTTTAAAGTTTTCTGAGTCCAAGCGTTTTGCTAATTCTACTCCCCATGATGTTCTGTCACATTGGTAATCTTTGTGGTCAATTTTGCTGTTTAACAATTCCATTACCAAAATAACATTATGCTTTTCAGCTAATGGAATTAGTTTTTGTAAACCAAGAACACAATTATTCCAACCTTCTTCATCTGTTTTTCCTCTTCTGCTACCGCTAAAGCAAATTAGATTTTTATAACCGGCTTTAGCTACCAACGGAATCATATCAGTATAGTTCTTTAATAGCGTTTCATGAAACTTAATCTCATTGAAACCATCGACTAAATTAATCTCAGCACCGTTACACATTGTAGAAACTAAATCATATTTTTTCAGTGTAGGCCAATCTTTTGGTCCAACTAAATCAATACCTGCAATCCCTATTTTTTTAGCCTCTATACAAAGCGTGTCCAAATCAAGACTATCAAAACACCAGCGAGAAACGGAATGATTTATATTTCCTTTCAACGTGCCTAATTGTGCTTCTGTACTATTCATTGGCATAGCCAAAACAGAAAATCCAGAAGGAATTCCCATAGCCGCTGTTCCGGCTAATATTCCTTTTATGGCAGATCTTCTATTTAAATTAGTGCTCATTTTTTATTTTTTATACAGCAGAAGAAGTGTCTTCAACTTTGTTTTTTTCGTTGAATAAAAGTGCAAAAAGAAGGAATACTGCTAAAGCAATTCCAGCAGGTATTATCCAAACCATTTCCCAATTTATAGCGCCGTCTAACATTTTATAATTGTCCGTTATCCAGCCAGCAACTGCAAAACCAATCAACATACCAACTCCGTAAGTGGCCAGTGTGATTAGACCTTGAGCAGCACTTTTATATTTTTCTCCTGCTTTTGAATTGGTGTAAATTTGACCAGAAACAAAAAAGAAATCATAACAAATACCGTGTAAAGCAATACCTATAATAAGCATGAAGCTTAAATCATCTCCATTACCATAAGCAAATAAAACGTAACGAATTGCCCATGCTAACATTCCTACCAAGATGGTTTTCTTAAAGCCAAAACGAGTAAAAAAAACAGGAATCAATAATAAAAATAAAGCTTCAGATATTTGACCAATTGCCATTTTTCCTGTAGGATTTTCGACGCCTGCTTCTGTTAAAAATGGATGTGCATTTTGATAATAAAAGGCAAGAGGAATACAAATAAGAATTGATGAGATAAAAAAGATAGCGAAGTTTTTATCTTTCAATAACTTTAAAGCATCAAGACCAATTATATCTCCAATTTTTATTTTTTCATCACTTACTTTTGGTGGTGTTTTTGGTAAAGAAAAACTGAATATACCTAAAACTAAAGCTGCAATTCCTGCTAAAAGGAACGTGTTTTTAAGAAATCCTTGAGAAATTGCTTCTGCAGTATCCCAATGGAAAATAAAACTAATTGACAAACCAGCTAAAATCCAACCAATAGTTCCCCAAACTCTAATATTAGCAAACTCTTTCTCCGGATCTTTCATTTGATTAAAAGAAACTGAATTTACTAATGCTAATGTTGGCATGTATAAAATCATATAACTTAGTACGTAAGTATAAAACATTCCAACCTCTTCAGAATGATACATTTGATACATCAAAAATGCTCCGATAAGATGAAGTATTCCTAAAATTTTCTCAGCATTAAAATAACGATCAGCAATCAATCCTATAATAAATGGTGCAATAATAGCGCCCCATGATTGTGTAGAAAAAATTGCGGCTGTTTCTGATCCAGATGCTTTTAAATTATTCCCCAGAAACGTACCAAGGGTTACAAACCAAGCTCCCCAGATAAAAAATTCTAGGAACATCATTATGGATAATTTAATTCGAGTAGTAGTATTCATTGGTTTTTAAGTTTTTATTTTTTTGGTTTTGGTTAATTTTTAATGTTAAACAGTCTGTTACATACCGGCTTCACATCCAGTTGTTATCTTCATAGAGTTCCATTCTTTTATCTGAATGTTTCTGAACCACACATTATCTCCGTGATCTTGTAATGCAATTTTCCCTTTTTTGAATGCTGCAAAACCTGGCCAAGTAGCAAATTTACTTCCTGATACCAAAGTTTTAAAGTTAGCATCCCAAAGTGTAGTTTCAACTACTTTTACACCATTCAATAACATTGTCAGTTTCCCGAACTTACATACAATATCAACAGAATTCCATTCTCCAATGGGTTTAACAGGCTCCGAAGTACTTTTGATTAAATCATATAAATCACCAGCTCTGTGTTTTTCAATTTTAGCATCTGGATGACCATTATTATCTAATACTTGCATTTCCAATCCTGTTTCATAGGTGTTTTCGAACTTTGTCAAATCCTCATTCACATAAAAAATAATACCACTATTTGCATTTGCTGCGACTTTCCATTCTAATTTTAAATGAAAATTTTCGTATTCTACATCAGTTACCAAATCGCCTCCTTGTCCATTCTGTGCAGCAGTAGGATCAAAATGCAATACACCATCTTCAACTTTCCAACCGCTACCAGCAGTTTTTTTTCCGTAAGTATGCCATCCTGTTGTTGATTGTCCATCAAATATTGATTTAAATCCTTTTGCTATTGGAACTTGTTGTGCATTTGCGGTTTGAATTAGTATCATAACAATTAATGAAGTACAAATATTTTTAATCATTTTTAATTTTTTGAATTAATAATTAATCTTGTTTATAAGGTTAAAGCTTTCCAACCCTGACGATAATCACGTTTTACAAATTGATTAACTTCATCAAAATTGGTAATTTTCATAGCATCATTATCCCATAATAATTTTGCAGAACGTCCCGGATATACTTCTTCTCCAAGTTCCTCTCTCATTACATCATACCCTCTGATTGCAAGATTTGCCATCAATAAAGCTTCAGTTAATGGTCCGGCAATTTCAAAAGGAGAACTCAATTCTTTTTTCCCGTAACCTGCAATTGCGGCTTCAACCCATTGCCTGTAATGACCTTCAGAGCCATCCTTTACTCTACTATATTTTTGAGCTACATTTAGATTTTCATTTTTGCTAAGCGGTAGTAAACGAGGATTTAAACCATACGTATCACACATCATTTTTCCTTTAGTACCAGTGAATAATGTTCCATTTCCACCATCGCCAAAAATTTCATTAGGTCCTAATTCAGTAGGCCTTTCAGGTTGAATTCCTCCATCCATCCAGTGTACTGCAATGTCACCATTTGTTTTTTCTGTTTTTGGAAAAGTTAAGGTTACGTGACTTGAAGGAGGACAACTTTCAGGGAAATAACCTCTTTGAAATTCATCTACATAAACAGAACCAACACTGCATTGAACATCTTTTGCATATTTTAAGTTCAATACACTAAACGGAGCTTCCAATAAATGGCAACCCATATCTCCTAATGCACCAGTACCGTAATCCCACCAACCGCGCCAGTTGAATGGTACTAATTTGTTTACGTATTCTTTGTAAGGAGCAGTTCCCAACCATAAATCCCAATCTAATTCTTTTGGAATGTCCGCTTTATTGACAGACCAAGGAATACCTTGAGGCCAAACTGGGCGGTCTGTCCAAGCATGAATAGTGTGAACATCACCAATTAAGCCAGCTTCATACCATTCTTTCATTATTCTCGTACCATCATTTGAGGCTCCTTGATTTCCCATTTGGGTTACCACTTTATATTTTTTGGCAGCTTGAGTTAAAATACGCGCTTCGTACATATCATGTGCCATAGGTTTTTGAACATAAACATGTTTGCCTAATTGCATTGCAGCTAGTGCTTGTATAGCATGATTATGATCTGGAGTAGAAACTGAAACGGCATCGAAATTTTTATGTTCTTTGTCTAACATTTCACGCCAATCCTTGTAGAATTTAGCCTTGGGAAATGCATTTACACTTGCAGCGGCTCTTCTAGTATCAACATCACATAAAAATGAAATATCAGCTCTTCCGCTACTGGCAAACATAGCAATATCAGATTTTCCTTTTCCACCAACACCAATACTTGCTATTGATAAACGATCACTTGGTGCTACGAACCCTCTTCCTAAAACATGACGGGGAACAATCATAAAAGCTGCAGCAGCTATAGCCGTAGTTTTTATAAAATCACGACGGTTATTTATGATTTTATTTTCGTCTTCTTTTTGTTTCATTTATTTTTTAATATCGTTGATTAATAGAAATAAAATATTGTAAGAAATCGTAAGTTTTAAATAATCTACAACGAGGAAAAATTTACAAACACCTGTTACTATTATTTTTTCAGTGATAAAATATACTTTGCCATAGAAGTTGCATCAGTTTTTTTCAAAGATGAATGCGCTGACATAGGAATTGTTCCCCAAACACCAGATCCACCTTTTATGATTTTACCTGATAAATAAGCAATATTTTTATCATTAGATGGATATTTTTTTGCAATATCTAAATAGGAGGGACCTATTAGTTTTTTGTCTAATTTATGACATCCAATACAATCAGATTTAGCAATTAATTTTTCTCCATCAGATGTTTGAAAAATAGCGTTTGATTTTTTAGTGGCTTTAATATATTTTGTATCTAAATTATCATTAGAAAATGAGGTTAAGCTAATTAAAGCAACCCCAAAAAGCAAATATTTTAATTTCATTTATATTTCTATTTAAGTTTTATAATCCTAAGTTTTTTCTATTAAAAGCTTTATTTGTTTCCACAGCAGCAAAATCATCAAATGCTTTGTCGGTAACTTTTATAATATGATTTTTTATAAATTCGGCACCTTCGCGTGCTCCATCTTCTTGATTTTTTATGCAACATTCCCATTCCATAACTGCCCAACCTTTGAAATCATATTGTGCAAGTTTGCTAAAAATAGTTTTAAAATCAATTTGGCCATCTCCAGGGGAACGATAACGTCCCGCACGGTTTACCCAACTTTGATATCCTCCAAAAGTTCCTTGTTTTCCAGTAGGGTTAAACTCGGCATCCTTTACGTGAAAAGCTTTAATCCTTTCATGATAAAAATCAATGTATTGAATGTAATCTAACTGTTGCAATACAAAATGTGACGGATCATACAGCAAACAAGCTCTGGAATGGTTATTTACAGCCTTCAAAAACATTTCATAGGTTTCTCCATCAAATAAATCTTCTCCTGGATGAATTTCATAGCAAAGATCAATCCCATTATGATCAAACTCATTTAAAATTGGCAACCAACGTTTTGCTAATTCAGCAAAACCGTCTTCAACTAAGCCGGGAGGCCTTTGTGGCCAAGGGTGAAAATATTGCCAAAGCAAAGATCCGCTAAAAGTTGCATGTGCATTTAAGCCTAAATTTTGGGATGCTTTTGCAGCATATTTCAATTGTTGCACTGCCCATTCTTGTCTGGCTTTAGAATTACCATGTACATTTACCGGAGCAAAAGCGTCAAAAAAGTCATCATAAGCCGGATGAACTGCAACTAACTGACCTTGTAAATGCGTTGATAATTCCGTGATTTCTAATCCGTAAGAAGCAATTGTACCTTTAAGTTCATCGGCGTACGTTTTACTTTCTGCAGCCTTTTGCAAATCAATGAATCGAGTATCTAATGTTGGCATTTGAATACCTTTAAAACCTAAGTCAGCGGCCCATTTACATATTCCATCTAAGGAATTAAAAGGAGCTTCGTTACTGATAAATTGGGCTAAAAATACTGCTGGACCTTGTATTGTTGTCATAATATTTTTTGTCTAAAACTTTTATGAATTCCTTTTTATTACAAAACGTAAGGAGTCCATTTTTTATCAGATTGTGATGATGCTACTACGTTATCTATAAATGCCATTCCTCTTAATCCATCTTCAACAGAAGGGAAATCTAACATTTCAGGGGTAGGTTCTGTACCATCTAATTTACAACCCAATGTTAATGCAAAGTTGCGATAAATATTAGCAAATGCTTCTAAATAACCTTCTGGATGTCCGCCGGGAGTACGACAATTATGCGTTGCAAATGAAGATAAATGAGATCCATAATTAGATCCCGCTCTTAAAATTTGTGCAGGTTCATCTAACCACCTAACCATTAAAGTATTTGGTTCATGTTGAAACCATTCGATTCCACCTTTTTCACCATAAACTCTAATTTTCAAAGCATTTTCTTCACCAGCAGCAACTTGAGATGCAATTAAAACTCCTTTTGCACCATTATCAAACTTCAATAATACTGCGCCATCATCATCCATTACACGACCTTCGACTAATGTGTTCAGTTCAGCACAAACATCTGTAATTTTAGCACCCGTAATATATTCAGCTAAATGTGATGCATGTGTTCCAATGTCACCCATTACAGAACTTTTTCCTGATTTTGTAGGATCTGTTCTCCAAGCAGCTTGTGCATTTCCTTCTCTTTCAGAAAGTTTACTTAACCATCCTTGAGGATATTCTACTAAAACTTTTCTAATCTTACCTAGTTTTCCTTCTCTGATCATTGCTTTCGCTTGTTTGACCATTGGATATCCTGAATAGGTATGTGTTAAACAAAGTATTAATCCAGTCTCTTCTACTTTTTGTTTCAATAGTTTTGCTTCTTCTAATGAAAAAGTCATTGGTTTTTCAATTACTACATTAAAACCATGATCCAAGGCCATCATTGCAGGTGCAAAATGTGCGAAATTTGGAGTAACAATAGTTACAAAATCTATTCTTTCGTCAGCAGGTAAAGCCGCTTCAGCTTTAATCATTTCATCATACGTTAAGTACGTTCTTGATTCTGGAAGAAACAAGGCTTTACCAGATGCAATTGCGGTTTCTGGTTTTATACTTAATGCACCACAACTAAATTCAATTAGTCCATCCATATTGGCGGCTAAGCGGTGAATTGCACCTATAAATGCATCTTGGCCACCACCGACCATGCCCATTCTTAATTTTCTCATAATGATGAACCTAAATATTTCCTTTTTTTAATTCTTTTACTGCATAATCACAGGCACGAGCCGTTAAAGCCATAAATGTTAATGATGGATTTTGACAAGCGATAGAAGGCATACAAGAACCATCTGTAACAAATACATTACTAACTTCATGCATTTGATTCCATTTATTTAAAACTGAATCTTTAGGGTCATTCCCCATTCTGGCAGTACCCATTTCGTGTATAGCCATTCCGGGATAATAATCGTTATCGTATGTTTTTACATTTTTGATTCCTGAAGCTTCCAGCATTTCTGCAGCGTCATTCATCATATCTTCCCGCATTTTAGCTTCGTTATCCTTGGTTTCGCAGTCAATTGCTAAAACAGGTTGACCCCATTTGTCTTTTTTGCTGTGATCAATGTAAACCCTATTTTCGTAATAAGGTAACATTTCCCCAAATCCGCCCAATCCCATACTCCAGGAATCAGCAGGTAAAGACATCGTATCTTTGAAATCACCACCAAAAGCCAATTCAGCAACTTCTTTATGCCATAATCCTCTACTCGCACCACCTTGATAACCAAAACCTCTTAAATAATCACGTTTATCACCACCTACATTTTGATATCGTGGAATATAAATTCCGTTGGCTCTTCTACCGTACGTATATTTATCCTCAAAACCTTCAGCACTTCCTTCAGCACCACAACGGAAATGATGATCCATTAAATTATGTCCTAATTGTCCACTCGCGTTACCCATTCCATTTGGATGTGCCTCTGAAGTTGAATTTAATAAAAGGAAGGTTGATCCTAATGTAGATGCGTTCACAAAAACAATTTTGGCATAAAACTCCATAGTTTCATTTGTTTCTGCATCAATAACCATTACACCTTTTGCTTTTTTGGTGTCTTTATCATAAATAATATGATTTACAATAGAGTAGGGTCTGACCGTTAATCTATTAGTAGCCATAGCAGCAGGTAATGTAGATGATTGTGTTGAGAAATAAGCTCCAAACGGACAACCACGACTACATAAATTTCTATATTGACAACTACCACGTCCTTTATGAGGTACAGTTAAGTTAGCCGTACGTCCTATAGTAAGAATACGTGTTTTGTTATAATGTTTTTCAAGTCTTTCTTTAACTGATTTTTCTACACAATTTAAATCCATTGGAGGTAAAAATTTACCATCTGGTAATAAAGGCCAGTTTTCTGCCTGCCCACTGATTCCTACAAATTTCTCCACATAATCGTACCATTTAGTAAGGTCTTTATAACGAATAGGCCAATCATTTCCATGTCCATCTTTGGCATTATCTTCAAAATTATGATCACTAAAACGGTAACTTTGGCGACCCCACATTAAAGATTTTCCTCCAACATGAAATCCTCTGTACCAGTCAAAACGTTTGTCTTCTGTATACGGGCATTCTAAGTCATTAACCCACCATTTTTCAGTAGCTTCATTATATGGATAATCCCGAGTTTGTACTGGATGTGTTCTTTTTTGTTCTTCGGTCATTTTTCCGGCATGCTCAAATTCCCAAGGAGCTTTCATTGCAGATTCATAATCTGTAATGTGTTCAATATTCATTCCGCGTTCTAACATCAAAACTTTTAAACCTTTTTCGGTAAGTTCTTTTGCAGCCCAACCACCACTAATTCCTGATCCTACTACAATAGCATCGTATGTATTTTCCGCTTTTAAATTGGTATTTATATTCACGTCTAGTTTTTTTATTTAATTAAATAGTTTAAAACAAAAGATTCATTAACAATTAGTTGGTAGCCCAAGCTTTTTGTCCAGGTTTGTATTCAGCACTTCCATCGTATCTACCAGGAACAGGAAGGTATTCACGTGCTTGTGTACAACCAATTTCTGAAGAATAATAACCTAAAAGGGTCAAATCTCTTGCAATCAAAAAGAAAGAAGGTGCTTTTCCATTAGCTATTGTTTCGTCTCTTAAATCTCCCATTAATTTCTGACGCTCTTCTATTGACATTAGTAAGAAATCTTTATTGAAATCTTTCAAACATTTTGCCTGCATATCTTTCATTCCAGAAGCAAAAATCTCTTGCATTTGTGCTGGATAACAATCTTTAATCATCATAGGAATAAAAGCGCCAAGTCCAGCGGCTTTAGCTCCTGGTGAAGTTGCTGTAGTCGGTATAATGATATCGGCAAATTCAGCTAAAACTTCCTCATCCGAAACAGAAAAAAATACTCGATTCTTCTCTTTTTCAGGCAAAGTAAAACTTTCAAATAAAACGCCCATCGTAGTTGATGAGATTGCGCTTCCCATCAAAAACGCAACGCTTTTAAGTGCTTCTCTTCTATTCATTTGTTAATTATTAAAATTGTATATTATTCTTAAATTATTATAACCTTACAATAATAAAGAAAAAAAAAACACCTTAATTTTTTTTATGTTAATTTATTGAATAATTCCATTTTTTTCAAATTATTAAGGGAATCACATAAAAAAAATCATTAAACACTATCCCTAATCTACTAAAACAAACAAAAAAAAATATTTTAAAAAATTAAATACACTTGAAAATCTGTTTTAATACTTTTTTTAGTTTTATTTAGTCAGTTATAACTTATTAAATTCTAATCAATTTGCATTTTAAAAAATTTCAATGCGTTAAATTGACATTATCTCCAAAGAATAAACTTAAAAGTAAATTTTAAATAGTGTCCATAAACATAAACTACAATTAAGAATTGAATTACTTATTTGAAACGGAAAAAAATTAAAAGTAGAATGAAAATAGTGATGAGATGTAATAACGTTTAAAACTTAATTTAATTTACCTTTCAAATAATCCAAGTGTCCCGCCTACCCAATCTTTGTCTTTATTGAATTTTACACCAATCATTTCTCCACGACTCAATCTAACTAAATTGCAAAGTAGAGTAGGTGCTGCGTCCTCTTTTTTCCAAATACAAAGTACACGCACTTCGGCTTTTACTTTTCCATCAGGAGATTGCACAATAGGAAGATAGTTTACTTTTTTTTGTAGAATATAAAGTTCTTTTTCGACAACTGCTTCAATATCCTCTTTTGTTACATGAAAAATAACTCCTGTTCCTGAGAAGGAAAAGAGTGGTTTTAGAACATAATTTTCTAAATCTTGTGGGATTTCTTTGAGCTCACTTAATAAAGTTGTTTCGATGAAATATTTCCCTTTTAAGAATGGTAAAATAAATTTACTGATTCGAAAAAACCAATTGGGATGTCCGGCCCATTCTACATCAAGTTCATCAGAGAAATGAAAGTTTAATTTTAAATCGGTTCGCAAATCCAATTCATCAAAAATAACCCTGTTATAGATTCTTTTTACTCGGATTTCATCACCTTTTTCGTTTTTATAGAACAGTTGTTTGCCTTTCTTTATGAGTTCAGTAACGCAAACTATGGGCATACCAATATCTCTTCGGCAATAATAAAAGTCAATCTTAGTATTCTGTCTTTCAGGTTCAATTTCGAGTAGAATAACATTCTCTTTTGGATGCTTATTGCAAATCGCATCCTCTAAAATATCAAGATATTCCTGAGGTTCAATGTTATTGATAAATGGGGTTAACTCACTGAGGAATGGATAGTGGTTCTTGAATTTTTCATATAAATTAATTTGATAATTATACAAAGAAGGAAATCCTTGCACTTCAATAAGTTTAGGAATAACAACTCCATCTTCTTCACAAATTCCAAAATCAATTGCTAAAAAAGTGGTATGCTCATCCTCATTTGGAACTTTATGATTTAGTTCTAATGATTTATCTGTAAGTAATTTAAATTCTTCTTTCTGAATGAAAGCTATAACTTCATTGCAGCCTTCAATCAATTGTGCTTTTAGCTCATTTGAAATAAAAAAAGGAGTTTCACCTAATCTAAAAGTAGGCATATAGTTAAAATCGGAAGCAATATCATCTTTAAATTCTTGATATTTTGTTTCTGTAAATTGAGCATTAAATAACTCCCGATATTTTGAAATCATCTCAAAATGAATTTATTAATTAGAAAGCATTTTCTTGGTTTTCATCAAGTCATTGATAGCTGCTCGCAAAAAGTTTGGAATCAAAGTTTCATTAGTTCGGTATATTTTATCATCATCTAATAAATCTTCCAGCATGTTTCTAAACTTCCTTTTCCCTTTCATAGCCCTAATTTTTTCTTTTGCCTGTTTGTTTCTCAAATGAGAGACAAAGCTTATCGGATCTGCTTCGGGATGAAATTGTGTACCTACAAAATAGTCCGTAAAACGAACCGCCATGATAGCGCGCTCGTATTGAACATGGTCTCTAATTTTTTCCAGTGAAATAATTTTAGCTCCTTTTTTGGCAAAAACACTAAGTTTTGGCTGTACAACTTGATAATCTCTGGAATCTATTGCGTAAAAAGGATCTGCTAGCCCTTCAAATAAAGGGTCTGTTGCTCCTTCTTTCGTTTTATGAATTGTCATTACACCAAAAGAAGTATCATTTCTTCGGGACACCGTGGCCAACCCAAAATGCAAGCAAGCCATTTGAAAAGAATGACAAATAAACAGTACGTGTTTTTTAACTGCATTTTCACTATTCCATATATTCAACGAATCAATAAAAGCATAATATTTCACATCCCAATTTCCGTCACCAATCAATGGATTTCCCGGACCTCCGGTTGAAATATAAATATCAAATTCTTTAATATCCGGCAATTCACATTTTACCCGAACATCGAATATTTCAAAACTAACTACAGGACTGAACCTGTTAACTACATCAATTATACAACGCATCCCCTGATTAGGTTCTCCTTTGTACATATCTAAAAGCGCTATTTTTATAATTTTATTCGACATAGGTATTTTTAAAAAACAATACGCAAAGATAATTTATATTTTATAATCCCCTTGTAAATTCACCAGTTATAAAGTCTACCACTTTAGAAAGATCACCTGTTTCTTCAAAAACGGTTAATTGTTTGTCTGCTCCGGTTCCATTTTTCAAAATTTCATGAACATAATTAATATCATCACGGCTTCCCAATTCATCAACAACATCGTCAATAAAATCTAATAATTCTAGGATAAGCATTTTAGTTTCCACTTCTTTTTGCAATCCAAAATCAATCATATTATTATCAATTCCATAACGAGCTGCACGAAATTTATTTTCCTTTATCAAAGCCAATCGATAAATATTGAAACTCGTATTATTCATATTTAATTTGTAGAGTTTAGCCACAATTGCTTGAATAATAGCTACAATACAAATGGTTTCATCAACCGTTAAACACATATCACAAATCCTAAATTCTATCGTATTATAAAACGGATGCAAGCGTAAATCCCACCAAATTTTCTTTGGATTATCGATGCAATTTGTTTTTACCAGAGTCTCTAAATAATTCTCATAGGAACTCACCGAGTCAAAATATTCCGGCAATCCAGTTCTTGGAAATTTGTCAAAAACTTTAGTTCTAAACGACTTATAGCCTGTTTTTCTACCTTCCCAAAAAGGGGAATTTGTCGAAAGTGCAAATATGTGAGGCAGGAAATACGTAGCCTGATTCATCAATTGCAAACCAATTTCACGGTTTTCAATTCCTACATGACAATGCATTCCAAAAATCAAATTAGATCGTGCCGCATCCTGCAATTCATTAACAATATCGTGGTATCTTGGGTCGTCAGTTATGGGTTGATCCTGCCATTTTGAAAAAGGATGCGTTCCGGCACCACCAACAATAAGATCTTGTTTATCCGCTAATTCAACAATTTTAGAACGTAAAAACCGAATCTCATTTTTGGCATCATTAACACTATGACAAATATTAGTTCCAACTTCCACCACAGATTGGTGCATTTCAGCCTTAACTTGCTCATTTAAAATTATTTTAGCACCATCAACAATTTTTGATAAATGCGACCGCAAATCTCTTGTTTCTGGATCAATAATCTGATATTCTTCTTCCACACCAAGTGTAAAAACGGGTAATTTTTTCATTAATTTATTTTTTTAGGAGCTATTTACTCCGTCAGTTCGTTTAGCTCGTGTCCCGCTTTCCGTTTCAATCTTTTTTGTCCTGAAAAGTTCAGGACAAAAAAAGGATTTTCACTTTAATCGGGGCTAGGGCATTTCATAATCAACAAAATTTTTATTTAAAATTAAATATTTCTATATACAGTTCCTTATGGTTGAGATTTCTCAAACTAAACACTGAACGCTGATTACTTTCCTCCGGCAGCATCTTTTATAAAAGTTCCCCAAGTCAAATTTATCTTTCCTGGCTTTTGTTTTTTTGCGGCAGCAATAGCCATTTTTGCAGATTCTTCCACCACCCATTCAAAATTCTCAGCACCCACCGAAGTCAATTCAGCATCAGGTGCGGGATTTCCAAAATCAATAGCATATGGTATTCCGTCACGAACTGCGAATTCTACCGTATTAAAGTCATATCCTAAACCTTTGCAAAGGCGTAAAGTGTAGTCTTTTATAGTTGTTAATAATTTTTTATCTACCGGCGGACCATCAATTACATAACGCAAATGATGCGGATTTCTAGGTTCGTATTGCATAATTCGAACGGCTTTGCAGCCCAAACAATACACTCTGAAATATTCCGTAAAAACAATTTCTTCTTGTAACATCATTACTAATTGTCCTGTTTCCTGATGTTTTTCCCAAAACTCTTCTTTGTTTTCTAATCTGTAGACATTTTTCCAACCGCCACCAGCATACGGTTTCATGTAAGCTGGAAATCCTATGTATTCAAAAATTCCTTCCCAGTCCATTGGATATTTTAAATTTCGGAATGATTTTCCGGTGGTATCAGTAGGATGTTCCGCTGAAGGAAGAATTACCGTATTAGGCAACGGAACTCCAAGGGTATCCGCCAAAGCATTGTTGAAAAATTTATCATCAGCACTCCACCAAAAAGGATTGTTAATTACATTAGTTCCTGTTAACGCAGCATTTTTAAGATAAGCTCTATAAAAAGGAACATCTTGCGAAATTCGATCAATAATTACAGCATATTCTTCATCTTTATTTTGAACCACTTTATCAATAGCAACCGCTTCAGCAATGATTCCTTTTTCGTTTTTTGAATTGACACGATCAATAAATGCTTGCGGAAAGGTGTCTTCCATTCCAAATAAAATTCCGATTTTTTTCATCTTGATACGTTTATAATTTTAAAAAAATTTAATTCTTGATAAATAATGTGGAAACATTTCTTTCCAAACAGGCCAGTCATGTTTGCGTTCCTGACGAATGTCTAACCAATGATGAATATTCCTGTCACTCAAAACTTTACTTAATTTTAGACTAGCATCAAAACAAATGTCCCAGTTAGAAGTCCCTAAAACTATATCCATATTCCATAATTCATAATCATCAAGTCCATATAAATAGTCTTCAGGACTGTTGTAGAACACATCATCATTGTGAAAACCATCCATAAAACTTTTAATGTTGAAAGCACCACTCATCGAAAATACATGACTCACGTAACCTGGATGGCGAAAAGCAAAATTTGCCGCATGATAACCCCCAAAACTGCAACCCGCAACAACAACTTTTCCTGAGGAAGTATTATTCTTTACCTTTTCAACTATTTCGTGGCAAATCATTTTATCGTATTTGACATGATTTTCTATACGATGAATGGGATGTATGTTTTTATTGTAAAAACTTTCTTTGTCAATGCTGTCCGGACAAAATATTTGGATTAACCCCTGATCGATGTACCATCTTGCGGAATCAATCAATCCCATATCCTTATTCTCATGGTAACTGCCCATCGAAGTTGGAAATAAAATAATAGGATATCCTGCGTGTCCAAAAACTAACATTTCAATATCCCTGTTAAGATTGGGTGAATGCCATTTAAAATATTCTTCCTTCATAACTTTATTTTTAACAATTATAATGAAAAAATTCGTGCAAATGACATAAACATTTATACTTAATTAAGATTTATTGTATAAAACATTACGATTGTCAAATTGTAATTTAATTGTAAAATTTGAATGAATATGTCGCTGTTTTTTAAATAATAAACAACAAATCAATTCCTTTTAACATATTTCTAAAACTAAAAAAATCAAGATTCCTTTTTTTAGTTTTCCTTTAATTCAAACAATTGGACTTGGCTTTTTAATCTTTCAATTAGCATACTCATCATTCTTTTATTGATATTTGACGAGTTTTTTTTATATACGGCATACTCATCCAAAGTGAATAATGCGATTATCATTCCTTTTAAAGCATTTCTAAACTTGATGTCTTTTTGGATAGCATTTTCTATAACCGATAACTTTTTTTCAACGGTGTAGCTATAAAAGTCTGCTTTATTTTTTGCTACATAATTAATAAATGAAGCTATAAACAAATCGTTTTGTAGTTTTAAAATAGGTCTAAGTACTTCATTTTGAAATGATTCTTCGGTTGAAGATTGATTGGTTACGGAGCCTATTGTTTGTCCTCTGAATTCTTTTAAAAAAGTATCACGTTCGCTCATTTTTTTTTCTTTAAAAATAAAGAAAATAGCCATAAGAAAAGTTTATTTTTGTAGATATAAAGAAAAATTATGCGATTTCATACTAGGAAATGGGTAAAACCAGAAGATTTAAACCCTAACGGAACATTATTTGGAGGTAAATTATTGGCTTGGATTGATGAAGAATTGGCATTATACACCATTATTCAATTAGAAAATACCAGAATTGTAACCAAACACATGTCGGAAATCAACTTCAGAAGCTCAGCAAAACAAGGTGATATTATAGAAATTGGTATTGATGTTTTAAAATTTGGAAATACTTCGCTAACGCTAAAATGTGAAGCTAGAAATATGATGACACGCGAAACAATTATTACGATTGATCACACTACAATGGTAAATTTAGATGGTAACGGAAAACCAAAAGCACACGGAAAAACCGAAATAGAATTTGTTAAGAATCGCTTGTAATTAGATTTAATATTTTCGCTTTTATTTTGAAAATTGATTAAGGATTTCCATTGTTTTATCAGTGTCTTTTTTATCTACAAAAATATGGTCGTGATAAAAAGCGGCTACCACATTACAACTTATTCCTTCCTGCGAAAGAGCATTAGAAAAAGCAGCGGTTAACCCAACAGCTTGTAGTGAAGAATGAACTGTTAAAGTAACCCAAGAAGCAATAAAAGAATATTCTAATTTTAGACTATCGGCAAGTTCCTTCTTGATCACTATGGTAGTACCTTCCTGCTCTTTGAATGTCATCATGATATCGTTAAGATTTAGATTTGTCAAATCATGAACCACACAAAAAACATATTCTCCTAAAATATGTTCCGGCTTCATTGTTTTGAGCAACTTACCTAAGTCTTTTTCTCCGCTCATTTTAATGTAGAATACATTTAAATTTTTTATACTTTGAAATCATTTTCGGATACCGTTTCAAAAATTTCCAAATCAAAATATTTTACAGAAGCAATAATGTGATCGAAAATATCCGACATTATGTACTCGTAATTCTCAAATCGTTTGTCATGTGAAAAGGCATAAACCTCGAGAGGAACTCCGTGTGATGTAGATTGTAATTGACGACAAAGCATCAACATATCCTTATTTAATCCCGGATAATTGAATAAATATTCTGTAATATATTTTCGAAACAAACCTAAATTAGTCAAATTTCGTCCGTTAATCGCAATTGATTTATCAATTTTATTGAGAGCATTATACTCGTCTATTTCTAATTTTCGGGTGTCAATATAATCTGATATAAGATGTATTTTCTTTAAGTCACTCAATTCTCCTTCTCCTAAAAATCGAATACTACTCGTTTTAATAAGAATGTGTCTTTTGATACGTCTTCCATCTGAATTCAACATTCCGCGCCAGTTTTGAAACGAATCGGAGCTTAAACTGTAAGTAGGAATTGTGGTGGTTGTATTGTCAAAATTTCGGACTTTTACTGTTGCCAAATTGATTTCAATTACATCTCCATCGGCACCAAATTTATCCATTGTAATCCAGTCACCAATTCGAACCATATCATTTATGGATACTTGAACGCTAGAAACAAAACCTAAAATCGTATCTCTAAAAATCAAGATTATCACTGCAGAAACAGCTCCTAAAATGGTTAAAAGCTCTTTTTGATCAATATCAAATAATTTGGAAATAATCACTGTAATTCCTACGGCCCAGAGCACAATCATGATTACCTGAATAAAACTATCAATAGGTTTATCACTGTATCTTGGTTTTAGCTTTAAATAATCTCGTAATGCATTGAATATGGTTCGAATAATCCATAAAACAAGTAATACAATATAAATGCCTACAAGTTTTCCAAAAACACCTTCCCAATATTCATATCGCTCCAGAATTATTGGAACCGATTTGTAAATAAATAATAGCGGAATTAAATGTGCGATGTATTTAGCCGTTTTATTAGACACTAATAAATCATCAAATTTGGTTTTAGTTTTCTGGGCGATTACCGCCATAATCGTTACCAAAATAAGACGAAAGACTACATAAATAGCATATGATAAAACGCAAAGGAGAGCTATATTAATAAATAGGCTCAGGTATGAAGCAAAACTGCTGCCTAATCCCCATTTTCTGAATATAGGATATAAAAAATTGAATATTTTTTCTACTAACTTATACATTTTTTAAGTATTTCTTTTCTATATAAAAAGTGCCAAAAGGAGGAATTGACGCAATACAAATGATAAAATACTTTTTCAAATCCCACTTTTCACTAAACTTTAAAATTGTTGCCAAAATGATGTAGGCAGTAAATAATACGCCGTGAGCCATTCCAATATGTTTGACATAAATAGGATCATTAAAAATGTATTTCATTGGCATAGCAAAGAAAAATAACAATAAGGCAGATATACCTTCTACTATTGCTGTAACCTTAAAAATCTTAAGCATTTATTTTATTTTAAGTGATAATTGACAAAATT
This sequence comes from Flavobacterium pasteuri, assembly GCF_048286615.1. Classification (NCBI taxonomy): domain Bacteria; kingdom Pseudomonadati; phylum Bacteroidota; class Flavobacteriia; order Flavobacteriales; family Flavobacteriaceae; genus Flavobacterium; species Flavobacterium pasteuri. The sequence goes on along the minus strand of NZ_JBLVPN010000006.1, from coordinate 82,815 downwards.
AAGTATTATCATTGATTTTCGATGCATTCCTTCCTAAAGTAAATTACTTTTGTATTCTTAAACTTTGATAATGAGCAAACGCGATTTAAAAAAATATTTAGCCGAACTTAATAAGGAGCAACTCGAAGAACAAATTATTGAATTGTACGAGAAATTCAGCCCCGTAAAAGTCTATTATAATTTTGTTTTTAATCCAAAGGAAGAAACGCTTTTGCAGGAATGCAAACTCAAAATTTCGAATGAATATTACCCTTTAAAAAAGGCAGGAAGACGCAGTAGACCCAAAATGAGGCGTTCCGTTGCCCAAAAATACATCAAGCATTTTGCACTTTTAGGCTTAGATCCATTCCTAATTGCTGATGTAATGCTCTACAATATAGAAATTGCACAAACATTCTCCTCTGAGCATATCGTAAAGCAAGACTTATTTTTTAAAAGTATGTTCAATTCTTTTGAGCAAGCCGTTATTTTCTTGATTGCAAATGGAATACTCAATGATTTCAAAAAAAGAATAATAGGAATTCATACGGAAACCATAGAACAGAAGTGGTTCAACGAACCGGAGTTTAATGCTATAATAGAGCGATTTGAATATTGAGCGGTTGCATAATTCAATTTTATTTAATCAATCCTGTTTTTTTTAATTAAAATTGACAATTAAACTGTTTTTTAGGTGTATTTTTGCAAAAATCCAACAATAAGCAATGTCCCAAAACACTTTAGAAATAGAAATCGAAGACAAAAAAGAACTTTATGCGTATCAACAAGGCGATATTGATGCCATATTTGAACGCATAGATAATGCACCTCCACAACACCATTTGTTATATCAACTGCCTACTGGTGGTGGGAAAACTGTGGTTTTTTCAGAAATAGTACGCCGTTATTTATCACAACACGATAAAAAAGTAGTTGTTTTAACACACCGAATTGAGTTGTGTAAGCAAACTTCAAAAATGTTGAAGGGTTTTGATGTAAAAAACAAAATCATCAACAGTAAAGTAAAAGAACTTCCGGACCAAAACGATTATTCTTGTTTTGTGGCCATGGTCGAAACTTTGAAAAACCGTATCAATGATGAAAAACTGCATTTAGATAATGTAGGATTGGTAATCATCGATGAGGCGCATTACAATTCCTTCAGAAAATTATTAAGCTCTTTCAAAAATGCATTCATATTAGGCGTTACCGCAACACCTTTAAGTTCAAATATTAAATTACCAATGCACGAAAGCTACGATGAATTAATCGTAGGGGACACCATTAGCTCGTTGATTGCAAATGGATTTTTGGCCAAAGCAGTCACATATAGTTATGATGTAGGTTTGACTTCGTTAAAAGTCGGTATCAATGGGGATTATACCGTTAAATCATCTGATGATTTATACACGAATATGGCCATGCAGGAAAAATTATTGCATGCCTATACCGAGAAATCTTTGGGCAAGAAAACCTTAATTTTCAATAATGGAATCAATACATCTTTATATGTATATGAAACGTTTAGAGAAGCCGGTTATGCTATTCGTCACTTAGACAACACCAGTAATAACGAGGAAAGAAAGGATATTTTACATTGGTTCAAGCATACTCCGGATGCAATTTTAACATCAGTTGGGATTCTCACCACCGGTTTTGATGAGCCTACCGTAGAAACTATTATTCTGAACAGAGCTACAAAATCATTGACCTTATATTACCAAATGATTGGTCGTGGTTCCAGAAAATTACCTAACAAAGATACTTTTAGTGTTATCGATTTAGGTAATAATGCCGCACGATTTGGATTATGGAGTGAGCCGGTAAACTGGCAACACATCTTCAAATCACCCGAGTTTTATTTAGAAAATTTACGTGATGATACTGAAATTGAATTGTACTTCAAATACAGTATGCCTCCTGAAATCCGTGCAAAATTCAGTAAAACCGAAGTAGTAACTTTTGATGTCGATGAAGAGCACAAACTCATCATCAAGCAAAATTTACGCTCCAAAGAAGTACTCGAAAAATCATTGGAACAGCACGCGGCCATGTGCGTAGACAATTCGGATACATTACAAGAAGCAAAAGCATTAGGGAAATTACTGGATGATGATATCGATTGCCGAATCAAGCGCTATTCAAAATGTTTGAGTCAGTGCAGTAAAAATTACCGCGAATGGCTTGTTGACGATTACAAATTGAAACTGGTATTGTTAACCGGGAAAAAATATCGTGAGAAAATCATGAACGAACCAGATGAAGATTAATATTTCTTTTTCAAGGAGCTAATCCCGCTTTACACTATATCTGTTGTGATCTCGTAAAAAAACGAGACCACAACAGGATGCCGTTTCCATCGGGGCTAAAAATTATGTTTACAAAACAACTATTTTTTATAAAATATAAAATCCAAAAAAATGCCAAAACAATTCTCTGATTTAGGAATTTCAGCACCAATATTAAAAGCGATTACCGAATTGAAAATTGTTGTACCAACAGAAATTCAACAAAAAACAATTCCGTTACTTTTATCAAACACTACGGATTTGGTTGGACTTGCTAAAACAGGTACAGGAAAAACAGCAGCATTTGGATTGCCTATTTTACAATTAATAGATACTAATTTACCTGTTGTACAGGCTGTTGTTTTGGTTCCAACACGTGAATTAGGACACCAGATTTTTAGAAACTTAGAAGATTTTGCTAAATATTTACCTCAAGTTTCTATTGCAGCAACTTGTGGAGGAATTCCAATCAAACCACAAATCGAACGACTTGCAACACCTACACATATTGTTGTGGCAACTCCCGGAAGATTGATTGATTTGATTCAGCGCAAAGCGATAAACTTAAAAGAAACCAAATTTCTTGTGCTCGATGAAGCCGATGAAATGGTAACTATTCTAAAAGAAAGCTTAGATGAAATTGTAGCCGAGTTACCTGCTGTACACAAGACTTTTTTATTCTCGGCAACAATGCCTGGAACTATAAAACAGTTAATTCAAAACTATTTGAATAAAAATGTGGTGCAAGTTAGCGCCAACATGGAAACGATAGGGAACCAAGGGATTGACCATGAATATATTGTGGTGGATCCTATTGAAAAACTAGATATTTTAATGCATTTCTTGAATTCTAAAGAAGGAGAGCGCGGAATTATCTTTTGTAAAACAAAAGCAGCGGTCAATAAATTAGCTAAAAACTTAGCTATCAATAGGTTTTCGTCAGGTGCATTGCACGGCAGTTTATCGCAAGGAATTAGAGATAGAATCATGGAGCAATTCCGTGAAGGACATATCAATATATTAGTAGCAACAGATTTAGCGGCAAGAGGAATTGACGTTAAGGAAATCTCTTATGTGGTTAATTATCATTTACCTGATGTTTACGAAGCCTATGTACATCGTAGCGGAAGAACTGCCAGAGCAGGAGCAAAGGGACTTTCTTTGACGGTTTTACAACCGGAAGAAGTAGTTGAAATTGCTGATTTCGAAAAAGAATTAGGAATAAAATTTACACAGTTCAAAAAACCAACTGTTGCCAGTATCGAGGAAAATAACACATTATTATGGGCGAAGCAAATTTTCAAGACTAAACCCAATCATGATGTTGCTGCAGAATTAAAAGAAAAAATAAAAACAGTTTTTCATCATTTGACTAAAGATGAATTAATCGAAAAATTATTAGCTAACTATTTGTTGCAAAACAAAAATGAGCCAACTGAAAAACCGGTTAAAAGACAAAAAATGAAGTAAAATTTATACGTTTTTTAATACTTGTTACATTAATTACATCCATAAATATTGTATATTTATGGATGTTTTTTTTTAATTGAATATTAAATATTACCATATGGAAATTGTAATAATTGGAGGCGGATTTGCAGGAATTAATCTTGCTAAAGAACTGGTAAATGAAAAAGGAATTAATGTAACGTTAGTAGATAAAAACAATTATAATTTTTTTGCACCACTTATATACCAGGTTGCAACGGCTTTTTTAGAACCGTCAAGTATAAGTTATCCCTTTCGAAAATTTTTCTCTGGAAAAAAGAATCTACAATTCCGTCTGGGAAATTTATTAAAAGTAAATCCTTCAGAAAATAAAATCATTCTCAACAATGGAGAATTAGCATACGATTACTTGGTTTTTGCCACTGGAGCCGAAACGAGTTATTTTGGAATGGAAAACGTAAAGAAAAATGCTATCCCAATGAAAACGCTCAATGACGCCATTGTGATGCGCAATACTTTATTGAAAAATTTAGAAAAAGCAGCCATTTGCAAAGACATTCGTGAACGCAGAAAATTGTTAACGATTGTAGTTGCCGGAGGAGGTCCAACAGGAGTTGAAGTGTCAGGAATGTTTGCTGAAATGCGTAAAAATATTATGCTGAAAGAATATCCGGAATTAAGTACTACAGCAAGTAATATTTATTTGGTTGATGGCGCTAATGCTGTGTTATCTCCAATGAGTAAAGCGTCGCAAGAAGATACGCTGGAAGCGTTGACAAAATTGGGTGTCGTGGTAAAATTAAACACTACTGTGGTGGATTATATTGATGACACCGTGTATTTTGGAAATGGGGAAACCATTCAAACCAAGAATTTAATTTGGGCAGCGGGAGTTTCTGCAAAAATATTCGAAGGAATTCCAGCTGAAAGTTATGGCCGCGGAAAACGAATGGCTACGGACGCCTTCAACAAAGTGAATGCTACTGAAAACATCTATGCTATAGGGGATACTTGTATTCAACTTACTGATACTTATTTTCCCAATGGTCACCCGCAAGTGGCTCAAGTTGCGATTCAACAAGGGATAAATTTAGCTAATAACTTTAAACGAATGAGTAAAAAAAAGCCATTAAAACCCTTTACGTATAATGATAAAGGATCTATGGCTATTATTGGTAAAAATAAGGCTGTGGTTGATTTACCAAAACCAAAAATGCATTTCAAAGGATTTTTTGCCTGGATAATTTGGTTATTTATTCACCTGATTTCATTGATAACGTATCGCAACAGAGTGAAAACATTCTTCAATTGGATGATTGCTTATTTTGCCAAAGATCAATCGTTACGTATGATTATCAGGCCCGATAAAAAAATAAAAACGGAGCCAAAACAACAATAAGTCAAATCTATAATTAATGAACTATTGCAATTCCTTCATCTTGAGAAGTTGTGATAGTTTTTTTTATGTTTCGTTTTCCGAAAATTAAAATTATCAATGCTAGAATTGTTGTAACTGCCATAATGATAACCATTGGCAACATCGAATTTTTCACAAAAATACCCACTGCAAAAGATGCTAAAGCACCTAATCCTAACTGAATCGCACCCATTAATGCAGAAGCACTTCCCGCATTTCTTGAAAAAGGAGCAAGGGTAAGTCCGGCTGTATTGGGATTTGAAATTCCTAAGCACGCTAAAAATAAAAACAACATCGCAATAGTTTCGTATAAGCCTAAAAGATCATTCATGGCCAAAATAAGAAAAGAAATACTAATGAAAGATTGCGTGATTAATGCGCCATAAATCATTTGTTCACTCGTGAATTTTCGTAACAAGAATGAATTCAGCTGGCTGGCACCGATGAAACTTAATGACATAAAAGCAAATATCCAACCATACGTTTTTCCGTCAACTTTAAAAATGTCCATAAATAAAATAGGGGAGGCCGCTACATAAGTAAACAATCCTGAGAAAGCGATAGCACCCGTAAACGCGTAGGTATAAAACTGTGGTTCCTTTACAATACTGATGAAATTTGAAATAATTGGTTTTGGTTTTAATGAAATTGAAGTGTCTGGCTTAAACGTATTTGGCAACCCAATTTGAGCTGCTAAAAGAATCAAAATTCCCATACACATCAATATAAAAAAGACAGTATGCCAACCATAATCTTCTGTTATATAACCTCCAACTGTAGGCGCTAACATTGGCGAAAGCCCAACAACTAACATTAGTAAAGAAAATACTTTAGGAATATCTTTCACAGGAAATAAATCACGAACCATAGAAACAGATGCTACAGTCGCTGCACAGCTGCCAATAGCCTGAATAAAACGCAAACCTATGAAAGTATCAATATCGGTTACAAAAACACAACCTAAAGAAGCTAAAATGTAAACTAAGAGTCCTATAAAAAGTGGTTTTTTTCGTCCAAAACGGTCTAATAATGGTCCGTAAAGCAATTGTCCAGCAGAAATTCCAATGAAATAACTGGAAAGAGTCATGGAAACATTAGCTACAGAAGTATTCAAATCTTTGGCAATTCCTGCAAAACCAGGCAAATACATGTCGATTGAAAAAGGACCTAAAGCTGTTAATGAGCCTAGGATCAGGATCAATTTGATATATCTTGTTTTTGTCATTTCGGAATCGCTCATGAAAATTGGGATTTTTTAATTTTTTGCAAAGGTAAATAATTAAGACCCGAATCGAAACACTTTCCTACTTTATATAATAAATTGATATCAATCGATCATTAAAAGAAAACAGCAATCTAAATATTAATTAAATAGGTTTCCTTATACATTTTTTGATAAACATCTTTACTGAACATAAAAAGTTGAGAGGGCCTTTTTGAAACGCCTACTTGCTTTTCATCTAGTGTAATAATATACTTTTTTGTTAGCAGTTTTCTCCTGAAATTGCGATTGTCAATTTCATTTCCTAAAATAGATTCATAGGTATCCTGTAATTCATTGAAGGTAAATTTGTCTGGTAAAAGCTCAAAAATAATAGGTTTATATAATGCTTTTTCTTTTAAATCAGCATAGGCTTCATTGATAATATCTTTGTGATCAAATCCTAATTCCGGTAAATCATTAACTGGAAACCATTGCGGATCATATTTGTTATTTTCTAAATTTACTTCTTGAGTTTTTAATAAAAAATAATAGGCTATAGTTATCGTTCGCTCATTAAAATTTTCATTTTTGGCCCAAATAATATCTTTTTCATTCATCAAACGATTTGGGTCTCCAAAAACCTTAAATTGTTTTTTATAAACATTATCAAGTCCTGTTAACTCCTTCAAAACCCTGGTAGCAGTTTCATCTATGGTTTCATCTTCTAATGTATGATATCCTGTAAGAACATAATCATTTACCAATGGCTCTTGATTTTCCTTAGATTCTAAAAAGCGTTTTATTAATAATACGTTTAGCGATTTGGTATTGATGTCAAACCCAAAAACGACGCAGTCTACAGATATATTTGGAATTATTTTAGACATCATAAGAGTACAAATAATATAATTAGTTTTTAAAAGACACAATGTTTTACTGAATCTTATAGCACTACAAAATTAATGATTTATTTGTAATTATATTTTTTTTGTCATTTTGGCAATTTGTAAAATTAAACGTCACTATTACGTTATATGTTATTTATAACAAATCGAATAATATTTATTAAAAAAGCATATAATTAAGCCTATATTTAAATATTTTAGATGTTTAAATAGATTTTTTTATTGCAAATTAAAAAAAAATAATACATTTGAAAAATAATAATCAAAATGACGCTCATTACTTAAAAATATATAATTTTTCAAAAATCTAAATTTATTTCAATAAATCAATTCGCATATTGAATATTTTAAAAGTCATAAACAATAAAATTTCAATACCTAAACGTGCCATTTTTACAAACTTAAAACTGCCAAAAAACTTATTCAAACCATTTTTTTAATAAATACTTACATGCAAAAAATACTTTTTACTTTCCTATTTTCAATCTTGTTTATACAAATTTATTCACAGGTGGTAATAACTAATTCGAATTTTTCGTTGGGAACAACGGGTAGGATTGGAGTTGGGCTTTCGCCAAATGGTGAAGGAAACATGTGGAAACCTTTGAATCTTTCAGGTCAAGGATCATTAGGTGGACGTTTAGAACAAACAGACTATATCGATATATTACCTGCAATACACTTTTCTCCAAAAATTGACGGTAAAGACAGCACAAACGTAACTTTTCAAATGCGTTTAGGAATGTACTCAGCTAATGGACAATTTGTAGGGAATGTAAATTCCCGTTCCAATAATGGACTGACTTTTATCCTTCCCGAAGCGTATATTGAAGCCCGAAATATCATGGGGAGCAAATGGTCCGCTTGGGCTGGGTCTCGTTTCCGTCGTTATGATGACATTCACATCAGTGATTATTTTTATTTTGATGATCACTCTGCGCAAGGTTTTGGCGTAAGCCATAAAAATACGGAACTGACGATGTTGATGCCTGCTTCTGCTGATTCAACAAATGTGTATCCTTATAATTATGAAGTTACCGTTGCAGGTGCGACAAATCCTGCTATTCGCCAACGCATGGTTTGGATTGGCGAACACAGTTTTCATTTGAAAAATGATAATATCATCAAACTTTTGGGTGAGTTTCATTATGTTTCTGCCAATTCAAAAAATGCTTCAAAAAATTATCCGTCAGATAAAGGTTGGGTAGCTGGTATTAAATTCAATAATCCATTCAAAACCGCTTTACCGGGTTCGTTCAATCAGCTATCAGTTCGATATGGTTCCGGAATTGCAAATGGAGGTGATAATGGAAATACTTTTACCTGGGCAACTTACGGAGCTCCAGATTCTGAAGGAAAATATACAAATGCGTATTCCTTTACCATGGTGGAGCATTTTCTGCTAAACCTTTCGCAGAAATTCAGTATCAACGGATATGGCGTTTTCACCAAAAGTAAAGGCGGTTCTACAAGCACAAATACAGATGAGTATTTCAATGGTAATCAATTATATAATCAAAAAACAGATTTCGTAGTGGGTTTTAGAAGCTTCTATTATGTAACGAAATGGTTGCACTTAATTGAAGAAGTACATTATGCCGTACGAAAAGATGGTGATAATCCCGAAGCCAATATGTGGAAATTTTCTTTTGTTCCTACCATCGTTCCATTAGGAAAAAAAGACCCTTGGAGCCGTCCGCATATTCGCCTTGTTTGCACGTTAGCGCACTACAACGATTACGCAAGCAATCATAACTATTCTCCTTTTTTACAAGTGAACCAAAAACGTTGGGGCTCTTTTATTGGAGTAAAAACAGAATGGTGGTTATTTTAATAAATAAATTCAAAATTATATAGATATGCCAATTTTTGGAACAACAATTTTATCATTTATCCCCGGATGGAGTACCGATGGAGGACGTTTTGCAATAGAAAAGACCGCAGAATATGGTTTTGATATGCTTGAAATAATCTTGCCAAGTTCATTAGATTTCGATGCTAAAACAACAAAAAAACTACTAGACGATAATCGTATTTCAGGTCGTTGTACATTCAATTTACCAGCAAACTGTCACATTCCTTTATATCCTGAACAAGCAACCTCACTTATAAAATCAGCTCTTGACAAAGTAGCTGAAATGGATGGTGATTTTTTAGGAGGGGTTTTGCATTCCGCTATTGGAACATTTACCGGGAATCCTTGTACCAAAGAAGAAAGGATAACCATTCAGCAAGTATTTACGGAAGTTGCTGATTATGCTAACAAAAGCAATATCACTATTGCTCCCGAACCCATTAATCGGTATGAAAGTTACGTTTTTACTGCTGCAGATGAAGTTCTTGATATGATTGAATCTATTGGAACAACAAATCTAGGATTACACCTCGATACGTTTCACATGAATATTGAAGAGCATAATTTCTATGACCCCATAATTCGTGCAGGAAACTGGTTAAAACACGTGCATATAACGGAAAGTGATCGTGGTATGACCGGCGAAGGCAACGTGCATTGGGATGATTTTTTCAAAGCTTTGGCGACTATTAACTATCAAGGTCCGTTAGTTCTGGAGAATTTTTCTTCAGAAATTACAGCATTGGTTGGCCCAACTTCCTTGTGGAGACCTTCTAAATACAACTCAGAAGATCTCGCCAAAGGTAGTCTTGCTTTTATGAAGAAAATGGTAGACAAATGGTATAAAAATCAACAATAATTAAACCTAAAAAAAGTAGTTATTCAATGCTTTTTTTAAAAAATTACAAAAAAAATGAAAAAGAAATTAAACGGAGTTTGTTTTGGAGAAATCCTTTTTGATGTATTTCTCGAGCACAAAAAAATTGGTGGAGCTCCGCTAAATGTAGCTTCAAGACTAAATTCGCTAGGAGGGGAGGTTTCCGTTATCAGTGGAGTAGGGAACGATTTAAACGGAAAAGAATTAATAGAATATTTGAATGTTTCAGGAATTAACACCGATGCTGTTCAAGTAAAGAATAATTATCCAACAGGCTTAGTCAACGTTATTTTGAATGAAAAAGGAAATGCTTCGTATGACATCAATTATCCATCGGCGTGGGACAAAATTGAAATTTCAAATGAGAATATTACTATTGTTGAAAAAGCAGACTTTTTTGTCTATGGGAGTTTATCTTCAAGAGATTTAGTTTCCAGAAAAACATTGGAGCAACTTTTAGCAGTAGCTAAATATAAAATATTTGATGTGAATTTAAGAGTGCCGCATTACACTAAGAAAAATGTTTTGGATTTATTGCATGCAGCTGATTTCATTAAGTTTAACGATGATGAGTTAAATGAAATTTGCGAAGATTTAAATTCGAATAAAAGGTCATTGGAGCAAAATATTAAATTCATTGCAAAAGAAACTAATACCGATACGGTTTGTGTCACTTTAGGATCTCATGGCGCTGTATTGTATTGCAATGATACTTTTTATCACAATTGTGGTTTCAAAGTGAATGTAGTTGATACCGTGGGTTCCGGGGATTCATTTTTAGCTTCATTAATTATAATGTTGCTCAATGAAGAAGACCCACAATACGCCATTAATTTTGCCAGTGCCGTTGGTGCAATTGTTGCCCAAAACGAAGGCGCAAATCCTGTGATTTCTCCATCTGAAATAGAAGATTTTTTATCTGGATTTGATAAAATAGAAACGAAAATCAAGGAATCAGCAACTATTCATATCTAACCAATTAAACCAATATAACAATGAATCAATTCAAAAAAATCCCTGTAGTCAGTAAGGAATTCGCTTTTCAATTTATTATAATAACCATATTATTTGCGCTGTGGGGAATAGCTAATGATTTAACAACTCCAATGGTTTCTACTTTCAAAAAAGTGATGCCAGAACTTTCTAATACCCAAGCCTCATTAGTACAATTTGCTTTTTATTTCGGTTATTTCTTTATGGCATTGCCGGCTGCATTATTCATTAGAAAATTCAGTTATAAATCAGGAATAATTTTAGGCCTAATTTTATATGCAACCGGTGCTTTTTTATTTTATCCGGCGGCACATTACCAAAGTTATACATTTTTCCTTGTTTCATTATGGGTGATTACGTGTGGATTAGCGTTTCTGGAAACTACTTCAAATCCTTTGATTTTATTCCTTGGGAATAAAGAAACTGCAACGCAACGTTTGAATTTAGCGCAGGCATTTAACCCAATTGGAGCAATAACTGGACTAGTGATGGCGCAGTTTTTAGTGATTAAAGAAATAAAATCAGATGACTATACACAAGAAGCGTATAAAGCTTTAACTTCAAGTGAGTTGGCCAGTATTCGTGAAAATGATTTAGATATTATTAGCATTCCATACATTGGATTGGGAATTTTTGTTTTAGTGATTTTAATCATTATTATTTTAACAAAAATGCCTAAAACAGCACAAGAAGATAAAATGTCAGTATCTGAATCATTTAAAAAGTTATTTGCCAATAAAAATTACAAACACGGCGTAATTGCCCAAGCCTTTTATGTTGGTGCGCAAATTATGTGTTGGACCTTTATTTTTCAATACGTAGACAACATTAACAAAACATTCGGATTAGAATTAACAGCCACATATTACAACATAGCGGCTATGATTTTGTTTTTATTAGGCAGATGGATTGGAACTGGTTTAATGAAAACCATAAATCCATCAAAAATATTAATGGTATTTGGTATTGGAGGAGTTATTTGCGCAGCTGGAGCGATTGTATTACAAGGAATGTCTGGATTAATTTCGCTGGTTTGTATTTCTATTTTCATGTCCGTTATGTTTCCAACTATTTATGGTATTGCACTAAAAGATATGGGAGATGAAGCAAAAATTGGGTCCGCAGGTTTAGTTATGGCTATCGTTGGTGGCGCATTGATGCCGGTTATGCAAGGAAGTATTTTGGATTTAGGTGGTTCAGGTTTTGCTGATATTAAATTATTTGGTTTTATTCCTGAGGTGAATTTTTCTTTTATTTTACCTTTAATATGTTTGGCTGTAGTTGCGTGTTATGGGTATTCAACATTAAAAGAATCTAAGAAAACTCATGTTTTAGACGTTTCAGATGCAATTGTATAAATTTATCAAAAGAACCGAACTTAGTAATTTATTGTTCGGTTCTTTTATTTCAATAAATTGTTCATAATAATAATAATAATAGATTCATTTGTGTTCAAATTTCTTAAAAAGCTATACTATTCTATTGTAATAAAATGCACTATAATTTATATTATGTAAAATAGAATTTATTATTAAATATTTGTAATTGCAGATTAAACTAAATAAAAACAGCATCACCTATTGGTAATACTGTTTTATAATTAAAAGAAACTTATTTTATAGAAACTGGAATATCCCAATTATCCCAACTCAAAGTAATAGTATTTTTATCAATTGTATACGCTAATTTTTCAGCTTTAGATTTTGCAACTTTTTGCTTAACTGTAACTCTTAGTTGATCTTCTTTTTCTTTATATTTATAAGCGCCCCATTGTTTAGCTTCTTTATTGAAAATTATGATACATTCCTTGTCATTTGGTAAAACAAAAAAAGAATACTTTCCTGCAGGTAAATTTGATCCTTCTACAGTAATTTCTTTATCGGTTTCAAAAGTTGTTGCATCATTAGCACCTGCACGCCAAACTTGATTAAACGGAACCAATTTACCCCAAATTTCCCTTGTTCTCACTGATGGACTGCCATAATTAATTGTAACTGTAGCGCCATTAATTTGTCCAGTAACCACTTCTTTTGTGCTGGTTGGTTTTTCTTGGGCATTTAAAGAATTAATAATCAAAAATGCAATAAGCAAATGGTGGATTTTTTTAAGTAATCTCATGATTTAGATGTATTAGTTAAGTTATAAAAGTAAAAAAAGTTGTTATAATTCATCATATTAACCATATAATTTATGAAAAAATTAAGTAATATATAATTTAACTGTTTCGCCTCATTGTAGGTTGTGTTATAATTTTTAAATTTACTATTTTTACCAACAAAACATCATTTATTTGACTATCTTATGAATACAATTGCTGAGCACATTGCCGATTTTTTAAAGGAATACCCACCATTTAATCATTTGACATTTGAGGAGTTATCCGAGATAGCTACAAGTATTCGCGTTGTAAATTTAGAAAAACATAAAACATTATTCCAAATTAATGATGTTTTGCATGACAGTTTTTATGTTGTTGCTTCAGGTACTATCAATTTATCTGTGATTTCAGATGCAGAAGAAACTTTATTAAATAAGTGTCATGAAGGTGATATTTTTGGTTTACGTCCCTTTTTTGCCAAGAATAATTACATGATGACGGCTAAAGCTAGAGAAGAAAGTATTGTTTATGCTATACCAATAGCTACTTTTCGTCCTTTTGTGGTAAATAATTCAGAAGTTCTAAACTTTTTGCTGGAGAGTTTTGCAACAAATACGCGAAATCCAAATGATAAAGAAAATTTAAAGGGCAAACTTATCTCTGACAATGTTTTCTATTCTGACCAGCAGTCGGAAATGCAATATTTTCAATCTTTATCCTATACTATTTCACCATTAAAAACAACTATTACTGCAATTGCGCAAGAAGTTGCTCAATTAATGACTGAAACATTAAAAAACAATGTTATCGTTTGTGACAATAATTTCCCAATAGGAATTGTGACTGACAGTGATATGCGTTCCAAAATTGCAACCGGTCGATTCCCTGTAACCGTTTCAGTAGATAAAATAATGTCATCTCCCGTTATTACTGTTGTGGAAAATGTTTCCTTGGCCGAAGCTCAACTGCTCATGTTGAAACATAATGTGACCCATTTATGTGTAACATACGACGGAACTGATAAATCTGATGTAAAAGGAGTTATTTCTGAACATGATTTGATAGTTGCGCAAGCAAATAATCCTGGTGTTTTAATTAAAGAAATTAAGCGTTCCCAAAATCCTAAAGAATTAAAACAAATTCGAGAACGTTTAACAGATTTGATTCAAACATCTATTTCTAAAAACATACCGCTTTCTCACGTTTTTAATATTGCCAGCGAAATTAATTTAGCAATAATTAAACGTTCTGTAGAGTTATCCATTTTAGATTTAGGCTCACCTCCTGCCCGTTTTGCCTGGCTAAGTATTGGAAGTCAAGGAAGAAAAGAACAGCTATTATTAACCGATCAAGATAGTATTTTAATTTTCGAAGACGTTTCGGCTGATAAATATCGTGAGGTAAAAGATTATTTTCTTAAACTTGGAAAACGAACAACAGCTACGCTTGAAAAAATTGGTTATGAATTATGTCCTAACGGGCATATGGGAAGTAATATGCTTTGGTGTAAATCACTGACTGACTGGACAAAACAATACGACAGCTGGATGAATACTCCAGGTGAAAATAGCAATGATTTAAGCAGTATTTTCTTTGATTATGAAATCACTTTTGGAGAACAAAGAATCGAAGATGCTATTGGAAATGTTGTTTTCAAAAATGCAAAAAACAACACTCTGTTCTTTGATTTCTTAGGAAACGATGCTTTGAGAAAAAATTCACCACTGACTTTTTTCAAAAATTTCATTGTGGAAGAAGAAGGTCCAAACAAAGATAAATTTGACATAAAAACACGTGCTTTGATGCCATTGATTGATGGTGCTCGTTTGTTTACCTTAAATTTTGATATTCGAGGAATCAACAACACCTTTCAGCGATTCAAGCAGTTAGCAATTGCAGACCCTAAACATGCTGAAATTTACCTTAATTGTGCTGAAGCCTTTTTGATTTTATCAAAATTTAGAACCTTAGAAGGCTTAAAAAATGATAATTCAGGTCAATTTATAAATTTGAATGAATTATCAAAAATTGATAAGGAAAAATTAAAGAATGCTTTGGCTCCTATGAGAGAATTGGAAGAATTAATAAAAAATAAATTTCAACTTACTCAATTTTCATAATTATGTTAGACTGGTTAAAAAGTATTAATAAAGAATATCCAGAATTTTGGAAAACCTATCTTTCTAAATTTGATAAGAAATCAAGCCGATTTGTTGTTTTATCTACAGAAACTTCGGGTTTGAATCCTGTTAAAGATGTTATCTTATCTATTGGTTCTTTTTCTGTAATCGATAATAGTATAGTTATCGGGGATAGTTTCGAGGCTGTGTTACTACAATACAAGTTTCTTCATGATAACGGTCTTTCAAATGAATTTTTGGTGGAAAGCAAAATGAAAAAACTTGGCGAAGCTGAAGCCATAAAATTATTGATAGAGTTTATCGGAAATTCCGTTTTAGTGGGTCATCACATTGATTTTGATGTAGAAATGATCAATGCTGCATTAGAACGACTTGACTGTGGGAGATTGAAAAACGAAGCTTTAGATGTTGATATTATGCATAGAAAACTGCATGATATCAATGATAAACAATTTTCTCTTGATGAACTTTGCGCGGTATATAATATTCCTAAAAGTGATCGAAATTCATCTGCGGAAGATGCGTACAAAACGGCATTATTATTCTTAAAATTAAAATCAAGGCTGGGAATAAAATAATATTTATTCTAATCAATCAGAGTAATTCCTTCCCAAAATCGACCGTGATGACTTATGGATACTGGTTTGATCAATTTAGTCTGCTCATCAATTATATAAGGAATTCCATTCGATTTTATAATGGTGTCGTTTGAATTTAATTTTTTGACGGTATCAAAATTATCTTTTTTCACTACGGCAATCGTATGTACGAATTCCTTAGAAATTATCGTTTTAGTAAAATAGGTTTTCCCTTTTATTGAAACTGAACCCGAAATTTCATTTTCATAACTACATTCCAGTTGCCAAGGAAAATACCCTCTTATTCCAGTTTCTCGATTGTAGATTTTATATGCAGCTTCCTTTCGAGACCATAAATTCCAAACCATTATTTCAGGATTTTGGCTATCAACAATGAGTAATTGTTCTTTTGCAGTAAAGATTTTATCTAAAAACCGGTTTCGTTTCCAATTGCTTTCTTTTCTGGCTAAAGCCAAATCTACTATATCGTTTCCAATCATTTTACAGACTTTTTTACAGCTGATTCACTAATTTTTCTCTGATAATTTAGTTTCAATAATTTCCAATGCTGACTTTACGTTCACCATACGCTCCATAGCTTCATTATCAATTACAATGTCATATTTCTCCTCTATATCTAAAATAACATCTACTAAATTAGCAGAATTAATCTTTAAGTCATTGATGAAATCAGTATCTTCCGTAAGCAAATCAAATGCTTCTTGATTTTGAATATACGGCTTTACTATATTTTTTAATTCTTCTATTGTTTGTTCTTTATTCATATTTTTTGCTTTTTTTTAATGCATTGAATTCAAAATTACCTGACATTATGTGACTAAATGTATTTCTTAAAAATTATGCATCCATTCACATCTCCAAAACCAAAACTGGCTTTTGCAATTATATTTAATTCCTTTTCGATTAATTGTCTTGGGATTCTGGATTCATCAATTATTGCTGTAATTTCAGGATGCAAATCGTCACAATTGATGTTCGGAAAAACAAATCCGTGATGCAATTGCAGTATTGAAGCCACACTTTCAATACTTCCCGCAGCCGATAAACAATGACCTACCATTGATTTCAAGGAATTTATATATGGAAATTCTTTTCCTTTTCTTCTCAATGCTTCACTCCAATTCTTAATTTCCAGACTGTCTTTGGATGTGGCGGTCAAATGTCCATTAATCGCATCGATTTCATCAGCAGAAATTCCAGAATTAATAATAGCATTCTGGATGCATTTCTGCACAGCAATAGGATTTGGAGCAGTCATGGTTCCTTGTCCGCGTTGACCACCGGAATTTATATTCCCACCCAAAACTTCGGCATAAATTGTAACTCCGCGTTCTATTGCACTTTCTAAATCTTCCAAAACCAAAGCTCCTGCTCCACTTCCGGGAACAAATCCCGAAGCACTTGCAGACATTGGTCTTGAACCAAGTGTTGGATTTTCATTATGCTTAAAAGTACAAACTTTCATTGCATCAAAGCCACCCCAAATATAAGGTCCCGAATCGCTTGTGCTTCCTGCCAAAATGCGTTTTGCCTGTCCTGATTTTATCCTTTCATAACCCATCAAAATACTTTCGGTTCCAGTCGTACAGGCCGAAGAATTAGTGGAGACTTGGTTTCCTAAACCTAATTTCCCTCCCAGATAAGCACTCACACCACTATTCATAGTTTGAGCCACGGCGGTGCTGCCTAATCTTCTCGTTTGAAAATCATCTATTTTATAAATACTCTCGCGAAATTTATCAATTCCAGAAGTTCCGGTACCGAAAATAGTTCCGCTGTCCCAATCTGGTTCTTCATTTATTTCCAACGATAAACCAGCATCTTTCCATGCATCAATTCCAGCAATTACGCCATATAAAATCCCAGTAGAATTAAAATTTCGCAATTCCAATTCAGAGAAGTATTGCAATGCTAGTTCAGTAGAAATCTCTGGTTTTCCAGCGATTTGGCAAGAAAACTGCAATCGTTCCAACTCAGCGTCGTGCTTGATTCCCGAAATTCCATTTTTGATGGCATGTGTAAACGCATCAAGTCCTACTCCATTTGGAGCAACAACACCAAGACCAGTAATTACGACACGTTTTTTCATTTATTTAGAAATTACCATTCCTGCGATTATTCCTGTACAAACCTCTTCTCCTTTTTCATTTTTCATTCTTACCTTACATTTCAATTTCCCAAATCTAAAGTATATTTTTTCTGAAATAACGGTCACTTTTTCTTTAGGAAAAACAGGTTTTAAAAATTCTATTTCATTTGATGTTAAGGCGATTGAAGTAGTTTTATTAAATGAATCATCTAATAAAAAAATTCCTAAACAAACCAATCCAATTTGAGCCATAACTTCCGTCAAAATCACTCCTGGTGTTATTGGATTATCTTTAAAATGTCCTTTATAAAAGTCAAGGTTTTCATCAAAAGTATAGGTTCCTTCCACCCCATTTTCATTGATTTGGACTATTTCGTCCACAAATAAAAACGGCTTAGAATACGGTAGTTTAGATATAATCTTTTGACTCTCCATTGTTAAAACTTTAGCAAAACTCTTTGTGCTGAAAAACCCGGACCAAAACTCAACATCAATCCTTTTTCTCCTTTTTTGGGCTGATTGTCCATGATTCTTTCCAAAACATATAAAACAGTTGCGCTTGACATATTTCCATACAAACGCAAAACTTCTTTAGTATCATCTATATTTTTACCCAAATCAGAAAACAAACTTTCAACAGTTTGAACAATCTTCTTTCCTCCGGGATGAAAAATTAAATGATCAATATCTTCCATTTTTAGATTGTTTTTTTCTAAAAATGGATGAATAATATCCGGAAAATGTGATGCAATCGTTTCTGGAACTTCAATATCCAGAACCATTTGCAATCCAGAATTCGTTAGTTTAAAACCCATCATGTGAATATTATCATAGAAATGATACATTTGTTCTGCTACAATCTCAGGACCTTCATCGTCTTCATGTGAAGAAAGTAAAACGCAAGCTGCACCATCTCCAAAAATTGCAGCACTTACTATATTCGCCATCGAAAAATCATCTAATTGAAATGTTGCCGTTGGACTTTCAACAGCAATTACGGCAGCCCGTTTTCCGGGATTTGCCTGCAAGAAATTTTTAGCATAAATAATCCCTGAAATTCCTGCTGCACAACCCATTTCGGTAACTGGAAGTCGTACAATATCCTGACGTAATTTTAATGTATTAATCAAATAGGCATCTAGTGACGGAATCATGATTCCGGTACAACTTACTGTAATGATATAATCTAAATCTTCAGGGTTCCAGTTCGCTTTTTTCAAGGCTTTCTCTAAAACTTTTTCGCCTAAATCAATCACCTCACGAACATAAATATCATTTCTTTCCTCAAAAGAAGTTTTGGTAAATACTTCAATCGGATCCATGATGGAATACCGTTTATCAACTGCGGCTCCTTCAAAAATTTTCTTTACTTTTCTAATGAAGCGTTCGTCTTGCCCAACGAGCCAAGCATCCAAAAAAGGAATGATTTCTTCAGTTGTTCTGGAATATTTTGGTAACTGTTTTGTTACGGTTTTGATTTTTACACTCATATTTTAGAAATTATCCATTGGTATCTAAAAGCCCATTTCCAATGAATTTTATAGTTCTTAAAACTTAATTTTTCAGAAAACTGAATCAGCTCTTCTTTTTTAAAACCTCTTAAAATCGAAGTTAATCCGTCCTCACGAGACATCTCATTCAATCGAAACACAAAACACAATGCTTGAAATAATCGATAGGCAATTGCGCTTCGCTGTAAATCATTAATAACAATTCCAATAGTTGAATTCGCATAAAACAAGTTTAATAAATCAATAATTTCATTGTCTTTGAAATGATGCAACGTCAAAGTACACAGCACAATATCATATTTTAATTTCTTAAATGATGCATCAAATATATCTTCACAACGATAGCTAATATTAGGATAGTTTTGAGATAATTGTTGTGCATGACTAATTGTAAAACTATTGGCATCGATGCCTATTAACTGGAATTTCAGCTTGTTTTTCAATCCAAAATCAGCTAAAGTCCGCAACATATCACCGTTTCCGCAACCTACATCTACAATTACAATTTCATTTGATTTTGAAATACTACTTGTCAAATCCTGAACGCCTTGTAAAGTTAGCTGGTTCCCTCCTAAAAGCTGATTGATTTTGGCTATTTTATCCAATGCATCACGCAAGATTTCTCCCTCCATGGCAAAATCATCCATCGTTTCAAGTGTATCGGTTCTGAATTTGGTATTTAGAAACATTTATGAATTTAGAGTTATGGGAGTTCCGTGCGTATTCTTTATAATTTTTGATAATAAAAATGGAAATATAATTAATATACGCATCAATACAGCTGAAAATTTTTGCTTTTGCAAAAGATTCGATAACAACCGACCCATTTTGAGTCTTTTCTTGAAATTAAAATTCCATTCCTGAATGTATTTTTCCTCAAGTTCATTTCTGGATTTAATTTCGTTGGTATAATATTTCCCCACTAATTCTGAAACAATTTTAGCACTATGAACAGCCATTGCCATTCCGTTTCCACACAATGGATGAATGAGTCCTGCGGTATCGCCAATCATTAGAATATGATTTTCTACAGCTTGTTTTTTATCAAAAGATATTTGACTTATGGTTAAAGGTTTTTCAAAAAGCAATTTACTCTTTTCTAAAATTACTTTCAAATATGGATTTTCTGAAACCACAATTTTTTGATACTCCTCTATATTTTTAAACCGCTTAAACGTCTCGTAATCTGCTAAATAACAGATATTAATTATATCCTTTTCGACTTTAGAAACACCACAATATCCTCCTTTGAAATTATGAAGACCAACGCTATTATTTGGAAAATCTCCCGAATAATGCCCCTTAACAGCTAGCCAATATGATTTTTTTTGAATAAAATCTCTATTTAATTTTTGGTCAATGTTAGAACGTTTTCCAAATGCACCAATAACTATTTCCGATTTTAAAATAGTTTTATTAGCAGTCGTAGCTATAAATTGATTGTCTTCAAATTGTATGTTTTCTACATTGTCTTGAAGAATTTTACATCCGTTTTCAAATGCTTTTTTATATAAATATTCATCTAAAGCAAAACGACTAATTCCGAAACCGCCAAGAGGCAGAACACTTTTAATTACTTTTCCACTTGCTGTTGAAAACTCAAGATTTGTTATGTTTGAAGGGTTTAAATCGGCTATGTTTAAATCCAACCAATTGAGATAAGGTAAGACTTCGTTAGATATATATTCGCCGCAAACCTTATGCTTTGGAAATTCATTTTTTTCAATTACAGTAACCTGAAGTCCAATTTTGGACAAATGAATCGCCGCAGTCAATCCTGCTAAACCACCTCCAATAATTAAAACTTCTTTATTTTTCATATAGAAGTAAATTTATGGATTTGTTTGAGAAAGCAACTATATTATTTCATATAAAACTTACATAATTATTTGGTACAGAATACGTCCAATTTTTATAATTTCTATTCAAAAAAATAGCCGTTTTATTCAAACGGCTTTTAATTAACTTATAGTTTTCCTTCTTTTATTTCCTCTACAATCTCAGGATTTAAAAGAGTTGATATATCTCCAAAGTTTGAATAATCTCCTTCGGCAATCTTTCTAAGGATTCTTCGCATAATTTTTCCAGAGCGGGTTTTTGGTAAACCGGAAACAAATTGAATTTTATCTAATTTAGCTATTGGCCCAATATGATCTGAAATGTGCTGATTAATTTCATTAGCCAGATTTTCTTTATTTCTTGTTTCTCCAGTTTCTTTAAGTATGACAAAACCATACAAAGCATTTCCTTTGATGTCATGCGGGAAACCTACTATTGCTGATTCAGCAACGGCTGGATGTTCATTAATCGCATCTTCTATAGGCGCTGTTCCTAAATTATGCCCAGAAACAATTACCACATCATCTACACGACCGGTAATTCTATAATACCCTACTTCATCACGCAAAGCACCGTCACCAGTAAAATATTTACCTGGAAAAGCAGAGAAATAAGTGTCTTTATACCGTTGATGATCACCCCAAATAGTTCTGGCAATTCCTGGCCATGGAAACTTAATACACAAACTACCAACTACTTGATTTCCTTCTATTTCATTGCGTTTTTCATCCATTAATACCGGTTGAACTCCCGGTAATGGTAAAGTTGCATACGTAGGTTTTGTTGGTGTGACAAATGCCAAAGGCGAAATCATAATTCCTCCTGTTTCTGTTTGCCACCATGTATCTACTACAGGACATCTTTTATCACCTACGTGGTCATTGTACCAGTGCCAAGCTTCTTCATTTATTGGTTCACCTACGGATCCAATAACTTTTAGCGACTTCAATGGATATTTTTGTACAAATTCTATATTTTCTTTTGCCAAAGCGCGAATTGCTGTTGGTGCAGTGTAAAACTGTGTTACTTTATGCTTTTCGATTACTTCCCAAAAACGACTAAAATCAGGATACGAGGGAACTCCTTCAAAAATTACTGTTGTTGCTCCATTTAATAATGGACCGTAAAGAATATAGGAATGTCCGGTTATCCACCCAATGTCAGCTGTACACCAAAAAACATCGTTTTCTTCATAATTGAAAACATTCTTAAAAGTATAAGCGGTGTACACCATATACCCTGCTGTAGTATGCACCATTCCTTTCGGTTTACCGGTTGAACCAGACGTGTACAGTATAAACAATGGATCTTCGGAATCCATAATTTCGGCAACATTGTTATCTGATGCTTGATCTAACAGCGGTTGTAACCATTGGTCACGTCCTTCTTTCATAGTAATATTAGAATTAATTCTTTTTGCTACTAAAACTTTTTCGATACAAGGACATTTTTCTAATGCTTCATCAATAATTTCTTTTAAATCAATGGTTTTGTTACCACGGAAACCACCATCTGAGGTGATAACCATTTTACATTCACTGTCATTGATACGAGTGGCTACGGCTGTAGCTGAAAATCCAGCAAAAACAACCGAATGTATGGCTCCAATTCTGGCACAAGCTAATACTGAAACTGCTAATTCAGGAATCATTGGTAAATAAATACAAACTCTATCTCCTTTTTTTATGCCTTGTTCACGCAATACGTTTGCCATTTTGCAAACACGTTGATGCAATTCATTATATGTTATGTGTAATGCCTCTTCCGAAGGATCATTTGGTTCAAAAATAATTGCTGTTTTTTCTCCTCTTTTAGCAAGGTGCCTGTCGATACAATTTTTTACAATATTGACTTTTGCTTCAGTAAACCATTTGATATCGGCATCAGCCATATTAAATTCGACAACTTTATCCCATTGTTGGTACCAAGTAAAATTTTCTTCTGCTATTTTACCCCAAAATTTTCTAGGTTCACGAACTGATTTATTGTAATGTTTAAAATATTGTTCTAGATTTTCAATTTTGTAATAGCTCATGTTATAATTTTTTATAAAAGTATTAAATCTCTCGCTATTCTTGAAATTATTTAAATTATAAATACTTGCTAAAAAAAATAGATTCTCAAATTAAAAAGCACTTTTAATCCTAATTTGTTTAATTTTTGCTGTTTTTGCTAAAATAAGTAAAACACAAAAAGGCGAGTTAGATTTAAATCTACCTCACCTTCTGTATCAACAAAATTTAACAACAATTATTTTAGTACTAAAAACGATGATTTTTTGAACAATAATCAACCAAAACTATTTCGTTCCAATCAAGGAATTCTACTACTAATTTTCAAACATGGTTTATTAAAAATATAAACACAAATAGTTTAACTACTCTTAATCTTTTAGGGACTACTTCACTCAACTTTAAGCTCGTTTAAAGTCAAGTGAATGTACAAGCATCCATATCCATTTATTTTTTAATAAGTTTTAACTAATTCAAAATATTATGAAATCAAATGATATAGAGCTAATCCCAACACACCCTCTTGTGTGGTAATTTTATTATATTATCCTATCTTTTTCATTGCGGTCATTGATTCTCTCAACCACTCACCTACTTCTTCAATTGGATGTTGACGAATACTTTTGTTTACAGCAATTAGAACCGCATTATCTACTCCGTTAGAAGTTGAAAAAGGTTTCCCTATCACATTTATATCTACAGTTTTCATGAAATCAGTCAATAATGGTTTACAAGCATGGTCAAATAAATAACAACCGTATTCTGCTGTATCCGAAATGATTCTGTTCATTTCATATAATTTTTTTCTGGCTACAGTATTTGCAATCAAAGGCAATTCGTGTAAAGATTCGTAATACGCAGATTCTTCAATAATTCCTGTTTGAGTCATTGTTTCAAAAGCTAATTCTACACCTGCTTTCACCATCGCAATCATCAAAACACCATTGTCAAAATACTCTTGTTCTGAAATATCTGCGCTTGTTGGAGCTGTTTTTTCGAAGTTAGTTTCTGCAGTTGCAGCTCTCCAAGTCAATAAATTAATATCATCATTAGCCCAGTCAATCATCATATTTCTTGAAAATTCACCAGAGATAATATCATCCATGTGTTTTTGAAACAACGGACGCATGATGTCTTTTAATTCATCTGCTAATTCATATGCTTCAATTTTTGCAGGATTTGATAAGCGATCCATCATGTTTGTAATTCCACCATGTTTCAAGGCTTCAGTTACTGTTTCCCAACCGTACTGAATTAATTTTGAAGCATAAGCCGGCTCGATTCCTTTTTCAACCATTTTATCAAAACATAAAATAGAACCAGTTTGTAACATTCCACAAAGAATGGTTTGTTCTCCCATTAAATCCGATTTTACTTCGGCTACAAATGAAGAGTTCAACACTCCTGCTTTATGACCACCAGTAGCAACTGCATACGCTTTTGCTTGTTCAAAACCTTCTCCGTTTGGATTATTTTCTGGGTGAACCGCAATTAAAGTTGGCACACCAAAACCTCTTTTATATTCTTCACGTACTTCAGATCCTGGACATTTTGGCGCACACATAATTACAGTGATGTCTTTACGAATTTGCATTCCTTCCTCGACAATATTAAAACCGTGAGAATAAGCCAAAGTTGATCCGTTTTTCATCAAAGGCATGATTGCGGTAACTACAGCAGTATGCTGCTTATCTGGTGTAAGGTTACATACCAAATCAGCTGTTGGGATTAATTCTTCATACGTTCCCACTTTGAATCCATTATCAGCGGCGTTCATGAAAGAAGCTCTTTTCTGTGCAATTGCTTCTGCACGCAAAGCATAAGATATATCCAATCCAGAATCTCTCATGTTCAAACCTTGGTTCAAACCTTGTGCTCCACATCCTACAATGACTACTTTTTTTCCTTCTAAAGCTTTTATTCCATTTACAAATTCAGACTGGTCCATGAATTCGCAAACGCCTAATTGTTCTAATTGTAATCTAAGTGGTAATGAATTGAAATAATTTGCCATTTTTTATTATTTAATGATTGTAAAATTTAATAATTGATAGGTTTACTAATTAAAACTTAAACAAATTACTGTTTAAGTTCTTCCAACAAAGTTGAAATTTCCATTTTTTCTTTGGAAACTGATATTCTTCCGGAACGTACAAATTGCATGATACCAAAAGGTTTTAATTTTTCATACAACGATTCTATTTCAGCACGTTGTCCTGATTTTGAAATCACAAAAAAGTCTCTTGAAACTGTAACTATTTCAGAGTGGCTTTCTTTGATTATATTCTGAATTTGTTTTTCATCAAAAAGCAAGCTCGACTCAATTTTGAATAATGCATTTTCTAAGAAAATAGTTTCCTCATCAATATGATAAAATGCTTTGATGACTTCGATTTGTTTTTCGATTTGTCCTACTATATTTTGCACCCATTTTTCGGTTGTATTGACTACAATGATAAATCTGGAAACATTTTCAATTTCAGATTCGGATACATTTAAACTCAAAATATTGATATGACGTTTCAAGAATATACCAGATATTCTGTTTAATAAGCCAACGTTGTTTTCTGAATAAACAGAAATGGTGAATGTTTTATTTTCCATAATATTAACTCAATCTTATATCAGAAACCGATGCTCCTGTAGGAATCATTGGGAATACGTTATTTTCTTTTTCTACCATAACTTCTAGGAAAAAGGATTCTTTTGAAGCCATCATTTCGGCAACGGCAGCATCAAGATCTTCTCTTTTAGTTACCTTTTTCGCTTTGATATAATAGCCTTCAGCAATGGCTATAAAATTAGGATTGATCATTTCCGTAGAAGCGTATCTTTTGTCAAAAAATAATTGTTGCCACTGACGAACCATTCCTAAAAATTCATTGTTTAATACCACAATTTTCACAGGAACTTTAGTTTGAAAAATAGTTCCTAATTCCTGAATAGTCATTTGAAAACCTCCATCACCAATTATGGCTACGACTTCACGATTTGGCATTCCCATTTTGGCTCCAATCGCTGCTGGTAAAGCAAATCCCATAGTTCCTAAACCACCGGATGTTACATTACTTTTTGTCGAATTGAATTTGGCATAACGACACGCAAACATTTGGTGTTGTCCCACATCCGAAACCATAATGGCATCTCCTTTAGAATGTTTGTTAATCATTTCAATCGTTTCTCCCATAGAAATTCCTGCTCTCTTTGGTTTTAACTCGTCATTGATTACCGCTTCTAATTCTATTTCATATTTCTCTTTGAATTCATTGTGCCAAGCTTCATGAGAGTTACTTTCAATTAAAGGAAGTAAAGCTTTCAAAGACTCTTTTAAGTCAGCCAAAACTGCTACAGTAGTTTTTACATTCTTATCTACTTCTGCAGGATCAATTTCAAAATGAATTACTTTAGCTTGCTTTGCATACGTAGCTAAATTTCCGGTCACACGATCGTCAAAACGCATTCCAAGCGCAATTAAAACATCACATTCATTCGTCAAAACATTTGGTCCGTAATTCCCGTGCATTCCTACCATTCCAACATTCAACGGATGATCTGTTGGCATTGCCGAAAGTCCTAAAATAGTCCAAGCAGCCGGAATTCCTGATTTTTCAACCAAAGCTTTTAACTCGGCTTCCGCTTCACTAAGAATTACTCCTTGACCAAATATGATAAATGGTTTTTTAGCAGTATTAATTATTTCAGCTGCTTCCTTAACCTTATCAATATTTAAAACTGGTTTCGGATTGTAACTTCTAATACTGGTACATTTTTTATAGCTGAATTCAATTTCGTCAAACTGAGCATTTTTTGTAATATCAATTAATACTGGACCTGGGCGACCTGATCTTGCAATATAAAATGCTTTTGCAATAATCTCCGGGATTTCTGAAGCTTCCGTTATTTGGTAATTCCATTTGGTCACCGGAGTCGAAATTCCAATGATATCTGTTTCTTGAAAAGCATCAGATCCCAATAAATGTTTCCCTACTTGTCCTGTAATACAAACCATAGGAGTCGAATCGATTTGAGCATCAGCAATTCCAGTAACTAAATTTGTTGCTCCCGGACCCGAAGTTGCAATCGCCACTCCCACTTTTCCTGTTGCTCTTGCAAAACCTTGTGCAGCATGAGTTGCTCCTTGTTCATGGCGCACTAAAACATGCTGTAATTGATCTTGAAATTTATATAATTCGTCATAAACTGGCATTATAGCTCCACCTGGATAGCCATAAACCAAATCTACTCCTTCTTCTAATAAGCATCTAATAACGGCTTCGGCGCCGGATATTTTATTTGTTCCCATGGGTACGTTTATTATTTTTTAGAATTAGAAACATCTATTTAAAATATCTTATTTCTATCTCTTCTTTTTTGAAAATTATTTATCGGTTACACATCCTTCAGAGGCACTTGTGACCGAACGAATATATTTAAGTAACACTCCTTGTTTAATTGGTGATTCTGGTTTTTTCCAATTGGCTTTACGTTTTGCAAATTCTTCGTCAGATATTTTCATATTAATGGTGTTTTTTACAGCATCAATTGAAATCACATCTCCGTTTTCTATTAAAGCAATTCCTCCGCCTTCATAAGCTTCTGGAGTAACATGTCCTACTACAAAACCGTGAGAACCTCCAGAAAATCGTCCGTCAGTAATTAAAGCGACTGTACTTCCTAAGCCAGCTCCCATAATTGCAGATGTTGGTTTAAGCATTTCAGGCATACCTGGACCTCCTTTTGGACCACAGTAACGAATAATAACCACATTTCCTGGTTTTACTTCTCCTCCTCTAATCCCTTTAATCACATCGTGTTCGTTTTCAAAAACTACTGCAGTACCTTCAAAAAACTCCCCTTCTTTACCGCTAATTTTAGCCACACACCCTTCTGAAGCAATGTTTCCATATAAAATTTGAATATTTCCAGTAGCTTTTAATGCTTTTTGGATTTCATGAATCACTTGTTGTCCATCATTCAAATCAGGAACAGAAGCTAAGTTTTCAGCAATTGTTTTTCCGGTTACCGTTAAACAATCTCCATGTAAGAAACCTTCTTTCAATAAATATTTCATTACTCCTGGAACTCCACCTACATTATGTAAGTCTTCCATTAAGTATTTACCGCTTGGTTTCAAGTCAGCAAGTAATGGAGTTTTATCACTAATATCTTGGAAATCTTTTAAGGTAAGATCAACACCTACTGAATGTGCCATTGCAATTAAGTGCATAACCGCATTCGTAGAACCTCCTAAGACAGCCACGATTGTAATCGCATTTTCGAATGCTTTACGAGTCATAATGTCTCTAGGCTTGATGTCTTTTTCCAATAATATTCTGATGGCTTTACCAGCATCAGCACATTCTTGTTTTTTTTCTGGACTCAAAGCAGGATTAGAAGAACTGTAAGGTAAACTCATTCCTAAAGCTTCAATAGCTGATGACATGGTGTTAGCTGTATACATTCCACCGCAAGCACCGGCACCTGGACAAGCATTTTGAATCACACCTTTAAAATCTTCAGGTGTAATAGTGTTATTGAATTTTTTTCCTAATGCTTCAAAAGCAGAAACAATATTCAAATCCTCACCTTTCCATTTTCCTGGGTGAATAGATCCTCCATAAACCATAATAGAAGGACGATTGACTCTACCCATAGCCATTAGCGCTCCTGGCATATTTTTATCACAACCTGGAACAGCAATCATTCCATCATACCATTGTGCACCCATAACCGTTTCAATAGAATCTGCAATTACATCACGGGAAACTAAAGAAAAACGCATTCCATCATTACCATTTGAAATTCCATCACTGACACCAATAGTATTAAAAATCAAACCAACTAAATCTACTGCCCAGACGCCAGTCTTAATATCTTTAGCCAAATCGTTTAAGTGCATATTACAAGGGTTTCCATCGTAACCCATACTCACAATTCCTATTTGCGCTTTTTTAAGATCTTCTTCAGTTAATCCAATTCCGTACAACATGGCCTGAGAAGCTGGTTGTGTTTCATCTTGCGTGATTATTTTGCTGTATTTATTTAATTCCATTATTATGTTAGTTTGTAGGTATTATGTTTTTCTGAAAAATTATAGGTACCATCAATTATTTATTTTTTAAACTATGGTCGATTGGCCTATGTAGACATTGTCACTTTTAAAATATAAGTCGTCTTTGCTTAGAATATAATTCGAAACAAAATCTCCCACTTCATTAGTGCCAAATTTTGAATACGGATTTAAGTCGGCAGTGACGACATTTAATTCGATTGCTTTATGAACCGCTTCGTATACTTTTTGCGATTCGATATGAAGACCAAAATGTTCCAAAAGCATTGCTGCTGATACTATTGAAGCAATAGGATTAGCAATATTTTTTCTTTTAGCTTCTGGATAAGATCCATGAATAGGCTCAAAAAGTGCATTTGAATTTCCTAAAGATGCGGATGGTAATAATCCAATTGAACCTGTAATTACACTTGCTTCATCCGATAAAATATCACCAAATAAGTTTTCGGTCAAAATGACATCAAATTGCTTTGGATTAATGATGATTTGCATTGCAGCATTATCCACCAAAAGAAATTCTAGAGTTACATCAGGATATCCCTCAGCAATTTCTGTTACTACTTTTCTCCACAATCTTGACGTTTCAAGAATACTGGCTTTGTCTACCAAAGTCAATTTCTTTTTTCTTTTTTGTGCAGTTCTAAAAGCCAAATGACTGATGCGAATAATTTCTTCTTCGGAATACTCGCATAAATCAGAAGCTAAAGTGCCTTGTTCGTTAATCTTTTTTTCACTGAAATAAGATCCTCCAGAAATTTCTCTGAAAATTATAAAATCAGCCCCTTCAATTATTTTTCTTTTCAAAGGAGATAAATCTAATAGGTCATTATATGGTTTGATAGGTCTTATATTAGCATACAATCCTAGTGCTTGTCTCAATTTTAGCAACCCTTGTATAGGTAGTGATTTTGAATCTGATTGGGTATCATATTTTGAATCATCAACTGCTCCAAACAATATAGCATCTGTATTCAAACAAAGGTTCAATGTTTGTTTCGGCAAAGGATTTCCTGTTTTTTCAATAGCAACAGCACCTATAAGGGCATCTTCAAAAACAAACTCATGATCAAAAACAACACCTATTGCATACAATGCTTTTTTTGCTTGTAAGATTACCTCCGGACCTATCCCGTCTCCTGAAAGTACTGCTATTTTTAAGTTCATAATAGTAGGATTTAGATTTTATTAGAAATCAAAATATTTTAGTTAAGGATTAATTCCTTATTCATTTTACAAGCTTCAATTATTTGATGAATATCATCATCAAGCACTTCTTTTTTAATGTCAGCAAACTTTAAAAACTCCACATAAACAACATCTAATTGTACTTTTGTTAGTTCATAACCTACTTTTTTTGCTCTATAGGCCAATGCTGCTCTACCACTTCTGGCCGTAAGAACTATGGATGATTCATTTACACCTACTTCTAAAGGGTCCATGATTTCATAAGTCGCTCTATTTTTTATCACACCATCTTGATGAATTCCGGAGCTGTGTGCAAAAGCATTAGCACCAACAATCGCTTTATTAGGTTGCACCATCATTCCCATACTTTCAGAAACCAATCGGCTCATTTCATTTAGTTGACGAGTATTGATATTCGTATCTAAATTCAAATATGGATGTTGTTTGAAAATCATCACTACTTCTTCAAGAGCAGTATTTCCAGCTCTTTCACCTATTCCATTTATCGTACATTCTATTTGTCTCGCTCCATTTACTGCTCCTGCAATTGAATTAGCTGTAGCCATTCCTAAATCATTATGACAATGACAAGACAAGATTACGTTTTCAATCCCTTTTACGTTTTCTTTTAAATACTTAATTTTTGCACCATATTCCTCCGGTAAACAATACCCTGTTGTATCTGGAATATTAAGTACGGTAGCACCTGATTTTATTACTTCTTCGCAGACTCGAGCCAAAAATTCATTGTCCGTTCTACCAGCATCTTCAGCATAAAACTCTACATCTTCCACATATGATTTAGCATGTGAAACGGCAAATTTTGCTCTTGCAATAATATCTTCTCTAGTTGTGTTTAGCTTGTGTATTATGTGCGAATCAGAAGTTCCAATTCCAGTATGTATACGAGGTCTTTTTGCATGTTTTAAAGCTTCTGCAGCAACATCAATATCATTTTTCACTGCTCTTGTTAATCCACAGACAACTGCATTTTTAATAACTTTACTTATTTCTGAAACAGATAAAAAATCACCTGGACTAGAAACAGGAAAACCAGCTTCTATAATGTCAACACCCATTTCGTCCAGTCGATTTGCAATAACTAGTTTTTGATTGGTATCTAATTTACATCCTGGGACCTGTTCGCCATCTCTTAAAGTGGTATCAAAAATTTGAACTTTCTCTCTATTCATTTTCATTTATTTAATGTAATTTCACATCTTGATAACAAAAATATCTTTCATTACTTTATTATAAAACTCAATTTAATGAAATATACTGCTTATAAAACAAATAATAACTTTGTAAGCGACTGAAAAACAAAATATTAAGCTACTATATTTTACAATGGCTAACCATCAAAAAGATTTCTTATTTGTATTAATAAAATCGCTTTCAAAATCTGAAAAAAGACAATTTAAGATTTTTGCAAGCCGATTAGAAACTAGTTCTAATACAAAATTCATCGAATTATTCAATATTTTAGACAAATCAGAAGTCTATGATGAGAAACTTATTCTGAAAAGCGGTATCATTAAAAAAGTACAATTATCGAATCTAAAATCATATTTGTACAAACAAATTTTAGTGAGCATACGATTGAATATTCCCAGTCAAAACATTCGATATCAGCTTAGAGAACAAATTGATTTTGCTGCGATATTATACAATAAAGGGTTGTACAAGCAA
Source organism: Flavobacterium pasteuri (assembly GCF_048286615.1). NCBI lineage: Bacteria > Pseudomonadati > Bacteroidota > Flavobacteriia > Flavobacteriales > Flavobacteriaceae > Flavobacterium > Flavobacterium pasteuri. Next base: position 50,615 of record NZ_JBLVPN010000006.1, on the reverse strand, counting down.
AGTTTAAAAATCTTGGATAAAACAAAAATTTTAGCTTTGGAGAATGACGAAAAACTCATGGCATATGAAATTGTGGAATTCGAAAAACTTATTGAATCACAATACATAACCCGAAGTATTCAAGGACGTGCTGACGAATTGGTCATTCAGGCAAAAGAATTAAATTATCGCAATACAATTTCCAGTAAATTATCTAATTTATCCCTACAACTGTATGGTATAATGCTTAAAACCGGTTATGTTAAAAGTGACGAAGAATACAAATATATAGACGATTATTTCCATAAGCATATTTCTAAATTTGATGAGAAAAAATTCGGATTTAGGGAAAAATACTGGTTTTATAACGCCAATCTTTGGAGAAGTTTTCTGGTGCAAGATTTCCTTTCTTGCTATAAATATTCTTTAAAATGGGTGGCTCTGTTTTATGATAATCCAAGCATGATTCATTTAAATCCTGTATTTTTCCTAAAGGGAAACCATTATTTATTAGAATCTTTATACATGTTGAAATACAAATCAAAATTCAAAAAGTATTTAGAACTTTTAGAAGATACGATTAAAGATTCTCATTTCCCGGTAAATGATAACATTGCGTCATTATCATTTTTATATGTCTATAATAATAAATTGAATTACCATATTCTGGAAGGTACTTTTGCAGAAAGCGAATACTTAATTCCTGAAGTATTAAATAAATTAAAAATTCACACGGACCATCTTGATGAACATCACGAAATGTTGTTCTATTATAAATTTGCGTCAATTTATTTTGGGAACGAAAAATATGCGGAGTGTATTTTTTATTTAGAAAAAATCATAAACAACAAAAATCTTTCGATGCGAGAAGATTTGATGTGTTTTGCCAGAATACTCTGTTTGATTGCGCATTATGAATTAGGTAAAGATTATTATCTGGAAAATCAGTTGAAAAACACTTATAAATTCCTTATCAAAATGAATGATTTACATGAAGTGCAAAAAGAAATCATTAAGTTTATGAAGAATTTAAACTCCATTTATCCTACAGATATCAAAAAAGAGTTTTTAAAAATGAGAGCGCGCTTTATAGAATTGGAAACAAATACGTACGAAAAAAGAGCTTTCCTCTATTTGGATATTATTTCTTGGCTCGAAAGCAAAATTGAAAATCGAAAAATCAGTGATATTCTTAAGGAGAAAGCAAAATTAATCAATCGATAAGATTTTGATTTTTTAAAAATACAATTTCTTTAAACTAAATTTTATAATAAAATAATATCTCTCAAAGAATTAACTCTAAGTAATAAAATATTTCTAGAATTAAACTTAAGGACTACTTTAATAAAATATTCATTACCTTTAAGGAATACTTAAATTTTTAAAATTATGAATGGATTTTTTAAAACAATACTTGCAGGTTACGGTGCGAAAAAATTAGGTGGAGGCTGTTTTGGCACAATTCTTATTTTTATAATTATCTATTGGATATTAGGTTATTTTTAGAATTAAAACACTAAAAATAACCTAATCATAATTCTAACTATCAGTATGCCAAGAGTTCTTTAAGATCATTTTCAAATCTACCTTTTGGCAAATATTGATCTTCTAATGCTTTTGTAAACGGAATTGGCGAGTCTAAACTTGCCACACGTTTTACTGGTGCATCAAGATATTTGAAACAGTTTTCCATTATCATAGCCGATATATCACTTGCAACTCCTCCAAACATGCTGTCTTCCTGATAAATAATTACTCTTCCCGTTTTCTTTACCGATGCGAAAATAGCTTCGGTATCCAAAGGTTGTAAAGTTCTCAAATCCAACAAATCAGCCGAAATTTCAGGATTTTTTGTTAAAGTTTCCAAAGCCCAATGCACTGCTGCTCCAAACGAAATAATTGTAACATCATTTCCTTCTTTCAATAAAGCCGCTTTTCCTAATGGAATTGTATAATATTCTTTTGGAACATCTTGGTAAACGCTTCTGTACAATTGCTTGTGTTCAAAAAACAATACAGGATTCGGGTCGTTTATGGAAGTATTCAACAATCCTTTTGCATCATAAGGAAATGCTGGGTAAACCACTTTTAAACCTGGTGTTTTGGTAAACCAAGCTTCATTAGTTTGCGAATGAAAAGGTCCCGCTTGGGTTCCTCCACCACAAGGCATTCGGACTACAACATCTGCTTTTTCTAACCATCGGTAATGTGATTTGGCCAATAAATTGACAATTGGATTGAAACCTGTCGAAACAAAATCAGCAAACTGCATTTCCACAATCGCTTTATACCCATTAATCGATAATCCCATTCCTGCCGAAACTACTGCACTTTCACAAATGGGCGTATTGATAACACGTTCTTTACCAAACTGCGCTACAAAACCATCAGTGATTTTGAAAGCACCGCCATATTCAGCGATATCCTGACCCATGATTACGGAGTTTTCATGGCGTTCCATTGATTGTCTCAAACTGGCCGAAATCGCATCTATAAAACGAATATTTTCTTTTTCTTCTGAAGGTTTAACTTGTTCAAATACATACGGTTTGTAAACATCATTTAGCTCTTCACTTAAAGAGGCTTCAATTTCTGGTTCAGCATTGGCAATAGCCAGACTTTCATCGATATCATTCTTTATTTCAGCATGTAAAGCCGCATCAAAATCAGCTGTAAGAACTCCGTTTTCTGCTAAATACTTTCTATAATTTTCTACGGGATCTTTAATCGCCCACATATCCATTAACTCTTGCGGAACATATTTGGTTCCACTCGCCTCTTCGTGCCCGCGCATTCTGAAGGTTTTGAATTCCAATAAAACAGGACGTGGATTTTCTATCATCGAAGCTTTCAATTCAGATAATAAATTAAATACTTCAAGAATATTGTTCCCGTCTATAATATGACTCTCTATTCCGTAACCAATCCCTTTATCGGCCAAGTTTTCACAACGGTATTGCTCGTTTGTAGGAGTTGACAATCCATAACCATTATTTTCGATGACAAATAGCACCGGTAATTCCCAAACAGAAGCAATATTCAACGCTTCATGAAAATCGCCTTCACTTGTTGCTCCTTCGCCAGTAAAAACTGCGGTTACTTTTCCGTTTTTCTTTAGTTTATTGGCTAAAGCAATTCCGTCAGCTACGCCCAATTGCGGACCTAAATGCGATATCATTCCAATAATCTTGTATTGTTGTGTTCCAAAGTGAAAACTGCGATCACGACCTTTAGTAAAACCATTAGCTTTACCTTGCCATTGCGAAAAAAGGCGGTACAACGGAATGTCTCTTCCGGTGAAAACACCAAGATTTCTGTGCATTGGCAAAATGTATTCATCTGAATCTAAAACTGCTGTTACTCCAACAGAAATAGCTTCTTGACCAATTCCGGAAAACCATTTGGACACCTTTCCTTGACGAATAAGAATCAACATTTTTTCTTCTATCAGTCTTGGCTTGAGGATTCTTTTATATAAATCTAATAATTGATTGTCAGTAAGATTTTTTCTATCGAAGATCATTTTTACGGTTTTTTTGTATGGTTCAAAGATAAAAAAATATAACAGTTTAGCATTATTTTGTTATATTTTTTTATATTGTTTATAAGTTTTAAAATTCAAATATAAAATTATTCTTTACATTTGTATGTGCAAGGTTTTAAACCTTCAAGTTATTAAAAAATATTTAAAAGTATGCAAAACATTCCTAGTGTTGACTTGCGTGATTTCCTTTCGGACGACCCGAAACGTAAACAAAAATTTGTAAATGAAATCGGAAGTGCATTTGAAGATATTGGCTTCGTAGCACTCAAAGGGCATTTTTTAAACGACCAACTGGTTGATGAATTGTATGGTGAAATCAGAAATTTTTTCTCTCTACCTTTAGAAACAAAACACAGTTATGAAATCCCTGGAATTGGCGGACAAAGAGGCTATGTTTCTTTTGGGACAGAGCATGCCAAAGGCAGAAAAGAAGGTGATTTGAAGGAGTTTTGGCATTTTGGACAATACGTGTCTGAAGATTCAAAATACGCTTCAGAATACCCTGAAAACGTTGCAGTAAATGAACTTCCCCGTTTTAATGTTGTAGGTAAGGAAGCCTACCAAATGCTGGAAAAAACAGGAGTTTATGTTTTAAGAGCTTTAGCTTTACACCTTGGTTTAGATGAATTTTATTTTGACCAGTATGCCAAGGACGGAAATTCAATCTTAAGGCCTATTCATTATCCACCGATTACTTCTGAACCAGCAAACGCTATTCGTGCTGCTGCTCACGGTGATATCAATTTGATTACTTTATTGATGGGTGCGCAAGGAAAAGGATTGCAAGTGCAAAATCACGAAGGAGAATGGATTGATGCCATTGCTGAACCGGATGAATTAGTTATTAATGTGGGCGATATGTTATCGCGTCATACCAATAACAAATTGAAATCTACTATTCATCAAGTGGTAAACCCACCAAGAGAATTATGGGGAACTTCACGTTATTCTATTCCGTTTTTTATGCATCCGGTGAGTGATATGAAATTGGATTGTTTGGAAAGCTGTATTGATGCAGAACATCCAAAAAAATTCGAAGATATTACTGCAGGAGCTTATTTATACGAGCGTTTAGTAGATTTAGGGCTTATTAAAAAATAATTCATAATTTTATAGTTCAAGAAAGACATCGAGTTTGCTTGATGTCTTTTTGTTTTTTTACCATTAAGAAATTAAGGTAGATTAAGAGCAGTGAAACTTAATTTTCTTAACTTCTTAATGGTTTAATAATTAATTAATTTTTAAAACATGGACTTACAAGACCAATTAAAAAACCTTTTTCCAGATCACGAACCATCTCCTGAAGATCCAATTGAAGAAGTGGCTCACGAATTATACGTTCAAAAAGAACCTATGATTTGTAAATTCGAAAAACGAAAAGGAAAAGCGACTACCATAATTGAAGGATATGAAGGTACTGACGAGGATTTTAAAATTCTTGCCAAGGAAATCAAAACCAAATTAAGTGTTGGTGGAACTTTCAAAGATGACTCCATTATCATTCAAGGAGATTATCGTGATAAAATAATGACTATTTTAAAAGAAAAAGGATTTAAAGTAAAACGTGTTGGAGGGTAAAAAGTATTCAGTGTTCAGTTATTAGTATTCAGTTGAGCAACTTGAAACCTTAAACATTAAACAAAAAAATAATGATACAATCATCAGAATTAATATTAAATCCAGACGGTAGCGTATACCATTTGAATTTAAAACCAGAACATATTGCACACGATATCATCTTTGTGGGAGATCAAAATCGCGTGGAGAAAATCACTCAATTTTTTGACAGCATTGAATTTTCGACTCAAAAAAGAGAATTCAAAACCCAAACTGGGATTTTCAAGGGTAAACGAATTACCGTAATGTCAACAGGAATTGGTCCTGACAACATTGATATCGTCATCAACGAACTGGATGCTTTGGTCAATATTGATTTGAAAACACGTCAGCCAAAAGAAAATTTAACTTCACTGAACATCATCCGTATTGGAACTTCGGGTTCTTTACAAGCCGATATTCCTGTGGATAGTTTTGTGATGTCAAAATTTGGATTAGGACTGGATAACATGCTACGCTCCTATTTGATTGACGAATTTTCTAATCTTGAAATGGAAGATGCTTTTGTAAAACACACCAATTGGGATTTACGAAAAGGAAAACCATACGTAATTGCTTGTTCCGAAAAACTGGAGAAAATGATAGAAAGCAATAAGATGCATAAAGGAATTACCGCAACTGCCGGTGGTTTTTATGGTCCTCAAGGTCGCGTTTTGCGTTTGAATATTCAAGATGAAGCACTAAATTCTAAAATGGATAATTTTAAATTTGGTGACAACCAAATTACAAACTTAGAAATGGAAACGGCAGCTATTTATGGACTTTCGGCGCTTTTAGGACATAACGCATTGTCGTTGAACGCTATCATTGCCAATCGTGCTTCGGGAACATTTAGTGAAGATCCATACAAAGCCGTTGATGAATTGATTGCGTATACTTTAGAAAAAATAGCTTTAGGATAGCGAAATTAATTTTCAAAACCGTACCCATTTGTAGTTTTAAAAAAGTGCTCTTTAATTTTTTTAAAACTACATTTGTTTTTAGAACAAAACGATAATGAAAATAATACTTACAGGTGCTACAGGAGTTTTAGGATCTCATATTATGTATGAAATTCTGGAGCTTTTCATCAACACTAAAATTGATGGAAAACTATTTATTATTGCACGAAATAAAGGAAAGAACTCCGCTTTAGATCGAATAAACGAACTCTTATCCAGTAGTTATACACCTAAAATCATAAAAGAAAAAGGAATCGCAAAACTGCACGAATACATTGAAATCATTGATACCGATTTGGCTGTAATTCAAGATACTTTTTCAAGTCAAATAAAAGGTGCTTATTTTATCCATTCGGCGGGATTCGTAAATTTATCTACCGATGAAGAACAACGCGAAAAGATTTTTGAAGAAAATACCAAAATCACAAAATCCCTTTTCAATCTATTTCATCCTTTTATAAAAAAGTTCATTTACATTGGAACTGCTTTTTCATCTGGAAACCGAAAAGGATTAATTGACAATGATTTTCATAGTTTAGGATTCAAACCGGAGCACCGCAATGCGTATGAAAATGCCAAATTCCATTCAGAAAATTTTATAGCACAAGAATGTAAAAAAATAGGCTTGCCCTTTCAAATTCTTCGCCCAAGTGTGATTGGAGGCAAAATGTTGGGGAACGAAAACCAGTATTTTATTTCGAAATATATGGTTTTTTATCTTTTGGCTAAATTCTTTCACTTCACTTCCCAACGAAAAGGAGATCAAGAAAATGTGCGTTTTATAGTCAATGAAGACACCGTTCTGAACATTATTCCTGTCGATTATGTGGCAAAAGTGATTGTAAATACATTCGAAAGAGAAGATATTGAACAGCTTAATATTGTACATCATAAAAGTTTCAATATGGTAAATGGATTGCAGTTAATTATGAAGGAAGTTGGTTATACCAATTTTACCTTAATACAAAATCCATTAGACTTCAAATACAAAAACACTATCGAAAAATTGTATTATGAAAGTATTGGCAAACATTTAAACCCTTATTTTACAACAGCTGCCAATGAATACGACACTACTTTGTTGAATTCCATTCTTGAAATACCAAAACTGGACCAGGAGGCATTCACCAATATGATTCGGTATGCGAGATTGAATAACTTTAAAGATATTAATGTGTAATTTTAGGAGCTATTTCCCGCTATACGTTGCAATCTTTTCCTTTTTAAAGAAAAAAGGAAAAGGATTTTCACTGCTATCAGGGCTAAATCGTGAACCATCAAATTTTAGTAAAACATGAATCTTATTTTAGAAACCGACCGATTAATTTTAAGAGAAATGCTAGTTTCAGATGCCGAAGCATTATTTGAAATGGACAGCAATCCTAATGTACATCAATATCTTTGGAACAAACCATTGACAGATATAAGCGAGGTACATGCCTATATCAAGCTTGTTAGAGAACAATACATCCAAAATAACATTGGACGATTTGTGGTTATTTTGAAAGAAACAAATGAATTAATTGGTTGGGCCGGATTAAAATACAACACTGAAATGGTGAATAATAAAATTCATTTCTACGACATTGGATATCGGTTAAACGAAAAATTCTGGGGCAAAGGATATGCAAGTGAAGCCAGTTTTGCTTGGCTGGATTATGGTTTTAATGTAATGAATATCAAAATTATGGAAGCCGCAGCGCATACTGCCAATATCGCATCAAACAGAATATTGCAAAAAATTGGACTGGAAATGACCGAACAATACTTGGAGGAGGGCGTTTCTTGGAATTGGTACGAATTAAAAAATCCTAACCTATAATGAAAACAATAAAAATAGCGGGTGTTCCGGAACATTTCAATCTTCCCTGGCATTTATCAATAGAAAATGGAGATTTCGAAAAAGAAAATATCGATTTGCAATGGACTGACGTTCCTGAAGGAACCGGAAAAATGTGTCAAATGCTGCGTGATGGCGAAACAGATATTGCCGTAATCCTAACGGAAGGAATCGTAAAAGATATTGTTGCCGGAAACCCGAGTAAAATAGTTCAGGTTTATGTTGAAAGCCCATTAATTTGGGGGATTCACGTAGCAGCAAAATCAAATTACAAGACATTGGCTGACATAGAAAACACCAAAGTGGCGATTTCCAGATTAGGTTCCGGTTCGCAATTAATGGCGTATGTAAATGCTGATAATCAAGGTTGGAAAACAGATAATCTTCAGTTTGAAATTATAAATACCATTGATGGTGCTGTTGAAGCTTTGACAAATGAAACCGCCGATTATTTTATGTGGGAGCGTTTCATGACAAAACCACTTGTTGACAAAGGCATTTTCAGAAGAATTGCTGATTGCCCTACTCCTTGGCCTTGTTTTGTAATTGCGGTTCGTGAGGAAGTTTTGGAAAAAAATCCAGTCCTTATTTCAAAAACTCTTGCAATCATTAATCAAATTACACAGGAATTCAAAGATATCCCAAGTATTGATAAAACGTTGGCTTCAAATTACCATCAAAAAATTGAAGATATTCAAGAATGGTTATCGTTAACAAAATGGTCACAAAAACCATTATCAGCAGAAATGTTAAACAAAGTTCAAAATCAACTTTTTCAACTTAAAATTATCGAGAAAAAAGGTACTTTTGAGGATATTGTAAAAACAGTCTAGATTACTGTTTTTATTTTTACTATGATAAAAATAAAAGAAATTAATTTTCAGGGTATAAAACAGCGATTCCAGGTCAAAAAACCTTGGGACGACGTTATTATTTTTATCCTGAATATATTAATTGCTATTCCACTCTTTATAATAGTACATCAAAATTTAATTAACCCAAACTGGTTTTTGAATATTGACAGAGTAGTGCTGTTTTTGATAATGATTGTAATAATTCAAATCATCCTTCGATTCTTAAGAACAATTATTCTGTTTTGTATCATTCTATATTTATTAGTGTTAGTTTATGGTTCCACTGTAGGAAACTATGGATTTAACAGTGTTTTTGAAGATTATAATTCAATAATGTACACAATGTCTGATAATCCATACCCACAAGATATTATTATTGCAAAGTTGCTTCCGTTCCCCAATAAATCAAAAATTATCAATGCCATCGAATATCAAAATCCTAAAATTAGGAATTTTGCAGTTATGGCTACATCTAAACATTTTAAAGACATAAAAGGATATTCAGATTACAGAACCATTATACAATGCTTTGCCGTTTTCAAAGAAATAAATAGCCGATGGAACTACGTAAGCGACCCAAAAGCACGAGATTATATTGCTACTGCTACGGAATCACTACTTTATTTTTCTGGTGATTGTGATGATCACTCGATATTAATGGCTGCCAGTATCAAATCTATAGGTGGAACTCCACGATTAATCCATACTACTGGACATATTTACCCAGAAATACTGATAGGTACTCTGACTGATTTAGAAAAAGTCAATTTTCTAATTAAGAATGTGCTATTTGTAAATGAAAGCAATAAAAATAAACTTCATTATCACGTTGATGAACGCGGTCAAATCTGGATGAATCTGGATTATACGGCAAAATATCCAGGTGGACCTTTCCTGTCTGAAGAAATTTTAGGTGCCTTGACATTGGATTAATTTTCATGCCATTTTCGGTTAAACCCAATGCTTTTTATTCTCTTTTAAACACTCGCCGATACTACTAACCCAATACTAATCCGAATTCGATTGTCTTTTTAATGATTCATATCTTTAGATTTATATATTCCTAATTTAGGATAAATAAAAACGCATTCAAATCTATTTAAGAAACCTTTAATTTTTAATGATGATTTTTTTCCACTCTATACCAGCTAAACTCTAAGAAATAAAAACTCCATTATTTCTAATGAAGTTCTTACGAATCTGTTTACAAACTATTTTTATAGGATTAAAACAAAATTCAATAAATAGCTTTGTAAAATCCTTCTATTTCAATTTGAAAAAGTAGTTTTGTGTTGGAAATCATTTGCCTAAAAGTTAAGCAATTGCCACAAGCAGTAATATGCTGAAAAATGTAAATTTCTGCCGTTAAATTATATAGAAGTTAATAATTATGACCAGCATTAGTTAAATGAATAATGAAGTGAAAAAAGTGGAAAATGATGAAATAAGCTGGACTATGTGCCTAGAATGTCAAGGAAGAGGCAAGAAAAGTCGAGGACTAACTAAGAAAGTGCGACTCCACTATCAGATAGCATTAGATCAGTTTAAAAAGACAAATGGCAAAGGGACGGCTCCAATTCCTCCTAAAGGCCACCTTCATTCCTGCCTGAAATGTTCCGGATCTGGGCTCATTCGTTCTTCCAGACCTCCTATAGCAGATCAAGAAAACTATCCACACCTTGCCATTATTGGAGGAGGCATTGGAGGTGTAGCTCTTGCTGTCGCTTGTTTGCACCGCGGAATTCCTTTTACCCTTTATGAGCGCGATGATAATTTTGAAGCTAGGTCTCAGGGATATGGACTTACTTTGCAGCAAGCAAGTAAAGCAATTGAAGGATTGGGTGTTTTCTTATTAGAGGAAGGTGTGATTTCAACAAGACATGTGGTTCATACTACAGAAGGAAAGGTTGTTGGTGAATGGGGAATAAGAAAGTGGATCCAATCGGATGCTAAAACTTTTCAAAAACGTACCAATGTGCATATCGCAAGACAATCTTTGCGATTAGCGTTACTGCAACAACTTGGCGGACAGGATTCGGTACAGTGGGGACATCAGTTAATAGATTTTAAGGAATGTGAGGGCAAAGGTGTTGATCTAAGCTTTCAAGTGGATGGGAAAATCAAGACTGCCAAAGCGGATCTCGTAGTTGGAGCCGATGGAATTCGAAGTTCGGTACGAAGATTACTCATTGGTGATAGTATTAGCCCTTTACGTTATCTGGGTTGTATTGTGATATTAGGCATCTGTCCTTTGAAAGCACTCAAAGGTCTTAATAATCCATTACTGGATTCGGCCACTGTATTTCAAACTGCCAATGGTAATGAGCGTATTTATATGATGCCATATACTTCAGACTCCGTAATGTGGCAATTGAGTTTCCCAATGCCAGAAGAAGATGCTAAGGCGTTAAGTACTCAAGGACCTCAAGCACTCAAGGAAGAAGCGTGTCGTAGAACTCAGTGGCATAATCCTATTCCTCAAATTTTAGCGGAAACTCTGGTAACTCAGATTTCTGGTTACCCTGTATATGATCGGGAATTACTAGAACCAGGGTTATTGACAAAAACACAGAAAGCAACTCTGATTGGGGATGCAGCTCACCCTATGAGTCCATTCAAAGGACAGGGTGCAAATCAAGCAGTGCTAGATGCACTATCATTGGCTCGTGTGATCACAAGAGGATGCAGGCCTTTATCTCAATGGGAAAAAGCTGGAATAAGGGAAAGCGTATTAACGGAATTTGAATCAGAAATGTTAGCACGCACTGCTACTAAAGTGAACGACTCTGCAGCTGCCGCACAATTCCTACATTCTGAAATTGTACTTTATGAAGGTGATGAGCCGAGAGGACGAAGTCTAAAGAAAAAAGACAAATAGTAAAATCTTGTGGATATACCATTTTATAGCTTAGAGGTTTATAAAAAAGTAAGGACATAAAAAAACTCCATAGAAATGGAGGGCTAAGTTAGCCTGTCCATCTAGCACTTGTATATATACAAGGCTAAGTGAACTAGTGCATAATACAGTTATATTTAGTTAATTTTATAAATAAGTTAACTATTCCATTTTCTCTATAAAATCTTTGACTGCTTCAAAAGTCTTTTCAGGAGCTTCCTTGTGTGGGGTGTGACCTATTTCAGGAATGACAAATTTTTTAGTTAATCCGCGTACTTGGTTAATAGTTCTGTTAACCTGTTCTAATGTCCCGTACTCATCGGCTTCACCTTGGATAAAAAGCAAAGGGCAAGTGATATCTTTCAATAGGTATTCAATGTTCCAGTCCTTAAAATCAATACTAGTCCAAGTCTCCGTCCAAGCCTTAAAGATACTCGCCACTTTATCTCCATGATATTTTGCAAGTCGGTCTGCAAGATCTGTCGAATTATAAGCTTCGATTGCGTTAGAAATCCCTTTAATTGTCTCTTGTTCAACAAAAATATGTGCCGCTTCACAGATTACGGCCTTAATTCTGTCTGGATGTTTAGCAGCTGTAATCAATGCAATAGAGCCACCGTCGCTATGTCCGAAAAGGATTGCCTCTTTTACACTGATTTGAATCAATAGTTTATTTAAGAAATCGGCTTCCAGTTGAAGATAATTTACAGGTCTCACATGAGTTGGCATCGCATCTGATTTTCCGTACCCTATTCGATCATATGCAAGTACATTACACTTTACAGCTTCTGATATTTTTTGTGGCAAATCTCTCCACAAAGTAACACAGCCTAAAGAATCATGTAAAAAAACAATTGTTGGACGACCTACAAAAGCATGATGATATTTTACATAAATATTTTTGTTATCTACTTGCAAGATTTTATCTAGTTTAAATTCTATCATATGAAGGTAAAATTAGGATTAATCATTTACTATTTTCAAAAAAAATGAAAAGGTTGCCTTTGTAAGGCAACCTCTTTCAAATTCTGTAACATTTTTTTAACAATTAATATAACACTACTAAGGATATATTATGCAAATGAATAGAATAGTTATATTGATTACTATCAAAATATTTATTTAAAACTGTAAGATATTGAAGCCCAAAAACTACGAGGTAAAATAGTTCTACCAATCATAAGGCTTCCTGGAGCTACTGTTGAAAAATCTCTAAATTGATCTCCTCTCGTATCTCCTTCAGTAAGTGCTCTGGTATTAGTTAAATTATCTACCCAAAATTTAACATCAAGTGACTTTGTCATTTTATATCCTGCACTCGCTCTTGCGGTTACGTATGCTGGTAATTTATAACTTTCAGATGGAGACGTATAACGACTTCCTGTATAAATAATACCCCAATTGGTGTAGAATTTTTTATAATCATAATTTGCAGATAGTTCAGTACTTAAAACAGGAACTCTTTCTGCTCTATTTCCAGTAAAACTATAGGTTTTATCTCCTAATTCTGCCAATACTATAGGATTTGTATTAGTAGACGCCTCATAATCAGTATATTTAGCGTCTTGTAGTGTTCCTGTAAGTCTTAATCCTAAATTATTAGAAACCTTATAAGCCACCTCATACTCTGCACTCAAGGTTCTGGTAGATCCAAAAGCTAATAAGGCCTGTAATCCAACACTAGTAGGTACATTGATTGCTAAAGACACATTATTAATAGCAGAATAACTAACAGAACTAAACAAAGACCAACCATTGTTAGCATATTTATAGCCTAACTCCGCTAAATATACAGGACGTTTTTTGATAGATGCTGCATTATATGTTGTTGCACCATAATCATTGAATGTTGGAGTATTGTATGCTCTGGTAAGTCGGGCAAACATGGCTGCGTTTTCATTTATTTTGTTGTTAAGTCCTGCAGAAAATGCCCAATTGGTTTCGGAAACAGAATAATCCATTCTACCAGCTATATTCATAGAAGCTGGAGCCTGAAAATTTGGCGTACCATCTGAATTCACACCATAATAAGGTCTTTTTCCATCAACATTCTGATTGTCTAAACGAAAACCTAAATCAAGTCTGTATTTATCACTCAACGCAATTTCATCATTTATATAACTGGATAAAATACGAGTATCTGCTATAGCGATAGAACTAGAAGCCGGTAGCATCCCATTTCCTCCAAATCCGAAGGCTGGAATAAGTAAACGACGAGGATTTTCTTTCAATTCTTGGAAGTAAACGAAAGCATCATTGGGTTCGTTATTCACATTAAATTGATGTAGCGAAAGCCCCATACCAAGACTATGTTTTTTTACTTTCTTTTTAAAATCAAGAAAATTCATAATTTGTGTGTCTTTATTCTTCTGCAATAGTGCTACTGCAAAAACATTATAATCACTTGCCGCATATACAGCAGAACTTCCGTCTAAATATGTATAATCAACTCCAGACGCATATTGCTGTACTCCTAATGGAAGTGTTGAGTTAAAACTAGTATTGTTGGTTTGATAACGAAAATTATTTGTTATCTGCCAATCATTGTCGGTTTTATAATTAAATTGAAACCCCACTGCACCCAGTTTAGTATGCAAAATATCTGAAAGATCATAACTAGTAGTTTTTCCAGAGGCATTAGTATAATCCCATTTTGAATCTACCATTTCCATAGATTGCGTGAAAATGTCATAGTTTGGAAGCGCTTTTGGCTTACCTGAGCCATCATAAGAATAATAACTAGGTAGACGCCAGTATACTTTATCATCTATATATTTTCCTAAAAGTCTAAAGTATCCTTTATTGTTTTTGAAATGATAGGTTATATTCGCTTTTAATTGTCCACCTTGCCCTGCTGAATAAGGAGGAGGCACAATTCCTTTATCGGTACGATAAAAACCTCCAATATTATATTTTACATTATCACCAAAAGAACCACCTGTATTCCCATCTACTCTGTATAAACCTTGAGAAAGACCAGATGTTACTTTTAATTCTCCATAACTTTTAGCTGCACCAACGTAGCTAATATTATTAATGACTGCACCAGGAGTGTTCGCTAAAACTATGGCTGCATTACCACCACGGATTGCTTCAACATTTTTTGTGGTAAGATCTGATTTATAGTATTGATCTGCCGAAGGAATCGTGCTATACCCAGTAGGCAAAACAGGAAGTCCATCTTCTAAAATCCCTAAATAGATGTAACCTCCACCTTGTGGAAATCCACGCACCCATACATTTCCGGGACCATCACCACCGCTACTTTCTACGGTAAGACCGGGAATTGATTTCAATAAATCAATATTATTAAGAGGCGATCTTTGTTGAATATCTTTTGCTGACATTGTAGTAATCGCAACACTTGATTCAACTTTTCGTTTAGGATTCCCTCCAGTAACTACTACTGCATCTAATTGCATTGGATCTTCGACCAATTGCCCATTAAACACAACATCATTATTTTCTACAGTAACTAGGGAAGTTGATGATAAATGTCCCATTAATGTAAAAAGAAGTTTGTATTTACCGTTTGGTAAGTTTTTAAAATTATAGTAAGACAAAGAATCGACTTTGGTACTTCGATCTGTTCCATTAGCCGAAGATAGTTTAACAGTAACTTCTGAGAGTGGTGTTCCGTTTTTATCTTTTACAAATCCCGAAATACTTCCCGTATTTTGTGCAAAAGCTGCACTTGAAAGTATAAATAAACATAGCAACCAGAAAGTGCCTAGTTTATCATTAAATGATAATTTTTTCATTTTTTTTAATTTAGTTAATATTTAGTTTTTAATTATGGTTCACAAATTTTCTTTAGTCAATTTTCTAGCTGATACTGCAAAAAAAAGACACAAGTTTAGCATCTATCCGAATAAATCCGGAAGGTTATATGTCCCCAGAAAATCTAGAGGTAGGTTTTAAAATGATTGATTGGTACTTTTACTTTACCTTTTGATATAAATTAAGGGTACTCCATAAAATTAGTTCCCCCTTAATATTTTAACGATTATTATTTTAAAAATGGAACAATACATGCCCATGTTGCGTCAAAATTTTCCAAGAAACAACCGTGCCCAGCATTAGGAATAATTGCAATTTGAGACTTTGGGATAAATCTTGCAGCACTTACTACACGTTCAACAGGATTACCTCCATCTCTATCGCCTGCCATTACTAAAACAGGACATTTTATTGCACTCAATACCTCTTTGCTCACCGTAACATTATTATAACAATTTGCTACTTGTGTAAATAAATCCTCAATTCTAGTAGGTTCTGGCATTAATTTCAATTGCTGTTTCCAAAAAGGTTTATCCATTTCTTGTGCTTGTTGTGCTGTAAATTTAAATTCTCTTAGTCCTGGACTTATTTCCCCTGCTCCCATCACAATCATTTTTTTTACTCGTTGTGGATACATTGCACCTAATTTATAGGCCGAATAACCACCATCACTAAAGCCAACTACAATAACACTGTCTTTAGTTACTGCATTGATAACCGTAATAGCATCAGTAGCACGTTGTTCAAGGGTTAGTGGCTCAGTGCCTAATTCAGATTTACCGTGACCACGGGTAGAAATTGCAATTACTTGATACCTTTTCTTAAAGCGATTTATAAAATCTGAAAACTCAACAGTTGAGCCAAACAATCCGCCATGTAACAATACTATTGGTTGACCTTTACCGTATACTTCATAATAAATTTTTGCATCATTTGCTTGTACATAATGTCCTGCTTTAGGGTTGTTCCCATAAGGTATTTTATTGACCACATTAACGGGCTGAAAAGCTCTTATTAAATTTTTTTGCTGCGCTTGAAGATTTAACATAAAAAACAGAAAAATGAAAGCGGTTACTAATTTTGAATACATATTGATATTGTTTTAGTGAATAAAGTTGTTAGGTTTAATTATTTGTTTCTAAAAAATCAAATTCTTTTTTTAATAATTCTGACTTTGATGCTATTTTATCATCAACTACTAGGATAGTGCCTGACTGCTTATTATAATTTTTCCATTCCGGTAAATTGTGTCCATTAGGATTTCCCGTTTTTGCAAAATTGATCCAATACGACGAAAAAACAGTAGCTATTTCTTTGTCTAATGGCTGCCAAGTACGATTCCAAGTATGCAAATTATGAAGTACATATGGAACCTCAGAGGTGTGAAAAGCTCCATAATTAGGGAAATTTGGCTTGTCTGGTGCAACATGACCAAATTGGTAGATGTAACTTGCTTTGTTATTAAAACTTGCTAAAAGATGGGAAGGCAATCCTGCAAAACCTAGTAATGTCAATTTTTGTTTTACTGTTTTAACTTCATCGCTCGTAGTTGCAGGAAAAATATTTAAATACTCGTTAGCTTTATCGCCATATTTTGCTTGAGCCTCTTTTTTATAATCGTCTACAGTCATATTAGAATCACCCATAAAACTTCCATCACCGGTTACCCATCCTGTTAAAATAGGGGTTTGATTGTGCAAACCTTTCTTGAAATGTTCTAACAAATTAATAGGTAAAACATAGCCATCCATCGTTGTTCCAAATCTTCCTACTTCTGGATCATTGCTTCGTATTTGCAATTCTTCGGCTGACTTTTTTCGCAATTCAGCTAATGAATTAGTGTTTGCTTTTTTCATAAAAATAACACCTTGCTCTTCGGAATTTTTTAAATTTTGACTAAGCATATTAGAAAGCAAACCACCACTTTGTGCAATAGCTTTCTGAAATAAACCTTTTGCTAATGGTGATGCAATCAAAGCTGTTACACTAAACGCTCCTGCAGATTGACCCGCAATCGTAACATTATTAGGATCACCACCAAAGGCAGTAATGTTTTTTTGAACCCATTTTAATGCTGCTACTTGGTCTAAAAAACCATAGTTACCTGAAGCTTGATGACCAGACTCTTTGCTTAATTCTGGGTGTGCCATAAAGCCAAAAACTCCAACTCGATAGTTAATACTAACGAAAACCACCCCTTTTTTAGCCATTTCTTCGCCATCATATATAGGACAATTTGCTGAGCCACTATTTAGGCCTCCGCCATAAATCCATACAAAAACGGGTTTTTTGGATTTAGATTTTGAGGTAGTCCATACATTTAGATACAAGCAATCTTCATTGATAGGTTCGGGTTGTGCAAGAAACTCCTCTGTCCAACAAAAGAATGGCTGAGGTTTATTTTGCATGGGACTTGCGGAAAAGGCAGTACAATGTTTTATTCCTTTCCATTTTTTTAGAATTTGTGGTGCTTTCCATCGTAAATCACCAATGGGTGCAGCAGCAAAAGGAATACCTTTAAAAATACGAACTGTTTTATCTGTACTTGTTATACCTTGAATTTTACCATTACTAGTTCCTACAATTGGGTTTTGAGCGTTTACAAAAACCGTAAAGTATAAAAAGAAAGATACGAGGTAGTTTTTCATAATCTTATTATTTTTAAAAGAATGTTTATATCAGACTTAATTTATAAAATGGTTAAGTCTAATTTTTAGTTGCCTGATTAATTTTGTTACTAATATCCTTGAAAAGCCCAGAATACATACCTTTTATAAGCTGCCAATCATGGGTCAGCAGAATCATATTGGCACCCGCTTCTGCATTTTTTACGGCTTCATCTGGTGTAAGTGCAAGACGAAGAAATGCTTTATTGGGAAACGATTTAACTACTGCAGCCATCTCATCTAATACCTGTACTACCTTCGGATCCTTCCAATTACTCACTCCGAGCTCCATCGAAATATCACCTGGACCAATAGCGACACCAGTAACACCTTCAACTGCCAATATTTTAGATAAATTTTCTTTTCCTTTTAAGCTTTCGACAATCATAATGCAAACTACATCTTTGCTTGCTTGCTGACGGCGTTCATATTCATTACCACTATAACTAATTGAAGCTCTTGCAAAACCTGAACCTCTTACACCTGACGGTTTATATCGACACCACGAGACCAATTCGGCAGCTTCTTCTGCTGTTTCTACATGAGGGAATAAAAAGCCATTGGCTCCAGCGTCTAATATTCGTTCTGTCAGATTTAAGGAACGTTCACCCAGTCGAACAAGAGTAGGAACTTTATGAAGTTCAGCTGCAATAATAGCCTGTCCAATATCGTTATAGTCACGTAAACCATGTTCGAAATCCAAGAAAAGAAAATCAGCCCCAGCTTCACAAACTACTTCTACCAATGTAGGATGAGTGATGTTGATTACTGCACCTTTTAAAACCTCCCCATTAGTAAGGCGGTCTTTTAATTTTTCTTTCTTACTATCATTCTTAATTGTATCTGATACTTTTTTGTTAACAAAATTGTCATTCGTATATTTAGTAGAACCAAATATCTTTACAGAAGTATCTTTTTTGACTTTTATGTCCTTGTAACCAATTGATTGTGATTCAAATCCAAATAAAAAAAACACAGATAACAGAAGTAAAAAAATATGTCTCATGATAAATTTGATTTTTAAAACTTCTTAATCTATTATTTTTATTATTGCTCATAATCATAAAACCCTTTGCCTACTTTTTTTCCCCATTCTCCTTTTGTAAATTTCTCAACAACAGTGGGAGAAGGTCTGTCAGCGGGATCCCCACTTTCTTCGTATTTTTCCATTCCTACATGATAGGCTAGATCTATACCAGTAAGGTCTAATAGCTGGAATGGTCCCATTGGGTAACCTAATCCATTCATGGCGGCTGTGTCAATATCTTCAAAACTTGCAACGCCCATATCCAGTAGTTTTAAGGCTTCCTGTCTTGTGGCTTGCAAGAGACGGTTAACGAGAAAACCGTATATCTCTTTGTGAAGTAAAACAGGTGTTTTATTCATTTTTTTTGCAGCATTCATTACTGAACCAACTGTTTCCTCTGAAACGTGCGGTCCTTGAACCACTTCAACCAATTTCATCACTAAGGCAGGATTAAAAAAATGCATATTGCAAACTTTCTCCGGACGATTGGTTGCATCAGCAATTTTAGAACTTACAATGTATGAGCTGTTGGTCGCTAAAATGGTGCGAGCTGGACAAATTTTATCTAAATGAGCAAAAAGTTCTCTTTTTACTTCCAATTTCTCAATAATAGCTTCAATTACAAGATCAACCTCTACGACTGCTTCTTCAATTGTTGTTACAAACTCAAGGTTTGCTTTAGCTTGACTGGCTGATTCTTCGCTTAATTTTCCTTTAGTTACCCTTTCTTTCAGGTAATTATCTGCAAACGCAATTGCTTTTGCAAGAATATTAGGATTGGTATCTGTACATTTTACTTGAAATCCAGACAAAGCCGCACATAATGCGATCTGATGGCCCATATTGCCAGCTCCAATGACGGTAATTTTACTTATTTCCATGTTATTGAATTATGATTGATTGAGCATTACTACTTACTAAGTTCTTTGATCGCTTTTTGAGGCAATAAAATTTTAGCTGTTTTCGACAACTGTTGTAATTTTTGCAAAGTAAAAAAGACTTTATTTTTAATATCTAATGACGAGCTTCCAATTTTGATAGTATATCTTCCTGCATCAGCTATCCACAAAGATTTTGCAGGACTGAAAGATGCTAAGTCAGCAGTCGAGATATTAAAAATTAAAGTTTGAGATTCATTAGGCCGCAAGAGTTTAGTTTTTCCGAAAGCTTTTAATTCACTTTCAGGCTTATTTAGTTGATTAGTTGGGGCTGATAAATATAGTTGTACGATTTCTTTTCCTGCCACTTTACCGCTATTAGTCACCGTAATAGTAACTTTGAGCTTATCCTTAAATGTAGTACTACTCAATGTTAAATTATCATATCTAAATGTGGTATAAGATAAGCCGTACCCAAAAGCATAGGAAGACTTCACTTTGAAGGTATTGAAATAACGATAGCCAACATAAATACCTTCTTCATAAGTAACTTCAGCAGCGTCTGTATCTGCTAATAACATTTTATTAGTTATCACTTCAGTAACTTTACCCGGATAATTTTTACTAGAAGGCTCATCTGTGTAAGCGACAGGAAAGGTAGTTGCTAATTTTCCTGAAGGGTTGACATTCCCTTTCAAAATGTCAGCAATAGCATTGCCACTTTCTAAACCTCCTTGCCAAGCTAACAAAATGGCATCCGCATTATCATTCCAACTGGCGGTTTCAATGACACCTCCAATATTTAATACCACAACTACTTTTTTACCTTGTAAATGAAAAGCTTTTGAAACGGCATCTAATGCTGCTTTTTCTGAATTTGTTAAATTGAAATCTTCGCTTAAAGTTCTATCAACAAATTCACCAGAGTGTTTCCCAATTGTAAATATGGCAATATCATTTTCCAATGCCATTTTTTGAGCTAACGCAGTGTCAATATGCATTTCTGGAACAACTGTATGAGGGTGAAAAGGAGATGCAGGCGGAGGTAACTTGGCTTTAGCCACTTTATAATAGTGTTTATAACTTGTTGCTAAGTTTGCTTGAACAGTATAATTGGCATTTTCTAATCCCTTGTCCAAGGAAATCATATAACTTTTATTAACATCACCACTACCAGTTCCTCCAGCAATTAATTCATAACTGTTATTCCCAAATAAAGCCACTTTTTTTATGGTTGTCATTGGTAAAACTCCTTCATTTTTCAATAAAACCATACCTTCACTCGCAACTTGACGAGAAATTTTAGCATGTTGTTTCAAATTTGGACTTTCAGAATATTTATAACCTTTAAAAGTAGGTGATTTTAAAACAAGTTCTAATACGTGTTTAACATTCTCATCTAACTGCTTCATTGAAAGTTTACCAGTTTTTACGGCGTCGATAATAGATATCTTTTGAGCCTTTGTTCCTGGCATCAAAAGGTCATTACCTGCTACCATTTGTTCAACAGCATTTTTACCTGCAAACCAGTCAGTCATCACTAAGCCTTTAAATCCGGATTCTTGTCTTAAGTAAGTATCTAACAAAGACCTATTTTGCGAAGTATAAGTACCATTAATCATGTTATATGACGACATGATTGTCCACGGATCAGCTTTTTGAAGCGCAACTTGAAAGTTCTTTAAATAAATTTCTCGTAAAGCTCTTTCGCTAACATGTACGTTCATTCGGAACCTATTAAACTCGTGATTATTTGCTGCAAAATGTTTCATGGAAGTACCAATTCCATTACTTTGTACACCATTAACTATAGCCGCGGCAATACTTCCAGAAACCAATGGGTCTTCAGAAAAATATTCGAAATTACGTCCCGCCAAAGAATTACGATGAATATTCATAGCTGGTCCCAGCAAAACATCAACGCCGTATTCTTTAGCTTCATTACCAATGGCTTTACCCATATCCAGAACCAAATCAGTATCCCAAGTAGAGGCTACTAAAGTCCCAATGGGAAATGCAGTTGCATAATATGTTTTTGTGGAATCATTCCCTCGAATAGGAGAAATTCGTACACCAGCTGGACCATCTGACAAAGTGATAGAAGGAATTCCTAAACGAGGGATTGCGTGAGTACGTCCTGCAGATCCTAAAATTTTATCAGGAATACCAGCATCACTAGGATCCATTTCAGGAATCATTCCCTCAGGAAGTCCCGAAATAAACATTCCCATTCCTGTAATCAGATTTACTTTTTCTTCAAGTGTTAGGGCTTGAAGAATTTCATGTATAGAATTTTTACCCAATTGAGGTAAACTTCCATCTAATCCGTTGTTTTCATTATTATTTTTCTTAAAACTAAAAATAATAAAAAGTATTATTGGTACGATATAAAGAAATTTTGATTTCATAATTTGATGTCAAATTTTGGTAAAAAAAGATTTACAATTCTAAAATTAGAAGATGATACTTTAGACTTTTTCAGATGCTCTACTTCTCCACCAATTTGATAACATTGACCCTGAAATAGTCATCCAAGGAACTGCTATCACTGATGCTAAACCAACTGTAGCAATTTTTCCCATTTGTAAAGCAATTCCAGATGCCAGTCCCCCATTTTGCATTCCTACTTCCAAAGAAATTGTTCGACAAGACGCTTCATCCAGACCCATAAACCTTCCACTCCAATAGCCTAATAAATACCCAATTGTATGATGAATCATTGCTGATAAAAATAACAATGGTCCAATTTCTAACAAAGAATCTCTCCCAGATGAGACAATAACTATCATCATCATCAATACTCCTAACATTGAAATTTTAGGCAAAATAAATTGTATCTTCTTAACAGAATTTTTAAGGAATCTATTGACAAGCAAACCTAATATTATTGGTAAAATAATGATTTCAGCTACATGCAGCATCATGGCTTGTAAATCAATAGCGACGTATTGACCTGCTAGTAATTTCATTAATAAAGGGGTTAAAAACGGTGCCAAAAGTGTAGAAATTGCAGCAATAGTTACTGACAAAGGCATATTTGCTTTAGCAATAAATGCTAAAACATTTGAGGTAACTCCACTTGGTACCGAACCCATCAGTATAACACCAGCAGCAATTTCAGGTGGAAAACCAAAACTTTTAGCTAAAGTAAAACCAACTAAAGGCATAATAGTGAAGTGACTAATTAGACCAATCAAAACTGCTTTGGGTGTTTTAATAACGCCCTCAAAATCTTTCAGACTCATTTCTGTACCCATAGTAAACATAATCAACTGAATAAGCGGAACTATAAAACCCGTGAATTTAAAATCTCCAATTTTTTGAAAATATTGCGGATAAAAAAAACCGACTGAAACTGCAGCTATCACCCAAATAGTAAACGACATTTGATTTAGAATTGAAACGTTGCGACCTCCTATTGCTAAACATATAAGTGAGCTCACTATAAAAGGACCTGTTGCCAATAATTCACCTCCAAAAATTAACATTAGTAATGCCAAAATAGCAGAAACAGCAGAAATTACAAGTAAAATGTTGTACGTTTTTTTCATGGATAATTAATTAAAATAAGTTTTTTTCAAAAAGTAAAGTCTATTATTTTTTTGTCATTTTAAGATTCCTAAAGTACTTTGCGGGTTCAATTTCTACACAGAGAACAATGATCCCAATTGATATTTTCACGATTTTAATATTTATAAATCATTGAAATAAATTTTCTATCATTTTAAAAATTCAAATCTTTTATTTTGACAAAAAAAATAGATTAAACAATAACTAACACCGAAGTTTTTTTAGTCATTTCAGTACTTCTTTAGCATCTAAATTTTCAAAAGAGATGGACACAATTATGGGAATTTGTGATTGAATTTATTTTTTTGACTTAACAAATTTTTATAAATAATCAAAAAAAACAGCAAAATGTATTTTAAATTTTTCACTTTCCTATTTTCAAATTTGCAACCAATACTGAAATTAATAACTGTACAAAAACCCTATTCTATTATAATCAAGCTATTTTATAAATAATCCTGCACCTAAATTTGAACCTAGTGTACCTAGTTTAATATGCAAATAAAATTTATTGGTTTGATCTTCTATTATTTCTAATTTGCCTTCTTTTTTTATAATAACATCTTTAGCTATCTTTAGTTTATCTGGATTTCCAGTTTCACCAAATCCATGTGCACCGCCACCTTTGTTTACATAAGAATTATAACCTACTATAATCGAATTTTCAATCAAATAAGATTCTTTTTCATCTTTATCTAAAATCCATAGCACATTAGCATTACTGATTACATTGTTGTAAAATTTAAAATCGTTAGTGGCAGACCACGTCCACACAATACCACCGTAACTATTAATTATAAGATTATGGTGCATTGAAGAGTTTAAGGCTGGATTATTCCACATAACTACAGCGTCTTTTACACCATAAAAAACGCAATGATCCACTTCAAGAGCTTTACCATTTGCTAAAACTCCAAGATGATTGGGAGCAGCAAATTTATCTCCCAAAAACAAACATTGGGTTATTCTAAGATCTTCTAGATCTTTTCCTTCCCAAACAATTGGATAATTTCTAATTAGTATTCCTTTAGATGGATTTTCATGTACTGGCTCTCCTAAAACCCTTAATCCTTGAATAGTAGCATGGCTATTTTGAATGAGAATACCAAAATTTTGGCTTCCAGTTATTTTTCCTTTATCATCTTTTTCTACCAAAAAAGACATAGTAGAAATAATTATGGGCATATCTGAAGGATTCCAGCTAATATCGTCAGGCAATATTTCTGCACGAATGACAAGACGATTGGTTTTAGTGAACATATGATTTACCGGATTGAAATCAGCCGTTTCATTCAAACCATAAATACCAGATGACAAGTAAACCGTTATAGTTCCTTCTCCACTTGTTTGATTTACACGTTTTGCTGCTTCACACAAAGTTTTCAAAGGATTTTCTTTTGTTCCAGCATTAGTATCGTTGCCTGTATTAGGGTTTAAATAAATATCATGCACAACAATAATTGAAGAGTTTTTAGCATTGGCTACAAAAATGAAATTTAAAA
The DNA here is from genome assembly GCF_048286615.1 of Flavobacterium pasteuri. Lineage (NCBI taxonomy): Bacteria > Pseudomonadati > Bacteroidota > Flavobacteriia > Flavobacteriales > Flavobacteriaceae > Flavobacterium > Flavobacterium pasteuri. The sequence goes on along the minus strand of NZ_JBLVPN010000006.1, from coordinate 25,521 downwards.
ACAAACCAAAAAATAGTGCTAATTTTATAAATTTCATATTTAACTTGGGACATAACATAATTGAATTATTTAGTTTACATTAGATATTGCTATTTTTTGACTTAGACTCGATACACATTCTCTTAATATTTCTTCTACCTTTTCATGCGGAAATTGCTCGGTTCCATCAATTCGAGCTAACATAGGTACTGTCATTGCTGCTATTGCATTTCCATTCATATCTAATATAGGGAATGAAATAGCATGAAGCCCGGCATACTGCTTACTCTTTATAGACGCAAATCCTTTAGAAACTACCTCATCCAGACCATTGCTAAAAGTTTCTATTTCGGCTACAGATGAATTTGGAAGACTTTCTCGAACTCTTATATCTTTAATAATTTTGTCTTGAAAAGCAAGCAATACCATTCCAGATGCCGAAGGAGCGACTTCAATTTCAGAGCCTACACGAGTCATAAAACCAAGTCCATTTGGCGGCTGAATTGATGCTATAACGGTTTGAAAACCATTATTATAAACCCTTAAATCACAGGGGAAAGACACTGCTCTTGATAAACTCTCCATAATAGGAAGTGCTTCGGTCAATAAACGATAAGTAGGCGGGTGAAAATGTGACAGTTGAAACATCTTAGAAGTAATGGTATATACATTACCATAATTAGCAACATAATTCCTTTGCACCAGACAATTCAACATCCGATAAATCTCTCCCAATTTTCTCCCAAGTTGAACAGCAATTTCTTGCTGTGTCAGTCCGTTTTCAGACTTACTAAGAACTTCTAAAATATCCAAACCTTTATCTAATGCTGGTGCTGAATAAGCTCCATTTTCTTCTTTGTCTTTCATACTTTGATTTTTTTACGATTATTTTTAAATAAAGATCTGCTATTTTAAGTAAAATAAATCGTAAATCAAATTACATACCTATTTGATGTACTTCGATGATGTTTCCATCTGGGTCGTGAAAGAAAATTTGATACCAACCTGCTAATGCCCATTTGCCATAATCTGCAAACGGTATATTCTGTTCTTCTAATTTCTTTTTGAATCCTTCTATGTCATCCGTTCTAAAACAGAAATGACCATTTTTAATTGGATTAATCCACTGATTCATTCTGTGGCCTGCATCATTATCCTTTTGGGTAATATGAAATTCTATGGTACCATCGGTTACAAATTCAACTTGACCATCGTACCTATTTTCTGTGTCCTCGGTAGTCAAACCATGTTCTTCGTCTTGAATGCGAGTCATGCCGAAAATATTTTGATAAAATTTGGATAATCTTGACACATCTTCGGTGCATAGATTCATGTGATGATACTTAAATTTCATATTGTAAGAATTTAATAAATGTTATTTATTTTGCAAATATGAAATAATATTTTCAAATATAAAAAAATAATTTGTATTTTTGTTCAAATTCACATTTATAGACATATTTGTGAGAATAAATAACAATATGCAAGAAAACATTCTAGAGTCTAAAACTCAATCTAATGAACAATGCAGTCCTACGATGGTGCGTCGAGTAGCTGCTATGTTAGACTTAAATACTCGTTCTTTTTCAGAAGGAGATATATTACCAAAGGGATGGCATTTTTTTATGCTAGCCGGAGAAACACTAAAATCCGAATTACGCCAAGATGGATTCCCTGGATTGGGTGTTCCTATTCCTGATCTTGGATTACCAAGACTGCTTTTAGGAGGAAGATCCGTGTCTTACTTTGGTGATATTATAATAGGGTCAGTGGTAGAAAAAACAAGTTTTATAAAAAATATCGTTGAAAAAACGACGAATTCCGGCCCAATGGCTATAGTAACAATACAACACGAGTTACGTCCTATTACTGCATCAAGTCCAGCCATTGTTGAAACCCAAACCTATATTTTGCTTAGTGCGAGTAGCGCTTCAAAGAATACTGAAAACATACATTCACCAGCTATTGAAACGGAACATCAAAAACAGATAACTCCTGATGAAACTATTTTATTCCAATACTCTGCATTGGGATTTAATTCTCATAAAATTCACTTAGATAGAGGTTATGCACAAGATATTGAAGGCCTTCCTGATTTAGTAGTAAACGGGGGGTTATCGACACTTTTTTTAACTGAATTTATAAGAACTCATTTGAAACTGGAAAAGACAGATATAAAAGTAAAACACATAGCTCCACTTTATTGTAATAGAGCCATGACTTTGACTGCTAAAAAAAATGAAACTAACTGGATATTATACATTTACGACGATTATAATAGTATTGCAGTTGAAGCAGAAATTAACGTAAAATGATTGAATATGAAGTTTGAACCATTAAAAGGCATCAAAATATTAGATTTAACATCTGTAGTTGTTGGTCCAGTGGCTACGTGGCGATTGGGGCAATATGGAGCAGATATTATTAAAGTTGAAAACCCATCGGGCGATCTTATGCGTGGTCTTGGGGGAATGTCACCTACGGGACAACATTCTGGGGCTTATTTGCATCTTAATAGAGGAAAAAAGAATATTTGTCTCGACCTAAAAAAAGAAGGTGGGAAAGAAATCATTCAAAGATTAGTAAAATGGTGTGATGTAGTCGTTGCCAATATGCGACCTGAAGCACTGGAACGTTTAAGTTTAGATGCAAAAACAATTCGATCGAAATATCCAGAAAAAATATATTGCTTAATAACTGGCTATGGTACAGATGGGCCTTATTCAGGATTACCAACGTACGACAGTGTTTTACAAGGTGCTTCAGGTATTGCTGGATTAACAATGGCTCGCGATGGGAAACCGGCATATGTTCCTATGCTAATATGCGACCACGTTGTGGGCGAAATTACAGCAGGTACAGTTATGGCTGCACTAATACAGCGTGAAAATACAGGAATAGGTTCAAGCATTGAAGTTCCTATGTTTGAAACCATGTCTTCCTTTGTCTTGCAAGAACATTTAGCGCAACAAAGCTTTGAGCCTCCTGTTGGACCTCCTGGCGACCTGCGACTTTTAAGTCCTCACAACCAACCAGTGAAAACAAAAGATGGATATATTTCCTTTACCATCAATACAAATGCTCAGGTACAAGCATTTTTAAAAATAACAAATAGAGCTGAGTTAATTGAAGATGAAAGATTTACAACTGTAGCTAGCAGAGCTAAATACGTTTCTAAATGGTTTGAAATTCGTGGTGCGGCGCTTGATACTAAGTCCACTGACGAATGGCTTACAATATTTAGAGCAGCAGATCTCCCAGCAATGCCTTGTCATACTCTTGACACATTACCAAATGACGCGCATTTAAAAGCAGTTAAGCTAATTGATTTTGAAAATCATCCAACAGAAGGAAAAACAGCGGTAATTCGTTCTACCATACAAATTGACGGTAATTATCCTTCTGCTGGCTCTACTGCCGCTCCTTGTGGATGGGACACTAGCGAAATTCTTAGTGAATTGGGCTATTTAGAAAAGGAAATGGAGATGCTTTTAACTGAAAAAGCAGCCTACGACTATAAAGATTCAAAACAATCATAAAAGCAGATAATAATTTATTTATTTTACAAAAAATAATCCTATGAAACAATCTTACATCATAGATGCTATCCGAACACCAATAGGTAGCTTAGGGGGGAGTTTATCCAACCTTCGTGCCGATGATCTCGCAGCATTACCAATTAAAGAACTTATAAAAAGAAATCCAAATTTACCAACAGATCTGGTAGACGATGTCATTTTAGGATGTCATAACCAGGCCGGTGAGGACAATCGAAATGTAGCTAGAATGGCTTTACTATTAGCTGGAATACCACACACCGTTCCTGGTGAAACAGTCAATCGTTTATGTTCATCAGGAATGTCAGCAATTATTCATGCCAACAGAGCTATTAAAGCTGGTGACGGTGATATTTTTATTGCTGGCGGAATGGAGCACATGACCCGTGGACCGTGGGTGATTTCTAAAACCTCTAAACCTTTTGGCAATGATGCACAACTATTTGATAGTAGTTTTGGATGGCGATTTGTTAATCCAAAAATGCAAAAATTATATGGTACTGATGCAATGGGCTTAACCGCTGAGAATTTAGCGACAATGTATGCAATAAGCAGAGAAGACCAAGATTTATTTGCTTTTCGCTCACAACAAAAAGCGTTTATTGCACAACAAAACGGCATTTTAGCGAATCAAATTATGAAAGTTGAAATGGCAGACAGAAAAGGAAATATCACCATTTTTGATACTGATGAGTTTATTAAAGGCAGTACAACGCTAGAAATTCTCTCCAAATTAAACCCCATTTTTAAGAAAGAAGGTGGAACAGTAACCGCTGGAAATGCTTCTGGATTAAATGATGGAGCTGCTGCTATGTTAATTTCTTCAGAAGAAGCACTAAAAAAATATAATTTTACTCCAAAAGCAAGAATAGTATCCTCAGCAGTAGTTGGTGTAGAACCTAGAATTATGGGAATTGGCCCTGTTGGAGCTACTCAAAAAGCATTGCAAAAAGCGGGTTTAACACTTGACCAAATAGATGTATTTGAATTCAATGAAGCCTTTGCAGCTCAATGTTTAGCCGTTACGCGAAATTTAGGAATCGCAGATGATGATGTAAGAGTAAATCCAAACGGTGGAGCAATTGCACTTGGACATCCACTGGGAATGTCGGGTACTCGAATAATTCAAGCTGCTATAAATGAACTTCATCGTACGAATAAAAAATATGCTCTTGCCGCTATGTGCGTTGGTGTAGGTATGGGATATGCTGTAATAATCGAAAATGTTACTATTTAAATTATATGAATAATACAAACTTAAACGAAAAGAAAAAATACAACCACCAACTATTAGAAGACAAAGTCTGTGTAATTGTCGGGGCTGCTTCTTTACGAAGTATAGGATATGCCACGGCAGAACTTTTTGCTGCACATGGTGCTAAATTAGTACTTCTTGATTTAGTAATGAATGCCGAAATAGCAAACGAGGTTGGGGCTGCTATCGAATTACAAATAGGCCATAAACCAGACATAATTTATCTGCAATGTGACATACGACACATGCAGGATTGCGATAAGGTGATAGAAAAGGCAGTAGCACATTTCGGAACTATTGACTGTTTAGTGAATTGTGCCGGTATTGTAAAATCAGAGGGAATGCTTTCTATTACCGATGAAGCATATGATTTGATAATGGATGTTAATCTTAAAGGTACTTTCAATATTTGTAAAAGTGCTTTAAAAATATTTACTGAAAAGCAAGCTGGAGTAATCGTCAATTTATCATCATTATCGGCGCAACGTGGCGGTGGATTGGTAGGCGGTTCTCACTACGCTGCTTCAAAAGGTGGAGTTACCAGCCTTACTAAAGCTATAGCCCGAGAATTTGCACCAATGAATATTCGAGCGAATGTGATTTGCCCCGCTATGATAGAAACAAGTATGCTGGATGGACTTTCAGAAAAACAATTGAATGATGTGATTTCTGGAATTCCATTAAAACGTGTTGGCAAAACAGTAGAGCTTGCAGGTACTTGCCTTTTTCTAGCTTCTGACCTTTCGGGATTCATTACTGGTGCTACTATTGATGTTAATGGTGGAATCCATATTCATTAATATCGTAATAGAACTATCTGACACTAAGACCAAAAAAAGCTCATCATAGATTTATAGGTTTTCAAATTTTTTTTAATTAAATCTATTAAATTGGTAGCAAAAAATCATTGGTATAAGTAAAGTATTACATGATGATTTTGGCAAAAGCCATGATCTTTTTTTGTAATTCTTTATTTTTACACATTTTCCTATAATAAAAAAGTAAAAAAACAAAAGATGATAAAAATAGACACACTACCACAAAATGAAATAAAAGAAGGGTTTAAGGGAAGATTTGTTCATACAGAAAATTTAACCTTGGGTTACTGGGATGTAGAAGAAGGGGCGATTCTACCTATGCACGCACATTTCCATGAACAAATTACCCAAGTTTTGGAGGGGAAATTTGAATTGACCATTGGCGAGGAAACAAAAATCTATGAAAAAGGACAACTTGCTGTTATACCTCCAAATATGGTACATGGAGGAACAGCTATTACAAAATGTAAGATATTTGATATATTTTCTCCAGTTAGAGAAGATTACCAAATTTAATTTTTAGATATTTTATCAAATCAATATTGAACATCAATAATGAAAAGCCAAGCTAATTTGAATATACGATTTGTATTGTATATCGCTTTTTTGTTTATTTCTAATCTACTTTTTGCCCAGAAAGTAGAGGCTAAAAAAAAAGGTAACTCGACTCTTTATGAACAAACAAGTACTTTGAATACAGAACAACTTCTCGCACGTATTATAGCCACTGAAGACCGACTTGAAATACTAAACCTCCTTGCAGGTTCTGCTTTTAGTTCTGATGTAGCATCGGAATCGTATTGGACAAATATGTTTACAGAAGATGCCACCTTTGACCGAGGTCCAGCACGGCAAGACAAAGGTCGAGATGAAATCATGAAAATCGTCAATGCACCTGCACAGAACGAGGCTATCAAGGCAGGAATGACACATTTAGCTATGCTTCCCCACATCACGATCAATGGTCATACTGCAGTAGCTACGGGTTATTTGCTCGTAGTGATGCCAGACACAACAGCCTCTCATATAAAACTTCCTGGTAAAGGAACTTCTCCGGGATTTTCTATTTATCAACTCACAGTGAACCAATGGAAACTCTTGCGAACTATAGATGGTTGGAAGGTTACTAATCGTACCGTAAGGCCGATATCAAGTACCGATTCTCGTGCTATTCTCCAACAAGCAATTGAAGTCAAGAAATAGTTGAAAATAAATTAGCACAATATGTACGTCTTCAAACTAAATCTGTAGCAAAAAAAGAACTATCAAGTAACCATTAAACAGAAAAACATAAATGGCTTGTAGTTTTTATTGATAACTTTTTGAATTTTATCGAAATATTTACATTTATAAAGCGTTTTTTCAATCGCTGATAAAATGCCTTTCTTAAATTTTTCTCACTGATATCTTTATTTAATTCGTGTTCCTATACTATAATGAATAAAGCTTTTGAAGGGACATTAAAAAGTTGGCGATGTATAATTTCCGCTATCTATGGGCAGTTGTTTATGATTGTGCAAAGTAGATCATAAAGACAAGATGCACATTATTCAATTTACAACAGAAAATTGTTAGATGAGTGAAATTGGAAGTTGTCACAGTAAAAAACTTTGCGAACTGAGCATTGATGCTTTGGAAAACACAATAATACTGCATATAAGTTATGAAGACCTTATTACAATAGAAAAGCAAAAATCTAAGTTTGATAAAATTTATAGGATACTCGTTGAAAATAATTATGTTTCACCTCGAAAAATAGTATTGCAAAATAGAAGTTCCACAGCCGAAGAAAGTTAATTGTCCTTTATTAAAACCTAGTTCTTATCTGGAGTTAAAACCTAAAAGTGGACCCAGAACGCAAGACCTTTGATGTTTACAACAGGAAAATGCAAAAATCGAGACAACTTAAACATGAGAATTCAAGCTAAAGGCTTTATAACTAAGCATTGGATACGTTAGCACGAGACTAGTTAGCCAGCAATCTGGTACAAGTGGGAAGATATCAGGAGATGGAAAGGGATATCTTGAGCAAATCCACTATAATTCTCTTTACTGAGGCATAGGCATTTAGATAATCTGAATATTTTTACATATCGAAAAGTGTTTAGTAGAAATTGAATAATAATGACTAAAAATGATATCTTTTTTACATCATCGCCAACAACTTCTCGTTTAGGACTCATCCATTCACTAAATTAGATATATTATTCTGGTTTAAATTCAGTCAAGGTCACTTCTTAAAATACTTGAATTGAAATATTCAACACTTTTTTATACTTATTTGAGAAATAATCATAAGTTATATTGCTTATTTGACTAATTTATTTAGCGTATCAACTTGGAAAAGAATTCAGTAAAAACAAATTCTATTCTCATATTTTCCATGTTCCTTTAATACCAAATCCATGATATGCAGGCTTTCAAGGAACTGCGATTCTTTGAATCTAAAAGATGGCCCTGAAACACAAAGCACTGCGATGGGTCTATTTTTATGAAAAATAGGGATGGCAACACAATTAAGATCCGGATCATAGGCCTCGATATCCAATGCATAGCCTGTATTGCGGATAGTTGCAACTTCCTTTTCAATCAGCGTAAAATCATCTTTTTCATATTCTTTACTAAGGCTTCCCTGTAAATGTTCCGAATAGGCAAGAAAACACTTTCCTATTGCAGTAGTAGTCATTTCATAATCCTTACCCATATTGAGCGTAATTTTTACAGCCCTTTTGGGTTCACATTTAAGTTCATGTCTGTAATACGATCCAATCTGTACAGCTAAATAAGACGATTCCTTCGTAAGATTGGATATTTTTTCTAATAGAGGTCGCAGTTCCTGCTTGAGTTCATTGACTGAAAATGACGGAACATATAAACCTTCGATCTTTGGGCTTATTTTATATCTGGGGCTGATATCATCTTGCTCTAAATATCCTAACTGTTTAAGGGTATCTAAAAAACCATGGACAGTATTCTTTTTTAGGTCCAGTGCCCGGGCAACATCATTGAGCCTTACAAAATTTCCGTTGGATGCGATATATTCTAAAATTTGAAACGTTTTTTTTACCGATTGGTTCATAAGTTCGTGTATAATGAACAAAATTACATTTTAACCTTTAAAACAGGTCTTAAGTTCGGTAAATATCTACATTTGGTATCAAATAAAAGCAACAGCTTTTCTAATTTATAAATTAATTGGGTTCTGAAATAATATCAGAAACCACAAATAGATTGTGTATGAACAATTCGATTACAAATGTGCTGGTTACCGGTGCAAGCAATGGCATAGGCCTTGACTTAACCAAAAAATTATTACAGGAAGGTGCTGCAGTAATTGCCATAACCCGCTCGGGGGAAATTGCCGATTTTTCACATCCAAGGTTGACTATTATCCAAGCTGACATCTGCAATGAAGAAAGCATTAAAATTGCTGCAAATCAAGTAAAAGAACTTGGTATCAAATTAGACTGTTTGGTAAACAATGCGGGGGTTGGCCTAGATTTGGGGGATGAAATTCCTACCGCAGCACTCATGAATGCCACATTTGCTACCAATACAACTGGAACGGTATTGTTTACAGAAGCATTTTTAGAACATGTTAAAGATGGAGGTCAAATTGTGTTTTTATCAACGGCGATGGCACTAGTGCGTAATATTGCTCCGAATGCTCCGGCATACCGCATGTCAAAAGCTGCTATAAACATTTATGCAGTGATGTTAAGCCAAAGGCTTGCAGACAAGAATATACGCGTTACCCCGTTACATCCAGGATGGGTACAGACCAAAATGGGTGGTGATACAGCCCCAGTGACCATTGAACAATCTGCAAATGGCATTTACAAAGCCATTACTGAGAATACCCAAACAGGAAAATTCTGGAATATAGAATTAGAAGCTGTTGAAGAATTTTAAAGTATAATCCCTAAAACATTTTTCATCAAATAAAGCATTGCCCATATCTTATTATACTTTCAAATAAATTAAAACCCGAAAATAATTATTTTTTCGGGTTTTAATTTTTACTTATAAATCAGACTATTAAAAATACTTAATCTTGTTAAAGTATAATTCTCAAATTACATCACTTCCTTTAAGATCAGGAAATGCGTACTTTTGTCGTTACTTTTTTGTACACGAGTAGATCTGATAGATAATTTGAGATCTTAGGCAGTTAATAAAATAAAAATATCCTATGGACTTAATGAGGTTAGAAATCAAGAGAAATATACAAAAAACAGAAGACACCAATTTGTCATTCCGAGTTTTTGACTTAACTGCAGCAAATATTGACCATTACTTACACCCCCATAAAAAAGATCATTTCTGTATTATTTTAGTGGAATCCGGAACCATAAACATGCACATTGAGGACAAAATTTACGCACTGAACTCTGGAAAAATCTCTATAGTTTTCCCCGAGCAAATTCACTTTCTATCAAATCCTGGTAATGATCTCTCAGGCAAAATTATTTTGTTTGAAGAAATATTGTTCTGCTCTGATATATTGAAAAATGAACTTAGTGCCTATAATGTCAACCTCGCAGCAAACCTGAATTGCACCGCACTTTCCAAACCTGAATTTGAAAATGTACTTCCTATTATTAAAAACATACAGGGTATTTATAACGCCCCAAGCCTTGTTAAAAAAGAACAGGCACGTTTTTATATCAAAGTTTTTCTGCTTGGGCTCATAGAGTCTATTCACGGACAGCATCCTGTTATATATCACGAAAATTCGGGGGTTAATCAGCATGTATATATCTCCTTCAAAAAGTTATTGAACCAACACTATAAAAGTGAACGTACCGTACAGTACTATGCCCAGCAACTGGCAATTAGCGCTAAAAAACTTAATGAGATTACTAAAAAACATTGTGGTGAAACTGCTATAAATGCCATTCATAACAGAATTTTAACCGAAATTAAAAGACAGTTACTGTTCTCACATCTCTCCCACAAAGAAATAGCATTTGACCTTGGGTTTAGTTCTCCCTCTGCACTTAATAAATTTGTAAAGGCAAAACTAAAAGAAACGCCAACTGATCTTCAAAACGAATTGGCGCAAATTTATACCGCATAGTCTTGTTTGTATAACATACTCCCTTTTCCCTTGATTTATCTTTGCATCAATAAATAATATTATTTAATGATGTACAAATTCTTATTGCTGTAAAGGCATCACGCCTTACTTATTTGCTTTAATTCTGTTGATCAGGAATTAAAACTATAAACAGTCATGCATTTAAATCAGTCAATATCCATAAGCGGAAATTTACAAAAACATCAATCAAAATTACCGTGTTTAACGATGTGAATATTTGAATGATATTAAGTACTTATGCGCTTATTTATAAATAAAAAAAGATGAAGATCAATAATTTGATAAACGAAAACCTACACTTAATTTTAGAGGAAAACCTAAAATTAGCCAATCAGATTAATCCTCAAGAGATTGATGTATTGGTTCGCAAAATTAAAGCAGCAAAAAGAATCTTTATAATGGCTGCTGGCAGAAGCGGACTGGCATTAAAAATGGGCGCTATGCGATTTATGCACTTAGGCTACAGTGTATATGTAGTAGGTGAAACTGTTACACCTGCCATTCTTGAAGGCGATCTACTACTTGTAGCATCAGGATCCGGTACGACTTCAACGGTTTTAACTGCGGTAGAAAAAGCTACAAAACAAAAAGCCAGCGTTGTGGCCTTTACCGCCGATCCGAGAAGCAGGCTGGCGGAATTAGCAGAAAATATACTGCTGATTAATGCAGCTACAAAAACAGACTTTGGCATATCTGTTTCTGCCCAGTATGCAGGAACTCTTTTTGAACAATTTACATTATTTATACTTGAAAGCGTTTTTATGAGCCTTTGGCATGAATCCGGTTTAACCAAAGAAGACCTGTGGCCTCAACACGCTAATCTAGAATAACAATTTTTTACAATTAATTTTTTAAACATTTTTAGACATGACAAAATTACAAGTCGCAATTGATTTACTTACTACAGAAGCAGCATTAGAACTTGCAGCAAAAGTAGCACCTTATGTAGATATTATAGAATTGGGTACGCCCCTTATTAAAGCTGAAGGGCTTAGTGTTGTAACAGCTATGAAAGCAGCTTTTCCAGACAAATTGGTTTTTGCTGACATGAAAACTGCTGATACCGGTGCTTTAGAAGCCGAAATGGCATTCAAAGCAGGTGCTGATTTGGTAACCGTTATGGGTGCTGTAGATGACGCTACTATTAAAGGTGCTGTAGAAGCAGCAAACAAATACGGCAAAAAAGTAGTCGTAGATACTATTGGTGTTAAAGACAGAGTGCAGAGAGCAAAAGAGGTAACTGCTTTTGGAGTTGCTTTTGTTGAATTACACGCTGGTCTTGACGAACAAGCATTACCTGGATACTCTGTACAAACACTAATTAGCGAAGGAAGAGAAGCAAAAGTTCCCTTTTCAGTGGCAGGTGGTGTAAATATTGATACGATAAAAGATGTTGTAGCTGCGGGTGCAGATGTAGCTGTAGCAGGTGGTGCCATTTATGGTGCTAAAGACCCAGCTGCCGCTGCAAAAGCATTAAAAGATGCAATTATCAGTGCTACTGTGTAGTAATTGATTCATTAAGGCTGGACTTTATTTATAGGGTTCAGCCTTTTTTTACAATAATAAATTTAGATACTATAACCATTATGAAAAATACATTCGATTTTGGTATTGTTGGCTTGGGGGTAATGGGACGCAACCTGCTCTTAAATATGGCCGATGAGAAATTAGCCGTAGCAGGCTTGGATTTAGACACAGAAAAAGTTTTATCACTTACCCAGCAAACCAGTGCACAGCAAATCATTAAGGCTACTACAGAAGTGAAAGAATTTGTAGCACTTATTAAGCAACCGAGGGCAATCATGCTATTGGTACCTGCAGGAAAACCTGTGGATAATGCCATTGCAAACTTGCTGCCGTACTTGGATATAGGCGATATTCTTATCGACGGCGGAAATACCTACTTCATCGATACCGACCGCAGATTTACCGAATTATCAGCCAAAGGCATTCATTTTTTCGGGATGGGAATTTCGGGAGGTGAAAAGGGAGCACGATTTGGACCAAGCCTTATGCCAGGTGGCGACAAACAGGCTTATGAAAGGCTTCGTCCAATATTTGAAGCCATAGCAGCAAAAGTAGATCAAGAGCCTTGTGTAGCTTATCTAGGGAATGGATCGGCAGGAAACTACGTCAAAATGGCCCACAACGGAATTGAATATGGCATCATGCAGCTTATCTCAGAGGTTTATGATTTGATGAAACGCGGATACAATATAGACGATGATACGATCCAAAAAACATTTGAAGAGTGGAATGGCACTGAACTTCAATCCTACCTTATTGAGATAACAGGAGAAATTCTTAAAAAAACAGATACCGACGGAAAGAAGCTGATCAATGTTATATCTGATTGGGCAAAATCTAAAGGAACTGGAAAATGGACCTCACAGAATGCCATGGATCTTCAGGTACCATTACTCACCATTGATGCTGCTGTTGCCATGCGTGATATGTCTAAAAACAAACCCGAGAGAATTCTCGCTGCCCAAAAATTGGTTTGGGATACTCCGAAAAGTGATAACGACCTTGCTTCTGTTTTAAAAGAACTTAGGGGAGCTTTACATTTTTCTATATTAATTACTTATGCACAGGGACTGGCATTGCTAACCAAAGCTTCATCAGAGTATAATTATAATCTGAACCTTGAAACAGTAACAAAAATCTGGCGTGGCGGCTGTATTATTCGTGCTGCAGTACTGGAAAATTTCAGGCTGGCTTATGCAGGGAGTCCAAGCCTTCAAAATATACTACTCGATGATAACATTGCAGCAGAACTAAACAATAATCAAAACAGCATCCGGAATACTATAAAGGCTGCAGTTCAAAAAGGCATTCCGATTGCCGGGCTGATGAACTCATTAGCTTATTTTGATTCGTACAGATCAGAGCAACTGCCTACCAATCTTATACAGGCACAGCGCGACTACTTTGGGGCGCATACTTACGAGCGCACTGATGCCTTGGGGATATTCCATACAGAGTGGAATAACTAAATTTTAAATGGAACAAGATGAACAACATCAATACTATAAAACCTGCAATCATTATTGTTTTTGGGGCAACGGGTGACTTAGCAAAAAGAAAACTTTTCCCAGCCTTTTACAATCTCTACCTTGATGGGCGTATGCCTGAAAAGTTTAAGATCATAGCATTAGGCAGAGCCCAAAGCAGTAACGAGCAATTTCGCAGTTATGTGAGTGAAAATCTGACTACATTTTCAAGAAATAAGGTAGACTCCGCAGAAGCTTACCAGCAATTTGCTTCCCATATTACCTATTTGCAAAATGACATAGATCAGGAAGAATCCTATAAGGTACTAAAACTTGAGATAGATGCAACTCAACTGTCATTTGGTGAGCGTGTCAACAGGCTTTTTTACCTGTCGATAGCACCATCATTCATTGCAACAATCTCTGACAATATCAACAAATTAGGTTTGGCAGCGAATCCAGAACAGGATCGCATTATTATTGAAAAACCTTTCGGTTACAATAAGAGTTCTGCCGTATTACTAAACAAACTATTGTCAAAGACCTTTAAGGAAGAACAGATATACCGCATAGATCACTATCTGGGCAAAGAAACGGTACAGAACATCTTAGCTTTCCGCTTTGGAAATTCCATGTTTGAGCCACTATGGAACCGTAACTTTATTGATTCTGTGCAGATTACCGTTGCTGAAGAAGTGGGTGTTGAAGATCGCGGCGGATTTTATGAGGATGCTGGGGCATTAAAGGATATGATACAAAACCACCTAATGCAAATTTTAACTATGGTTGCCATGGAAGCACCAACATCATTGCAAGCAGACGAAATTAGAAACCGTAAAGCAGATGTTTTAAAAGCGATACGTCGTATTACACCACAAGAAGTAGAACATTATACGGTAAGAGGTCAGTATGATAAAGGCTCTATAAAAGAGAAGTCCGTAATGGGATACCTTCAGGAAAATGGAGTCTCGGATAACTCCACTACGGAAACTTTTGTGGCCATGAAATTTTATCTGGATAACTGGAGGTGGCAGGGCGTACCTTTCTATGTCCGAACCGGCAAAAGAATGAAGGAAAAACAATCCTCTATAGTGATTCAATTCAGACCGGTTCCACATTCTACTTTCTCTTTTGGAAAGGAAGGTATGATGCCAAACCGCTTAATTATAAATATTCAGCCCGCAATGGATATAAGGTTGCAGTTTATGACCAAAAAGCCTGGACTCTCCTTATCGCTTAAACCAGCAGAAATGGTTTTTGACTATTTTTCATGTTCCACCAAATCACCAGAGGCATATGAAACGCTAATATTAGATGCTTTGTTGGGAGACCCTACTTTATTTATGCGTTCGGATCAGGTTGAAGAAGCCTGGGATGTGGTAACAACAATTCAAGAAGCTTGGGAAAATGATGAATTTTTAAATTTGCATAAATATCAGGCTGGAGGATGGGGCCCTGAAGCGGCAGACGCATTACTTGCTCGCCAAGGACATAGCTGGATATCAAATACTTATAACGACGTAAAAGAAAAAACAACAGATGGTAACTATTTTTAATAATAAAGAAGAAATAACACCCTATGCAGCCGATATTTTTGTAACTGCAGCACAAAAAGCTGTAGAGGAACGTGGAATTTTTGTGGTAGCGCTTACTGGAGGGTCATCCCCTGTGGCTATGTACAAGCTTTTAGCAACGCCACATTACAGAACAAAAATAGACTGGAATAACGTTTTTGTTTTTTGGGGTGACGAACGCTGGGTGCCACTTGATGATGACCGAAGCAATGCAAAAATGTCATGCCATCACCTTTTAAATCATGTCGCTATACCAAAAGCAAACATATTCCCAATGTATAAGACTGGTATAACATCACAAGATTATGCTCTGGAATATGAACAATCCATCAAAAGTATTGTTAGAGAAGATGGAAAATTTGATCTCATTTTATTAGGAATGGGTGATGATGGCCATACCGCTTCACTTTTTCCGGCCCAGGTCGTACTGCAAGAGAATAGTAAATGGGTATCGGCCTATTATCTAGAGTCGCAGAATATGGATCGCATTACTCTTACAGCGTCTACAATTAACAAAGCCAGAGAGATCGTAGTGATAACTTATGGAGAAAATAAATCGAATGCGCTAAATGAAGTTTTATATGGGGATTATAACCCACAGAAATATCCTATGCAGTTAATTAAACCATTGGATGGAAAACTACTGTTCCTGACCGATCAGGCAGCTATAGGTACAAACCAATAGTTACTGATTCCGTACTGTACTGTAAAGACATTCTTTTAACCCCAGTACACTCCTTTTTCAGCCTGGATCCAGAACTATTTTCATTCAAACTGATAAAAATAAAAGGGCTCTAGAGAAAATATGCAATAAGATGACTATCGATAAAATTAGTGAATTTTAAGGAAGGATTTATTTTTTATCTGCCTCTTCGTTACTAAGCATTTTAAAAGCGCTAATTCATAGACAGTAGACCTTGTTTTAAAATAGTAAGGTAAAAATTCTCATTTGAGCCAAAATGATAAAATTATCATAAAGACCAATTAGAATTTTCACTAGTTTAATTTCCCCATAATTGGAATATTAAACATTTTCTAAAAGATATTTCATGTCTGATGTTGTTCATTCAGGGGGATACTGACAAATACGAAAGATTGTTATAGGTAGAAACCTAGATAGAGGGAAAAACTGAAAAATTCATAATCCCAAATATTGGACATATTCCACATAAGGAATCTGGAAAATTAGTTTTTGATGCCATAAAAAGTTTAGATTAGGTAGTATCTACTGTTTAATAAAAAGATTTTTTCCATCTCCACCAAGATGTACAACAAATACTACCAAATCAATCTCTCCCTTGTTGGTTCTTTTATGATAGATGTTGTAGGATTCTGCAAAGCAGCTATTTTCTTTGAATTCAGTGATTTTAGGTCTTCCGTTTCAACCGTCAGTGTACCTTCCAAAATATAAGAGAATACAGGAATGTAATGCTTATGCCAAACAGTTGTCTCCTCTGGGTGGAAACGTAATTTTCATCATCGTAACGGCAGCATCTTTGACCTGAGGATATAAAATCTTCTGGCCCATACTGCTTACATCCGATTCCATCAGCTTTTCGATCTTAAAATTGCTATTGTATTGCTGTGCTCTCATAGTCATACTGAATAATGTGAAAGATAATATGATTTTGTTCATAATTATAAGTTTTGACCGCCTATCCTAATTTTCATTTAGCTACGAAGTCACATCGGCAAGCATTTGCCTATTTATAGTATGAACTTCATCATAAGTATAAAAATCGGTTTGCAGCTCCTTACTCTTTAGGTAAGCCACAGCATCCTCGGCGTAACCATATTGCAGCACCGGATCTAGCTTTCCATGAGAAACAAATATCCTTAACTTCTTAAGTCGATCTTCTGAAACTATCAAGGGTTTGATCTCAGGCAATAAGCGTCCGCTCATGACGGCGATACCTTTTACTTTTTCCGGTTCGGTGAGAGCTACACTGTAACTCATAATACCGCCTTGGCTGAATCCTATCAAATAAACCTGATTCTGGTCAAATTCCTCGACAGCTTTAAGATCATCAATAAACATAATTATTTCTTTACGCGCATTTTCTGCTTGCTCTTTATTAATCACTGGTCCATTCAAACCAAATTGAACCTGAAACCAAGCGTAACTTCCATTTCCTAGTGTCATTGGTCCCCGTACCGATACTACTTTATATTTATCAGGTAGCATGTCAGCAAAAGAAAACATATTTTGCTCATTACTACCTACTCCATGTAACAATAAAAGTAATGGCGGTTTTTCAGATTCTATTTTAGGCGGACGAATTAAATAATGTAATGAAGGTTTTGCCTCTTGAGATGTTATCATAAAACTTGTTATTAATAGGGTTAACGGTATAAATAATAGTAGATACCACATTTTATTTTTCATTAGCTTTTGTCAATTTTCACAGAAAGCATATTGAGTGAACCTGCCACTATAGTATCATTATAAAAAATAGGTCTTTCATCTTTTTCTTGTAAAGCCAAAACATATAACATAGGCAAATAATGTTCTGGTGTAGGCACTGCCAATTGCATTTCTTTTCCTTGTTTATCAAAATTTATCAAGGAATTATGATCACAATCAAGAATAAATCCCTTAATTTTTTCATTAGCAATTGTAGCCCAATCATAAGCATATCCTGGCGTCATCATTTTATCCCAAGCTGCTGTACGCAAATTATGAATAGAATTACCACTACCAACTATTAAAACCCCCTTTCTTCGCAAGGAAGCAATCTCTTTGGCTAAAGCATAATGATAAGACGCAGGTTGTGTATAATCAATACTCATTTGAACTACAGGCACATCAGCATTTGGGTAAAGAAATTTTACCACCGACCAACAACCATGATCGAGACCCCAGTCTTCATCCAATCCTATAGTAATCGATGAAATACTATTCTTTATTTCATTGGCTAAAATTGGACTTCCTAGTGCTGGATATTGAACATCAAACAAAGCTTGAGGAAATCCTCCAAAATCATGAATGGTTTTCGGCTGTTCCATTGCTGTTACA
Organism: Flavobacterium pasteuri; assembly: GCF_048286615.1. Taxonomy (NCBI): domain Bacteria; kingdom Pseudomonadati; phylum Bacteroidota; class Flavobacteriia; order Flavobacteriales; family Flavobacteriaceae; genus Flavobacterium; species Flavobacterium pasteuri. Next base: position 7,228 of record NZ_JBLVPN010000006.1, on the reverse strand, counting down.
TAGGTACCTTTAGTTTCCCAATGTGCAGAAATGCAAAGAATAGCTCTGGGCTTTGGTAAATTTTTAGCAATAGATTCGAAACCCTTCGTAAAAATATTAGTCTCAATTGCATTCATTGGATTGCCATGCCCTAAGAAAAGAACCGGCATTCGCTCCGTTGCTTCAAAATTTTGTGATAAAGAATGGAGTGCATTTAACTTCATTGAAACGCCAAAAGGCAAAAGTGCCATAGTTTTTAAAAAATCTTTTCTTTCCATTGAGTGAAATAGTTAACCTTACCTGTCTTTTTTACTAAAAAAATAATTTCTCATTAAACACTGACGGGTAAGGATACATTTATTTTTTGAAGAACTAATTCTCCATTATTTGGTCCATATAGGTTTTATTATCCCAAAAAAGATATTCTTCACTCATAGTGCCATTCTTCCAGATACCGATAGTTGCCATTGGAATTCTAAATTTTTTCCCAGTTGGCTGAATGAAATTTCCACCTCCAAGAGGCATTGGTTTAGTAAATGTACCTTCCATCCATCCCATTACAGCGGTAAAATCGCCACTACCAAATTTAATTGGATGTTCTTTAATGCGCGTATCTGGTGCGTAAACAAACATGGCTTGCAAGGTTTTAATGTGTTGCTCCAAACCATTTTCTATATGTCCATCAGGAAAATGAACCTTAATGTCTTTTGCGTGACTTTCATGAAGTCTACTCCATTCTCTATTACTAAATACGGTATAATCAAGGGTATCAAATGTTTTCAAGTGTTTTGCAATTAATGCATTGGCAGCTGCCAGTTCTTTAACTTGTTTCAGTAAATCTTCTTTACTATCTTTTTTTTGTGCAAAAACGGATGCACTCATTAATATAACCATCATAGTGGTTACGCCTATTTTTGACATAATTGACTTATTCATAATTACTACTTTTTAATTATTTTTTATATTCTCCGATTAGTAAAACGGATTTAATTGTTTTTCCTTTTTCAGAATCTTCAACAGCTTGGTTGATATCTTCAAAAGAATATGTTTTAATTAGTTTATCAAAAGGAAACTGTCTATTTTGATACATCTTGATAAGTTTTGGAATGAATTCTTCCGAAACACTGTCACCTTGATTTACGAACTTAATTTTGTATCCTTTAGTCAGAAAAATATTTGTTGCTAATTCCAACGGTTTTGTAGCAACTCCAATTATTGCAAGTTCACCTACTGGTGCCATGCTGTTAAGTGTGTTATTAATTACTTCATTGCGTCCGGTTGTGTCAACACCATACTGAACTCCATTTGGTGAAATTTCACGTATGCGTTGTGGCACATTCTCGGAAAGTGAATTGATGATATGTGTGGCTCCCAATTCTTTAGCATAAGCAAGGCGTTCTTCATTAATGTCAACTGCAATAATAGTTGTTGCAGAAGATGCTTTTGCAGCCATAACAGCAGATAAACCTACGGCACCAGTACCACTTATAACTACAGAACTTCCTACTTTTATTCGCAAAGTATTGATAATAGCTCCTGCACCAGTTTGAATTCCGCAGCCTAATGGTCCTAAAATTTCTAAAGGCACATCTTTTGGGACAGCAATTACATTATTTTTATGAGCTATGGCATAAGTAGCAAAAGAAGATTGCGAAAAGAAATTATCGTTGATGGCATTTCCTGCCAGATCGTGATGATGGTGATCACCATCAACAGTAGCTCCAGAAAAATTACGTTGAAAAAACTCATAGCAATATGCCGGATTTCCTGTTCGACAAATTTCACATTCACCACAAAATCCGTAAGTAAGCACTACGTGATCTCCTACTTTCAAGTGGTGTACATCCTCACCTACTTTTTCAATAATTCCTGAACCTTCATGACCTAGAATAACCGGAAAATTTGGAGAACCCATTACAAAATCTCGTGCTACCATATCGGTATGACAAATACTGGTAGCTACAATTTTTACTAATACTTCTTCTGCACCTGGTGCATCGAGAATTACTTTTTGCAATTCAAAATTGCTACCTTTTTCTTTTACAATAGCCGCTGTTATTTCCATAATAATATTTGTTACAAGTTTTTAATTGGTTTCTTGTGGTGCTACTTCTTAATTCTATAATCGGCAACGGTATGATACTGAATCTTATCACCTTCAAACACAAAAGTATCTGTTCCCATAGGGATTTCATTTGAACCAGATTCACTTGACCATGCGATGTAGGCTAAATTTCCTTCAATGGTTTTTTGTTTCATTGTAAAAGAAGAACCTGAGGGGATTACTTCAAAAAAGTCATTAAAGAATTTGCGTACTTCTGCCAATCCCTTTACAGATCCGTTAGGTGTCATAATTACTGATTGTTCTGTATAATCCTTTAGAATTTCATCTAAGTTATTTTCTCCAAATGCAATAAGATGATGCATTAAAATTTGTTCTACCATAGTGTTCATTGTTTTTGTTTGTTCAGTCATTTGTAATATGTTATTTTTAGGTATTTTAAGAAAGGAACTTGTAACAGCCCACACTGCTGGAAAGTCTTCAAGAAACACGGCGTGTGTAGCATTCGGAATTATGGCAAGTTCTGCATTGGGAATCATTTTAGATGCATTTACAACTCTCTTTGTAGATACAAATTGGTCATGATTACCAGCCATAACTAGAACTAGACATTTGATGGTTGCAAAAAAATCTTTACTAACTAGCATTTTAGCAGTAACATCACTCACTTTATCAAATAGCTCCTGTAATCGATGGGGTTCTGGCATCAATTGTAACTGTTGTTCCCAATACAGTTTATCCAATTTCATCATATCACTAACTTTCAAGTTAATTTTATAATCACCTGGATGTGTTTCAACTGCTCCAATAATAACCATTTGTTTGACTTTTTATGGGAATTTACTAGCTAGATAATATCCTGTATAACCTCCATCGCTAAAACCAAATATCGTTACACTAACTTTAGTAACTTCATTTAAAACAGCAACGACATCCTTGGCCTTCTATTCGTAAGTATGTGGTTTGGTACCTAACTCCGATTTACCATGTCCTCTCGTGGAAATAGAAATAACTTGTTGATTTTTAAAAAGTTATCAATTAGCTGTTTCATTTCATAAGTAGACCCAGCAATACCTCCATGTAGTACTACTAATGGTTGTCCCTTTCCATATACTTCGTAGTAAATTTTAGCATCGTCTGAATTGACATAATTCCCCTTCGAAAGATTATTCCCATAAGGTATTCCAGAAGTCGACAAAGAGTTAACCAGAAATGATTTCATGGTTTTTATTTCTTTCCGCTAACTAAAAGCAGGTAAAATTAATAATGTTAGAAGTACTGTAAATATATTTTTCATTGGTATAATCTTTAGTAAATTAGTATTCAGCATTTGATAGATCTTATTCATGAAGCCACTTCTTAAAAAGGTTATGTATAAAAGGCATTACCAAAAAAATCATAAACCCAGAAATCATGAGTGCGCTTATAATTCCTGCAAAAAAATACAGCGGAATTACTTTTGCAATTAATTTTACCATCATTGGTATGATAAGCGTTAACGGATAAACGGCAATAAATGTTACCGCCCATTGTTTCCATTTCTTGGTGCCTTCAAAAATTCTGAACCAGAAAATATTCCAATTCTGAATAACTTCTTGCTTATCTGTCAACCATTTAGAATCTAATGCATTAAAAATTGTCTTCCTCTCATCCGATTGCAACCAAGCGTTTACATGTTCTTCTGTATCAAAGCGAATCAAAATATGATAATAATCTGCTTCTTTTAAACTATTTAAAACAGTAATATTTAGAAATCCTTTAAAAGTTTTAATAAGAGTTACTGCTTCTGATTTCCATTTTTCAAAATCATTAGTGTCGGTAGACTTTAATTTAAAACGAACCAGAAGTAAGCCATCGGCATCATTTTGATGTATACTCATTTAATTGTATTGAATTAGTAAATTGTATAGTATGTAGAGTAATTTTAACTCTGTTTGAAAATTAATTAGCATCAAACAGAGAAAAAAGTTACTATTTTATTAAACAACTAGCTTTGCTTCGTTTAGCGTAACGGCTTTACCCAAAGCACCAAATTCATGCAAGTCACCAAATACTTCGATACGTATCGATTGATTAAGAGTTCCAACGCGTAATGGTTCAAAACCGTTATCACGAATTAATTCTTCAATTTCAGCATTAATACTACTATTGTCAGTAGCATAAAATTCTACTGCCTTTTCTGGAGTTTGAAAAGAAGCACTTGCGAGAGTAGCTGCTCCTAATGATCCCAATGCTTTTACAAATTCAACACCATTCGGAACTAATGCAGATAAAAGTTGCCCAGCTGATTCGTCTTCACCAATAATTTTCTTAAAACCACCATTTTTGTCTGGAGCAATAGGATTTGATGGATCAACAATAATTTTACCTTCAAGTGCTGTAGCATAAGTTTTTAAAAAATCTTTGATTGGATTAAAATATATGGCAAGTACAACAATATCAGCTTCTTTAACTGCATTAGCAATAGTGGCTGCATGTGCTAGACTTCCTAATTTTTGCGAAAGTATATTTGCTTTTTCAAATGTTTTATCAGCAAGAATTACGGAACGATTTCCTTTTACAAGATTTGTGGCAACTGCAGCACCAATATTTCCTAAACCAATAACTGCAACTTTAGATTTTTGTATCATAACTATTTCTATTTTTTACTAATTGTAATTTGTGGGTACAAATGTCCGACACTGGATAGAGGTATTCCAATGACGTAGTTTAAGAAATAGTCTTGATGTAGATTAAGAGTTTTGAGAAGCTTTTGTACGCTGATTTCGCAAACGGCTTAAAAATTCAGGAGTAACACCCATAAAAGCAGCGATTTGAACTTGAGAAATACGATTAATCAAATGAGGATAACGCTCAAAAAAAGCTTCATAACGTTCTTCTGCAGTTGAACTTATATTTTGAAGTAGCCTTTCTTGTAAATGAATATAACCGTTTTCTATTAATACCCTAAAAATACGATCAAAGATGGGTGACTGTTTGTACAAAAAGATAAGATCATCTAAACCTATTTGTAGGACAATGGTATCTTCTAGCGCATCAATATTCAAGTTAGAGGGTTTCATACCGTGAAAACTTCCAAGGTCATTTATCCAATTATTTTCTGTACCGAATTGCAAAATATGAATGTTTCCTTTTTTGTCAACATTATAGGTTCGAAGGCAACCTCTTACCACAAAATTAAATTGGGTACACACATCGCCGTCTTGTAAAACATACTGTCTTTTTCTGTAAAGACGTGAATGAAAATTCTCTTGCACCAATAATTTCTCCAAATCATTTAGTAGGTAACCTCTCTTTATAAAGTATTCAAGTAAAGGTTCTGTTGAGGTTTGAAGTACTTTTTCATCCATTAAATTGTAATTTTTGGTATAATTGACACATTTTTTATCGCAATCAAATTTAAGAAATTTTTAAATGCATAAATATAATTTGTCCTAATTTAGTCAACGTTACTATCTCAAATATTTATTTGACATGCTTAAGTACCCATCACTTAAAGTTATAAAATAATGTTAATTTTAGCATATGAAACAAGTAAGCAAAATCTATGAAAAATATTTTAAAGAAAAAGCTTTTCAATTGAGTTATTGGAAAAACCGGTCAAATTGACCACCACTTTCCAGTGCAAATTAACGATTTTGTAAAAAAACAATTTTGTCATTTTGATTAGTAACCTCCTGCTCTATTTACGGGCAGGATAATTTCAAAAAGAATATTGCTGAAGAAGAGTGTGAAAGGTGAGGCAAATTAAAAAATAGAGCTATTTCTCAGAAAGGAAACTGGATATCATTTGATATGCAGTACAGTAATGGTTCAGATACACTTTTTGTAAAGCATAAGCAGAAAATATTGGATTTGGTTTCCACTAGGAACAGAAGGCAAAATTTGTGGTGAAATTTCATTTAGTGCCTTTCAAGGGGATAAAGTAATTGTTCCCAACATAGAAAATAGTGTAAACATTAATAAATCAAATTAAACTGCTTATGAATTTGTCAGTAGCGGAAAAATTATTGTGAGCTATTCTACTCATAGGGAATTAATACTTGGGAATATAAAAATAAAGAAATCATCCAATTTCAAAATATAATGGAATACAAATTGGACAAGCCTAATAATATGCTGTTTTATCCCACTGCCATATAGGGAAAAGTAGTTTTGGCACAGTGAATCTTCAAACAAACATAAAGACAGAATTCCACACAACAGAAAATAAGTTATTTGACCTTATATTGACTAATTATGAAAAAGGTATTTTTGGCTCTAAGAGAACATCAACGGGGAAAACACAAAACTGAACTTCTACAAGACTCAAGATGACAATATTCAAACATTTGAACAAAAGTAATTTTAAAATTTTCTAGAAAAGCATGAAATTGTTACTGTAAAAATCTTTTAAAATTTCAAGTGATGGTAAAAAAGTATTTTTTGTAATCGCGAAACTCAAAGAGGAGGGTAACACCAAAATAGTTGCTTTGATTGCCGGAACTAAAGCTGAGATTGTAATTTCAATCATAGAAAAAATTCCTCTAAAAGAGTGTAATCAAATCACAAAAATTACCTTAGATATTACAGCAAATATGAAAATAATTACCAAAAATATTTTCAAAATACCACACGATTAACCGACCACTTCTAGGTTCAAAATAGCCTGGGAAACTTACAAGAAATCAGAAAAAAACCGTTGAAAAGAATAGATCAGGAAATTAAGCGATGGATAAAGCTAAAAAGGTAATAAAAGGGATCCTATTAATTCTCCATAAATCAATTTTAATAATTTAAAAAAAACTTCAGCGGGCGTTAGCGAACTGAAGTTCCTTGTACTCAGAGCGGGACTTGAACCCGCACGAACATTGCTGTTCACTGGATTTTAAGTCCAGCGTGTCTACCAATTTCACCATCCAAGCATTTTGTGGTACCTCCAGGGATCGAACCAGGGACACATGGATTTTCAGTCCATTGCTCTACCATCTGAGCTAAGGTACCAGTATACTTTTCTTACTAAGAGAAGTATGAATAAAAAACCCCGTTCATAAGAACAGGGTTTAATGAAATCTAAAACGAGTTCAGATTAAAGAAAGGCGACGACATACTCTCCCACATAACTGCAGTACCATCTGCGCAGGCGGGCTTAACTACTCTGTTCGGGATGGGAAGAGGTGAGCCCCGCCGCAATAACCACCTTAAGAG